>JAQVFR010000004.1:0-3289 GCA_028697145.1 Actinomycetota bacterium | reverse complement strand
CGCTGGAGCTGGCCCCCCACTCCCGCTCCACGCTCCACGTCAACCACGTCGTCGGCCCGGGCAGGGACGTCTCGGTGTCCGTCCGCGCCAGTGCGCCCGTGATCGCCGAGAGGCCCATGTACTTCCTGCGCCGGATCTAGGGCGGGGGCCTGCCGCGGAGGCGCTGCTGCTCGAGGAACTGCACCAGTTGTTCCCGCGCATGCCGGACGACGGCAACGGCTGAAGCAGTTGGAGGCGGGCATCGCCGCTCCCGCCGCGGTCTAGAAAGGCAACTCCTCCCGGGGCGGGGACTCCCGGTGTAGAGCCGGGGCCTCATCTCCCCGAATCGAGTGTAATCAAGCCGCCTCGCGTCCGTTTTCACCTATGGCGGGATGGAACGGCCTCCGTCTCAAGCGGCGGACTCGGCACGTCGATGAATAGGATACTTCCGGAAACAAAGTGAGGTCACGCAAGGCGAGAATAAGTGGAGGACGAGGGCAGGATAAGGGGGCAGACTTACCCGACTCTCACGGCGAAAGAAGGGAGCGAAAAGATGAGAGGGAAGAGTAAGGTTCTCAAGGTCCTGTTGATCGTGGTGCTCAGCGGCCTGTTCTGCGCCGCCACCGTGGCGGTGGCCCCGGCGGGGGAGGTGAACGCATGCTGCGGGGCTGCGGGCTGGTACTTCGCCGAGGGCTACACTGGCGGTGACTTCGACACCTGGATCCTCATCCAGAACCCCAACCAGACTGATGCCATCGCCCACCTCAGGTTCTTCACGCCCGGCGGCGAGCCCATCTCCCTGGACCTGCCCCTGGACGGCGAGAGCAGGACCACCGTTTATCTCAACACCGTCCCGGGCCTGGAGAGGCAGGAGGTGTCCACCGAGGTCAAATGCGAGGGCGAGGGGGTCATCGCCGAGCGCGCCATGTACTTCAATTACAACGGCGGCCAGGGTTCGCGCGTCGGTGGGCACTCCACCATCGGGGCGGACGGCCTGAGCACGAGCTGGTACCTGCCCGAGGGCTATACCGGGGGGACCTTCGACACCTACATCTTGCTCATGAACCCCGGAGATTCGGACGCCAACGTGTGGGTGAAGCTGATGAAGCCGGACGACGGCAGGTATTACCCGTTCAAGACCGTCGTACCCGCCGGACGCAGGAAGACGATCAAGCTCGACGAGTTGATATGGGTGGAGGGCCAGGAGAACGTCATCTCCGACGTCCAGGCCGCCACCGCGGGCGGAGAGACCGCCACGCAGGTCAAGTTCGACAGCACCGACGTTTCCACCCTCGTCCTCTCCATGGACGGCAAGCCAGTCATGGCGGAGCGCGCCATGTACTTCGATTACAAAGGCAAGGCGGGCGGGTCCAGCTCCATCGGGGCCAAGTACGCCGCCCAGGAGTGGTACCTCCCCGAGGGCTATACCGGCGGGGACTTCGACACCTGGGTCATGGCCATGAACCCCAACAGCTATGCCGTGGACATAACCTACACCTTCTACACCAACACGCCGGGGTTCGAGCCCGTGAGCGTGGTGCACCCCGACGTCAAGCCGTATTCCCGCGACACCATCAACGTGGACGACGTGCCCGGGCTGGAGGGCACCGACGTCTCCACCAAGGTGACGGCGATGAGGCAGGTGAAGCTCGCGGAGGTCGACGCTGATCCCGTGGACAGGTACGCGGTGGTCTTCGGTATCGACGACTATCCGTCCGGCGCCGATCTTCTCTACGCGGAGGACGACGCGGTGGACATCAAGCACCGCCTGTACGACCAGGGCGGGTTCGAGTACCAGTACTGCCTCGGCGAAGGTGCCACGCTGGACAATTTCCAGGCCAAGATGGACTGGCTGGCCTCCGCGGCCGACGCCAACGACATCGCCGTCTTCTTCTTCGGCGGCCGCAGCTTCAACGGCACCGAGAACAACATCGACCTGTATGACGGCAGCGTCTCCCGCTCCGAGCTGGAAGCCTGCTTCGCCGCCATGCAGACGGAGAACTTCGTGGCCATGTTCAGCTGCGACAACAGCGGCGAGCTGGCCGGAGAGCTGGCGGCCTCCGGGCGCCTGCTCCTCGCGTCCTGCGGCAGCGGCGAGGTGTCCCACGAGTTCCCGGACGGTGACTTCACCGCCGCCACCGGCGACTACGGCAACGGCGCCTGGGCCTACTACTTTGTTGAGGCCCTGGGCAAGAAGGCCGCCGATTCCAACGGCAACGGCAGGGTCAGCGCCGAGGAAGCCCATGCCTACCTCGTCGACAGGGTGACCGCCCTCGTGCTGGACAAGGCGGCAGCCGACCAGGTGCCGGAGATGTACGACGGGGTGGTGAACCAGGTGGACCTCACCGTGGACAAGGTGCCCGCGAGCATCGTGGCGGAGCGCTCGGTGTACTTCAACTACAACGGCGCCATCGACGGCGCCAACTCCATCGGCGCCTCGCGGACCTACCCCAACTGGTTCCTGGCCGAGGGCTACACCGGGGGTTCCTTCGATACCTACGTGCTCATCATGAACCCCTACGACTTTGCGCAGAAGCTCACCGTCACCTTCATGACCCCGAACGGCGTGCCCATAGCCAAGGAGTACACGATCGGGGCCAAGAGCCGTAAGACCATCAAGGTGGACGAGGTGCCGGGCCTGGAGGCCACGGACGTGTCCACGCGCGTTTTCGCGCAGCCCGCGGAGGTCGCATCCGCCGGCGGCGGCGGCGGCGTGGTGGTGGAGAGGGCCATGTACTTCACCTATGTCGATCCCATCGACCGTTCCAGCAAGGCGGGGGGCTCCTGCTCCATCGGGTACGGTTCGTGGTAAGGGAAAAAGTGACTGGGGCCGGGCACTCGCCCGGCCCTTTTTCTATCGGCCCGGGCCCGGGGGTAACGGTTTCGCCTTCTTACGAAATAGCCCGGGCCCTCCAGGTAACGGTCCCGCTCGCAAAGCCTCGCTGCGACCGAGGAGTTCCCCGGGCTGGCGACGGTCAAGCAGACGGAAGGCTTCTTTATATCCCCGGTTCTCGGGCTGGTGGCAGCACAGACGAATGTTTTTCCAAACAGGCGACACCCTCCCGTCTGCGCACGTCCCTGCATGGTATGCAACGGTGCCAGCGCCTTAACATCTCCGAATGTTATGGCCTGGCACGTGTGGTCTGCCCACCCCCGTCCTCTCCCCAACCCGCTGGCCTGCCCCCCCCCGTCCTCTCCATACCCCCTACCGTCCGCCCACCCCCGCCCTCTCCCCAACCCGCCACACGGGCTCGGTTTTGCGTCCGAGCCGCAGGCGAGGAATGTCAAGACCGAGCCCATACCCACTTAT
>JAQVFR010000029.1 GCA_028697145.1 Actinomycetota bacterium | reverse complement strand
CCGCCTGCATGAAAGAAAGAGAAAAGGTCTGGAGATACCGGAGATAAAGGAGTAGATTATCAATACATCTCAAGTTGGCCGGTTTTGGTGTGCTGATTCGTGGCCGGTTTTAAGTGCCGAGTGACACATAGACGGCTCCACCTCCTTCACAAAGCTCTACGGCCGGGACGAGGCGGGCAGGATGACCTCCCTCTCGGTGCGGGACGCGGCCGCCCCCGGGGGCGCGGCCCCGCTGCGCGATATCACCTACTCTCACCTGGGCGTCCCCTTGCGGGTCGTCTCCCACCCCTCGGATAACCCCACAGAGGACATAACCGTCTCCTACGCCTGGGACGCGGGGTCTCCAGCGGTGCAAACGGCGGGGTAGGGTGGGGGAGAGGTCCTTGAGCAACCGTGCTATAATGACGATATGGAAAGGGACCACTATTAGGACCACCTATTAGGAGTGAGAAAGATGGCGAAAACTAAGGCATCGGCGGGCCACATGAAGATAGAGGCCATGGAGCCCCCCTCGTCCATAGGCTTTATGGGAGTGAAGGAGATGAAGGGGCAGATGTCTGCCGTGGTGCGCGACGTCGCCGAGGAGGACAAGTGGATCATCGTCACCTGGCACGGCAGGCCCAGGGCCATGCTCATCCCGTTCTCCGAGGAGGACTTAGAGGACTTCATCCTGGCCAACCACCCTGAGCTCATAGCCAGGCGCAAGGAAGCACGCAAGGAGATAGAGGCCGGCGATTTTCTCACTCACAAGGAGATGGAAAAGCTCGCGGGTGAGTAGATGGCTTACACTCTCCGGTATTCAAAGCGGTTCGCCAAGGCCTTCAAGGCCGTCTCCGCTCAGGATCGCAAACGCATAGCCAAAGCCATGGGGAAGCTGGCCACCGATCCCTTTCCCGAGGGGAAGAGCGTGAAGCGTCTCCAGGGCCCAAAGGACGAGTTCTTCCGCCTCCGGGTGGGGGACTGGCGCATCCTTTACGACGTCACCGGCGAGAACCTGGACATCCTGGATCTCGTGCCCAGGGGAGAACTGGAAAAGGCAGTAAAGAGGTTATGACTCCAGGGACCCTCGGTCCTTCGCAGTGGGGTGCTCCTTTCTTAAAGGTGGCTTCCTTTTCTGAAAGGAAAGCACCCCACCTGAATTTCAGCAAGTTATTTTACGTGACCTTCAGCCTGGCAGCTAGGAAAGAACGTGTAAGCAGTAGGAGATCATTTATAATTATGGGAGCGAGGGTTGTCATGTCAGATGAAAACTATTCATTCAGATGGAGCAACTTCTATCGTGCATGTTTGGTTATCCTTTTTATACTACCATTTATTGACATATTTCTACAAGCATTACTTGAGAACTGGGTGTGGGTGATTGTATCGGTTGTGTTCTCCGTACTTATTCTCGCGATGATAGTTGCCTCTTTCAAAAGACCCTTTATCACACTTAGGGATGGTGTAATGAGATTTTATCTCATTCCCATCGCGCCGATCATATTTCAAAGTTTTAGATTGAATGACATTGCTAGCGTATTGGTTAAGAATAGTAGCATTAGGATAACTCTTTCTAACGGCAGGAAGGCAAGAGCCAACCTGTATGCAATGGACCCTTCAGATAGAGAAACCCTAATGGAGATATTCCAAGATATGGGTATTGTAGAGATGTAACTACTGCAGGAGTAATCAATCTTCCTGGCATTTCTTTCCCCGGCAACAAGACCCTGGAGAGGCCCCCCGGATCGGGCAAGGGAACGGGGAAGGAATACGACGCCGCGGGCAGGATGACTTCGGCCACCGGCCCCCGCGGCCTCACCAGCCTCGCCTGGGACGGCGCCGGCCGCATGGTAGCGGCAACCTCGGCGGGGGGAAGCGAGACCACCCAGGCCGCCTACGCCTACGACCACACCGGAAGGATGCTCTCAAGGGAAGAGAGCGCGGGCAGCACCACCTCCGCCTCCATCTTCCTCCCCTTCGCCCTCACGCAAGAGACGGCGGCCATCTACGACCCCGCGGGAGGGGGAGACGAAGGAACCCTCACCTACTCCTTTGCCTGCGGCCCCTCTGGCATTCGCCTGGCCCAGACCGACCACACCCAGGACCCGGCGGAGACTACCTATCCCTTCCGCTCCCCCCGGGGTGACGTCCTCGCCCTTATCTCAGAGGACGGAAGCCTCGCACAAACCTACGCTTACGAGCCCTACGGGGAGATGGAGGGGGAATACTCAGCCGAGGGCACCCCCTTCCTTTACCAGGACGACTACCGGGACCCCGCAACCGACCTCTACCAGATGCAGGCCCGCTGGTATGACCCCCAGGCCGCCCTCTTCACCTCCCCGGACCCCGCCATGGGAGACGCCTGGCTTGTCCCGGGGCAGGTGATGCTATTGTTCGGTGCAAGAAATCCAGGATAATATTAGTTATTAGAAAAGACAATTTTGAAATACTTCAATTTCAGGAAGCCAGCGAGTAAGCGCGAGAAAGGACCAGAAGGGATTGTCAAATAAAGTAGCTTGATAAGAACAGAACGCGCTGGAACAGGAGATGGAAAGATGATCGATGAGATTGAACTGCTCAAAGCCGAATTGGATGTAATATGCCGCCGCTACGGTGTAAGGCGACTCGAAATCTTTGGCTCCGCTGCGCTCAAGCAACCACTATCTCAAGCAGGAGACATTGATTTATTGGTGGAGTTCGAATCCCCGGAATCAGCCGGTTATGCCAATCGCTATTTCGGGCTGCTGGAATCGCTGGAGACGCTTTTTGGAATGCAAGTGGATCTGGTGGTAGGCTCGGCGATCAAGAACCCGTATTTCCGTGAATCATTGGAGAGAACGAAGGCGTTGCTGTATGCGCATTGAGACAAAGAAATATCTATATGATATAAACCAGGCGGCTGATCTCATCGCCACCTTCACAGAGGGCAGTTCCTTTGAGAGCTATATGGAGGACAGCATGGTGAGATCCGCGGTGGAGCGGCAGTTTGAGATTATTGGAGAGGCTCTGACACAGCTTGCACGCCTGGACGCGGCAGTTGCGGAAAGAATAACTGATCACCGCCGCATCATTGCCTTCCGCAATCTCCTCATCCATGGCTACGCGGAGGTAGATAACCGACTGGTCTGGGATATAGTTCAATCGAATCTGCCAATGCTGAGACGCGAGATGGCAAACCTGCTGCAAGAGCGATGAGCATAGTCAAGGCTGTCAGATCGTATGGGTAAAAATAGCAACCATACCCATAATGGACGCAAAATTGCATACCACTACCGTCACCACCTATGCCCGTGACGAACCTCTCCCGCCTGGCCATGACCTGCCGGGGATACGAGGGGGAAGATCCCATCGAGCCCCGCTACTTCGCCTACGACATCTTCGGGAGAAAGATATCCGAATGGGACGCGGTGAGCACCGACCCCGCCCTGCGCCCCTCCTTTTCCTACAACCTCCTGGATTACCTCACCCGCGAGACCAGGCCTATAGACGGCTCCACCTCCTTCACAAAGCTCTACGGGCGGGACGAGGCGGGCAGGATGACCTCCCTCTCGGTGCAGGACGCGGCCGCCCCCGGGGGCGCGGCCCTGGGAGGGATTCGACGAGGTTATAATAGATGAAGTGCAGAAAGCCCCGCGAGTCCTCGAGGCGGTCAAGCTAGAGGTAGACCGCAGCAGGCGCAAGAAGCGTTTCTTGCTCTCGGGTTCATCCAACCTGCTGCTCATGAGCAAGGTGACGGAATCCCTTGCGGGCAGGGCTATCTACCTGGAGATGATGCCATTCACTTACCGGGAGATGAAGGGGAGGGGCGGCGGGCCATCCAGATTACAGAATATCATGCGCAAGGACTTCCGGTTGGATGAAGGGAGCATAGGGAAAGAGGACCCGTTGCCGCACATATTGAGGGGGGTCTTTGCCCCCCTTCTGGAGTTGAGCGGACTTGGAGATATGTTGCTATGGTGGGAGGGATATGTAAAAACCTACCTGGAGAGGGACTTGAGGGAACTCTCCCAAATAGAGAACCTGGTTGATTTCCGACGGCTCCTGGGCGTCCTGGCCTTGAGATCCGGCAGCGTTTTGAACCGGAGCGCCCTGGCTCGGGATATCGGGATAAGCCAGCCGACCGTATACCGCTACATAAAGCTGCTCGAGGTCTCGAACCTTCTGATGAGGGTGCCCCCTCTCACCGCCAGTCGCAACAAACGCGTCGTCAAATCCCCAAAGCTGTATTATATCGATCCAGGGCTGAATGCCTTTCTCGCCGGTTATCACGATACGGATTCCCTACGCTCGGCGCGCGAACTGGGCAGCCTTTTCGAATGCCTGGTGCATCTCCAGCTGAGGGCGGACGCGGAATTGCAGGTTCCCCGCGTCGGCATCCATTTCTGGCGGACCTCTGGAGGCCAGGGGGTGGATTTCGTTCTGGAGCAAGGTAAGGATTTGGTGGCGGTTGAAGTTAAGCTGACAACAAGACCCTCTTACAACAATATCATTAGTACACGCGGGGAGCGCCCTTCGCCACCTTCATGGCAAGGTAATCGCGGTTCCGTGGTGGTGGTTGGGCTCCTGAGAAATCACCCGTGATACTCACGAGCCTACCGGATACCAGGGCCGCGTATTCCGGCTGTCAGCAAGGCACCTATGAATGATTTAACCACCCGAGGAAGAATACGTGGCGGAAGGTACAAGCAGCTTTTCCAGGGACGACTACCGCGATCCCCCAGCCGGACTCTACAACGATTGTAGCAGTGTGAGCGGGGGCTGTGGCTGTGAGGGCCAGGAGTTGTATCAACGGAACGGCGGGATGCCGAAACCGTCTTCCGGTGCGATTGAAAACGGCATATTCCCTTGTTAAGATGAATAGGAATTTAGGGGTTAACAGTGCCCTTGTAGCTCAGTGGATAGAGCAGTGGCCTCCGGAGCCACGTGCGGGAGTTCGAATCTCCCCAAGGGCGCCATTTTTCTAAAGGGGCCAGGATGCCCGAAACCACGCGCTGCTTCAACTGCACCAAGGAAATACCAGTTGGGGTGGAAAGCTGTCCGGTCTGCGGTTTCGCGCTATCCGGCGGGCGCATCGAGGCCATAAAGGAAGCCGCAGAGCTGAACTCACGGGCGCAGCTCCACGACTCGAAGGGGGAATGGGAACAGTCCGTGCCCATGTACCAGCGGGCGGTTGAGCTCTATCCCGAGTTCGTGGTGGCCCACTATAACCTGGGCATAGCCCTGGGCAGGACGCGGAGGTACGACGACGCCAAGGAGGCCCTGACCAGGGCGATCAAGCTCAAGCCGGATTTCGCCGCGGCCTACTCGGCTCGGGGCGATATCGATGCCGGGGCCGGCGATTACGACTCGGCGGTGTGCGATTACTCCAAGGCGCTGGAGCTTTACCCCGACTACGCCCAGGCCTATTACAAGCGGGCCCTGGCATGGATGGAGAAGGACTGCGCCTACGAGGCCAGGCAGGATCTGGAGGACTATCTTTTCTACAAGCCCCACGACTCCCGCGCCCGCAGGCGTCTGGAGAAGCTCAAGGAAGGAGGGTGAGCGCCATGGGTGATCGCGAGGGTTACCAGCGCGTCTTCGAGGACAAGATCGGCAGCGAGCTGATGGTGTGGACCGCGGGCGGCCATTACTTCCGGGGAGATCTTCATGAGATCACCGCGGATGGCCTGCTCATCATAAAGAACGTCAGCTGCACCCTGGCGGGAGAGAGACACGAGCGGGAAGAGGTCCACGTGAGCCTCGCCGCCGTCGACGCCATTTCGTGAGCCGGCCAGGCGTAACGGCAGCGGCCTATTTCCTTCTCAACTGCACGAAGTTCAGCTGAAGGTTGGCGAGGGTGCTCCTGAACGGGCGCAGGAGGTCCTCTGGCATCCTGTTCTCCGCCCCCTTGATCATGGCCTCCAGGGCATCTATGGCCAGCCCAGCCTGGTCGAAGTCGCGATACTTGAGGTTTACGTTCTCCGGCAGGCCCATCTTCATATATCCGACGCTGGCCAACTGGTTCATCATGGTAAGCACCATGTCCTTGACCGTCAGTCTCTCCAGGCTCTCCTCCACGAGGCGGCGGAAATCCTCCTCGCTCATCTCCTCCTCCGCTGAAGCGGGAGCACCCTCGGGCTCCTTCTCCGCGGCTGCCTTCGCCTCTCCGTCCAGGACGGCTTCCTTCTCCTCCCCTAGCGGCTCTCCCCCTACCTTTGCTTCCTTTTCGGGCTTTCCCTCGGTTTTCTTCTTCGCGGCGGGCTTTCCCGCCGCGGGCTTTTTCGCGCCCGGCTTCCTCGCGTCCGACTTGCTCGCCTTGCCCTTTGCCTGCTTCTCCTCTGCCTTGCGTTTCTCCGCCATTTCTCATCCCTCCTTTCGTCTGAGATTATACCCAAACAGGCGGCGCCGGCATATCGCTTTTAACGTCGTCGAGGCGCCCCCTTTTACCCCGTTGTGGTCTGCGCTATTATTTAATAGACGGCAGAATGAGGTTGTATTGAAAACACCATATGAGCCATGTGGGGGTGCTCCCGAGCGGGGGCTGAGAGCATACTCCTGAACCTGACCCGGGTAATGCCGGCGTAGGAAACGTGGTAGTCGAGAGGATATCGCGCCGCACGCCCGTTCAGGCTTGCGGCTTTTTTGCGGAGGGAAAGCGCCTTACGTTTTGACGCACAAGCCTGGCGCCCGGAGGGACATTCGAGGCGGGTCAGCACCCGGCGCCCCGGATGACTCAACGGTGAGGGTATGCGGCGCATCCCGCCGCGATGATCGGAGCTGAGGCGATGAGTGAGATGAGGCTGGGGCTGTACGTGGTGACCTATGCAGACCCCGCGCGCGGGTTCGGGCACATGGATGTGGCCGCCGCTGCTATCGAGGGCGGGGCCGACGCCATACAGCTGCGCGGCAAAGAGCTGGGCGGCAGGGAACTGCACGGGCTGGCACTGCGCATGGGCGACGCGATAGGGCGGAGCCCGGCCGGCGGCCTCTTTTTCGTCAACGACCGCATAGACGTCGCCATGGCGGCGAAGGCCGACGGCGTGCACCTGGGGCAGGAGGACGTGCCGGCGCAGGCCGCGCGCTCCCTCATGAGCGCCGGGATGATCCTGGGGATATCGGCGACCACCGTGGAGGAGGCGCTCGCGGCCCGGGAAGACGGCGCCGATTATCTCGGGGTAGGGCCGGTGTTCGCCACTCCGAGCAAGGATGACGCCGCTCCACCCATCGGGCTGGAGGGGCTGAAGAGGATAAGGGAAGCCGTCGAGCTGCCCATCGTGGCCATCGGCGGCATAGACGCGGATAACGCCAGACGGGTGCTCAATGCGGGAGCGGACGGTATCGCGGTGATCTCGGCGGTGACTGGGGCCGAGGACATGACGGGGGCGGTACGGGAGCTGCGCCTGCTGGTGGACGACTGCCTGGCGGGGAGGTAGCGTATGGGAAGAAAGACCCTGCTGGAGAGGTTGAGGCTGGGGGAAGCGCCACCGCTGCTGGGCAGGGTGGCGGCCGAGGAGGGGATCGACGTCGGCGAACTCGCGCAGGCCATGCTCGAAGGGACGGCCGTGCTCCCCTGCAACGGCCGGCGCGAGCTGGAGAGCCCCCGCGTGGTGGGGGGAGGCTCGCGTACGAAGGTGAACGCGAACATCGGTACCTCCAGCGATTATGCCGGCATCGAGGACGAACTGGTAAAACTGCTGGCGGCGGTGGAGGCCGGGGCCGACGCGGTCATGGACCTCTCCACGGGCGGCCCCATCGACAGGGTGAGGGACGCGGTGGTGGCGAACTCACCCATCCCCGTGGGCTCCGTCCCCATCTACCAGGCGGCGGTGCGCGCCATGGATGAGAGAGGCAGCATCGTCGCCATGAGCAAGGACGACATGTTCCGCGCCATAGAGGACCACTGCGCCTCCGGCGTGGACTTCATCACCGTGCACTGCGGGATGACCGCCGGGGCGCTGGAGACCCTCAAGGCTAACCCCCGCGTGGCGGACATCGTTAGCCGCGGAGGCGCCTTCCTCGCCGGTTGGATACTGCACAACGACAAGGAGAACCCGCTCTATGCCGAGTTCGACCGCCTACTGGATATCGCCCGCGAGCACGAGGTCACCCTGTCGCTGGGGGACGGCATGCGGCCGGGCTGCATAGAGGACGCCACCGACGCGGCGCAGGTGGCGGAGCTGGTGGTCCTGGGGGAACTGGTCAAACGCAGCCGCGAGGCCGGGGTGCAGTGCATGGTGGAAGGCCCGGGGCACATCCCCCTGCACCAGGTTGAGGCGAACATACGCATGGCCAAGGCCATCACACGCGGAGCGCCCTTCTACGTGCTGGGGCCGCTGGTCACCGACGTAGCCGCCGGATACGACCATATCGCGGCCGCGGTCGGGGGAGCCGTCGCCGCCATGTCCGGGGCAGACTTCCTCTGCTACGTGACACCGCGCGAACACCTCGGACTGCCCACAGCGGAGGACGTGCGCGAGGGGGTCATCGTCACGCGCATCGCCGCACATGCCGCGGACGTGGCGAGGGGAATACCCGGCGCGAGGGATTGGGACCTGGACATGAGCAGGGCGAGGAAGGGCCTGGACTGGGAGAGGCAGCTCGAGCTGGCCCTCGACCCGGTGAAGGCAAGGAAGCTCTTCGGGGAGCGTCAGGTCGAGGGCGAGGAGGCCTGCACCATGTGCGGCGACTTCTGCGCCATGCGTTTCATATCGGAATACCTGGGGCGTGATGGTATGCCCGCGTGCGAGTGAAGGAAGGGAGAGGGCTCTTGCGGGTCGAGGAGGCCGGCGAGTTCGGGATCATCGCGAGGCTCCGCGCCATGCTGGAGGGCGAGCGCGAGGGCCTGGTGCGGGGCATCGGCGACGACACCGCCGTGATCCGTGACGGCGCGGGCGGGCTGTGGGCCTACACCGCCGACGCCGTGGTGGAGGGGGTTCACTTCGACCCCGCTTACACCCCCTGGCACTCCCTGGGCTACAAGGCCCTGGCGGTGAACGTCTCGGACCTCGCCTCCATGGGGGGAGGCGCCCCGTCCTTCGCCCTTGTCGTCCTGGGGCTCAGGGGCGACGCCGAGGTCGAGGCGCTGGAGGAGGTCTACCGCGGCCTGGTTGACTGCGGCGAGGAGTTCGGCTGCGCCGTGGTCGGCGGCGACATCGTACGCTCGCCCGCGAGCCTCTTCATCTCGGTCTCCCTCGTCGGCAGCATACCCGGCGAGAGGTATCTCACCCGCGATGCGGCCAGGCCGGGACAGGCGGTGCTGGTCACCGGGACCCTCGGCGATTCCTATCTCGGCCTGCGCTGGCTCATGGGCGGCGGAAGCGACTCCAACGTTTGCGCGCGCAGGCACCTCTATCCCCGTCCCCGCGTAGGGGAAGGGGGGAAGGCGCTGGAGATGGGCGCGACCTCTGCCATCGACGTCAGCGACGGCCTGCTGCGAGACCTCGGCCACATCTGCGAGGAGAGCGGGGTGGGGGCGGAGGTCTTCATCGAGGAGGTGCCCATTTCGGGCGACGCGGAGGCCACCGCGCTGGAGCTCGGCGAGGACGCGCGCCGCGCGGCCCTCTTCGGGGGGGAGGATTACGAACTCATCCTGGTGGCGGATGCGGACAGGGCGCCCTCCCTCCGGGACGGGCTGGGGCTCAGCGTCGTCGGGAGGATAACGGAGGGGAATGAGGTGCGCGTGCTCGACGCCGCGGGGAAACGGCTCGACACCGACCGCGTGGGCTACGAGCACTTCAAGGAGGGGTAGGGATGCGCTCAGCGGTGGCCCTAACCGTCGCCGGATCCGATTCCGGGGGTGGGGCCGGAATCCAGGCCGACATCAAGACCTTTCACTTGTGCGGCGTGCACGGTACTTGCGCCATCACCAGCGTCACCTCGCAGAACACCATGGGCGTTGTCTCGCGCTTCGACCTGCCGGTGGAGGTAGTGGTGTCGCAACTGGAGGCGGTCCTCGACGACTTCGAGGTCGCGGGAGCGAAGACGGGCATGCTCGCCAGCGCGGCGATCATCCGGGCCGTCTCGGAGGTGGTTACGGAGAGGGGCATCAAGCGCCTGGTGGTGGACCCGGTAGCCGTCTCCACCAGCGGCCATTCGCTCCTCGACGGCGGGGGGATAGAGACCATAGCGGAGGAGCTGTTCCCTCTGGCGACCGTGGTCACCCCCAACCTCGCGGAGGCTTCCCTGCTGCTGGGCGGGGAGATCGGCGACCTGGAGGGGATGAGGGAGGCGGCCGCCCGCATCCGGGAGATGGGGCCGGAATGCGTGCTCGTCAAGGGCGGCCACCTGCCGGGCTCGGCGGAGGCGGTGGACGTCTTCTACGATGGAAGCGAGTTCGTCACCCTGTCTCTGCCGCGCGTAGACACCGAGAATACCCACGGCACGGGCTGCATGCTCTCGGCGGCCATGGCGGCCTACCTGGCCCTGGGAGAAGACCCCCTGGGCGCGGCGAGAAGAGCGAAGAGTGACGTGGTGCGCGCCCTGCGCAGCTCCCTGGATATCGGCAGGGGCTCCGGGCCGGTGAACCCGCGCCCGGAGCCCTGATCCCCGGGCGCGTTAGCCCGCAGCCCCGTAACTATAATGCAGGGTAGAACGTATAAGGCTATAATGCGACGCAGCGGTTGCGACGCGGAGACGTATCGGGGATCGCTCCCCTGTGGCGAAAGGAAGTTCGAGAGATGATGGTAGGGATGATAAGCGATACGCACGGCGATGCGGCGGCGTGGCGGCGGGCCATGGAGATCCTGGGTTCGTGCGAGTTGATCCTGCACGCGGGCGACCACCTCTATCACGGCGCCTTCAACCCGGTGCTTCCCACCTACGATCCCCGGGAGCTCGCCCGGGAGATGAACGAGTGCGCCGTACCCATCCTGCACGCTCGCGGCAATTGCGATTCGGAGGTCGATCAACTCGCCTTGCGGGCACCCATCATGTCCCCTTATTTTTTCTGCCGCCTGGAGGGGCTGAACATCATGGTGACCCACGGGGATGGCATGGATCACGCCGCCTTGGTGGAGCTGGCGCAAGGGTATGGTGCCGACCTGCTGGTAAGGGGGCATACCCACGCACGCGGCACCTGGGAGCACGGATCCATGCTCGTGTGCAATCCGGGCAGCCCGTCCCTGCCCAAGGGTGACGGGGTACCATCGGTTGCGATATTGCGGGAGGGAGAGGTGACGCTCTACGACATCAGGGACGGCAGCTCCCTTCCCCCGCGCGCCTTGCGGTGATCGTGGCATGGCGGATATCCAGCGGCGCGGTTCGAGGTGGAACCGGTGCGATGAAAGGGGCATCGAAACCACCTAAAGAGGAAAACCGGCGCCTTGGTTGAATACTACTTATTGGAAAGCGTAAGGAGAGGGACTTCAACAGGAGGTAAGGTAATGAGAAAGGCAGTGGTGGTCATTATTATCACCGCTCTCTCCCTGTCGATGCTGGCTTTCGTGGCAGGGTGCGGCGGCGATGCCAACAAGGACGACGCCAAAGAGTTTATGACGGCCGGGGACAAGTACATGTCTGATGCCAAGCTCAAGGGGGAGGAACTCGAGAACCTGCAGACCGAGCTGGGGTCCGCCGCTATAAGCGGTGATATGTCCGCCATCAGCGGTGAGGCGGGGCAGGCCATGCAGGAGGAAGTGGATGGCATCCTCGACGGCATCGACAGCGACCTCGAGGCCGCCAAGGCGGAATACGAGAAGATACTGGCCCTGGAGGGCGTCCAGGATTACAAGGACTATGCCTCCAAGAGGATAGAGGCCGTGGAGGCTTACACGGAGCAGCAGGTAAATATCCGCCAGCTGGTAGGCAGCCTGATCGACGCGCTCGCGGCCATGGCGCAGGGCCAGGACATCGATATCATCTCCATGTTCATGGAGAGCGAGGAATACGAGAAGATCGAGGAATACGGAAGCTTGGGTGACAAGCTGGTCAAGGAAGCCGACCAGATCAAGCTCGACAAGAAGCTGGAGAGTTAAGGCGGGCCGGCGCCACGGGGCGCGGAGCGGTCGCCGCCCCGCGCCCGCTCGCTGAGACCGGGACAACGCAAAGGGAGCGGGAACTAGAGGCCCCGCTCCCTTGTCTCGTTCTTTAGTAACGGTCTACCTTGCCCGCCTTCATGCACTTCGTGCACACGTTCATGTGAGTGGGTCTGCCGTCCGCGATGACCCTGATCTTCTGGATGTTCGGGTTCCACCGCCGCTTCGTCTTGCGGTGGGAGTGGCTCACGTTAAACCCGAAATCGGGCTTCTTACCGCATACCTCGCATATCCTGGACATCTATACCTCCTCAAAGCATACGGCTGTATGTTACCAGAACCCCATGCCGCATACAACCTGCTGTTACCTTTTACCGGCCGCTGGATTATAGTATATGGTCATCGCCGGTTGTTATAATCGTTCTAATCCGTATCGGCTGTCGAACCCGGAGAGGGATAATGGAGGAGAATAACATCCATAACGAGCTGGGCAAGATAAGCATCAGCGATGACGTCCTCGCCGACCTGGCCGGCCTCACCTGCACGCGATGTTACGGCATCGTGGGCATGGCGAGCCAGAGCTTTCAGGAGGGCGTCGCTGAGCTCCTGGGAAGGGAATCGTTGCGAAAAGGGGTAAGGCTCAAGCGTGATGGTGACGCGGTGAGCTTCGACCTTTACGTGATCGTTGAGGCCGGCATCAATATCGCCGAGGTCGCCCACAACCTCATTGAACAGGTCAAATACATGGTAGAGAGCTCCACGGGACTCAGCGTGGGCGAGGTGCAGGTGCACGTACAGGGCGTGAGGGTCAATTGAACCTGGGGGTGCGATAATTGGTCGAAAGGTTGGAGGCGGCGGACCTCGTCGGTCTCGTCGAAGCGTCCATCGGCGCCCTCAGGGTTCACAAGGAAGAGATAAACGCCATGAACGTGTTCCCGGTGCCTGACGGAGACACCGGCACCAATATGCTCCTTACCATGCAGGCCGTGCAGGAGGCCATACTCACCTCCGCCAACAGGGACATGCCCGCCATCTGCCAGGCAATATCCCGCGGTTCCCTCATGGGCGCAAGGGGCAACTCGGGCGTCGTGCTCTCCCAGATCCTCAAGGGGATGACCGAGGTCATGGCGGACAACGAGGCGGTGGACGTGGAGGTAATGGCGGGGGCGCTTATCCGAGGCTCGGAGGTGGCCTACCGTGCGGTGATGAAACCGGTGGAGGGCACCATCCTCACCGTGGTGCGCGAGGCCTCCGAAGAAGGAATGCGCCGCAAGGACGGCCAGGTGAGCATGGAGGAGTGGTTTACCTGCGTCGTTCTCAAAGCCCGGGAGACCCTCGAGCACACCCCGGAACTCCTGCCCGTGCTCAAGGACGCGGGAGTGGTCGACGCGGGAGGGCGCGGGCTCCTGGCCATCTTCGAGGGCATCCTTTCCTACCTTACAGGCGAGGAGCTACAGCTCATCGAGGAGGAGGTCGGCCATGCGGCGGTATTGGAAAGCCTCGAGGTAGAGGATTTCCGCTACGAGGCCCAGTTCATCCTGCACTGCAAGGACTCCAAGG
This sequence comes from Actinomycetota bacterium, assembly GCA_028697145.1. Lineage (GTDB taxonomy): Bacteria > Actinomycetota > Geothermincolia > Geothermincolales > RBG-13-55-18 > SURF-21. The sequence goes on along the minus strand of JAQVFR010000029.1, from coordinate 30,808 downwards.
CGGAGCGCTTCCGCGAGTTGCTGCACGACCTGGGCGGCTCCGTGCTCGTGGTCGGAGGGGACAAGCTCTATCGCGTGCACGTGCACACCGACCAGCTGGGCAAGGTCATCGAGGAGGCCTCCAGTACAGGCCGCCTCAGCGACGTGGAGATCACCGACCTGAAACTACAGGTGGAGGAGGTGGATTCCGCCCGAACCCTGCGGGAACAGAAGCCCATCGGGATGGTCGCGGTGGCGGTGGGAGACGGCATCAAGGAGATCCTGCGCTCCATGGGGGTCGATTTCATCGTGGACGGGGGGCAGAGCATGAACCCGAGCACGGCCGAGATGCTGGACGCCATAGACGGGCTGCCCCAGGGCTCAATCCTGCTCATACCCAATAACAAGAACATAATCCCCGCGGCCGAGCAGACCAGGGAGCTGACGGAGAAGAAGGTCCAGGTCATCCCGGCGGTTTCCATCGCGGAGGGCTTCGCCGCCCTGGTCGCCTTCGATCCCCGCGCCGGGCTCGAGGAAAACCACGAAAAGATGACCCGTGCCCTGGAGGGGGTCAAGACCGGGGCGGTGACCGTGGCGGTGCGCGACAGCAAGGGGAAGCTTGGAAAGATCAAGAAAGGGAACTTCATCGGGCTGTTCCGTGGCGAGATAGTCTCGGCTGCGACCGGCGCGCTCGAGGCGGCGAGGACACTGCTGGAGCAGATGCTGGACAGGGATGACGAGATCGTGAGCATGATCATCGGCGAGGAGGCGCACGGCCTGAACCATGCGGAGATTATGGAAATGCTGGAGGACAGGGGGCTGGAGGTGGAGGTCATAGACGGCGGCCAGCCCGTCTATCATTACATCTTCGGGGTTGAATAGGGCATCTCGTTTACGGGGTAGTGATATGCCTGCAGCGGTGGAGCGCCGGGTCGAGGAACTGGGAGCAAACTGGAGAGCATTGCGGGAGCCGGTCAGCACGGTCAGCGGTATAGGGAAGAGCTTCCTGCGACACCTTCATGCCATGGATATCCACAGCCTGGAGGACCTCCTCTACCACTTTCCCCGCCGCTACCTGGACAGGCGCAAGCTGTCCAGGATAGGAGACGTGCGCATCGGGGAAGAGACCACTATCGTGGGAACGGTGCGCAGCGCCGAGCTCAACCGCATCTCGCGCAATCGCAGCGTGCTTCTGGTAGCCGTCTTCGACGGTTCCGCGTACATATACGGGGTGTGGTTCAATCAGCCCTACCATGCCGACAAGCTGCAGCCCGGGATCGAGGTGGCGTTCTCGGGCAAGGTGCAGTACCGTTACGGGCGGCTGCAGATGGTCAATCCCGCCTACGACATACTGGACGATTCAACGGAGGCAGGCATGAGATCGGTACATACGGGCCGCATCATCCCCCTGCACCCGGCCACCCAGAAGCTGAGCGCCGCCATGCTGCGGCGCCTTATCATGAGGGCCCTCGATCAGTATGGAGACCTCCCCGACCACATTCCCTACGGGCTGCGGCTCAAGCACGGCTATCCCCACCGCGCCCAGGCCATCCGCGAGATGCATTTTCCGGGTTCAGCGGGCCGGCTCAACCGCGCCCGCCAGCGTATGGCCTACGACGAACTCCTGGTGATGCAGGTCGCCCTGGCCATGCGTCGCCATCGCCTCAGGACGGGTACGCCCGGCATCGCGCACGCCCCCCCCGGAAAGCGGCTGGCGTCCTTCAAAGCGTCGCTTCCCTTCCCGCTCACGAGCGCCCAGAAAAAGGCCTTCGAGGAGATCAGCGAGGACATGTCCAGCCCCTGTCCCATGAACCGCCTGCTCCAGGGCGAGGTGGGCTCGGGGAAAACGGTGGTGGCGCTGCTGGCTTTGCTGCTGGCGCAGGAGAGCGGCTACCAGGGAGCCATCATGGCCCCCACCGAGGTCCTGGCGGAACAGCACTTCGCGAATATAACGTCCCTGCTCACGGACGCTTGCGGAGTAAGGGTGGAGCTGCTCACCGGCAACACCGCCGCCGCGAGGCGCAGGGAGATAATGGAAGCCGCGCGCGAGGGCGCCGTCGATATCCTCGTGGGCACCCATGCCCTCATCTCCGAGGGCGTGGACTTCGGGAGACTGGGCCTCGTGGTCGTGGACGAACAACACCGTTTCGGTCTGCGCCAGAGGACGCTCCTCAGGGAAAAGGGAAGCCACCCGGACACGCTGATCATGACCGCTACGCCCATACCCCGTACCCTCTCCCTGACCCTCTACGGCGACCTGGAGGTCTCGGTGCTGGACGAGCTGCCGGCGGGCAGGGCGGGGACGCGCACGGTGGTGGTCGGACCCGGCGGCAGGGAGGAGGCGTATGAGCTCATCCGCGTGGAACTGGCCTCGTCACGCCAGGCCTTCGTGGTCTGCCCCCTGGTCGACGCGTCGCCCGCCGTCGAGGCCAAGGCGGCGGAGAAGGAGGCTAAAGAGCTGGCCGGACTGTTCCCGGGCTCGCGCATCGGGATCCTGCACGGTCAGATGGCCAAAGCGGACAAAGACGAGGCCATGGCCGCCTTCCGCCGCGGCGATATCCAGCTTCTCGTATCGACCACCGTTATCGAGGTGGGTATCGATGTGCCCAATGCCACGGTGATGATGGTGGAGAACGCGGACCGTTTCGGCCTTTCCCAGCTCCACCAGTTGCGCGGCAGGGTGGGGCGCGGGGAGCACCCCTCCCATTGCGTCTTCGTGTTCGACGCGGACACGGAGGAGTCGCAGCGGCGCATGCGCGCCATCGCGGAGATCTCGGACGGCTTCAAGCTCGCCGAGGCCGACCTCGAGATCCGAGGTGAAGGCTCACTCTTCGGCAACCGCCAGTCCGGCATGCCGGACCTGCGCGTGGCCCGCCTCATACGGGACTTCCGCCTGCTCCAGCAGGCGCGCACGGACGCGTTTGCGCTGGTGGAGATGGACCCCGGACTGGACAGCCCAGAGCACCTGCTGCTGCGCCTGGAGGTGGAGGAAAGATTCCGCGACAACCTGGAGTGGCTCTTCCGCGCCTGAATTCCTGCCCGCAAGCCCAGGCGCCGCGAGCGGCCAAGGCGCGCCACGGAGTCGACGGACCTTTGCCGCGGCGGGAGCGGTTGATGATATCATCCTTGATAGGCGGGTCGGATGTTGACGAGCATGCGGAGTACCGGATGAGAAGAGGACGCATCCCTCTCAGGCATGCCGCCGCCCTGTTGGCGGCGCTCTGCCTGCTGGCGCTGTTGTGCCCCGCCGCTCCTCTCGCGGCGGCCCAGGAAAAAACGGCGGGTCCGCGCCTCCTGCGCCTGTCTCCCGCCGGGGGGGAGGGGCTGGGAAGGGACACCGTGGTGGTGCTCTCCTTCGACCGCCCCATGCACCTCGAGAGCCTGGTTCTGGCCGCGCGCTTCGAGCCGCCCGTGGGTTTCAACGTCAGCGGAGAGTCGGAATGCATATTCGTACCCGACAATCTCCTCGCCCCCGACACCGCGTATTCTTTCTACCTCGAGCCCGGAGTGGCCGGGGACCTGGAGGGGAAAGCCCTCAAGGACGGCGTGGAGGTCTCCTTCACCACGCGCGGCGACGGCATAACCATGGAGATACCCGCTTTTTCCTTCAAGGGGGAGGTCGTGGAGGGCACTGATCCGCAGGGGGTGGCAAGCGTCATCGGCTTCGGAGTCGGACATTATCCGGGCACGGGGCGCCCCGGCAGGGGAAATTTCGTGATAATGGCCCACGCCAGCGGCCAGATCGAGTTCCCCTTCAACAGCCTCTTCGACCTGGGGGAAGGAGATGCGATCATACTCACCTACGGAGGGAGGGACTACGTGTACGCCTGGAGTCACGACCGGGTCGTGCGCGACACGGAGATGTGGATAGTGGACCCCACCGCGAATCCCGTGCTGACCGCCTTCGTCTGTTGTGCGGAGGACGGCAGGCCCTCTCCCACCTTCCACCCCTCCTGCCGCTACGTCGTACGCGCTTCACTGGTCGGGGCCAGCCCCCATCATTAGTCATTTCGTTAGAATAGAGCGATGAGGATCATAGCGGGAGAGGCGAAGGGAAGGCGCATCAAGGCGCCGCGTGGCAGGGCGACCCGACCCATGAGGGACTTCGTCCGCGAGGCGGTGTTCAGCATGCTGGCGGACAGGGCCCGCGGGGCCAAAGTGCTCGACCTGTTCGCGGGAAGCGGTTCCCTTGGACTGGAGGCCCTGAGCCGGGGCGCCGCCGAGGCGGTCTTCGTGGACCGCGGACGGGAGCCCCTGCGCATAATCAGGGAGAATCTGGATACGCTCGGCATGTCCGACAGGGGCGTGGTGATAAGGGCCGAGATTCTCGATTACCTGCGAAAAGCCCGCTTTCCAGACAGGCCGTTCAATTTGATTTTTATAGACCCACCCTTTAGAATTGATGTGAAATACAGGCAGGAGATGCTGAAAAGTCTGGCCGAAGGCGGGTTCCTGGCCCCGTCGGCGGTGGTTGTTATGGAGGCTCCACTGCGGAGCTCGCCCCCGGGTCCGCCCGAGGGGGTGCACTTCCGGGAAAGGCGGAAGTACGGGGAGTCCGCGGTGGATGTTTATGTAAAAGAGTAAAATACTGTAAAATATAGAGGAGGGGTCGCGAGGAAATGACGACGGCAATCTGTCCGGGGACGTTCGACCCCATCACCTGCGGTCACATAGACGTGATCACGAGGGCATACAAGTATTTCGACAGGTTCATCGTGGCGGTAGCGGTCAATCCCCTCAAGCAGCCCCTGTTTACCGTCGAGGAAAGGATCCACATGCTGGAGAAAGCCACGAAAGGCATGAACGGCGTCGAGGTATCCTCCTTCGACACCCTGCTGGTGGATTTCGCGCGCAAGACGGGCGCGACCGCGATCGTAAAGGGCTTGAGGGCCATCAGCGACTTCGAATACGAGTTCCAGATGTCCCAGATAAACCAGGCCATGGGCGAGGAAATCGAGACTTTCTTCGTCATGGCCAACCCCGAGTACACCTTTATCAGCTCGAGCGCCGTGAGGGAAGTGGCCAGTTACGGAGGCTCGATAACCGGCCTGGTGCCGGCGAGCATTGAGGGCGAGATGAACGATTTGTTCGCGGAAAAATTCGGCAGGTTGAAGAAAGGGGCGGTCTAGATGGACGTCTTTCAACAACTGGACAGGATAGAGGATCTCATCGTATCCAGCAAACACGTGCCGTTTTCCTCTTCCGTGATGGTCAACGAGACCGAGATCTTCGAGCTGCTGGATGAATTCCGCAGCTCGCTGCCGGAGGAGCTGAAGCAGGCACGCTGGATGGTCAAAGAAAAAACGGAACTCATGGACGAGGCGCGCAAGGAGTCGGAGCGCATACGCGAGGAGGCTCTGGCGGAGAGGGCGCGCCTGATAGAGGAGACCGAGATCATCAAGACGGCGAAGGCCGAGGCGGAAAGGATCATCGAGGAAGCGCAGGCCCAGTCCAGGGAGATTCGCCTGGAGGCCGAGGACTATGCCGACGAGCGCCTGGCTAATCTCGAGCTAACCTGCTACAAACTCCTGGAAGTCATCAAGCGTGCACGGGAGAGGCTGCAGGGACCCCAAGAACAGGCGGAGGAAAAAGAGGAGTTCGACCTGGAATAGAGGTCGGGCCCCCCGAGGGGACCGCCGCCGGGAGGCGACGCACAGGGTGGCCGAGGGGGACCGCATCCGGCGACTGGAAAGTACCTCACCCCCAGCATCATCCGGCTCGGCTCCGCGGAAGATCCGGCACAACCGCTGCCACGACGAGGAAGGCCTGCCGGGCCTGTAGGAACCCCCCAGCAGACACCACTGAATGACGCTCGTGCGAGACTCCGCGGGACGGCACAGACAGGCCATTATCGGTTGTACGATGGCGCGAGGCGGGACGAAATGGCAGAGAAACTGAATTCAAGACAGTTGAAGGTGCCTGTAACCAACCTGCTCAAGCGGGTGTTCTCAAAGGAGAAGTTCTCCGCGAACCTGGACATAACCGTCGGGGAGCAGGGGCTCGTGGAGACGAGCGACCGCGGCGACTTCAGGCTGGAGGTCTGGCTGGAGAGCAGTCCCGACGGCATCAGGGTGAAGGGCAGGCTCGCGGGATCGGTGGTCATGGAATGCACCCGTTGCCTGGAGGGATACAGGCAGGACCTGGACATCCCGGTGGACGAGTTCTACCGCCGGCCCGGACTGGGCGCCCTGGGAGCTGACGGAAGGCAAGTGCCCGGCCCGGAGGTGGAGGAGGAAGACGAGTACGTGGTCGAAGAGGGGGTCATCGACCTGAACATCCTGGTCAACGACGCGGTGATGCTCGGCCTTCCCATCAAGCGCCTCTGCAGCGAGGAGTGCAAGGGGTTGTGCCAGTACTGCGGGAGCAACCTGAACCTGGAGCAGTGCGATTGCCGCGGAGAGGACATCGACCCCCGGCTCGAGGTGCTAAGGACCCTCCTCGAGCGCGATAGCGAGGAGTAGCACGGCAGCGGGCCGCTTGACCGCGATAGGGCGCGAGCATATACTCTTGTGGTGCTTTTATAGAGGTAAACGCAGATAAAGGAAGGTTTTCCGGAGGTAGAAATGGCGGTACCCAAACGGAAGAAATCACGCTCGCGTGCCGCATCCCGGCGCGCGAAGTGGGGCATACAACCGCCTGCGAAGTCGGAGTGCCCGCAGTGCCATTCCCCCAAGCTGCCCCATCGCGCATGCAGGAACTGCGGCACCTACAACGGCCGGGAAGTGCTGGAGACGGAATAGGCCGCCTTGCCGGCGTTTTACGCGCGACTTTCGAGATCCCCCAGGTGGGGGGCTTACCCATAAGCTCCCGCTGGCTGCTTCCGGTCCGGAGGCGACGGGCGGCACCGCGGACCGGGCCGTGACGGCCGGCGGCGGGCACGGCTTCCGGGGTGATTATTGTGGCTGTACCCGAAGAGATCACGGTGGCCGTCGACGCCATGGGGGGAGACAACGCTCCCGATGCGATCGTCGCCGGCGCCCTGGACGCTCGTGACGAGCTGGGGGCGCATGTCCTGCTGGTGGGGGACGAGGGCGTGCTGGCGGAAGCCCTCGACTCCGCCGGGCGAGGCCGTGTAGATATCCTGCACGCTCCCGATACTGTGGCCATGGACGAGGAAGGCGCCTACGCCGTCAAGAACCGCGAGGGAGCCTCCATAGTCGTGGCGGCGGAGGCGGTGCGGGACGGAAGGGCGCACGCCATGGTGTCGGCCGGAAATACCGGCGCGGCGATGGCGGCCGCGTTCTTTTCCTGGGGGAGGATAAAGGGGATCAAGCGTCCCGCCGTGGCGGTGGTCCTGCCGCCCGCGGAATCCTCCACCCTGCTGCTGGACGCCGGCGCCAATTCGGATTGCCGCCCCGAGCACCTGCGGCAGTTCGCCCTGTTGGGCAGCGCCTATGCCTCCCTTCGCTTCAACCTGGTCAGTCCAAGGGTGGGGCTTCTCAACAACGGCGCCGAGCAATCCAAGGGTAACGAACTCGCGCGCGAGTCGTTCCGGCTGCTGGCTTCCGAGGCCAGGATCAATTTCGTGGGCAACCTGGAGGGAAGGGACCTGGCCGGCGGACTGGCCGATGTCGTGGTCACGGACGGATTCACGGGAAACATCGCCCTGAAGGTCGTGGAGGGCGTAGCGTCCATGATCACAAGGCGCCTACTGGAAAACCTGGGATCGCTGCGGGAGGAGGAGCTGCAGCCCGTGCTGCCCGCCCTGCTCTCCCTGCGGCAGGAGCTCGATCACCGCGCTATTGGCGGCGCCCCTCTTCTGGGAGTGCGGGGCGTGTGCATCATCGCGCACGGGAGCTCCGATGCCGTGGCGGTGAAGAACTCCATACGCGTGGCCATGGAGGCGGTGGAGGCAGGGGTGGTGGAGAAGACCGCGGCCCTGCTCGATGCGGGGAAAGGGGGTGGGGGATGATCTTCAGGCGCAAAAAGGCAAGACGGGAGACTATCGAGCAGATCCTTGGCGTCGACTTCAAGGACAAGGATCTGCTGCGCCGCGCGCTGACCCACCGCTCCTACGCACACGAGGCCTGTTTTCCACCTGACGCGACGAACGAGAGGCTGGAGTTCCTCGGGGACGCCGTCCTCGACGTGGTCATCTCGGACCACCTCTACCGCATGCACCCCGAGCTAAACGAGGGCGATCTCACGCGCATCAGGTCCAACCTGGTCAACATGGCTTCGCTGGCTGATGTCGCCCGCGAGATATCAGTAGGCGACCACGTCCTTCTCAGCAAGGAGGAAAGGGCGGACGGAGGCGGGGAAAAGGCTTCGATAATCGCTGACGCGCTGGAGGCGCTCATCGGCGCGGTCTACCTGGACCAGGGCCCGGACGAGGCGGCGAGGCTGTGTTTGCGGCTCTTCGTGAAGAAACTCGATGATGCGGTGGGCGGTACTCTCGATTACGATTTCAAGTCGCGGCTGCAGGAGACGGTGGTGAAGGAGAAGGGCGTCCTGCCGCGCTATCGCTTACGGGAGGAGGGGCCGGATCACCGCAAGACGTTCCATGCCGTGGTATATATAGCGAACGCGAAGATGGGCGAGGGAAGCGGGAGCTCGAAGAAGGAGGCCGAACAGGCGGCGGCCAGGGAAGCCCTGGACCGCATTGTCTGCGAATAAAGGCGTCGGGATCAAGGAGAGTGAACGGAAAAAGGGGGGATCGAAGTGGCTGGCATCGGCATAGTGACCGACTCGACCGCTTATCTGGACGGTGATTACGTCAAGAAGAACGACATCAAGGTGGTGCCCTTGAAGGTCATCATGGACGACGTCTCTTACCGCGAGGGCGTAGACATCAGCAACGACGAGTTCTACCAGCGCATGCAGGATGAGGATATCTTCCCCACGACGTCGCAGCCTTCCGCGGGCGAGTTCCTGGAGGCGTACAGGGAGATGTCCGAACGCTACGATTCCCTGATCAGCATACACATCTCGTCGGGCATCAGCGGCACCTGCGAGTCCGCCAGGTCAGCCGCGGCCGAGATGGGGGAATACCCCATAGAGGTCATCGATTCCCGCTTCACCGGATTCGTGCTCATGCTGTTCGTGCAGGAATTGGTCAAGGCGCGGGACGCGGGCAAGGACATGTCCGAGCTGAAGGCCATGGCGGAGAAGATGATCGAGAGCGGCGTGGAGATGTTCTGCGTGGACACCCTTGAATACCTGCACCGCGGCGGCAGGATAGGCGGCGCCCAGGCCCTCATGGGTTCCATGCTGCGTATCAAGCCGCTGCTGTATCTCGACGGCACCATCGACGCCCTGGACAAGGTGCGTGGCAGCAAGAAAGCGCTGGAACGCATGGTCGAGCTGGCGGTGGAAAAGGCCGGCGGCCGCAGGGTGATGGTCACCCTGACGCATGTACGTGCACTGCCCAGGATGAACGAACTCAAGGAGATGGCCACGAAGGCGCTCGACTGCGACCCGGATGCCATCGTCTGGAACGAGACCGGACCGGTGATCGGCTCCCATGTCGGTCCCGGGACCGTTGGCCTCGGCTTCTGCCCCGTTCTTTAACGGGCGATTGCCGTGCGGCCGGGGCAGTCAGGGAAGCCGGCGCCAGCCGCCTACTGCACCGGGCATGGATGATACCCGCGTCCCCGGCGCAGCCGGGACGCCGCGATAACGCTGCGGGAGCAGCGCCCTTATGTCGCGCCGCTCATATTCGCGGCACGTCTGTTTAAGTATCTCCACGGCAAAAAGCGGTCCGCTTTCGCGCGGGCTTGAAGGGGATAGAGGCACGGAGGTAGAAAAATAGCTGTAAAATCCGTTCAGTAACGCGGTAAGAGGAGAGCAAGGCAAGGATGTATCTGAAATCGCTTAGCGCGAGGGGGTTCAAGTCCTTCGCCGATAAGGTGGCCCTGGATTTCGAGCCCGGCATCTCGGTCATAGTCGGACCCAACGGCAGCGGGAAGAGCAACGTCGCGGACGCGGTGCTGTGGGTGCTGGGCGAGCAGAGCCCTCGCAACCTGCGGGGGACGAAGATGGAGGACGTGATCTTCGCGGGGAGCGCCACCCGCCAGCCCCTGAGCATGGCCGAGGTGTCGCTGTCCTTCGACAACCGTTCGGGCGACATACCAATAGAATTCCCCGAGGTGGTCGTCACCAGGCGCATCTATCGCACCGGGGAGAGCGAGTACCTGCTCAACAAGACGCCCTGTCGTCTCGTGGACATCCAGGAACTCCTTTCCGACCTGGGGGTTGGGCGTGAACTCACGGCCGTTATCGGCCAGAACAAGCTGGAGGCCATCCTGCGCAGCCAGCCGGAGGACCGCCGCGCCTTCCTGGAGGAAGCGGCGGGCCTGCGCAAGCACCGCAAGCGCAAGGAAAAGGCGCTGCGCAAGATGGAGGGCATGGAGCGCAACCTCCTGCGGGTAAAGGACATCATCTCCGAGGTGAACAAGCAGCTGCGCCCCCTGGAGAGGCAGGCCCAGCAGGCAAGGGAATATGGCGAACTGGCGTCCAGCATCAGGGAGCTCTCCATCCGTATCCTCGTGGCGGAACTGCAGGAACTGAAGGGGCAGTGGGAAAACCGCAAAGAGGAGGAGGAAAGGCTTGCCCGGGACCTGGAGGACACGTCCGCGCAGGTCAGGGAGGGCAAGGAACGCCTGTCGGGCCTCGAGGAGAGGCTGCGCGAGCTGAGGCAGGCCCTGGAGAGCTGCCGCGCCCAGGAGATGCGTCTTCTCTCACTGGGGGAGAGGCTGCGAGCCTGCGAGAGCCTGGGCGAGGAGAGGCTGAAGCTATATGCGGCTCTGAGCGGGGACATATCTTATCGCGACGGCTGGAGGTCCCGCCGGGAAGAGCTGGCACGCAGGCGGGAGGAGCTCGAGGAGGAAAAGGCCCGCGCGGAAGCCGAGGCATCGCGTCTCGAGGAGGAGATAGCTGGCCTGCGTGGAAAGAGGAAGGACCTTGCAGCGGAGCTCAACCAGGCACGCAGGGAGCGCGACTCGCTCAGGCGCGCCCTCTCGGAGATGCGGGAAAGAGAGCGCGAGCTGCGGGAAGAAGCCGCGAGAGACGTCACGAGAGCGGAAGAATGCTGCCAGGAGACGGACGGGCTCGTGTCCCGGCGCGAGGAGATAGCGGCGGAGATGGACGCCCTGCAGGATAGGGCGGCCGGGATGGAGAGCGAGCTGGCGGAGATCGGGAACAGGCAGGCCCGTACGGGAGAGATGACGGCGGAGCTGCGGGAGAACCTGGCCCGCTTGCGCGAGGAGCTCGATGCCCTGGCGGCGAGGGAGAAGAGTTCGTTCCGGGACGAGGCGCTGGTAACGGCCAGGCTGCAAGCCCTGCAGGAGGTCTTCGATTCGCGCATCGATCATGCCGCCGCCGCGGACAGGGTCATGAGAGAAGGCGAAGGTATCCCCGGCATCCTGGGCACGCTTATGGACAGGATGGAAGTCGAGGGCGGATGGGAGAAGGCGCTGGAGTCCTTTCTCGGCCCGTGGATGTTCTGCGTGGTGACCCGCGACCTGGACTGCGCGCTGGATGCCGTGAGGATGCTCAAGAAAGAAGAGGAGGGGTATGGCATCTTCCTTCCCCTCTCGGAGATAGCAGGGGATTCCATGGAGCAGGTCAAGAACCTGGCCCGTGAGGCGGGTGGGGTCCCGGCGCTGGACGTGGTGGAATGCGCCTCGGAGATCCGGCCCGCCCTGGAATACCTCCTGGCGGAAGTGGTCTTCTGCGCTTCCCTGGACGAGGCGCGCAGCAGGGCGGAGCTGTACCCCAGGCTTACCTTCGTTACCGCGGAAGGAGACGTCATCGCGGCGCGCCGTGCCGTGAAGGGCGGCGCTCAGCCGCACGGTCCCTTCCACATCGTCGCCAGCAGGCGCGAGATCGAACGGCTGCGGGAAGCGGCAGGACTCCGCGGCGAGGAGGTCGCATCCCTGGAGGAACAGCGCGACAGCGTGCTCTCGAACATCAAGGGGATCGAGAAGGACCTGGGGGGCCTGGCCGATGAGGAAAAGGAACAGGAATCGGCCGCGAGAAGGCTGGTCCTGGCATGCCGCGAAACGGCACTTCAGGTGGAAAGGATGGAAGCTGACGCCGCGCAGCTGGATGCAAGGCTGGAGTCGCTGCGGCAGGAAGAGGCCGAGCTGCATATGCGCGGCGCCGCACTGGAAGAGCAGGCGAAGGAAAAAGCGGCTGAACGGCAGGCCCTGGAGCCGGAACTTGCGGCAGGGGAGTCGCGGGTGGAGGAGCTGCGCCGCGAGGACAGGGAGCTGGAGGAATCGCTGCAGCAGATGCTGGCTCAAAAGGCATCCACGGCCGAGAGAGGATATCACCTGGGCAAGAGGATAAGGGAGATCGACGCGGAGACCCAGGGGCCTCCGCTTCCGGGCCGCGAGGAACTGGCGGCCATGATGGAGGCGCAGGAGGAGATACTGTCCCTGGTGGGAAAGATGACCGAGGCCCACGGCAGGCTGGCGGAGTATGTCAGCCGCAGGGAGAGCGAGAGCCGCAGGGAGCTGGAAGGCGTCGAGATCGAGCAGGAGCAGTCGCGCACGCGCATCGTGGAGCTGGAGGCGCGGGAAGGGGAGCTGAGGGAACTGGTCCACAACCGCGACCTGGCTGCCGCGCAGCTGAAGATGCGCGTGGACATGCTGGTGCAGCGACTGCTGGATGAATACAGGCTGCCGGTGGAGACGGCCCTTACGGACTATCTTCCCACCGAGCCCGTGGCGGAGATGAGGGAGAAGCTGGAGAGACAGGAGCGACGCCGCGACATGTTGGGGCAGGTGAACATGCGGGCGGTGGAGGAATACAGCGCCATGAAGGAGCGCTACGATTTCCTCATGGAGCAGGTGGAGGACCTGCGTGAGAGCAAGGCCTCCCTTCTCAAGGTAGTACGTGCCATAGACCGCGAGATAGTGCGCATCTTCAAGGAGACCTTCGAGGAGGTGAACCTGCACTTCCAGGAGCTTTTCGAGATGCTCTTCCCCCAGGGGCGCGCGGAACTCACCCTCTCGGATCCCACCGATCCGCTCAATACCGGGGTGGAGGTGGAGGCGCAGCCGCGGGGCAAGAGACTGAAGAAGCTCTCGCTGCTCTCGGGAGGAGAGACCTCGCTGACCTCGCTGGCCTTCCTCTTCGCTATCTTCAAGACCAGGCCAAGCCCCTTCTATTTCCTGGACGAGGTGGAGGCGGCCCTGGACGACGTGAACCTGCACCGTTTCCTGAACATGCTCAAGGAATTCAAGGGGGACTCCCAGCTCATAGTGATAACCCATCAGAAACGCACCATGGAGATTGCCGACATCCTCTACGGCGTGTCCATGCAGGCATCGGGGGTCTCGCGCATCGTGAGCCAGAAGCTTGACGAGGCGGAACGGCTCGCCCGCACCGGCACCTAGGATCAGCCTCACTGTCCGCATTCCACCGCGTCGGCGCATTTTATGGCTGTGTTCGTGAAGATGCGGAGAACGAAACCCGCCCACATCCGATATGATAGATTTAGGTTATCCAGGTCACGCAAGTAACCAGGCAGGTTGAGATGGAAGAGGACAGGAAGCTGGAAAAGGAGAGCCGCAAACGCGAGAAAGAGGAGTGCAGACAGCGGGAAAAGGATGAGAAAGCCCGCCTGAAGGCGGAGAAGAAAGAGCTCAGGGAGGCCAGGAAGAGGGAGAAGGCGCGGGCGCTGGAGGAGCTCCAGGAACTGCCCGATGTCGGGGAGGGCGAGGGCGAAGCCCTGCTTTGCGGCCCGGAGGTGGACGAATGCGTGAGCGCAAAAGGTAAGGCCCCGGAGGCGCTGACCACGAGTGAGCAGGCGCGGGAAGAGCCGATGGAGGAGGGACACCTCGCCGGCGCGGCGGTGGAGGCGGCACGGAAGGATCCCGCTGCCGTAGAGCACGCCGCACCCGCTGAAGAAAACGATGTAAACGCCGGTACGGGGGTCGTGCCGGAGGAGGAACTCCTGCCCGCGGAGGAAAAGGAGAGGTGGCTTTCACGCCTGCGCAACGGGTTGTCCAAGAGCCGGGTCAACTTCGTTGCCCCCCTGTCCAGGGCCATGGCTTCCCGCCGCTTCGACGACGCCTTCTGGGAGGAGGTCGAGGACATCCTGGTAGGAGCGGACGTAGGCGTGGAGATGACCATGATCCTGGTGGAGAGGGTCAAGGAGCGCATGGCCAGTGAGAAGGTGAAGGACCCCGACGGCCTGCTGTCTCTCTTCCGCGAGGTGCTTGCCGACGCGCTGGACGTGGGCGACCGCTCGCTGCAGTTCTCTTCAGCCGGGCCGAGCGTGTTCCTGGTGGTGGGAGTGAACGGGACGGGAAAGACGACAACCATCGCCAAGTTGGCCCATCAGTTGCGGCGTGACGGGAAAAATGTCCTGCTGGCGGCGGGAGATACCTTCCGCGCCGCGGGCATCGAACAGCTGGAGACCTGGGGGGAACGCGTGGGGGTGCACACCGTCAAACACAGGCAAGGCGCAGATGCCGCCGCCGTGGTTCACGACGCCGTGGAATCGGCCCTGGCCCGGGAGGCGGACGTGGTCATCGCCGACACCGCGGGGCGCCTGCACACCAAGGCCAACCTCATGGAGGAATTGAAGAAGATCAAGCGCGTGGCGGAGCGCAACGCCGAGGTGACGGAGACCCTGCTGGTCATCGACGCCACAACAGGCCAGAACGGCCTTATCCAGGCCCGCCGGTTCGGCGAGGCCGTGGAGGTGACCGGGGTGGTGCTCACCAAGCTGGACGGCACGGCCAAGGGCGGCATCGTGGTGGCCATCGTCCACGACCTGGGCATCCCCATCAAGTTCATCGGGGTGGGCGAGAAGATGGACGACCTGCACGCCTTCGACCCGCAGGAGTTCGCGGCCGCGCTTTTCTCGTAGGAGGGAACATGGGCTCACGGGGAGGGCAAAGGCTGCCCGCAAGCCGCAAATACCGCGTCATCGCATCTCACAAGGCTTCCTATCCCGAAGCGCTCGTCTTCGCAGCCGGAGACGTGCTCGAGGTGGAAGAGCGGGAGACGGTGTGGGAGGGCTGGATATGGTGCGTTAAGGCCGGGAGGGTGGGGGCATGGGTCCCCGAGGAGTACATCGAGAGGCGGGGCAGCCGCGGCACCGCATTGCGGGATTACGACTCCATCGAGCTCAGCGTCGACCCCGGAGACGTACTCGAGGCATGTGATGAGGTCGCCGGCTGGTTGTGGTGCGCGGACCGTGATGGCAGGAGGGGATGGGTCCCGAGAGAGTGCGTGGAGCCGCTGGGGGAGTATTGAGCAGGCGCACGGAGGAGGTGCTCTCCGCCCGCACGCAGGACCTTTGAACTGCAGGAATCTTTGACATTACCTGGTCTTTCCGATAACTTTAATTATTTAGTGAATAAAGGAACACGCGATAAGGACTCCCCGCGCGCGAGACGCCGCGGGGAGCGGGGAAGCGGCGGGAAGCGAGAGGACGATAGCCGATGTTCGACAACCTGAGCGACCGGCTCCAGGACATATTCAAGCGTCTGCGGGGGCACGGCAAGCTCTCCGAGAAGCAGGTGGCCGAGGTGATGCGCGAGATACGCCTGGCCCTGCTGGAGGCGGACGTGAACTTCAAGGTGGTCAAGGACTTCGTGGGCCGCGTGCAGGAGCGCGCGGTGGGCGAGGAGGTCCTGCGCTCGCTTACCCCCGCCCAGCAGGTGATAAAGATAGTGGACGAGGAGCTCACCGCTTTGCTCGGTAGCTCCAACGAGAAGATAAACTTCGGCGGGCGCCCACCGGTGACCATCATGCTCGTCGGCCTGCAGGGGTCCGGCAAGACCACGGCTACTGCCAAACTGGCCGTCCACCTCCGCGGCCAGGGGCGGCATCCCATGATGGTGGCGGCGGACGTTTACCGCCCGGCGGCCATCGACCAGCTCGAGAAGCTGGGGGAGCAGGCGGGCATCGCGGTCTATTCCGACCGCTCGGCCCGCCCGGAGGCCATCGTGGAGGCCGGGCTGAAGAGGGCGGAGAAGGAGGGCCTGGACACGGTGCTCATCGACACCGCGGGCCGCCTGCATATCGACGAGGAGATGATGCAGGAGCTGGTGAGGATTAAGAAGGATTACCCTCCCCACGAAACGCTGCTGGTGGTGGACGCTATGACCGGTCAGGACGCGGTGAACGTGGCGCAGTCCTTCGCGGAGGAGGTGGGCTTCGACGGTATCATCCTCACCAAGCTGGACGGGGACGCCCGAGGCGGAGCGGCCCTCTCCATCAAGACGGTCACCGGCAAACCGGTGAAATTCGCCAGCGTGGGGGAGAAGATGGGAGACCTGGAGCCCTTCTATCCCGACCGCATGGCATCGCGCATCCTGGGCATGGGGGACATGCTGACCCTCATCGAGAAGGCCCAGTCGACCTACGATGAACAGAAAGCGCAGGAACTGGAGAAAAAACTGCGCAAGCAGCAGTTCACCCTGGAGGACTTCCTGGACCAGATGGCCCAGCTCAAGAAGATGGGCCCGCTGGACCAGATCCTGGGGATGATACCCGGGATCTCGGCCTCCAAACTCAAGGGATTACAGGTGGACGAGGGCCAGATAAGAAAAGTGGAGGCCATCATCCAGTCCATGACCCCGGAGGAGCGCCGCAAGCCCCAGATCATCGGCTCCAGCCGAAAGCAGCGCATCGCGCGGGGAAGCGGCACCAGCGCCCAGGATGTGAACCGCCTGTTGCAGCAGTTCGCCCAGATGCAGAAGCTGGTGAAGCAGTTCGGGAAGATGTCTCCCCGCAAGATGGGGCAGGCGTTTCCCTTCCAGTTGTAGTCGATCCGCGGGATATGCGGGAAGAACGGTACGGAAAGGAGTGCGGTTTAATTGGTGAAACTGAGACTGAGGAGGATGGGGGGCAAGAAGATGCCCTGCTACCGGGTGGTGGCAGCGGACTCGCGCAGCCCCCGGGACGGCAGGTTTCTCGAGACGCTCGGCCGCTATGACCCCCGACAGGAGCCATCCCTGATCGAGATCGACGAGGAAAAGGCCTTGAAGTGGTTGCGCCAGGGCGCGCAGCCTACGGGCCAGGTACGCAAACTCATGCAGATCAAGGGCATATGGCAGAAGTTCCAGGAGGAAAAAAGTGGCAAGTGATCAGGCGGTCGGCCAGGAGGCCGACATGAAGGACCTGCTCGAATACCTGGCGAAGGCCCTGGTGGATAACCCGGAAGGCGTGGAGGTAACCGCGGTGGAGGGGGAAAGGTCGGTCATCCTCCAGCTGCGCGTGGACCCCGACGACGTGGGCAAGGTCATAGGCAAGAAGGGCCGCATCGCCCAGGCCATGCGTACCCTGGTGAAGGCTTCGGCTACCAAAGAGGGACGCAACGCCATCGTAGAGATCATAGACTGATCCCCATGCCTCCGTTTCCGGGAAAGCCCCCTCTCGTGATCACCGGCAGAGTGATCAAGCCCTACGGCGTCCACGGCTGGGTCAAGGTGGAGCAGTTCAGCGCCAATCCTCTCCGTTTTCAGACCGGTAACACCTTCATCCTGGAGGGAAGGGAGGCCGGCGAAAGGCTGCTTTTGGAGGAAGCCCGCCAGGGCCCCGGGTGCTTGCTGATCAAGTTCCGGGGGCTCGAGGGCCGTGAAGAGGCGGAGAAGCTGGCGGGGCGCATGCTCCTGGTCACGCCCCAGGAGGTGGGCGAGGCGCCCCCGGGAGAGGTGTGGGAACACCAGATCCTGGGGGCGAAAGTGCATACCCGCGACGGCCGCTGTCTCGGCGAGGTGGTGGAGGTCATGGAAACCGGCGCAAACGACGTCCTCGTGGTCCGGGGAGAGAGGGAATGCCTGATACCCATGACCAGGGAGGTGGTAACGGAGATGGACCTGGAGGAGGGGACCATCACCGTGGACCCCATTCCGGGGCTGCTGGAGGAATGAGAGCATGCGCATAGACATATATACCATCTTCACCCCCATCTTCGAGTCTCCGCTGCGGGAAGGGCTGCTGGGCAAGGCAGTACGCGGCGGCGTACTTGACGTAAGGGTGCACGATATCAGGGACCACGCGGAGGGGAAACACCGCCAGGTGGACGACGCCCCTTTCGGGGGAGGGCCGGGCATGGTGCTCAAGCCGGAGCCGGTGTTCGCGGCGGTGACCTCGACCCTGGGCTACGGCATGGATGAGCTGGAGAAGTTGAAGGAGAAGGTGCGGGTGATCATGCTCACGCCGCGCGGGCGGAGGATGGACCAGGCCGTGGTGGCGGAGCTCGCCGCGCAGCCCCACATCGCCCTCATATGCGGCCGCTACGAGGGTGTGGACGAGCGGGTGACGGAGCACCTCTGCACCGACGCTCTCTCCGTGGGCGACTACGTGCTCTCGGGCGGAGAGTTCGCCGCGCTGGTGGTTGTCGAGGCGGTTACCCGCCTGGTCCCGGGGGTCATAGGCAACGAGGAGTCTTTGGTGGAAGAGTCGTTCTCACGGGGACTGCTGGAATATCCGCAGTACACCCGGCCGGCGGAGTACCGTGGTTGGCGCGTTCCCGACGTGCTGACGTCGGGCGATCACGAGGCGGTCGAGAGGTGGCGCCGAGAGAGAGCGGAGGAGTTCACGCGGATGAAGCAGCCCGGACCATCGCTTCCTGGAGGCGGCGATGATACCCGCTGACGCTCGCCCGAGCGGGCGAAGCGGAAGGAGCGTCTCTGTTGATAGCGCGGAGCGCAACGCGCTGTCCGATGGGAACGGGGGGATACTTTTTCAACGTCTTGGAGTAGAATAGCGTATTGTGCCCGAGGCTTCCCGCCCTTGCGGAGCGTTGAGGCGATGGGTTGTAATAAGGCGGAGAGGAGGAAGCGATATGCAGAAGACGGACATCATAGAAAGCGAATACCTACGGGATGATATACCGGACTTCCGGCCCGGAGACACGGTAAAGGTCCATGTCAGGGTGGTGGAGGGAAACCGGGAACGCATCCAGGTCTTCCAGGGCGTGGTCATATCCCGCAAGGGAGGCGGCGCTCGCGAGACCTTCACCGTGCGCAAGATATCGTTCGGAGTAGGAGTGGAGCGCACCTTCCCCCTTCATTCCCCCATCATCTCCAGGATCGAGCTCGTGACCCAGGGCAGGGTCAGGCGCGCCAAGCTATACTATCTCAGGGATCGTGTGGGTAAGGCGGCGAAGGTCAAGGAGAAGCGCAGGACCTAGTGTACCGTCTCGGGACGAGATCGAGCTCGCAGGCGGTTTTCACCGCGGCGGACGCGATCGTGTTCCCCGAGAGGCGCTCGCGGAGTGCATGCCGGTCGCGTACCCCGCGGTCTGGCGCCCGGACTTCCCGGGCGCGGCACCATCATGGGCGGGACGGGGCGTTTGAATGAAACCCACATCCGAGGAACCCTACGACAGTCCGACCCAGGAGCAGGGCCCCAATGGGGACGACCCGAGTGAGCGGATCTCCGCACGCGGCGGAGGTGCTTCCGGGGGAGAGAAAAACAAGCGTTCCCGCGATCAGTGGATAGCCCTGATCCTCGAATTCGCCGTGCTCTTCATCATCGCGCTGGTCATCGCGATATACCTGCAGGCTTTCTTCATCAAGCCCTTCATAATCCCGTCTCCCTCCATGGAGCCGACCCTGCAGGAAGGGGACCGAGTGCTGGTGGACCGCCTTACCTATCACTTCCGTGAACCGCGCCGCGGAGAGGTAGTCGTCTTCCGCTTCGACCCCAACAATCCCGCCAACTGGACCCGGGGAAGTACCGGGCTGACCCGCTCGCTCGATCTCCTGGCGGAGATACTCAACATAACCCACCAGGAATCCCTGCAGTTCATCAAGAGGGTGGTGGGAGTTGGCGGCGACACCGTCGAGCTGCGCGACGGCGTTCTTTATGTAAACGGTGAGCTCTTCGGGGTGGAGTACGAATACATCCAGGACAACGCCAATGGAAAATGGGAGGTACCGGAGGGCACGGTGATGGTAATGGGGGACAACCGGCCGAACTCCAACGACAGCAGGCGCTGGGGGTTCGTGCCCCTGCAGTCGGTCATAGGCCGGGGCATGCTCATCCTGTGGCCCCCGGGCAGATGGTCGACGTTATAAGAGGCGGGTGGCGGGAGTGGTGACTGCCGGCACGATAGCCGAGTCCTGGGCGTGGAGGCTGGGATACCGGGGCGTCGCCGGGACCGATGAAGCCGGGAGGGGAGCTCTCGCGGGCCCGCTTGTGGCCGCGGCCGTTATCCTGCCCCAGAGGTCCGAGATCGACGGGCTGCAGGGGCTCTGCGATTCCAAGCAACTCACCCCGAAGGTGAGAAGGTTGCTGTTCAGGCGGATCACGGCGTCCGCGGCGGCGTGGTCGTTCGCCTGCGTCACTCCCTTGGAGATCGACGAAGGCGGGTTGCAGGCCGCGAACATGGCCGCCATGCGCGAGGCAGTGCACTCGCTCGATCCCGCTCCGGACCTGGTCCTGGTGGATTATTACCGCATCGAAGGACTGAACATACCGCAGTGGAGCATGGTGCACGGCGACATCGTCTGCCGCAGCGTGGCCGCCGCCTCCATCCTGGCCAAGGTGATAAGGGACCAGCTGATGTGGCACTGGTCGCTGCAATACCCCCAATACGGCTTCGAGAGCAACAAGGGATACGGCACCATGCGGCATCTCGGGGCCCTGGTCTCCCATGGTCCCTCGCCCTGCCACCGCAGTTCCTTCCATGGCGTGCTGCAGATGGAGATGCCGCTGGACGACGAGGTCTGAGGCGCGGTGTCACTGGCGGCTGCTGTATTAGTGTTGTACGCGAGGCGGAGACATGGGGCGGAAGGAGCGGCAGGGGAGAGAGATGAACAACCGCGAGCTGGGTATGGCGGGTGAGACGGCCGCTTGCGGCTTCCTCAGGCGCAGGGGTTATCGTATATTGGATAGGAATTATCGCTGCCCCTTCGGCGAGATCGACATCGTGGCGAGGGGAAAGGGGATAACGGTCTTCTGCGAGGTGAAGGCACGGTCGGAAGGGGACTTTGAGGAGGCCCTGGGAGCGGTGGACCCGAAGCGGCAAGCCCGCCTGGCGCGGGCCGCATGCCATTACCTGGCGACAAGGGAGGCGGGCCGGAACGGCTGCCGCTTCGACGTGATCGCCTTGCTGAAAAACGGGCAGGAGTGGAAAATAGTCCACGTGAAGGACGCTTTCGAGATCGGGGAGGCCTAAGAGCTCCCGCAACGGGAAGGCATGCGGCGCGAGAGCGGCACCGCGTTTTTCATTCGAGAAGCGGCCAGCCGGTCCTGGGGTGAAGATGTGGTCGAGGAAAGCAATGGAGGCAAAGGTTCATGAAACCATGCCCCTGGTGCGGTAGAAACAACCTGGACAGCGACGAGTACTGCTTCAATTGCGAGCGGGACCTCAACGCCGCCCCCGGCGAGGAGGAGGCGTTCGCATACGAGGAGGAGAGAAGGCGCATACGGGTCTATAAGCCGCCGTCCATGTTGAGACTTGTGACCATGTCCCTGCTGCGTAAGTTCGTCCTGGCCGTGCTGGCGTCGGGAGGCTTTTTCATCTTCGCCCTCATCGCCATCTGGCTGAGCTACGACAACTCAACCGTGGCCATGGTCGCTCTGGGTTTTCTGGGCGCCGCGATGCTCGTCGCCCTGTGCTACCCGGATGTCAAGCTGGCGCAGCGCGTGGGCATGCGCGGGGTATGGGTCTCCCTCATATCCAACCTCATAATCCTGGTAATATGCACGCCACCCACCCTGTGGTTCCTCTCCAGCCGGGGTTACATCGCGGGGGCGTGGGACTTCATGGGCGGGACATGGTGGGCGTTCCTCGCCTTCCTGGCCCTGGCCATGATCGTATCGTGGCTCGCTGGCCGCCGCGCTTATGCCGAGACGGCGAGACCCTGACCATCCCGGCCGAGTGCTCGATCCAGGCCGATAAGACCAAATATGTCATCACCATCTTATACAATATAAATAACTTGTATAGGAGGTGATGGCGTGTTCACTCGGGTGGATAGCTGCTCCATCCTGGGGATGGAGGTCGTGAAGGTGGAGGTGGAGGTGAACACCTCCGGCAATCTCCCCGGCATCTACATGGTCGGTCTTCCGGACACGGCGGTACGCGAGAGCTACCGGCGTATCAAGGCAGCGGTGGCCAATTCGGGGCTTATCTTCTGCCGCCAGCTCATCACCGTCAACCTGGCCCCGGCGCATCTGCGCAAGGAGGGGTCGAATTTCGACCTCCCCATCGCCTTGGCCATACTGGCGGTCTCCGGAAGCCTCAAACCCGAGGCGCTGGAGGGACGCCTTGTGGTTGGCGAACTCGCGCTGGACGGCAGGGTGCGGGGGGTGCGGGGGTCCCTGGCCATGGCCCTGTGGGCGCGGCGCCAGGGGAGGGACGAGATAATCGTCCCCCGCCAGAACCTGCGCGAGGCCGCGCGCATCGCGGGTATAAAGGTGACAGGGGTAGGCACCCTGTGGGAAGCCCTCGAGTACCTGCAGGGCAAGCCGATCGATCAGCCGTCATGCGACACGGCCGGGGACGAGGAGGATGATTGCCCCTGCCTTTCGGAGGTGAAGGGCCAACTGCAGGCGAAACGCGCGCTGGAGATCGCCGCGGCGGGGTTTCACAACATCATCCTCATCGGGCCTCCCGGTTCGGGCAAGTCGATGCTGGCGCAGAGGCTGCCCGGGGTGCTGCCGCCCCTCAACGGCGACGAGGTGCTGGAGGTATCGAGCATACACAGCGTGGCGGGGTTGCTCGACCCCGAGAGGCCCCTTCCCCGCCACGCGCCCTTCCGCGCTCCCCATCACTCCATATCCCATGTCGGTCTGGTGGGAGGAGGGCGCAACTTCCCCCGCCCCGGCGAGATCACCCTGAGCCACAGGGGCGTGCTCTTCCTGGACGAGCTGCCGGAGTTCCGCCGGGACGCCCTGGAGGTGCTGCGCCAGCCCATGGAGACGGGTTCCGTGACCATTTCGCGATCCCTTGTCTGCGCGAGTTTCCCGGCACGCTTTCTGCTGGTGGCGGGGATGAACCCGTGTCCCTGCGGCTTCCTCGGCGATGCCCAGCGCGCCTGCTCCTGCTCCACAAGCGAGGTGAGGCGTTACTACCACCGGGTGTCGGGTCCCCTCCTGGACCGCATCGACCTGCAGGTCGAAGTGCCCCGCCTGACCCCAAGTGAACTGGTGGAGCTTCCGGCGGGAGAGGGGTCCGGGCAGGTGAGAAAGAGAGTGCTGCGGGCCCGGGAGATGCAGAGAGATCGCTGGGGGAGCAGTACGGTCACCAACGCACACGCCGGCCTGGTGCGCATGCGTGCCGCGTGCCGGCTCGGGGACGAGGAGAAGAGGTTCATGTACGCCGCGGCCGACCGCCTTGGGCTGACCGGCCGGGGCTTCGACCGCTGCCTGCGCGTGGCCAGGACCATAGCCGACCTGGCTGGCAGGGAGAGGATCAAGGTGGCCGATCTCGCGGAGGCCGTGCAGTACCGTTCGCTCGAGAGGCTGTGGGGCACCTCGCTGCTGACGGAGGTGGGCTATGGACGAGGCTTATAGGGCGGCGCTGGCATGCCTGCCGCGGATGAATCCCCTCGCCCTGCCGGGCCTCCTGCGGCTGGCGGGAGGAGCCGGTGAGATGTGGGAGATCCTGCAGGCCGGCGGGGAAAGGGCGAGGGCACTGGTGGGAGAGGAGAAGGCCGCCATGTGGAAGGACCATTGCCGCCGCACCGAGCCCTCCCGCGTGCTCTCGGGCCTGGGCGCGAAGGGGATCAGGGTGATCGCGCCGGGGCAGGCTTCTTTCCCACCGCTGCTCGCCGCCATCTACGACCCTCCAGCGCTTCTTTTCATCATGGGAGGCGACATCCCCACGGATTCACCCTGCGTCGCGGTGGTCGGAGCGCGCAAGGCCTCCAGCTACGGGCGTTGGGCGGCCGAGACCCTTGGCGAGGGGCTCGCCAGGCGGGGCGTGGTCGTGGTGTCAGGCGCCGCCTACGGGGCGGACGGCCATGCCCACCAGGGCTGCCTCAAGGCGGGAGGTTTCACCATGGCCGTGCTCGGCTGCGGCGTAGACCAGGTCTATCCCCCCGAACACGCGGGACTTTTCGGACGCATCGCCTCATCGGGCTGCCTGATAAGCGAATATCCTCCCGGAGATGGGCCGTTGCCCTGGAGGTTTCCCCACCGCAACCGCATTATCGCCGGGCTCTCCCATGCCGTGGTTGTGGTCGAGGCTTCGGAGAAGAGCGGGGCGCTCATCACGGCGGACATGGCCCTCGAAGAAGGCCGCGAGGTGATGGCCGTGCCCGGACCCATCGGCAGCTCCCTTTCCCGTGGCGCCAACGCGCTTATCCAGAAGGGAGCGAAGCTGGTCATGGGGGTGGAGGATATCTGCGAGGAGCTCCCCTCGGCGTGCCCGCCTCTGGCCCGCTTTCCGGCGCGGACGGGCGGCGGCGAGGAGCCGAGCGCGCGCGAGCGCGAGTGCATGAAGCTGCTGAGAGGAGAACCGCGCAGCCTGGACTGGCTGGCTTCCCGCCTGGGGGAGCCTCCGGGCGAGCTCATGGCCTGCCTCACCGCCATGTCCCTTAAGGGTTGGGTGACCGGGGAGGCCGGAGGCCGCTACCGCCTCTTGTGCGAGCCGTCATGCGAAGCGGATAAGCCCGTTCAATAACCGCATCCTGCCGTAAAGCAAAAACAACAACAATAGAATAATTATGTAACAATAAATTCAAGACTTGACAATAATAACTTTTAATATAAAAATATATAAGAATTCAACAGCTTGCACTGTGCCGAGGGGAAGACAAATGCACGAATCGGTGGCGGAATATCTGAGGTTCCTGGAGGTCGAGCGCAATTCGTCTCCGGAAACCCTGCGAGCATACCGCAATGACCTGCGTTTTTTTGAGGAATTCTGCTCTCGCGCGGGCATTGCCGGCGTGAAGGATATCGACCACCGCGTGCTGCGCCGTTACCTTGCCAACCTGCAGACAAGGGGATATTCCCGTTCCACCGTGGCGAGGCGGTCCTCGGCGGTGCGCGGCTATTTCCGTTTCCTGGTGCAGCGCGGCTACCTCGCGAGCGACCCCGCATCGGCACTGTCGCCGCCGCAGCGGGACCGCAGACTCCCCAGGGTGTTGCGCCTGGACGAGGTCGACGCAGCTCAAGCGAGACAGGGACTGCATATCTACCGCACTTCACTGAGGGACATGGCCCTGGTCGAGCTCCTTTACGCCACGGGCATGCGCGTGGGGGAGCTGGCCGGTCTGGATCTGGAGGATATCGATCTCAAGAGAGGGGAGGTGAGGGTTCTCGGTAAGGGGCGAAAGGAACGCATGATCCCCGTACACGAAGCCGCGTTGCAGCTGCTGGCCAACTACATCGACAAGGAAAGACCGGTCCTGGCGGCCAACGCGGCGGCGGAAGAAAGCGGCGGCGGCCCGCTCTTCCTGAGCGTGAAGGGGGGCAGGCTCAGCGACCGCGGAGTCCGCCGCGTGGTGGACCGCTTTTTCAGCGGTCTGGAGGGGGGGAAGAGGATAAGCCCGCATACTCTGCGCCACACTTTCGCAACCCACTTGCTGCAGGGGGGAGCGGACCTGAGAACCGTGCAGGAGCTGCTGGGTCACGTTGATTTATCAACTACCCAGATATATACTCATCTTAGCAAAGGTCAGCTCAAAGAGGTGTTTTTCCGTACCCACCCCCGCGCGTGACGCCCGGCAAAGAGCAGCATCCTTTTACCGAGATAAGGAGTATGTTGAACACGGCAGACTTCTACAAAAGAGGAGCGAGGTTGGAAGGGATAGAGGACGTAAGCACGATCTGGAAGCAATTCAAAGAGGAGGGGTCGCAGGAATCCCGGGAAAAGCTTATCCTCAACTACGCTCCACTGGTAAAGTACGTGGCCGGGAGGGTATCGTCGGGGCTTCCCCCCAACATCGAATACGCGGACCTGGTGAGTTACGGGATATTCGGGCTCATCGACGCCATCGAGAAGTACGATCCCGACCGGGGCATAAAGTTCGAGACCTATGCCATCGCCCGCATCAAAGGTGCCATCATCGACGAGCTGCGCTCCATCGACTGGGTCCCCCGTTCCATCAGGTTCAAGGCGAGGGAGCTCGAGAAGTCATACGTCGCCCTGGAGAACGAGCTCAAGCGGCTGCCCAGCGACGAGGAAGTGGCCAAACACATGTGCATGTCCCTTGGCGAGTACCACCAGCTGCTGCAGCAGATGAGCTTCATCTCCCTGGTGGCGCTGGACGAATTGTGGAACGTCGGGGGCGACAAGGGCGACAAGGTCAGCCTGGTGGATACCCTGGAGGACTCCCGGGTGAAGGACCCCTCCAAGACCTACGAGATAGAGGAGATGAAGCGGATCCTCGCGGACGCCATCAACCGCCTGCCCGAGAGGGAGAAGATAGTCATCAGCCTCTATTATTACGAGGGCTTGACCCTGCGGGAGATCGGCGAGGTCCTGGGGGTGACGGAATCGCGCGTCTGCCAGATGCACACCAAGGCCATCCTGCGCCTGAAGGGAAGGCTTAACAGCGCCAAGGGCGCACTCGAAGTATAAGGATCCAATGTATTCGGGGCCGGGGCTCAACACTTGAATCCCTCGAGCGATGAGTTCCGGCCCCGGTCGCTTTCCCCGAGGTCGCGTTATATTGCCCTCGAAAAAGCACACGTGATAGTATATGAAACTGGCGCCTGACTTTGTAGGTAAGGAGGTGGGCCTCGAAACGGACTGCTGCTTCGGAGACGAGATGGCGCTGCGAGGCCCGCCCATGGCGGGATTTTTTATTCCCGCCTATCACACACGCCCGTTGACCCTTGCCCGGGTGCCCCGATGGGGTAGGGAGGGGGAATGACGCGGGCGGAGGAGTAACCAAGGAGGAAGAATGACCGTAGTATCCATGAAGCACCTGCTCGAGGCGGGGGTCCACTTCGGACACCAGACCCGGAGATGGAACCCCAAGATGGAGAAGTACATCTTCACCGAGCGCAACGGCATCTACATCATCGACCTGCAGCAGACCCTGGCCCTAATCGAGGAAGCGTACAATTTCATCCGCGACATGGTGGGCAGGGGCGGATCGCTGCTCTTCGTGGGGACGAAGAAGCAGGCGCAGGAAGCCATCAAGGAGAACGCGATGCGCTGCGGCATGCCGTACGTCACCAACCGCTGGCTGGGGGGCACGCTCACCAACTGGGCGACCATCAGCAGGCGCATCGAGAAGCTCAAGGAACTGGAGGAGATGGAGGCGTCGGGCGAACTCGAGAAGATGCTCAAGAAGCAGGCCACGCGCGTGCGCCACAACCTCATCAAGCTGCGCCGCAACCTCGAGGGGCTGCGCAGCATGGACAGGATCCCAAGCGGGGTCTTCATCATCGACCCTCGCAAGGAGAACATCGCCCTCATGGAGGCCCGCAAGCTGGAGATACCCGTGATCGCGGTGGTGGATACGAACTGCGATCCCGACCTGGTGGATTTCGTCATCCCAGGAAACGATGACGCCATCCGGGCCGCAAACCTGATAAGCAAGATAATAGCCAACGCCGTGCTGGAGGGTTTCCAGATAAGGGATGCCCTGCAGGCAAGGCGGCGCAAGGAAGAGGAGGAGGCGGCGCGCGAGGCCGCCGCCGCCGAGAAGGAGAAGAAAAAGGCTGAAGAGGAAGCGGAGAAGGAAGATATCGGGGAGAAGGTGGGTGACTGAAACCGCCGACTCCGGCGTTGACATTGCCCGTAAGGAGGAAACATGGAGATCAACGCGACACAGGTAAAGGAACTGAGACAGACGACCGGGGCCGGTATCATGGACTGCAAACAGGCGCTCCAGGAGGCCGCTGGTGATGTGGAGAAGGCCATGCGCATCCTCAGGGAAAAGGGCCTGGCGGGGGCGCAGAAGAAGGCGGGCCGCACCGCGGCCGACGGCATCGTTGATTCTTATATCCACCTCAACAACCGCATAGGAGTGCTTCTCGAGGTCAACTGCGAGACCGATTTCGTGGCCCGCAACGAGGACTTCCGCGCCATGGTGCACGATGTCGCCATGCACGTAGCAGCGTCCAAGCCGTTGTACGTGTCTCCAGAGGACGTGCCGGAAGCCGTCCTGGCCGAGGAGAGGGAGATAAACCGCAGCCGCGCCCTCAAGGAGGGAAAGCCGGAGAAGGTAGTGGACAAGATCGTCGACGGGCGGATGAAGAAGTACTTCGAGGAGATATGCCTGCTCGAACAGCCTTTCGTCAAGGACCCCGACATAACGGTCGGCGAACTGGTGAAACGGACCATAGCGGTGGTGGGAGAGAACATAGTCGTTAGGCGCTTCGCGCGCTTCCAGGTGGGCG
Source organism: Actinomycetota bacterium (assembly GCA_028697145.1). GTDB lineage: Bacteria > Actinomycetota > Geothermincolia > Geothermincolales > RBG-13-55-18 > SURF-21. Next base: position 2,606 of record JAQVFR010000029.1, on the reverse strand, counting down.
AGGAGATCGCCTGACGGGCCCGCCGCGCCCCAGGCCGGGTCTTCGCCCCGGGAAGGTATTGTCCGCCGGGGAATAGAATCTTAAACGAGACCGGGCACTATCGGGGGCTGGAAGGGGGAGTTGATTTGGCGGATATGGCCGAGATGGAGGAGGACCGGCCCCGTTTCAGGAGAGCTCTCATCAAGTTGAGCGGCGAGGCCTTCCTGGGCCGCCTGGAGTACGGCATCGACCCGGAGACGGTCAACGCCATCGCCGACGAGCTCGTCGCGGTAAACGACGTCGGGGTGCAGCTGGCCATAGTGGTGGGCGGCGGCAACATATTCCGCGGGGTGGCCGCAAGCGCTCGCGGGATGGACCGCGCGGCGGCCGATTACGTCGGCATGCTGGCCACGGTGATGAACTCCCTGGCCCTGCAGGACGCGCTGGAGAAAAAGGGCGTCTTTACGCGCGTGCAGTCCGCCATCGAGATGCAGGCCGTCGCCGAGCCTTACATCAGGCGGCGAGCCATCCGCCATCTCGAGAAGGGGCGCATCGTCATCTTCGCGGCGGGGACGGGAAACCCCTATTTCACCACCGACACCACCGCCGCCCTGCGGGCCCTGGAGATAGGCGCCGAGGCTATACTCAAGGCCACCAGGGTCAACGGCGTCTACGATTCCGATCCGCTCGAGAACCCGGAAGCGGTGATGTACGCTTCCCTCGACTACATAGAGGTCCTGCAGCAGGGGCTCAAGGTGATGGATGCCACCGCCATCTCGCTGTGCATGGACAACAGGCTTCCCATCGTCGTCTTCAACATGACCGTTCCCGGCAATATCACCAGGGTGCTCTTGGGCGAGAGGATAGGGACCATCGTCGCATCGGATGCCGGAGAGGGGAGGTAGTGCATTGTTAGACGACCTTTTGCAGGACGCGGAGCGGCGGATGAAAAAAGCCGTGGAGCACGTCAGGGATGATTTCGCTTCCGTCAGGACGGGCAGGGCCAGCGCCTCGCTCCTGAACCGCGTCTCCGTCAATTATTACGGGACACAGACCCCCTTGAGCCAGATAGCATCCATAGCCGTGCCGGAACCCACGCTGCTGGTGGTCTCCCCGTACGACAAGAGCGCCATCGGGGACGTGGAAAAGGCCATACTCCAGGCGGACCTGGGCGTGAACCCCGTGAGCGACGGCAACGTCATCCGCCTGCCCATACCCAGGCTCACCGAGGAGCGCCGCAAGGAGCTCACCAAGGTGGTGCGCTCCAAGGCGGAGGAGGGCAGGGTGGCCATCCGCAACGTGCGCCGGGACGCCATCGAGGACCTGCGGGCCTTCGAGAAGGAGGGAGAGATAACCAAGGACGACCTCCACCGCGGCCAGGAGGAGGCACAGAAACTCACCGACCGCTTCATCGCCGAGACCGACGAGATGCTCAAGGTCAAGGAGAAGGAATTGATGGAGGTCTGACTTGACGCCGGAGGACTTGAGCGACCCCAGCGGCCAGAAAAGATCGACAGCTTCCCGCTTCGCCGGTTTCGCCGTGCGCGTGGTGAGCGCCGTCATCCTGGTGCTGATCATCGTCATCCTGTTGTGGTGGGGCGAGATACCCTTCATGGTGGGCATATCCCTCATCGCCCTCGGGGGCCTGTGGGAGTTCTACTCCACCTTCTCCAGGCACGGCTATAAGCCGGCCATGCTGCTATCCATGGCCGCGGGCAGCGCCCTGCCGGTCATCGCCTTTTTCCTCAGGGATTCCCAGGACCTCGCCCCCCTGGCCCTGGCGCTGGCACTCTACCTCCCGGTCCTCTTCGCCTGGTGCATCTTCCGCCGCGGCTCCGAATCGCCCACCACCGACATCTCCGTATCGCTGCTGGGCGTGGTCATGGTGGGATTCTGCCTCTCCCATTTCGTGCTCATGCTCGGCCTGGACGCAGGGATCCCCTGGACGGTCCCGTTCACCATCATCGTCATGGTCTGGGTCTGCGATGCCGTGGCCTACCTGGCGGGCTCGGCCATCGGGCGGCACAAGATGGCGCCGCGCATAAGCCCCGGCAAGAGCTGGGAGGGTTTCATCGCGGGCACGGTAGCCGTCTTTATCGCTGCCTATATCCTGCAGATCACCGTGAGCCGCGACTGGCTAAGCCTGGGGGTGGCCATGGAGCTGGCGGCCATGGTATGCGTGTTCGCCCCCCTGGGCGACCTCTCGGAGTCCACGGTGAAGCGTGAGCTGGGCATCAAGGACATGAGTTCCCTCATCCCCGGCCACGGCGGCATCATGGACCGCTTCGACTCCATGTTCTTCACCGCCGCCGCCTCCTACTATTTCCTGCGCTACATCATCTTCTAGTTATGATGCAGTAATGAGATAGAGGCACTCGTGGGGAAGCAAACTAGAACGGATTTTTCGTGAACAGCCAAGAGGTGCGTACGGTGATATATCGCAAAGCCTTATTTGCAGTTATTGCCGGTGGGATTGTTATCTTCCTTAGCTCTTTTCTACCATCCTGTATCGAAGCGGGCGACGATTACGAGACTGCTTCAAGGGAACAAGCAGAAAAGACGGACACTTCTTATCTGGAGATATGCAAACAAGGGCAAATAGAGGAAGCAGCTCAGGAATTTATTGA
>JAQVFR010000028.1 GCA_028697145.1 Actinomycetota bacterium | reverse complement strand
CATCCTGTATCGAAGCGGGCGACGATTACGAGACTGCTTCAAGGGAACAAGCAGAAAAGACGGACACTTCTTATCTGGAGATATGCAAACAAGGGCAAATAGAGGAAGCAGCTCAGGAATTTATTGATAATCCTGACGTAATCGATGGCGATCTATATAACGCGTTGCGAGGGCTGAGAGAAGCTGGAAAACAGTAGTTTATACCCCTAGCAACCTTAGTTTATCTATCCTTAGTGGTGCCATTTCCATAATTGGATTGAACAATCTTTTCCATGATGGCGACCTCTTTGTCCGACAAGGCCTCGAAATAGCTTTTTCTCTTTTTCTCCGAAAGCCGGCCATTGTTCTGAAGGCAGAAACGGATGAATAGGTCGATAAGTCGATCGGGCATGTCCACGACCTCCTGGAGGGCTTGCTTGGTTGTGTCGTAGTTGGCCAGGAAAGCTAGTTCGCCGGCGAGCTCTGTCTCGATAGTCTGTTCAATAAAACGGAACAACGCCTCGGCTTGTTGAGTCATGTCGATAAAGCGATACCAGACAGCTGTCCCGCCTCCATATATTCATGGGCGGCCAGCAAACCTTCCATGAGCCCGGGGAGGTCTTCTGGTTTGGGAGGCACATAATGGATCTTTTCTTCCTGCCAGGCAATCGTTTCACCCACATAGTTCTGGCTTGACCGATAATCGGGATCACGGAAGCGAGGGTCGACGATGTGGTTTTGGGCCTCGATCAGCCTATCTTTACTACAAAAGTCTTCCTTTTCTGCTAACTGAAGCATTGTTACGAAGCGCTCGGTCCTGGTAGAAGTAGGCTTGATTCGCTCTATCTCAAAGGACGACTTTGTCTCCTTGCTGTAGAGATATCTTAGTGCCCTCTTCAACATTTCCGGAGAATAGCCGGACACCACCTGCTGGCACCGGTATGGCAGGTTGGCATGCTCGTAATGGCGGAGGGTTTCGGTGCGCCGCACCACTGGGCAGAAGCTTTCGTCACCCAACATGTTGTCGTTCACACGCTGGCGGCGGACCCGGTGGCCTGGAGTGAGGGTGTAATATTCGTCTGGTTCAAGCAGGTCGACATAGTTGCCCACCTTAAGATCGTCGAGCGAGAGCGAAGTGCCCGTTAAAAACTCATAAAGGAACCAGATGCGTCGGGCATACTTGCTAGTCGGCTTGGACCGGATATACTCGAGCAGGTCTTCCATGCCCACCTTCTGGAACAGACGGGCGAAGATGGCTAGATTGGTGCCGTCGTGTTTGAGTGCGAACTCAAGGTGGTCACTGAGGGTATCCCCCGGCCAGGACCTGGTCGGATAGACCTCCTCGACGACGTTCTCTTTTGATATGACATGATGGGTCCCTTTGGCCCCCACCATGGACTTGTGCCAATTCGGGATGACCTCGAGGCCATACCTCTCGATAAGCCACGCATACCCGGCGAGCCTAAGAGCCGGCTGGCCCTTGGCCTTTTTCAGTAATGTTTTCAATCATGATTTTCCTCGTAAAAATTGTTATTGACGATACATTTTTATTATAATCTAATACATTTCTCGCATTATTCTTATTTTATCGGCTGGAGATAGTCCGTAAAGACACAATATGTAGTAGCTGGGGTTCCTTTTGTTATTGAGCCATGCCTCCCCGCATTCAAGACAGGCAAGTTCACTTCAAGGGGAGTTGCAGTGATTATCTGAAAAAGTCATGAGCTTACCGGACAGTGCCATCCATCCCTCCGGTAGATTCTAGCGGCTCAAGGCATCGCATCTTTCACGCCCCCTCCCTCGTTTTTCTTGTCCTCGGCCTTCCAGCGAAGTCTACAGACGCTTATCAGGCATTCCCTTATAGACGGAGGGTAAGGCTTCCCCGTGCCCCAACCCGTATAATGTTGCTATGAACGCAAGGGAAGAATCGCGCGGACTGGCCATCCTGGGCTCCACGGGTTCCATCGGGACTCAGGCCCTGGAGGTGGTGGACGCGCATCCGGACCGCCTCAGGGTGGTGGCCATGACCGCCCATTCCAACGTCGCACTCATGGAGGAACAGGCCCGCAGGTACAAGCCTGCTTTCGTGGGCATGGTGTCGGAAAAGGCGGCGGCGGAGCTGCGGGAACGCCTCGCGGGCACGGGCATCGAGGTAGCGACGGGAGCGGACTGCCTGCTGGAGGCGGCCGCTTATCCCCTGGCCGACATCGTCCTCAACGGCATCGTGGGCTCGGCCGGTCTGCCCCCGACCCTGGCCGCGCTGGGGGCGGGCAAGAGGCTGGCGCTGGCCAACAAGGAGAGCATGGTGGCGGGGGGAGACCTGGTGCTGGAGGCGCTCAGGTCGGGCGGGGAGCTCATCCCCGTGGACTCCGAGCACGGCGCCGTCTTCCACTGCCTGCGGGGGGAAGACATCGGTGAAGTCGAGAACATCGTACTCACCGCCTCCGGCGGACCTTTTTACGGGCGCAACCGGGGGGAGTTGGAGAAGGTGACCATCGATGACGCCCTTGCCCATCCCACATGGAGCATGGGGAGGAAGATCACAATCGATTCGGCGACGCTCATGAACAAGGGGTTGGAGGTCATCGAGGCCCACTTCCTCTTCGGGGTCCCATACGAACGCATCAAGGTGGTAGCCCACCCCCAGAGCGTGGTGCACTCCCTGGTGGAGTTCCGCGACGGCTCCCTCTCCGCGCAGCTCAGCGTGCCGGACATGCGCCTTCCCATCGCACTCGCCATCTCCTGGCCGCAGAGGTGGGGTCCCCCCTTCAAGCGCACCGACCTCGCCTCGCTGGGCGACCTCAGCTTCGGGAGCATAGACACCGATACCTTCAGATGCCTGGAGCTGGCCTACAAGGCCGGAAGAGAGGGCGGCCTGGCCCCGGCGGTGCTCAACGCCGCCAACGAGGTGTCGGTGGCGGCCTTCCTGGCGGGTAGAATAGGCTTCATGGACATCGAGAGGGTGATCGAGAACACCCTGGACGGGTTCGAACCGGCGCGGGCGAACTCCCTCGCGGACGTGCAGCGGGCGGAGGAATGGGCGCGCGCCGCGGCGCGGCAGGCAGCGGGAGAGGCGGCTTGACATGGGCGTAGTGCTCACGGTATTCATCGTATTGCTGGTGATAGTATTCCTGGTGGTCGTGCACGAGCTCGGCCACTTCACCGCGGCGCGGCTGGCAGGCGTGAAGTGCCCGGAGTTCTTCGTCGGCTTCGGCCCCCGCATATGGAGCACGAAGCGCGGGGACACGGAGTTCGGCATCAAGTGGATACTCGTCGGGGGGTACGTCAAGGTCCTGGGCATGAACCCCGAGGAGGAGATCAGCCCCGAGGACTTCCCCCATTCCTACAAGGGCGTGTCCTACTGGAGGAGGTTCTGGATCATCTTCTCCGGTTCCCTGACCCATATCCTGCTCGCGGTCATCATCATGTTCTTCACCATCTGGTTTATCGGGTATCCCGACACGAGCAGGGGCACCAATACCCTGGCCTCGGTTGGCCAGTACATGGACGAAGACCAGCGGGAGGAGACGCCCGCCTACATCGCTGGCCTCGAGGAGGGGGATACCGTCCTCGCCCTGGACGGACACGAGATCACCTCGTGGGATGAGATCAGCGACTTCATCAAGGAACACCCCGGCGAGGAAGTGACTATCCTCGTCGAGCGGGAGGAGCAGGAGATCGAACTCACGGCGCGGCTCGCCACCCTGGAAAGCGGCAGCGGCTACCTCGGCGTCTCGCCCGAGGTATACATGGAGGATTACTCCTTCACCGGCTCCATCGTGCAGACTGGAAAGTGGTTCGGCCAGGCCAGCTGGGGCGTGTTCTACGGCGTCTACCGCGTCTTCAACCTGTCCACCTTCAAGCAGCTCATAGGGATATCCGAGCCGACCGCGGAGCGGCCCCAGACGGTAGTAGGTATCACCCGCACCGCGAGCCAGATAGCCGGCGAGGGCCTGTTCTATTTCCTGAACTTTTTCGCCTTTATCTGCCTTTTCCTGGCTTATATCAACCTTGCTCCGCTGCCGCCGCTGGACGGCGGCCACGTGGTGGTGCTGTTGTGGGAGAAGATCACCGGCAGGGAGGTCGACATGCGCAAGCTCTACCCGGTGGCCGTGGCGGTGCTGGCCTTCTTCCTCATCCTTTTCGTGCTTACGCTGCGGCTGGATATCACCAACCCCATCAACCTGCCATGACGGTACGTAAACTCACCCGCCGCGTGACCATCGGGGACGTCCCCATCGGGGGAGGCGCGCCGGTTAGCGTGCAGTCCATGACCAACACCGCCACCGAGGACGCCGCCGCGACCCTGGAGCAGATACGCTGCCTGGCCGAGGCGGGGTGCCAGATCGCACGGGTGGCCGTGCCCAACCTCAAGAAGGACCACATGCTCAGGCGCACCCTGCGCGCCCTCTCCGAGATCGTGGCCGGCTCTCCCCTCCCGGTGGTGGCCGACATCCACTTCGACCACTCCCTGGCCCTGGTGGCCTTAGAGGCGGGCGTGCAGGGGCTGCGCATCAACCCGGGGAACATCGGGGGGGAGGAAAGGGTGCGTGAGGTCGCGGCGGCGGCGAGGAGAAAAGGCGTGCCCATCCGCGTGGGGGTCAACGCGGGATCGCTGCGCCGCGACATCCTGGAGAAGCACGGGCACCCCACGGCTGAAGCCATGGTCGAGAGCGCCCTGGAGGAGATAAGGGTACTGGAGGAGAGCGACTTCCATGATATAAAGGTCTCCGTGAAGGCCTCCTCGGTGCCCCTGACCATCGCGGCCTACCGCCTCCTCTCCGAGGCCGTTGATTACCCCCTGCACGTGGGGGTGAGCGAGGCGGGGCCCCAGTGGACGGGCACCATCCGTTCGGCGGTGGGCATCGGTGCCCTGCTCGCCGAGGGCATCGGCGACACCATCCGTGTCTCCCTGGCCGGCGACCCGGTGGAGGAGGTGCGGGCGGGGCTGGCCATACTCAAGGCTCTGGAGCTGTCGCGCCGCGGGCCGGACATCGTGGCCTGCCCCACCTGCGCCCGCTCGCGCATCGACGTGGCGGCCATAGCCACGGAGCTGGAGCGGCGGCTGGCCCACGTCAAGGCACCGCTGCGCATCGCGGTCATGGGCTGCGCGGTGAACGGCCCCGGCGAGGCGCGAGAGGCCGACCTGGGGGTGGCCGGCGGAAAGGAGCGCGCCCTGCTCTTCCGCGCGGGAAAGCCCGCCGGGTGGTACGCGAAAGAGGAGATCATGAAGGTGCTCATGGAGGAAGTGGAGAAGATGGCATCGGAGCGCCTCGAGGAAGGCGGGCTGCGGGAAGGGAGGACGGGAGGGCAGGGCTAGCAGGCGGCCCGTTCCGGCGAGAGCTGCGGTGTAGAAAAAGCGGACAAAGGGAGAAGGATGAGACAGTCAAAGCTTTTCGTCCCCACGCTGAAGGAGAGCCCCGCCGACGCTGAGATAGCCAGCCACCGCCTGCTGGTGCGGGCGGGCTTTCTGCGCAAGGTGGCCTCGGGGATATACGAGCTGCTGCCGCTGGGGGCGCGGGTGGTGCGCAAAATAGAGGGTATCGTGCGCGAGGAGATGAACGCGGCCGGGGCGCAGGAGGTCGTCCTCCCCATCATGCAGCCGCGCGAACTGTGGGAGGAGAGCGGGCGCTGGGAGAAGTACGGACCGGAGATGATGCGCCTCAAGGACCGCGCCGAGAGGGATTTCGGCCTGGGGCCGACCGCCGAGGAGGTCATCACCGACCTGGTGCGCACGAACGCCTCCTCCTGGCGCGACCTGCCGATCAACCTCTACCAGATCGGTGACAAGTTCCGCGACGAGGTCAGGCCCCGTTTCGGCCTGCTGCGCGGGCGCGAGTTCCTCATGAAGGACGGCTACAGCTTCGACCGCGACGAGGAGGGCATGCGCCGCTCCTACCAGGCCATGTACGACGCTTACGGCCGCGTATTCACCCGCTGCGGGTGCTCCTGGCGGGCGGTGGAGGCGGACACCGGCATCATCGGGGGCGACGTCTCCCACGAGTTCATGGCCCCGGCCGAGGTGGGGGAGGACGACATCGCCTGGTGCGAGGACTGTGACTACGCCGCCAACGTCACCCTGGCCGCCTACCGCCGCGCCGAGCCGCCGTGGGGGGAGGGCAGGGCGCCGGAGAAGGTGCATACCCCCGAACAGCGCACCATCGCCGAGGTCAGCTCCTTCCTGGGGATGGAGCCCGAGCGTTTCATCAAGTGCCTGATGTTCCTGGTGGAGGACGAGCCGGTGGCGGTGCTCGTGCCGGGGGACCGCGAGGCAGGGGAGATAAAGCTAGAGCGCGTGCTGGGCACGGGGGAGTTCCGGCTTTTCGGCGAGGAGGACTGGGAGAGGTTCCCCGAGTACCTGCAGGGTTTCGTGGGCCCGGTGGGCCTGCGGGCCTCGCGCATCATCGCCGACGAGGCGCTGCGGGGAGCCGGCGGCATGGCTTGCGGGGCAAACGAGAGGGACTACCACCTGACGGGTGTCGACGAGGGCAGGGATTTCACCGTATCGTTCTTCGAGGACGTCACCTTGGCCAGGGACGGCGACGCGTGCCCCCGATGCGGCGGCGCCATGCGGGTGGAGGCGGGCATCGAGGTGGGGCAGGTATTCCAGTTGGGGCTGAAGTACTCGGAGCCCATGCGCTGCCTCTACGACGACGAGAACGGGGAATCGCGCCCCATGGTCATGGGGACCTACGGTATAGGCATCACCCGCGTCATGGCCGCGGTAATCGAACAGCACCACGACGAGCGCGGCATGATCTGGCCGCTGGCGATAGCCCCCGCCCACCTGCACGTTTTGCCCCTTAACTATGAACGGGAGAACCGGCGCGCGGCTGCCGAAAAGCTCTACGAGAGCTGCCTAGAGCGGGGTCTGGAGGCGCTGCTGGACGACCGCGAGGAGAGCGCCGGGGTGAAGTTCGCCGACGCCGACCTCATCGGCATCCCCTACCGCGCGGTCATCGGCAAGGGTTATGACGAGGACGGCTCCGTCGAATTGCAGGTGAGGGAGACGGGCGAGAAGACCAGGATGAGCGCGGAAGCCCTGCTCGATCTCCTCGCGGAGAGGCTGGGAAGGTAAGCGGCGCCGTGGCGGGGCGGCCCGCTCCCGCGACGCCCCGAGGGGGGACCGCCTGGCGGGGGGATGATATAGTACTTCTGCCGTTGGGATATTGCAGGCGCCGGGGAGGAGAAACCTTTTCGCCGGCGGGACGTTGAAGGAAGTGGAGTGATATGGACAGGTTCGTGGTGCACGAGGACAGCCTGGAGTGGGTGCCGGCGGATTTCCCTCGCGCCCAGATGAAGGTGTTGTACATGGACCCGCGGGGCGGGGGCCAGATCCTGCTCCTGCGCTTCGAGCCCTTCTGCGAGATGCCGGGACACACCCATATATCCTCCGACGAGGCGGCATACGTGCTGGAGGGGCAGCTCACACAGCCCGGCGAAGACGGCGAGGACGAGGTCTTCCGCGCCGGCCATTTCGCCTTCTTCCCGGCGGGAGCTCAGCACGGCCCCTTCACCACGGGCGAGGAGGGTTGCACCATAATCAGCGTCTTCTACGGCCCACTGTTGTAGGCGGGGCCTCAGGCGGTTGGCCGGCGACCGCCCGCGCACGCGCCGCCGGGGCCGTGCCGAGGTCGGGCATCGAGCGAGAAAGGACGACACGGTGGAGAGAGCCTGGAGCGTCAACGAGGGGTTGAGGAGGTTTTCGAGTGCGGTGTTCCACCCCCTGGGATGGGTGCTGGCGCGCACCATGTCCCCCAACTTCATCACCACCCTCTCCATCTTCGCCGCCGCCGCCGCCGCCTACCTCTTCGCGCTGGGCAGGTTCGTGCTCGGGCCATGGATCCTCTTCCTGGCCGGCCTCCTCGATATCTGGGACGGACAGGTGGCCAAGCTGACCGGGCGCGTGAGCACTTACGGCGCCTTCCTGGATTCCACCGCCGACCGCATGGCCGACTTCTTCTTCTCACTGGGCACCCTGTACTGGTTCGCGTCGCAGGAGACGTACGACGTGGCCTTCATGGTGGCGGGGTACATGATGCTCTCCTCGCTCATCAGCTACGTCAAGGCGCGGGCCGAGGGCCTGGGCGTAGCCTGCAACGTGGGCCTGCTGGCGCGGCCGCTGCGCCTGCTGCTCTTCGCGCTGCCGCTGTTCATCTTCGGGTTGACCGAGAACATCTGGGTTTTCCGGGGCGCTCTCTACCTCCTGCTCGTGTTGGGCGTGGAGACCCTGGCTCACCGCATGATCGTCATCTACAAGGGGGCCGCGGAAAAGGACGCATCCGCGGCTGCGGACGAGGCCTGAACGAGGCCGCTTATGCCCGAGAGAGAGCCTTTCCGCGACGACATCCCCGGATACCTCAAGTACTGGTTCTTCCGCGGCTCCTGCGGCCTGGTGGGGGCGCTTCCCGTGCGCGTGAGCCATGGCATAGGCGTGGCCGTCGCCGAGGTCGCGTACCGGCTCTCGAAGCGTAAGCGCGAAGTGGTCTACGAGAACATGCGCCGCGTGCATCCGCAGGACACCCCGCGCGTGTGGCACGACCTGGCCCGCCGCTCCTTCCACAACTACGCGCGCTACTGGGTGGACTTCCTGCGCTGTTACCACCTCACGGGCGAGGAGATCATCGAGTCACTGGTGGTGCCCCACGGCACGGAGTGGTTCGACAGGTCCCTGGAGAAGGGGCGCGGGGTGGTGCTGGCCCTTCCCCATTACGGCAGCTGGGACATGATCGGGGGGTGGGTGGGGCACCGCTACCCCTCTTTCTGGGCGGTGGCGGAGGTGCTCAAGCCCCTGCCCATGTACGAGTTCCATACCGAGCTGCGCCGGCGCATGGGCATCCGCATCATCCCCCTGGCGGAGAACACGGTGGAGAAGGTCATCGAGGTGCTGCTGGCGAACGGCATGGTCTGCCTGCTCTCCGACCGCCTCATCGCCGGCAGCGGGGTGGAGGTGGAGTTCTTCGGCGAGAAGGTGCTCATGCCCATCGGCCCCGCCCTGCTGGGGGTGAAGCTGGGCACCGCGGTCATCCCCTGCCTGACCATCAAGAAATACGGCCGCTACCACGGTTACGTCGGGCCGCCGCTGGACATCGAGGTCACCGGCGACACCCGCCGCGACGTGCAGGTCAACACCCAGAAGATGGCCAGGGTATTCGAGGACTTCATCCGCGAGGACCCCACGCAGTGGCACATGTTCCAGCCCATCTTCAAGAACCACGGCTAGACGTGGTGTAGAATTATCCGCATGAACATAGGCATGGTGTCGCCGTATTCCTGGGATTTCCCCGGCGGAGTGAACCGCCACGTGGAGCAGTTGTCCGACCATTTGCGGGGGCGCGGACACGAGGTGACGGTGATCGCTCCGGGCGGGAAGAGCGGCAACGGGTTCTTCTCCGTGGGGGGTTCTATCGCGGTGTCCGCGAACCAGTCCAGGGCCAACATATCCTTCGGGCCAGGAACAGCGTTACGTATCCGGGGGCTGCTGCGGGACGCGCCCTTCGACGTTCTCCACCTGCACGAGCCCCTCATCCCCAGCGCCTCCATGCTGGCCCTGCTTTTCTCGCGCTGCGCGGCCCTGGCCACATTTCACGCGGCGAGGGAGGGCGGGGCACTGGGCTACAGCCTGGCGCGGCCCCTTCTCAGGCCTCTGGCGGGGAAGATAGACGTGCGGGCGGTGGTAAGTCCCGCCGCCCGCGACCTGGTGTCGCGTTACTTCCCGGGCGAATACCGCGTCCTGCCCAACGGCGTGGATACCGGAACGTTCACTGCAGATGGCCCTGCGCTGGAGGGCCTCGATGAAAACGACTTTCACCTCGTATTCGTGGGCAGGGCGGAGCCGCGCAAGGGCCTGGACGTGCTTCTGCGGGCGCTCCCCCTGGTGAGGGAGAAGCGCCCGGAGGTGCGCCTGCTGGTGGCAGGGGTGGAGGAGCCCGCGGAGAAAAGAGAAGGAGTCGTCTGGCTGGGAAGGCTTCCCGACGAACTCATCCCCGCCGCCTACCGCTCCGCGCAGGTGATGGTATCGCCAGCACTGGGCATGGAGAGCTTCGGCATCGTGCTTATCGAGGCCATGGCCTGCGGGGTGCCGGTGGTGGCCTCCGACATCCCCGGCTACCGCGCGGTGGTCGAGGACGGCGTGCAGGGGCTGCTCTTCCCACCCGGAGACCATGAGGCTCTCGCCCGCGCGTTGCTGCGCCTGGTGGAGGGCGGCGCGGAGCGGGAGGGGATGGCCGCCGCCGCCCCGGCGCGGGCGCAGAGGTTTTCGTGGGGAAACCTGGTGGACGACGTGGAAGCCGCATATGCAGACGCGATGGAGATATACGGGAGGAAACGGAGATGAGGCTAGAGGAAGTCATCGATCTGTGCCGCGGACTCTGTGGCGAGGTGCGCGAGCTTGTCCGCCCCCACCTGGGGAAGAAAGCGGCGCGGGAGATGCAGGGCCGGGGCGCCAGCGGCGACTCCACCTTCGCCATCGACGAAGTGGCGGAGGAGAGGGTGGAGAGCAGGCTGGCGGAGGTCCCCGGCGTGGCCTACTTCTCCGAAGACCGCGGCCTGGTCGGCGCGGAGGGCGCGGAATGGGTGCTGGTGGTGGACCCCATAGACGGCACCCGTCCGGCCGCGGCGGGGCTGGAGGCCTGCTGCGTGTCCATCGCGGTCTCGCGTTACCACCCCACGCACAATCCCAGCCCCACCCACGGCGACGTGGTTTACGGGCTCCTGAGGGAGATCAAGAACGAGGCCTGGTTCGAGGCGGAGCGCGGCAAGGGGGCCCGCATGGCCGTGGGCGGAGAGGAAAGGGATATCGACATCCGCCCCCACGAGGACATCTCCACCCTCTTCTGGACCCTGGGCTTCCGGGGCAGGCCGGCCCTGCCCACCATCCTGGTGCTGGAGGAGCTCGTCGACCTCTCCAGCGTTGACGGGGGCATCTTCGATCTGGGCAGCGCCACCTTCTGCATATCCCGCCTGCTCACCGGGCAGCTGGACGCCTACGTGGACGTGGGGGACCGCATGATCCGCGAGGCGCCGCAGGTGGAGGAGATGTTTTTGCGCGCTGGCCACGGGCACGTCCTCAACAACTCCTCCTACGACCTGGCCGCCGCGGGACTCATCGCCGCCGAGGCGGGCCTGGCGGTGAGCGACGCCTTCGGCAACCCCCTGGATGGCTACCCACTGCTGGCCTCGGGGCGTGAAGGGCAGCTCTCCTGCGTGGTGGCGGTGAGCGAGGACCTGCTGCGTGTCCTGGTCGAGCACGTAGACGCGGGCATCGAGCGCATGCGCCGCCATTACGGTTGGTGAGGCATGAGCCTTGTCAGCATCTTCTTCATCTCCATGGGCGTGGGGCTGTCAGGCGCCGTTATGCCGGGACCCCTGCTCACGGTGAGCATCAACGAGTCCTACCGCAAGGGTTTCATCGCCGCGCCGCTGCTGGTGGCGGGACACGCCGTGCTGGAGGGGGCCCTCATCGTGCTGCTGGTGCTGGGACTGGACCGGGTGGTGGGGAACGACATCTTCTTCGGCGTCGTGGGTGTTGCCGGCGGGGCCTTCCTCTTCTGGATGGGCCTGGGCATGGCCCTGGACGTGCGGGACGGCAGGCTGCACATCGACCTGCAGACCCGCGGCGGGACCCATATCGGCCCCTTCGTGGCCGGGCTGACCACCTCCGTCTCCAATCCCTACTGGTTCCTGTGGTGGGCGACCTTCGGGCTGAGCTGGCTGCTGCGCTCCATGGACCGCGGGGTGGCCGGCGTGCTGGCCTTTTTCACCGGGCACATCCTGGCGGACCTGCTGTGGTATTTACTGGTGGCCTTCCTGGTGGTCACCGGCAAGAGGTTCATCTCCAACCGCGCTTATAAATACGTCATCCTGGGCTGCGGTACATTCCTGCTCATCCTGGGCGCCCGCTTCGTCGGCGACGGCCTCTTCCACCTCCTGTAATGGGGTCAGCCCTTAACATTCATCATTTTGTTAGCAACGCTAACGTCTATTTCCCTTGGCGGTAAGGCAGTCGTCAATCGGGCCTCCATCATTAATTAATCGGGGTCATCAATGATCCGTCACTGTCGCATCGCCTGCAAATGAGAGGAACCGCGTTTGAAGATGAAAGATAATGGACCGGCCACCCTAGTTCACATTGAAGGTCGTCACGGCACATTGAACGAATATCGCGTATAGTAAAGTCGAAGCAAACGGCTTTCGATACTTTAGAGGAGCGGATCCGACCAGCGGGTCCGTACCGTGAAGCGCGGAAGAAGAAAGGGGGTCACGCCGGTGGTATGGGTTCTGATCATCATAGCGGCGATAATATTCCTCGTCATCGTCGGGGTCATCGCCATCTACAACAGGCTCATCCGCGACCGCAACCGGGTGGATAACGCCTGGCACCAGATCGACGTGCAGCTGAAGAGGAGGTACGACCTCATACCAAACCTGGTGGAGACGGTCAAGGGATACGCCACCCACGAGAGGGAGGTCTTCGAGAAGGTAACCCAGGCGCGCAACATGGGCATAAACGCCCAGACGGTCAAGGATCAGGCGCAAGCCGAGAACATGATCACCGGCGCCCTCAAGAGCCTCTTCGCGGTGGCCGAAGCTTACCCGGACCTGAAGGCGAACCAGAACTTCCTCATGCTGCAGGAGGAGCTCGCGGGGACAGAGTCCAAGATAGCATTCGCGCGCCAGTTCTATAACGACAGTGTGATGTCCTACGACACCAGGCGCCAGAAGTTCCCGGCCAATATGATCGCCGGGATGTTCTCGGGCACCTTCACTCAGCGCGATTACTTCGAAATCGATATCGCGGCGGAGCGCGAGGCCCCGAAGGTCCAGTTCTAGGAAGGAAGACGGGGGCCCGGAAGGGGAAGGTCTTCCTCTGTAAAATGCTGCCCGGGCATGCAGGATGTGCCGGTGCCCGGGCACTTCGGGAGGGGATTCAGAGGCGTGAACTTCTACGACCAGATATCCAAGAACAAATGGAAATCGGCCCTGCTGGTGAGCATGTTCATAGTGATCATACTCGCCATCGGCTTCTTCGTGGGTTTCATATGGGGGTATGATTACGCCATCCTGGGCCTGGTGATCGCGGCCGTCTTGGCGACCATCATGTCCTTCACCAGCTATTACCACAGCGACAAGATCGCACTGGCCTCGGCGGGGGCGCGGCAGGTGACGAAGGAGGAATTCCCTTATTACGTGAACACCGTGGAGGGCCTTTCCCTGGCCGCGGGTATTCCCGTGCCGCGCACCTTTATCATCGATTCCCCGGCCATGAACGCCTTCGCTACCGGCAGGGATCCGGAACATGCCGCCATCGCCGTTACGAGGGGGCTGCTTGAGAACTGCAACCGCCTTGAGCTCGAGGGGGTGCTTGCCCACGAGATGTCACATATCGGGAACTACGATATCCGCTATATGAGCATGGTGGTGGTGCTGGTAGGGTTGCTCGTGATCTTCGCCAACGTCGTAACGCGTATGATCTTCTTCGGGGGCATGTTCGGAGACCGCGACCGCGGCGGCCGCGCAGGAGGCGGGGAGGGGGGAGGCATGATACAGATCGTCCTGCTGGTGGTGGGGCTGGTATTCCTCATCCTCTCTCCCATCATCGGGCAGCTCCTGCAACTCTCCATATCGCGCAGGAGGGAATATCTCGCCGACGCCACCGGGGCGAAGCTGACGCGCTACCCGGAGGGACTGGCCAGCGCCCTGGAGAAACTCAGCAGCGAGGCCAAGCCTTTCAATCGCACCAGCCAGGCCACCGCGCATCTGTGGATCATCGAGCCCTTCAAGAAGGAGGCGAAGGCGAGCAAGGCCGTGAAGTCCAGCCTGTGGTCCACCCACCCCCCCATCGAGGAGCGCGTCGCGCGCCTGCGGGCCATGGCCGGACTGGAGGGTATGTACACCCAGGCCATGATAGAGGCAGGGCAGGGTTGAGCCCGGAGGATATCGGGTGTTCGAGCTTTAATCGGCCCGAGACTCCAGGTAACGGTCCCGCTCGCAAAGCCTCGCGGAGACCGACCTGGTAGTTCTCGGGCGGGTGGCAGCGCAGACAGATTTATATCCGGCACGAGCCTCCGGGAAACGGCCTGCTCGCAAAGCCCGGCTGTCATAAGTGCCGCCAGCGGGTTTCATTGATAGGGGATATGGTATGAGCTATAGTAAAATCAGGGAAGCCCATAGGGGGCTTTTCTTAATACGGCGGGTCTGGAGGGACCAGAGAGATGGAAGATAAAGGTACCTTGAGGGTAAAGACCGGCCTGGCCGAGATGCTCAAGGGCGGCGTGATCATGGACGTCACCACTCCGGAGCAGGCTCGCGTCGCGGAGGAGGCCGGAGCTGTGGCGGTGATGGCACTGGAGCGCGTGCCGGCGGATATTCGTGCCGACGGGGGAGTGGCCAGGATGGCAGATCCCGCCGTGATCGAGGCTATCATGGCCACGGTGACCATCCCGGTCATGGCCAAGGCGCGGATCGGGCACTTCGTCGAGGCGCAGATACTGGAGGCGCTGGGCGTAGACTACGTGGACGAGAGCGAGGTGCTCACGCCGGCTGACGAGAGATTCCACATCGACAAATGGAAGTTTACCATCCCCTTCGTATGCGGGGCCATCAACCTGGGCGAGGCGCTGCGCCGCATCGGCGAGGGAGCGGCCATGATACGCACCAAGGGCGAGGCGGGCACGGGTAACGTGGTGGAGGCGGTGCGCCACATGCGCACCATAAACAGCGAGATACAAAAACTCACCACCACCCCGAAAGAGGAGCTCATGACCGTCGCCAAGGAGATGGGCGCCCCGTATGACCTGGTATGCTGGGTGGCGGAGAGCGGGCGCCTGCCGGTGGTGAATTTCTCCGCGGGAGGCTTAGCCACGCCTGCGGACGCGGCAATGATGATGCAGCTCGGAGCCGACGGCGTGTTCGTGGGCTCGGGTATCTTCAAATCGGAGGACCCCGCCTCGCGAGCCCGGGCCATCGTGCGCGCCACCACCCACTACGACGACCCGGGGGTGCTCGCCGAGGTGTCCCGCGGTATCGGACAGGCCATGGCGGGCAAGGAGATCTCGGAGCTGGGTCCCGAGAACCTGATCCAGTTCCGCGGATGGTAATGGCAACAGATAACCCCGCGAGAAGAGCGGAGATGAAGAAACCGAACATAGGCGTTCTCGCGCTGCAGGGAGCGGTGCGCGAACACTTGCGGATGCTGGAGGACTGTGGAGCTCGAGGGATAGCCGTAAGGTATCCCGCCGAGCTCCAGCTATGCCGGGGGCTGATCATCCCCGGCGGCGAGAGCACCACCATCGGCAAATTGATGAGCGCTTTCGGTTTCATAGACGAGATACGCCTGCTCTGGCGGGAGGGGGTGCCCGTCTACGGGACCTGCGCCGGCCTCATATTGATGGCGAAGCGCATTGCGGAAGGCGGCCGGCCCCTGCTGGGACTGATGGATATCACTGCGCGCCGCAATGCCTTCGGACGCCAGGTCGACAGCTTCGAGACCGACCTGGAGATGAAGGGCATAGCGGAATCAAATCGACCCTTCCGGGCGGTGTTCATACGCGCCCCGTGGATCGACGAGGCGGGTCCGGAGGTGGAAGTATTGGGCGAATTCGGTGGCAGGGTGGTGGCCGCGCGCCAGGACGGCATGCTGGTGACCGCGTTCCATCCCGAGCTCACCGGCGACGACAGGGTGCACCGCTATTTCCTGGCGATGGTCGAGGAGGCCTCGCGGAGCCGGGCGGCTGCTGAGACAGGAGGATAAGATGTCGGGACATTCCAAGTGGCATTCCATCAAGCACAAGAAGGGCGCCGCGGATGCCAAGCGCGGCCAGATGTTCAGCAAGCTCTCACGGGCCATCATCGTGGCGGCGCGCGAGGGAGGTGGGAATCCCGACGCCAACATCGCCCTGGCCAACGCAATCGAGAAGGCCAAGAGCTACTCCATGCCCAAAGACAACATAGAGCGGGCCATAAAACGCGGTACCGGGGAGGGTTCCGGCGACGTGTTCGAGAAGATTGTCTACGAGGGATACGGAGCCAACGGAGTGGCCATCATGGTGGACGTAATGACCGACAACCGCAACCGGACCGCCTCGGACATACGGCGCATCTTCTCCCGTACCGGGGGCAGCCTGGGCACCTCCGGCTCGGTGGCATGGATGTTCGAGAAAAAGGGCAACATCATCGTCAACAAGGACAAGGGGGTGGACGAAGACACCCTGCTCGAGACGGCCCTGGAGGCGGGCGCCGAGGACATGAGCAGCGAGGACGACCACTGGGAGATCGTCACCGACGCCGAGTCCTTCCGCGGCGTAGTGGACGCCCTCAAGGAGGCCGGGTTCGAGCCGGTCTCCGCCGAAGTGACCATGATGCCGCAGAACACGGTAAAGCTGGACAAGGACACCGCCAAGAAGGTGCTCCGCCTCGTGGACGCCCTGGAGGATTACGAGGACGTCCAGGAGGTATACGCCAACTTCGATATCCCCGACGAGATACTGCAGGAGCTATCCGAGGAGTGAGGCGCGAGAGATCATATGGTTATCCTGGGCATCGACCCCGGACTGGCCTCCACGGGCTATGGGGTCGTGGAGAAAAAGGAGGGCCTGCTGCGCCCCCTGGGTTTCGGGGGCATAGATACCTCTCCCCGCGAGCCGCTGTCATCGCGCCTTGATAAGATCTATAGCGAGGTCAGAGAGCTTATAGAGCGCTACCACCCCGACCTGTTAGTGCTGGAAGAGCTTTTCTTCAACAAGAATGCCCGCAGCGCCATGGTGGTGGGACAGGCCAGGGGAGGCATCATACTGGCCGCGGCGCACGCCGGCATAGGAGTGGAGGAATACACTCCGCTGCAGGTGAAGCAGACCCTTGTGGGTCACGGGCGCGCAGACAAGAGGCAGGTGGAGTACATGGTGCGCACCCTGCTCCACATCGAGGGTGACATAGGATCCTCCCACGCCAGCGATGCCCTGGCCCTCGCCGTGTGCCATGCCCACAGCGAGAGGATGCGCGGCCGACTGGACGAGGCCCTGGGCGGCAAGGCGGTTCAGAAAAAGCCTGCGCACAAGAAGAGGACGGTGCGGTGATAGATTTCATCGAGGGCGTGCTGGCGGAAAAGAGCAAGGAAGGCGCCGTGGTCGCGACGGGCGGTCTCGGCCTGGCCCTTTTCGTGTCACATCCAACCCTGCAGGCCCTGCCGCCGGTGGGGAAGGAGGTCAAGCTCTTCTCCTATCTCCACGTCAAGGAGGACGTGCTGCAGCTCTACGGCTTCGCGAACCGCAGCGAGAGGGATATCTTCCTCAGGCTCATAGCGGTAAGCGGGATCGGGCCCAAGGTGGCGCTGGCGGTGCTCTCCGCCTATGACCCCGACAGCTTCGTGCGCATCGTCGCCTCGGAGGACCTGGAGGCGATAACGGCCGTCTCCGGCGTGGGCAAGAAGAGCGGGCAGAGGATCATCCTGGAACTCAAGGACAAGCTGGCCCCCCTGGCGGAGGGGTTGGGCGCGACGGCGGGAGGCGACGGCGGAGGCCTGGCTCGCGAGGCGCGCGAGGCCTTGAAGGGATTGGGCTACACCACGGCGGAATCCAGCCGTGCCCTGGAGGGGTACGCGGCCGAGGAGCCGAGCCTGGAGGACATGCTGAAATACGCCCTCAAGCGGCTGGGAGGAAAGTAGATGACGGACGACCGCGAGGAGATCCGCGGCGATCTGGAGGCTGGGGAGGATAGACTGCTCGATCCCGAGGCCCGCGAGGACGAGCAGGAACTGGACATCACGCTGAGGCCGCGCTGGATCACCGAGTTCATAGGACAGGACCGCATCCGCGAGCACCTGGAGATATTCATCACGGCGGCGCGCGAGCGCCGGGAATCGCTGGACCACGTCATCCTCTCCGGGCCGCCCGGCCTGGGCAAGACCACGCTGGCGGTGATCATCGCCAACGAGATGGGGGTGTCGTGCAAGCAGAGCTCGGGACCCGCCCTCGAGCGGGCGGGTGACCTGGCCTCCATACTCACCAACCTCGAGCCGGGGGACGTCCTTTTCATCGACGAGATACACCGGCTCAACCGCGTCGTGGAGGAGGTGCTCTACCCCGCCATGGAGGACTTCAAGCTGGACATCGTGGTGGGCAAGGGGCCCGCGGCACGGTCCATCAGGCTGGACCTGCCTCCCTTCACCCTGGTGGGAGCCACTACGCGCGCTGGATTGCTGACCTCCCCTTTGCGCGACCGTTTCGGCGTGCAGAGCAGGCTGGACTACTACAACCAGGTCGAGATCAAGGCGATAATCCAACGCTCGGCGCGCATCCTGGGAGTGGAGATAGACGACGGAGGAGCACAGGAGCTGGCCCGGCGTTCGCGGGGGACTCCCCGCATCGCCAACCGCCTGCTGCGGCGCGTGCGCGACTACGCCCAGGTGAGGGCGGGAGGGACCATCACCTACGAGGTGGGCTGCGAGGCGCTCGCCCTCTTCGAGGTGGACGGGATGGGCCTGGACAAGGTGGATAAGATGATCCTGCACGCCATCATCGAGAAGTTCGGTGGAGGCCCGGTGGGCGTGAACACCCTGGCGGTCTCGGTGGGCGAGGAAATAGACACCATAGAGGAGGTCTACGAACCTTACCTGCTGCAGATAGGTTTCATGCAGCGCACCCCGCGGGGAAGGATCGCCACGGAGAGCGCCTACCGCCATCTCGGCATGGGTAAAGAAAGCGGGGAAACGCTCTTTTGATGAGCCGCATAATCGTCGACACCTGCTGCGGCCCCTGCGCCCTGACCGCATTGCGCATTTTCGCGCCTCCGCAGCACGAGGCGCACTATCTCTTCTATAATCCCAACGTACACCCGTTCCGCGAGTACCGCAGACGGCTGGAGAGCTTCGAGGAACTGATGGGCCTGGAAAGACAGCCCTATACCGTGTTGCCGTACGAGCCCGAGGAATGGATACGGGCGGTGGCCTTCCGCGAGGAGAGCCGCTGCGAGCTGTGTTACCGCCTGCGCCTGCGCAAGGCGGCCGACGTCGCCCTCGACGAGGGGTACGAGGCCCTGACCACCACCCTCTTCGCCAGCCCCTACCAGGACCACGAGCTGGTGGCCCTCCTTGGCAACTCCATATGCCGCAGCCGTGGCCTGGAGTTCGTCATCTGGGACGGCAGGGACGGCTATTACGACGCCATCGCGTCGGCGCGCGAAAGGGGCTTGTACACCCAGCCCTACTGCGGCTGCCTCCTGAGCGAACGGGAGAGGTACGACCGCGCCCGGCACGGCGCGGCCAAGGACGAATAGAGGCAAATGCGCACGGAACTCTTCGATTACGACCTTCCACCCGATCTCATCGCCCAGCAGCCGGCGGCGACCCGCGAGGGGTCGCGCCTGCTTGTGATGGACTGTGAGAGCGGAGAGATCGCGCACCGCCGTTTTCCAGACCTGGCTGATTACCTCCGGGAGGGGGATTGCCTCGTCTTTAATGCTTCCCGCGTGCGCCGCGCCCGCCTGCGCGGGCGCAAGCAGGAGGGGGGAGGAGGAGTGGAATTGCTGCTTCTCGGCCCTGACGCAGACGGAACATGGCGGACGCTGGCCCGGCCGGCCCGAAGGTTGCGGCCGGGAACGCTGATCTCTTTCGGGGATGACGAGATCGAGGCCGAGGTGGTGGAAAAGGGCGAGCGGGGCGAACTGCGCGTGCGCCTGCGGCCCGGTGACCTCGCGGCGGTGGAGGCGGCAGTCGAGAGGCTGGGGGAGATGCCGCTGCCGCCCTACATCAGGGAACGGCCCCACGATCCCGGGAGATACCAGACGGTATTCGCGCGCGAGACGGGCTCCGCGGCGGCCCCCACCGCCGGGCTCCATTTCGAGCTATCGACCTTGAGCAGGCTGGAGGAGAAAGGGGTCCGCCTGGCCTTTCTCCGCCTCGAGGTGGGACTGGACACCTTCCGTCCCGTGAGCGAGGAGGAGGTGGAGGACCACCGCATACACAGCGAGGAGATGTGCCTCGAGGGCGAGACCTGCGAGGCCATAAACGAAGCCCGCCGCGAGGGCGGAAGGATTATCGCGGTGGGGACGACGGTCGTGCGCGCCCTGGAGAGCGCGGCCGATGGGGAAGAAGTTAGGCCCTTCACCGGAGCCACCGACCTCTTTATCATCCCCGGCTTCAGCTTCAGCGTGGTCGATTGCCTGCTCACCAACTTTCACATGCCGCGCTCCAGCCTGCTCATGCTGGTGTGCGCCTTTGCGGGGAGGGAAGAGGTGCTGCGGGCCTACCGTCAGGCGGTGGAGGAAAGGTACCGCTTTCTCAGTTTCGGGGACGCGTGCTATTTTGATTTCCCCCAAGGACGGAGGGAGCGATAAGTATGGCGGACAGGGAGTTTTCCTTCGGGGTCCTGGCGCGAGACCCGGGGTCGCGGGCGCGGCTGGGACGCATGCGCACCGCTCACGGGGAGGTCACGACCCCAGCCTTCCTGCCGGTGGGCACCAGGGGCACGGTGAAAGCCATGGCCCCCTGGGAGCTCGAGGAGATCGGCTACGACATGCTCCTCGCCAACACCTATCACCTCTACCTGCGTCCCGGTCCCGGCCTGATCGGGAAGGCGGGCGGCCTGCACGAATTCATGGGCTGGCGCCGACCCATCCTCACCGACAGCGGAGGCTTCCAGGTGTTCTCTCTCTCGCCCACGCTCGAGGTGGGCGAGGAGGGCGTGCGTTTCCGCTCCGTTTACGACGGCAGCGAGCACTTGCTCACGCCGGAGAAGGCAGTGGCGGTCCAGGAGGAACTGGGATCCGACGTGGCCATGATCCTGGACCACTGCGTGGCCTACCCGGCCTCCCGCGAAGAGGTGGAGGGCTCGGTGGAACTGACGCTGAGGTGGGCCTGCCGCTCCCTGGATGCGCACCGCGCAGGCGGACAGGCGCTTTTCGGCATCGTGCAGGGAGGGGCCTACCCCGACCTCAGGGCCCGCAGCGCCGAGGAGACGGCGCGCATGGGATTCGCCGGCTTCGGCATCGGAGGGTTGTCGGTGGGAGAGCCCCGGGAGGACATGCTCGCGTGCCTGGAAGTGCAGGCCGCGATACTTCCCGGAGACAGGCCGCGACACCTCCTGGGCATCGGCGATCCCGAGGGGATCACGGAGGCGGTGGCACTGGGGATGGACCTTTTCGACTGCGTCCTTCCCACCCGCATGGCCCGCAACGGTGTCGCTCTGACCAGGCAGGGGAAGGTGAACCTGCGCCATGCCCGTTACCGACATGACCTGCGCCCGCTGGAGGAAGACTGCGGGTGTCCGGCGTGCAGGTCTTTCACCCGTGCCTACCTGCGCCACCTCCACGGCCTCAACGAGATCCTGGCGCATCGCTTGATCACCTGGCACAACCTGGCCTTTATGCACGGGCTCATGCTCGATTGCAGAGCCGCGATAGAGGCTGCTAGAATGGTACAATTGATCCGGGAATGGAGGGGCTGGAGCGAGCGCGTTCCCGGCGAGTGACGTAAACAGCATGGTAAAACATGGGAAGGTAGGTTGAAATGGGTGAGTCGAGTTGGATGTCCATATTGCTCATCGTGGGCTTGATCGCAATATTCTACTTCATGCTCATCAGGCCGCAGCAGAAGCGCATGCGCCAGCAGATGGAATTGATGAACAACCTGCGCAAGGGAGACGAGATAATGACCTCCGCCGGCATCTACGGCACCATCACCGAGGTGGAGGAGGAGACCATTCTGCTCGAGGTCTCCGAGGACGTTGAGATCAGGGTGGCGAAGAGCGCCATCGCGCGCACCTTCACCGTGCGCGAGGAGCCGGAGGAGGAGCCCGAAGAGGAAGAGGTAGCGGAAGAGGAAGAGGTAGCGGAAGAGGAAGAGGATGCCGGGGAACCGGAAGATACGGCTGGGGCGTCCACGAAAGAGAAATAAAGAGAAATAATGGTGTGAGGCGGGCGCATGGCGCCCGCTCCTGATGATAGACCTGCAGCGCATCCGCGGGTCTCACGCCGGAGAAGGCTTTCGTGCGGAAACGCGCCGGCGCCCGCGGAAGGTGGAAAAGCTTCTTGCATCGAACTTTGGTTTGGCCGAACGGGATGTTGACCGGGATCCAAGTTGGAGGCGGAGATTGAAGACGGGAAGGGCCTTGATCTATCTGGCGGTAGTGGCGGCGCTGCTGCTGGGAATGTACCTGCCCATCATCATCGGAGGTTACAGCCCCAGCCTCGGCCTGGACCTTGAGGGCGGGGTAAGCGTGACCCTTCAGGCGGTGGGTGAGGCCTCGAAGGAGCAGGTCGAGAAGGCGTCCGATATCGTCCGCAACCGGGTAAACGCCCTGGGGCTGGCCGGGCCGGTGGTGGCCGCGCAGGGCAACAACCGCATCCTGGTGCAGATACCGGGCATCCAGGACACGGAGAGGGTGCTGTCCATCATCGGCAGCACGGCGCAACTGCAGTTCCGCGAGGTGCTCGAGATGCTCGAACCCGGGCAGGAAGGTTACGACGAACTCGAGGTCACGGTACCGGATCCCGAGGACATCGAGGCCTACCAGTCCCTCAAGGACCAGGAGATCGTGCTCACCTCCGAGGGCCCCGGGGGCGAGGTCCTCAAGATTCGCATGGGGCCCACGCGCCTGACCGGGGACATCATCGCCGACGCGCAACCCGATGTAGATGACGAGAAGGGTGGGTACAGGATACTGTTCCAGCTGACCGACGAAGCCGCTCAGCAGTTCTCCGAGCTCACGACGGAGATGGTGGGAAAACAGCTGGCCATAGTCCTGGACTACAGCCTCGAATCCTTCCCGGTGGTCAACGAGCCGATTCCGGGAGGGGAGGGCGTGATCTCCGGCGACTTCAGCCGCGAGGACGCGCGCGACCTGGCCCTGGTGCTGAGGATGGGCGCCCTGCCGGTGGAGTTCGAGCCGGACCCCCTGGTGGAGACGATAAGCGCCACCCTGGGGCGCGACTCGCTGCGGCAGGGGCTGATCGCGGGGCTGGTGGGGATCGTGCTCGTGGTCCTGTACATGCTCTTCATGTACCGGGGGCTGGGCGTCGTGACCACTCTCTCCCTCGCCGTCTTCGGGTTGTTCATCTACGGCATAATCTGCCTGCTGGGGCAGTTCATCGACTGGAAGCTCACCCTGGCGGGGATCGCTGGTGTCGTGGTATCCATCGGCATCTCCGCCGACTCCAGCGTCGTCTATTTCGAGCGCCTCAAGGAGGAAGTGCGGGACGGGAAGACCCTGCGCTCGGGCGTGGACCGCGCCTACAAGTCAGCCTTTCGCACCATCATCGCCGCGGACGCGGCGACCTTCATCACCGCCTTCATCCTGTGGATACTGGCCATGGGCTCGGTCAAGGGCTTCGCTTTCACCCTGGGCATCGCCACCATCCTCGACGTCTTTATCTCCTATTTCTTCACCCACCCCATGGTCTCGCTCCTATCCAGGCTGGAAACCTATAACAAACCGCGCCTTATCGGGGTGGGGCGAGAGGCGAGCGGGAGTGAGGCCTGATGTACGTACG
This sequence comes from Actinomycetota bacterium, assembly GCA_028697145.1. Lineage (GTDB taxonomy): Bacteria > Actinomycetota > Geothermincolia > Geothermincolales > RBG-13-55-18 > SURF-21. The sequence continues at coordinate 21,340 of JAQVFR010000028.1, read as the reverse complement.
CGGCCGCGAAGTCAAGTTCAAACTCATCGGTTCCAGGCTGTTCGCGCGCCCCAACCTCGTCTGGTTCTCCCTATCGGGCGCTTTAATAGTCCTGTCCCTGGTGGTCCTGTTCACCATGGGGGTCAACCTGGGCATCGAGTTCGAGGGGGGCTACCTGCTCAAGGTAAAGCTGGAGAGACCCGCCAACGTGGAAGAGGTGCGCGCGGTCCTGGGCGGGTACGCCGGCGAGGGCCTGGAGAAGACCATCGTGCAGACCGGAGAGGCGGAGGGCGGGCCCGTGCTCATCCTGCGCATGCCCTACATCGAGGACAGCGAGACCCGCACGAAGACCATAGACGGGATCACGAGCGAGATAGACGCCCTCTACGGCATAGAGGAGACCCTGCAGGAGGAGCAGGTCGGCTCGGAGTGGGGACGCGAGGTCAGCGTGAAAGCCCTCATCGCCCTGGGCGTCTTCCTGGTGGTCATCCTCATCTATATCACCCTGCGCCTGGAGTTCAAGATGGCTGTCACGGCCATCATCGCCCTCATCCACGATACCATGATAACCATGGGCATATATGCCCTCTCGGGACGGGAGGTGACGCCGGTTACGGTCATAGCCTTCCTGACCATACTGGGTTACTCTCTTTACGACACCATCGTCGTCTTCGACCGGGTGGAGGAGAACACCAACCTCATGGCCCGTTCGTCGCGGATCTCCTATGCCGAGATGGTAAACGAGAGCGTCAACCAGACCCTCATGCGCTCCATAGGCACTACCATCACCACCCTGCTCCCCATCATAACCATCCTCATCTTCGGCGGGGAGACCCTCAAGGACTTTGCCTTCGCGCTGTTCCTCGGCGTCTTCCTCGGGGCTTATTCCTCGATGTTCGTGGCCTCGCCGCTCCTGGCCCTATGGAAGGAAAGGGAGCCGCGCTATGCTGCGGTGCGCGAGAAAACTATGGCGAAGGGGGCGAGGGAAGCCATCCTCATCACCTCGCCCAAGCCGGCCGCGGCCAGCGGCAAAACCGGGGCATCGTCGGAGGACAAAGAGGTGGCTGCGGTGGAAGGAACCCCGAAGGAAGCAAGGGAAAAGCCGAAGACGGCTGCCAAAGCGGGGCCGAAACCGGCTGCCGCGAAAAAACCAACGGCTCCGGCGCAGCGCCAGAAGTCCTCTACCACCAGGGGCCCCAGCGGCGGCAAGAAGAAGAAAAAGAAGAAGAAAAAGAAGTAAGGCCGCGAGATCTCTCCCGGCGTCATGTCGAGAACGGCGGCACGTCAACCAGCAACCGACATGCTCATGCGTGCGCCGATCTCCATTACCCCCCACGCCGACGGAGTGCTTTTTGCCTGGTCTATGAGGGTTAACTGGTAGATATTTGGCTGGGCGGAACGGGAAAGGCTGGGAACGCATGCTATGTCGATCCCGACCATCTGGCAATCTCCACCGCTTATATGGCAGTATCAGATATAGAGGAGATAGCGAGGAGATAATCTTCAGCGGAGGCGGGAGGAGCCACGTTGTCCCAGTCCATCGACTCCCTCATACAGAAGGTCCGCTCCTACAACGGCAAGGGCGACACCAGGATCATCCGCGAGGCTTACGAGTTCGCACGCACCCACCATGCCGACCAGATGCGCCGCAGCGGTGAGGAGTTCATCCTTCACCCCCTGGGGGTCGCGCATATCCTGGCCGACATGCAGATGGACGAGACCACCCTGGCGGCCGCCCTCCTGCACGACGTGGTGGAGGATACCGAGATATCCCTGGACGAGGTGAAGCGCAGGTTCGGGCCGGCAGTGGCGGAGATCATAGACGGCGTGACCAAGCTGGACCGCATAACCTTCGCCAACCGCGAGGAGGCGCAGGCGGAGAACTTCCGCAAGATGTTCGTGGCCATGGCCCGCGACATCAGAGTGGTCATCATCAAGCTGGCGGACCGCCTGGACAACATGAAGACCATCGGCCACCTCTCCGAGGACAAGCAGCGCGAGAAAGCCCGCGAGACCCTTGAGATCTACGCCCCACTCGCGCACCGCCTGGGCATATCGCAGCTGAAGTGGCAACTGGAGGACCTCTCCTTCGCCACCCTTTACCCCCTGCGCTTCCAGGAGATAGTGCAGATGGTCAACCAGCGGCGTCCCGAACGCGAGGACTACATCCAGCAGGTGAAAAAGGATCTGCAGGCGCAGCTCAAGCAGTCCCACATCAAGGCGGAGATCGAGGGGCGGGTCAAGCATTATTACAGCATCTACTCCAAGATGAAGGAGCAGGGCAAGCAGTTCGACGAGATCTACGACCTCTTCGCGGTGAGGGTCATCGTCTCGTCCAAGGAGGACTGCTACACGGTGATGGGTATCGTGCATTCCCTGTGGCACCCGGTGCCGGGACGCATAAAGGACTACGTCGCCAAGCCGCGTTTCGGCATCTACCAGAGCCTGCACACCACGGTCATCGGGCCGCAGGGCAAGCCCCTGGAGATACAGATTCGCACCCAGGACATGCACCGCACGGCGGAGTACGGCATCGCCTCCCACTGGCGCTACAAGGAGGCGCAGCGCTCCCAGGAGCGCATCCGCGAGAGGCTGGCCTGGATAAAGAGGATCGTGGAGTGGCAGCGCGACCTCTCCGACCCCCAGGAGTTCATGGAGAGCCTGAAGATCGACCTCTTCGAGGAGGACGTGTTCGTCTTCACCCCCAAGGGCGACGTCATCGACCTGCCGCAGGGCTCGACCCCCATCGACTTCGCTTATGCCATCCACACCGAGATCGGACACCGCTGCGTGGGGGCCAAGGTCAACGACCGCCTCGTGCCCCTGGAGTACAAGCTGCGCAACGGGGACATCGTATCCATCATCACCTCTAAAACCTCCCCCGGCCCCTCCAAGGACTGGATGAACATCGTGCAGACTGCCCGCGCCAAGACCAAGATCAGGCAGTGGTTCTCCAAGGAGAGGCGCATAGAGGATACCCAGGAGGGCAAGGAGATCCTGGTCAAGCAGATGCGCAAGTCCCGCCTGCCCATCCAGAAGATACTGGGCTCGGATATCCTGGAAGGGATAGCCCGCGACGAATACGCCTTCCTCTCCCTCGACGACCTCTACGCCAGCATCGGCGCGGGCAAGACCTCCGCCCAGCAGGTGGTGAACCACATCGTCACGCATCTCGGCCCCGAGGCCGAACACGCCGAGGAAAAGCCGTCCCCGCCGCGCAAGCGCAGGCGCCCATTGGCCTATACCAAGGGAGTCAAGGTGGAAGGTGTGGACAACGTGCTGGTGCGCATCGCGCACTGCTGCAACCCCGTGCCCTACGACGCCATCATCGGGTTCGTGACCCGCGGGCGGGGCGTCTCCGTGCACCGCGCCGACTGCCCGAACGCGGCGCACATGATCGAACAGGACTACCGCCTCATAGACGTGAGCTGGGATACGGAACAGCCCACTTCTTTCCAGGTGGAGATATGCGTGGAAGCCATGGACCGGCCCCGGCTGCTGCGGGACATGACCACCATCATGGGAGAGTACCACGTGAACATACTCTCGGCGACCATGAACATAAACCGTGAGAACGTGAACATGAGCCGCTTCGTCTTCGAGCTGGGCAACATCGCCCACCTCGAGGACATCCTGCGCAATATCCGCAAGGTCGACTCCGTGTATAACGCATACCGGGTTGTGCCGGGAAGGATGACGTGAACACCCTCATCCCGATGTGCGGCGGCGGGGCGGGGATGAGCCCGTGAGAGCGCTGCTGCAACGCGTATCGGGCTGCGCGGTGCGTTCGGGCGGCCACGAGGTCTCCCGCATCGGGCCAGGCCTGCTGGTCCTCCTGGGCGTGGCGGCCAGCGACGGCGAGGCCGACGTCGATTTCATCGTGGGCAAGGTGATAAACCTGCGCGTCTTCGACGACGCCGAGGGCAGGCTCAACCTCTCCCTGGCGGAGACCGGGGGAGAGCTGATGGTCGTTTCCCAGTTCACCCTCTACGGAGATGCCCGCAAGGGCAGGCGTCCCAGCTACATCGAGGCCGCAACGCCCGAGAGGGCGAAGGAGCTCTACGAGCTGGCGTGCGAGAGGTTCGCCGCCGCCGGTTTCCCGCCCGCAAGGGGGGTCTTCCAGGCCCGCATGGAGGTGGAACTGATCAACGACGGCCCCGTCACGTTGATGCTCGAGAGCTAGCCGGGTGTCTTGCCTCGAGCATCGGGCGTTCTTCCCGGGGGCGCCGCGGGAGAAGAGAGCGCCCTGCGATGGGGAGGGCCGTTCGGGCACACCTGGCACCGGCGCTTTATCCGAAAACCGCGGCCAGCGCGGCACGCGGATCTCTTCTCCTCGGGATACTTTGCCGCGAGGCACTCGATATTCACGACACGACCCCCTATAATTTACGCATGTTTCTAGAGAGCCTGACCATCGGGATGCTGGCCACCAACTGCTACGTGGTGGCGGCGGACAAGCGCGCTTCCGCGGTAGTCATCGACCCCGCCGGAGAGACGAAGAAGATCGTCTCCCGCCTGCACAGGGCAGAACTGGAGTGCGTGGGCATCCTGTGCACCCACGGACACGTTGACCACGTGGCCGGGGCCGGCCCACTCAGCGGCGCAGTGGGGGCGCCGGTGTACATACACGAGGCCGAAGCGGGTGCGCTTGCCAGCCCCCGCACCAGGCTACTCGGCCTGGCGGGAGGGGTCATGGCCACCCGCCCCGACCAGGTGATATATATGGACGACGGCGACTGCATAGAGGTGGGCGACATCATCCTGGAGGTGCTTCACACACCAGGCCATACCCCCGGCGGTGTCAGCTTTTATACCCCCGGTTACCTCTTCTGCGGGGACCTCATCTTCCAGGGTTCCATCGGCAGGACTGACCTGCGGGGCGGCTCCCTGCAGGGCTTGATGCGGGCGGTCAGGGAGAAGGTATGGGATATGCCCGACGATACGCGCATCCTGCCCGGACACGGCCCCGAGACCACCCTGGGCGAGGAGAGAAGGCACAACCCGTTCCTGCAGGGGCTGGGATCGTCCCGTTCCCGCCGGCTGTAGGTGGGCGGGCTTGTGACCCGGGGCGCGGGCGAGGGCATGGCCGCGGGCAGGACATTTCGCCGCAGAAGAAAAAAATGTAACGTGACGATCGATACGTAACGAAAGATGGGATGAGCATTGGACGTCAAGGCCCCCAAGGGAACCGCCGACATACTGCCGCCGGACAGCGAGGACTGGCGCCGGGTGGTGGAGAAAGGCACGGCCCTCTTTCGCACCTACGGCTACCGCGAGATCATGCTGCCGGTGATGGAGCACACGGAGGTATTCGCGCGCGGTATCGGACAGGGCACCGACATCGTGCAGAAGGAGATGTTCACCTTCACCGACAAGGGCGGCCGCAGCCTCACCCTGCGCCCCGAGGCCACGGCGGGGGTGGCACGCGCCTTCATCCAGCACCGCCTCGACGCAGCCGGCCTTCCCGTCAAACTCTACTACCGGGGGCCCATGTTCCGGCACGAGCGCCCGCAAGCAGGCCGTTACCGGCAGTTCCGGCAGTTGGGGGTGGAGCTCATCGGCTCGCCATATCCCGCGGCGGACGCCGAGGTGATCGTCCTCTGCGCGGGATTTTTCAGCGGGCTGGAGATAGAAACGGACCTGGCCATAAACAGCGTGGGCGACGACGAGTGCCGTCCCGCCTACGTCGAGGCGCTGAGAAAATACCTGGGAAGGCACGAGGGTAAGCTCTGCGGTGACTGCCGGCGGCGCGCCGTAGAGAACCCGCTGCGGGTGCTGGACTGCAAGGTGGAAGGCTGCGCCGAGGTAATCGCGGCCGCCCCCACCATCGAGGACTACCTCTGCGGACCCTGCCGCGAACACCAGGGCGAGCTGGAGGACCTGCTGCGGGCAGTATCGCTGCCCTTCAGGCGCGACGGCCGCCTGGTGCGCGGGCTCGATTACTATACCCGCACCGTGTTCGAGTTCCAGGACCCGAAGCTGGGGGGACAGAACGCCCTGGCGGCGGGGGGAAGATACGACAACCTGGTGAAGGAGCTGGGGGGCAAGCCTACCCCCGCGACGGGTTTCTCCATCGGCATGGAACGGGTCATGCTGGCCGGCCCGCGCCAGGAGGGGCGGAGCGAGGACGGCGTGTTCGTCGTGGCCATCGGGGAGACCGCGAGGGGGAAGGCCTTCCTGACGGCGCAGGGGTTGCGCGGCGCGGGGATCCGCGCCGACCTCGACCACCTGCGCCGCAGCCCCAAGGCGCAGATGCGCGAGGCGGACCGGGGAGGTTTCGCTTTCAGCGTTATCATAGGAGAGGACGAACTCGCCGGTGGATACTATACGTTGCGGAACATGAGCGCTGCCACCCAGGAGCGCGTGGAGGAAGCCGAGTTGCTGGAGACTTTGCGGCGCCGCCTGGACGAGTCCGGCGCATAAGGAGCGGGGGAAGATGGAGAACAAGGAGTGGAGCAAGCGCACGCATCTCTGCGGCACCCTTAGGGTGGAGGACGTAGGGCGGGAGGTGGTCCTCAACGGTTGGGTGCAGAGGCGGCGCGATCACGGCGGGGTTATCTTCATCGACCTGCGCGACGTGAGCGGGCTTGTGCAGGTGGTATGCAACCCGGAGCTCAGCGCGGAAGCCCATGCGGCGGCGGGCGAGGTGCGCGGGGAATACGTGCTCTCCTGTCGCGGTGAAGTCAGGGCTCGTCCGCAGGAGTCCGCAAATCCCAATCTTGCCACGGGAGAGATCGAGGTCATGGCGGAAAGCCTCGCCGTCATCACCACCTCCCTCACTCCTCCCTTCGAGATAGAGGAGGAATCAGGGGTGGATGAAGCCCTGAGGCTGCGCTACCGCTATCTCGACATGAGAAGGACGGACCTGCGCGACTCCCTCGTCATGCGCAGCCGGGTCACCGGAGAGGTGCGCAGCTTCCTGGCCTCACGGGGGTTCCTGGAGATCGAAACGCCCATATTGACCAAGAGCACTCCCGAGGGAGCGAGGGATTTCGTGGTGCCTTCACGCCTGCAGCCGGGCAAGTTCTACGCCCTGCCGCAGTCGCCGCAGCTCTTCAAGCAGCTGCTCATGGTGGCCGGTCTCGACCGCTATTACCAGATCGCGCGCTGCTTCCGCGACGAGGACATGCGCGCCGACCGCCAGCTCGAGTTCACCCAGATCGACCTGGAGATGTCCTTCGTTGAGCCTGACGATATCATCTCCCTCATGGACGACATGTTCGCCCGCATCTTCCGGGAAGCGCTGGGCGTGGAGCTGTCCCTGCCCATCCCCCGCATGACCTGGCACGAGGCCATGGACCGTTATGGCACCGACCGGCCTGATACGCGCTTCGGCATGGAGATAAGGGATCTCTCGGACGCCTTCGCGCGCAGCGAGTTCAAGGTCTTCCGCACCGCCCTGGACGGAGGGGGCAGCGTGCGCGGTTTCAAGATAGACGGCCTGACCTCGCCGCCCCGCCGCGATCTCGACAACCTGGTGGAGGAGGCACAGCGACTGGGGGCATCCGGGCTGGTATGGATGGTGCGGGATGGCGATGGCTTGAAGTCGCCGGTGGCGAAGTTCCTCTCCCAGGAGGAGATAAGCGCCGTCGCGGGCGCATCCGGGCTGACCGAGGGGGAGGTGCTTGTGCTGGCCGCGGGGGTGGCGGAGATAAACCCGGTCCTCGCGGGATTGCGCGAATACTGCGCGCGCCGTTTCGCCCCACCGCCGCGGGAGAGGTTCTCCTTCGTGTGGGTGATCGATTTCCCCCTCTTCGACTGGAACGAGGAGGAGAAGAGGTACAAGAGCAACCATCATCCCTTCACTGCTCCGTCACGGCACTGCATGGATTACCTGGAGGAGCGCCCCCTGGAGGTCATCTCCGACTCCTACGACATGGTGCTCAACGGCATCGAGCTGGGAGGGGGGAGCATCCGTATCCACGACGCCGAGGTGCAGGACCGCGTCTTCCGCATCCTCGGGCTGTCGCAGCAGGAGGCAGAGGAGAAGTTCGGCTTCCTCGTGGAAGCCTTGCGCTACGGCCCGCCGCCCCACGGCGGCATCGCCTACGGGCTGGACCGCCTGGTCATGCTAATGGCCGGAAGGGATTCCATCCGGGACGTCATAGCCTTCCCCAAGACGCAGTCGGGGGCGGACCTCCTCAGTGGCGCACCGGATGCCATATATCCCGAACAGCTGAGGGAACTGCGTCTGCGTCCGACATAGTCAAGCGCCGGGGGGGTTTATGGAGATCACCGTCGCCAAATACGCGGGGTTCTGCCCCGGGGTCAGGAGAGCGATCAACATGGCCGACGAGGCCCTGCGGGTCGCGGAGGGGAACGTATATACCCTGGGGCCCATTATCCACAATCCGCAGGTCGTGGAGGACCTGCAGAAGAGGGGCATGAATATCCTCCCCGATGACCCGGATGCGCTGCAGGATTATTACCTGGCCGGATGCAGCGTGGTGGTGAGGTCGCACGGCATTCCCCCCAAGCTCACGGAATTCCTGCTGGAGAGGGGCGCCAACCTGGTAGACGCCACCTGTCCCACGGTGAAGAAGGCCCAGAAGGCGGCCATGCGCCTGGCGGGTGAGGGATACAAGCTGTTTGTCATCGGCAACACCGACCACCCCGAGGTGAAAGCCATCCTCGGCCACGTCAACGGAGAGGCGGTGGTCATCAAGGAGACCAGCGAGCTCAAGGAGTGGTGGGAGAGCCAGACCCGCAAGGTGCGCAAGGTGGGGCTGATAGCGCAGACCACCGTGGACCTGCTCATGTTCCGCAGCCTGGTGGACGGGCTCATCAACGAGGTGCCCGAGCTGATCCGTGAGGTGATGGAGCTGAAGATCATCAACACCCTGTGCCGCAATACCCTGGCGCGCCAGGCCGAGGCGCTGCAGCTGGCCCTGGCCTCGGACTTCGTGGTGGTGGTGGGGGGGAGCAACAGCTCCAACACGGAGTTCCTGCGCAAGATATGCGAATCGACCGGCACCGCGGTCGTCAAGGTGGAGAGCGCGGATGAACTGGACCTGTCCCTGCTGCGCGGGATGGAGAGGCTGGCCATCCTGGGCGGAGCTTCCACGCCCGGTCGCATCGTCGAAGAGGTGCGCCGGAGGATCCTTGCCTGAGAGCGCGCTCGCGATGAGGCGTGCAGGGGGGGCCGCGGCAGGAGATGAGGGATCTTCCCTCCCCGGGGGGCGGCGCGGTGGAGGCGCGGAAACGGCTATCGGAAATCCGGGACCGTTTTTCGGAGCTCGAAATATATTTACATGGACCCCATTTGCTGTGTTATAATTTCACGCTGGGTGAAGCGAAATCGCACTACATCTGGACCAGGGGAGGGGGACCGGCTGAGGTCACCCCTTTTTGATGAAAGGAGACAGCAGATGACGCACCACAACGCCGAGGAAGCCGACAAGAGGGCCATCATCCACCCGCCCGAGGAGATAAGCAAGAACGCCTACATCAAGAGCATGGAAGAGTACAAGGAGATGTACAAACGCTCCATCGAGGACACCGATGCGTTCTGGGGCGAGATGGCCGAAACCCTCGACTGGTCTAAGAAATGGGACAGCGTGTATTCCTGGGATCCCGATGGGTGCAAGTGTACCTGGTTCGAGGGCGGCAAGATCAACGTTTCCTATAACTGCCTCGACCGCCATGTCAACGCCGGCAAGGCCGACCGCGTGGCCATCATCTGGGAGCCCGACGAGCCCGGGGAGAGCAGGACCTACACCTACGGCCAGATCCTCGACGAGGTATGCCGCTTCGCCAACGTGCTCAAGAAGCACGGAGTGAAAAAGGGCGACCGCGTATGCATCTACCTCCCCATGATCCCCGAGCTGCCCATAGCCATGCTGGCCTGCGCGCGCATCGGCGCGATCCACAGCGTGGTGTTCGGAGGTTTCTCCTCAGATGCGCTGCGGGACCGCATACTGGACAGCGATTGCGGGATTCTCATATGCGCCGACGCCGGCTTCCGCAGCGGCAAGACCGTTCCCCTGAAGAAGAGCGCCGACACTTCGCTGGAGGAATGCCCCGGCGTGAGCAACGTATTCGTGGTCAAACACACCGGCGTCGATGTGAACATGGTCGAGGGGCGCGATTACTGGTGGCACGAGGAGGTAGCGGCCCCGGACGTTGCGGGAGAATGCCCGCCGGAGGAGATGGATGCCGAGGACCCGCTGTTCATCCTTTACACCAGCGGCAGCACCGGCAAGCCCAAGGGGGTGCTGCACACCACCGCCGGTTTTCTGCTTCATACCTCTCTCTCCCTGAAGTGGATATTCGATATCCACGAGGACGACATCTGGTGGTGCACGGCGGACATCGGCTGGGTGACCGGGCACAGCTACATCGTCTACGGCCCGCTCGCCAACGGCTTCACCGAGGTCATGTTCGAGGGAGTTCCCACCTATCCGCAACCGGACCGCTTCTGGAAGGTAGTGGAGAAGCACAAGGTCACCGTGTTCTATACCGCCCCCACCGTCATCCGCTCCCTCATGCGGGAGGGTGAGGACTGGACGAAGACGGCCGACCTCTCCTCGCTGCGCGTGCTGGGCACGGTGGGCGAGCCCATCAACCCCGAAGTCTGGCTGTGGTACTACGACAACATCGGAGGTGGGCGCTGCCCCATCATGGACACCTGGTGGCAGACGGAGACGGGCGGCATCCTCATCACTCCCCTGGCGGGAGCCACGCCCATGAAACCCGGATCCGCGAGCTTTCCCTTCTTTGGGGTGGACCCGGTCGTGCTCAACCAGGACGGCAAGGAGGTCGAGCCGGACGACAGCGGTTTCCTCTGCATCCGCAAGCCCTGGCCGGGCATGATGCGCACCGTATACGGCAACCACGAACTTTTCGTCAATACCTACTGGTCCATGTTCCCAGGCCTGTACGTTACCGGGGACGGCTGCCGCGTGGACGAGGACGGCTTCTATTGGCTGCAGGGGCGAATCGACGACGTGATCAACGTCTCCGGGCACCGCATCGGGACCGCCGAGGTGGAGAGCGCCCTGGTCAGCCACGAGTACGTCTCCGAGGCGGCGGTGGTGGGCATGCCCCACGATATCAAGGGCCAGGGAATCTACGCGTATGTCACCCTCAAGGCCGAGTACGAAGGACTAGACGAGGAAGAGGTGCGCAAGGCGCTGGTGGCGCACACCCGTAAGGAGATCGGCCCCATCGCCAGCCCGGACGTGATACATTTCACCCCCACCCTGCCCAAGACGAGAAGCGGCAAGATCATGCGCAGGATCCTGCGCAAGATCGCGGAGGGGACATCGGATACGCTGGGAGATACCAGTACCCTGGCCGACCCGTCCGTCGTCGACTCTCTTATCGAGGGGAACAAGCAACTGACGAGTTAGTGATCCGTCATAATCACATTCCGTAGACTGCAAGGGTAGTAGCTAGGCGGGGAGAGAAAAGGAGAGTGAGAGATGGCAGATGACGTAAAGTTGGCAAATCCGGCGGTCCTGGGGTTGACCTGCTTCGGCCTCACGACCATGCTGCTCAACCTGCACAACGTGGGTATCATCAAGAGCTTTGATACCACCATCATGGGGCTGGGCTTCTTCGTCGGCGGCCTCGCGCAGGTCATCGCGGGTGCCATGGAGTTCCGGAAGGGCAACACTTTCGGCACTACCGCCTTCATCGGTTACGGCACCTTCTGGATCAGCCTGTGCTTCGCGGTGATCGCCAAAGACACCCTGGGGCTGGAGATGATAGGGAAAGAGGGCCTGGCATGGTATCTGCTGCTGTGGGGGGTCTTCACCGTGTTCATGACCATCGGGACGTTCAAGGTGAACCGCGTCCTGCAGTTTATCTTCGTGACCTTGACCGTTCTCTTCTTCCTCCTGGCCATATGCAACTGGGCCGAGATCGCGGCCGGCGAAGGCCTCATGATAGCATCCGGCATACTCGGGCTCTTCACCGGATTCGCAGCGCTCTACCTGGCCATGGCGGAAAACCTGAACGAGATGTACGGCAAGACGATACTACCCATATGGCCCGTGGGAGAAAAGGAGGCCTACAAAAGGCCGGAGGATCTTTAGCTGATCCGGAGAACGGAATCATAGCATAAGCCTGGAATGGCGGCCGGACGAGCGATTGTTCCGGCCGCTTTTTTCTGCGGGCGGGGATCTTCACCATGCTTCCCGTGCTCGAGCATGATCCCTCGTCCACGCGTGAACTGATCCAACTACTCCTCCTCGAGGGCATACTATTGATAAGATTAAGGATGAGAATACAGAAAACGTGCGTACCCGGGAACACCGGCCTCCGGCAAAGGGAGTGGTAAGACTCCCGCGGGGCCGCAAGGGTGCGTGGGTATGTGCTTGAGAGGAGGAGAAAAAGGGCATGGAACGAATACAGCGCATCATGACCGAGATGGAGCAGCGCTATCCCGACAAGTTCATCCCCGAGAACAGGGTGTTCGAGAAGATCCGCAGGGGGGCACATCTCTTTATCGGTACCGGTTGCGGTGAACCCCAACAACTGGTTTCTGCCCTGGCGAATTACGCGGCGACGCATCCCAAGGCGGTGTTCGACGCCGAGGTCTTTCACGTATGGACCCTGGGTGTGGCCCCGTACGCTGATGAGAAGCTGCAGCGGAACTTCAGGCACAACTCGTTCTTCATCGGGGAGACCACCAGGACGGCCGTGAACGAGGGGCTAGCGGATTACACGCCCATATTCCTCTCCCAGGTCCCGAGACTCTTCCGGCGAGACTTCATCCCCATCGACGTAGCGCTGGTGCAGGCATCCCCCCCGGACCGCAACGGCTACATGAGCCTCGGGGTGAGCGTGGACATCACCAAGGCGGCGGTGGAGAAGGCATCGCTTGTCATCTGCCAGGTGAACTCGTTCATGCCCCGCGTTCACGGCGACACCTTCATCCACATCGACGACGTGGATTACATCCTCTACTACAACGAACCCCTTCTGGAGTACAGCCCCACCATCTCCGACGAACTGGCGGACGAGATAGGCAAACACGTTGCTCACCTCATCGAGGACGGTGACACCATCCAGGTGGGATACGGCAGCATTCCCAACGCCATCCTTGCGAACCTGATTGACAAGAAACACCTCGGCGTGCATACGGAGCTGGTCAGCGACGGCATCGTCGATCTCATCAAGAAGGGTGTGATCGACAACAGCATGAAGACGCTGGATCGGGGGAAGACGGTGGCCACTTTTTGCATGGGGCTCAAGGACACCTACGATTTTCTGGACGACAATCCGAGCATCGAGTTCAGGACCATTGACTACACCAATAATCCACTCATCATCGCCCAGCAGGTGAAGATGGCGGCCATCAACAGCGCCCTGGAGATCGACCTCACCGGCCAGGCCTCGGCGGAGTCCCTGGGCAAGGTGTTCTACAGCGGTATCGGGGGGCAGGCGGACTTCATGCGTGGCGCCATCCTGGCCCCGGGTGGAAAGAGCATCCTGGCTCTTCCCTCCACCGCCGAGCAGGGCAAGATCTCCAGGATAATCCCCATGATCAGGGAGGGCGCGGGCGTGACCCTAAACCGGGGTGACGTGCATTACGTGGTCACTGAATACGGCATAGCCTACCTGCATGGCAAGAACGTGAGGGAGAGGGCCATGGAGCTCATCGCCATAGCCCACCCCGATTTCCGCTCCTGGCTGATCGAAGAGGCCAAGAAAGACAACATCATCTACCGCGACCAGGCATTCATCCCCGGCAAGGCTGGAGAATACCCGGCGGACCTGGAGACATACCGCGTCACCAAGGAAGGGATCGAGGTCCTGCTCAGGCCCGTCAAAATAAGCGATGAACCCTTGCTCAAGGACTTCTACTATTCCCTGTCCGACAAGAGCATGTATCGCCGTTTCGTCTCCACGCGCCAGGATATGCCCCACGACCGCCTGCAGGATTTCGTGGTCATCGACTTCACCAAGGAGATGGTCATCCTCGCCATGCTTCCCGGCGAGGAGAAGGATATCCTTGCTGGCGTGGGGCAATACAGCATAAACGAGGGAACCCACCACGCCGAAGTGGCCTTCGTGGTCAAGGACGAACACCAGAACCAGGGCATCGGAACGGAGCTTCTGGCCTATCTCACCCAGCTCGCCAGGAGGCAGGGCTTGCACGGCTTCACGGCCGAGGTGCTGGCTGAAAACAAGCCCATGATGCACGTCTTCGAACAGGCGGGTTTCGATATCGAGAGGTCGGTTTCCTCCGGCGTTTACGAACTGACCATGAGTTTCAGGGATTAGCCCGGGAGTTGAGGTGATCGGGCTCTGTATTTTGAGCCCGAGTCCGGGGGTAACGGTCTTCGCTACGCACTCGCAGGCTGCAGAGTCGCATAACCCGGTTGAGTATCATAGAGCACAGATTCCCAGTCGAGCACACTGCTCGCGAAGGTCGCTTCAGACCGACCCCCGGTCCTCGGGAAGATTGATTGCGCAGAAGGGGCATCGCCCGAACACCTTGTCTCCCGGGGCTTTGGGATCTCCACGTTTCCCTGTTGCCCCCGGTCACCTCGAGCTGTGATAACATAGAGTCAGGAAGACTTATCGGGCCCGACCTTGTGCGTTTTGCGCCGTAGGTTATCGTTGAGCCAACACTTCGATTAAGGGAGCCGTTTTCCGAAGGTGGACGCAAAGCCCTGAACCCGGGTTGGGGACTGCGGAGATCCGAGGTAGGTGCCCACCTGCAAGGGTGCAGGTTCAAGATAGCGGCGTTGACGGCAAGGTGGAGCCCCTTTTCTATCATCTCCGCCCCTTATAATAGAGCTGTCACGGTTTTTCCGGTCTTGAAAGGCGGCAGCTTGGACCTCTTCGAATCCGCGAAAGAGGAAATGCAGCGCAGGGAGGCACCCCTGGCCACGCGCATGCGTCCGCTTACCCTGCAGGAGTTCGTCGGCCAGAAGGATGTGGTGGGAGAGGGGACCTATCTGCGGCGGGCGATCGAGGAGGACAAGCTCCAGACCGCCATTTTCTGGGGACCTCCCGGCTCGGGTAAGACCACCCTGGCCGGTATAATAGCCAACATGTCCCGGTCGCATTTTCAGCAGATATCGGCGGTGACCAGCGGCGTTGCCGAAGTGCGCAAACTGATACAGGAAGCGGGAGATCGCCTCGGAATGCAGGGTCAGCGCACCATTCTCTTCATCGACGAGATACACCGTTTCAACAAGGCCCAGCAGGATGCGCTGCTGCCCGCTGTTGAGCAGGGGACCATCGTTCTCATCGGAGCCACCACGGAAAATCCTTATTTCGAGGTCAACTCGGCGCTGGTCTCGCGCTCCAAGATATTCCGACTCTCCCCCCTCAGCGAGGAGGAGGTGCGCACCGTGGTGGAGAGGGCGCTCGCGGACCCGGAGCGTGGGCTGGCGGAGCTGGAGATAGAAGAGGACGCAATCCAGCACATCGTGGGCATGTCGGGAGGTGACGCCCGCATTGCCCTCAACATCCTCGAGGCCGCCGCGCTTCTGGCCGGGATGGCAGAGGGAGGGCGCGTGGACCTGAAGATCGCCGAAGAAGCTGCGCAGCGCAAGGCGCTTCTCTACGATAAGTCCGGGGACGCCCATTACGATACCGTGTCCGCCTTCATTAAATCGATGAGGGGATCGGACCCGCATGCCGCCATATACTGGCTTGCGCGCATGCTATACGCGGGAGAGGATCCCCGCTTCATCGCGCGCCGCATGGTCATCTTCGCATCGGAGGATATAGGCCTGGCGGACAGCCGAGCCCTGCAGGTAGCGGAAGCGGCGGCGCGCGCGGTGGAGTTCGTGGGACTGCCGGAATGCAAGCTGAACCTTGCCCATGCCGTGATCTATCTGGCACTGGCGCCCAAGAGCAACTCCGCGACCAAGGCCATAGCAGCCGCCAGCAGGGAGGTGGAACGCGGCATGACTCCGCCCGTCCCCATCCACCTCAGGGACGCCAGCTATAACGGCGCCGGGGCGCTCGGGCATGGCGAAGGCTACCTCTATCCCCACGATTTTCCGGGAAACTACGTACCCCAGCGCTATTTGCCCGAGGGACTGGACGGCGACGAATTCTACCGCCCGGGGAGCGAGGGCGAGGAGAAGAAGATGTCGGATGAGTGGAGAATGCGCTTATTTGACACCCCGGAATAGCGGGTGCTATCCTCGAAAACGTTGTAATACCAGCATATTCAGGAGAAAAGCTGCATGTATACCGACAAAGTGATCGAGCATTTCCAGAACCCGCGCAACGTGGGCGAGATACCCGACCCTGACGGCACGGGAAAGGCCGGCAGCGAGGTATGCGGGGACATGATGGAGGTATACATAAAGATAGCCGACGGACGCATCGAGGACATAAAATACAAGACCTTCGGGTGCGGCGCGGCGGTTGCGTCCGGAAGCATGGGAACGGAGATGGTGAAGGGAAAGACCATCGAGGAAGCCATGCTCATCACGGACCAGCAGGTGGCGGATGCCCTGGACGGCCTGCCCGAGGAGAAGCTGCACTGCTCGAACCTCGCGGCGGAAGGCATACGGGCTGCCATAGAGGACTACCTGTCCAGGGGCGGCGCCGGCAAAGGCGCCAGGTAGGAGGGAGACGCGGATATGGGAGGCGTCGCGGCGCTCATCTGCGCTATTTCGTTCGCACTGCTGGTGTTGGCCTTGATCGTAGTGGTGCTCAAAATGGCGCGAACCATGGCCATCACCAATAACCTGCTCAACGATATCCGCAAGGAATCTCTGCCGCTCTTGGGCAGGATACAGACCACCATGGATCACGTCAACAACGAGATGGGTTACGTTGACGACGTACTGAAATCCGTCGAGAAGATCGCAGCCCGGGCGAATTCCATGACCCGGGTGGCGCAGTCGCTGGTTACATCGCCTCTGGTGAAGGTGCTCAGCCTGGGGCTGGGTGTGCGGAAAGCCCTGGGGGTCTCCATCGACGACAAAGGCGGTACCGGGACTGACGGGGAGAACGGGCGATACTGACCACGCGGACCGCCGGGCGCCGTCACATCGATGGGGAATGGAGGTTTCCCGGGCTCCACCTGACCGCGGACATTTTCGACCATTATGTGGCGGTTGACGGCAAAGGTCCAGGGATCGCGGCAAGAGCCGGCCTGAGGGCCGGTTTTCACAGGAGAAGTTGTAAGGTCTTTCACCCGGCGCGGAAGGAGAGGCGTTGAAGAGCGATGAGATAAGGGCCAGGTTCCTGGAATTCTTTCAGAGCAGGGGACATCGCCTGGTCAAGAGCTCCTCCCTCATTCCCGATGATCCGACCCTGTTGGTCACCAATGCGGGCATGGTCCAGTTCAAACCATATTTTCTGGGCAATGTCAGGCCGGAGTTCACCCGCGCCACGACCTGCCAGAAGTGCGTGCGTACCACCGACGTCGAGAAGGTGGGCCACACCGCCCGACACCTAACCTTTTTCGAGATGCTGGGCAACTTCAGCTTCGGCGACTACTACAAGAAAGAGGCCATATCCTGGGGTTGGGAGTTTCTGACCTCCGTCATGGGGCTGGACCCCGCCCGCATGTATTGCTCCGTCTTCGAGGAGGATGACGAGGCGTACGAGATATGGAGAGACGTAGTGGGTGTCCCCGAGGAGCGCCTGGTACGTCTGGGGGCGGAAGATAACTTCTGGGACATGGGAGCCACGGGACCATGTGGCCCGTGCTCTGAGATGCTCTACGACCAGGGCGAGGAATTCGGGTGCGGGCGGCCCGAGTGCAGGGCCGGCTGCGACTGCGACCGCTATCTCGAGTTGTGGAACCTCGTGTTCATGCAGTATAACCGCGACGAGCGGGGAGTGCTCACCCAGCTACCCTCGAAGAATATCGACACCGGCCTGGGGCTCGAGAGGCTTGCATCGGTGCTGCAGGGCGCACCCAACAACTTCGAGACCGACACCCTGGCGGCGGTATTGAATACCGCCGCCGACCTCGGGGGCGTGGGCTATGGCAGAGAGGAGAAGAGCGACGTATCCCTGAAGATCGTGGCCGACCATTCCCGCGCCGTGACTTTCCTGATAGGTGACGGCGTGCTCCCCTCCAACGAGGACAGGGGATACATCCTCAGAAGGCTGATCCGGCGCGCGGTAAGACACGGCCGCCTCCTGGGCATCGAGGACATCTTCCTGCCCCGCATGGTGGAGGTGGTGGTGGAGACCATGGGTGGCGCTTACCCCGACCTCAAGCAAAACAGCGCATTCATAACCTCCATCGTGCGCAGCGAGGAGGAGCGTTTCTCCCAGACCCTGCGCGGCGGCCTCGTCTATCTCGAGGAGGCGGTGACCGACCTGAAGGATCGTGGAGAGGACATGCTCCCGGGCGACGTCGTCTTTCACCTCCACGATACTCTGGGCTTCCCCCTCGACATCACGCGCGAACTGGCGCGGGAGCGCGGCATGGAGATCGACGAGACGGAGTTCCAGGAACTGATGGAACAGCAGAGGGAGCGGGCTCGGGCGGCCAGGGTGGAGGAGGGCTATACGGCCCAGGTGCAGGAAATATACGCGGAGATACTGGACAACTACGGCGGGAGCCGTTTCACGGGATACGAGACCGTGAGCGACAAGGCCAAGGTGGTCGCCTTGGTGAAGGAAGGCCGTGCAGCGGCCAAGGCCGAGCCGGGGGAGGAAGTGGAGGTATTCCTTGACCGCACGCCTTTTTACGGAGAGATGGGCGGACAGGTGGGGGACACGGGAAGGATATCATCCACCTCGTGCGATGTCGAGGTGATGGACACGACCCACCCGGCCCAGGGACTAACCTCCCACCACTGCCGCATGATCAGAGGCACCCTCGAGGTGGGCCAGACGGTCGATGCGGTGGTTGACGCCGAAAGGCGCAACGCCATCCGGCGCAACCATACCGCTACCCATATCATCCACTGGGCTCTCCGGCAGGTGCTGGGAGACCACGCCAAACAGGCTGGCTCACTCGTCGATCCGCGTCGTCTTCGTTTCGACTTCACTCATTTCCAGCCCCTTAGCACGGAGGAGCTGGCCAGGGTGGAGGAGCTTGCCAATCGCAAGGTGCTGGAGGACCTGCCGGTGCGGGCGTACGTGACCACCTACGAATACGCTGCGAGCATAAACGCCGTGGCCCTCTTCGGCGAGAAGTACGAAGATTACGTGCGGGTGGTGGAGGTGGACGAGATAAGCCGTGAACTCTGCGGAGGCACTCACGTGGGGAGAACGGGGGAGATCGGCCTGCTGGTCCTGGTGGGCGAGGGCGGCATCGGCGCCAACATGCGCAGGATCGAGGCATTGACGGGCATGGGGGCCTACGAATTCTTCAGGCAGCGCAGGGAGATGACGGAGAACATGGCCGCGGCCTTGAAGGTGGAAGTGAACAAGCTCCCCGAGCGAGTGGACCGGGTGCTGCACCGCGTCAAGGAGTTGGAATCGGACCTCAGGCGGCGCGGCAGGGAGGAAATGGCCTCCCTGGCGAGCGGCGGGATCACCTGGGACGAAAGCACTGCCGCCGGTGGCGAGAAGATATTGACAGCAGTGGCGGAGGACCTCGACGTGCAGTCCCTGCGCGAACTCGCCGAGCACGCGCTCGCCGCGAAGGCGGCTGGGGCCGTGGGTATCGCAACGGTGCACGGCGGCAAGGCGAACATGGTGGTCGCGTTGAGCGGGGAAGCCGTAAAGTCGGGCCTGAACGCCGTGGAACTGGTGAGGAAGGCGGGACGTCTGTTGGGTGGAGGCGGTGGAGGGAGAGCGGACATGGCCGTCGGAGGGGGCTCCCACCCGGAGCGTTTGCGCGATGCCCTCGCGCTCGTGGCGGACGAGGTCAGATCGGGCCTGGAAGGAGAACATGCGTAGCCTGGGACTGGACATAGGAGGGCGCCGGATAGGGGTGGCCGTTTCCGATCCCCTCGGCATCAGCGCGGCTCCCCTCGAGGTGCTGCGGGACGTCGGCCCGTCCGCGTTGCGCGAATACCTGGAGAGAAAAGCGAGCGAAGGGGTGGAGGTCGTGGTTGTGGGATTGCCGCTGACACCGCGCGGCAGGGAGGGCGAACAGGCGCTCAGGACACGCGAATTCGTCCAGGCTATCGAGGATATGAAGAACGTACGCGTCGTCCTCTGGGACGAAAGATTCTCGACGCTGGAGGCCCGGAAGAGGCTGCGTGAGGCGGGGCATTCCCTCAGGGGAAGGAAGGTGGACGCGGAGGCGGCGGCGATAATCCTCCAATCCTATCTCGAATGCGGCAAGTGCATGAACGGGAACGAAAAACGGAAAGAGTAACGGATGGGCGGCGGAGGCAAAGACCGGAGAAAGTGGTATATCGCTGGCGCCATATGCGTGATCGTGGCCCTGGCGGTCCTGTTCACTGTCCTGGTGGCCCACTATTTCTATCCCCAACGCGGGGAAGAGCCGGTCAGGGTGGTCATCGAGGAGGGCGAATCGGCGTCTCAGATCGCGGCCAAGCTCCACGAGAACAAGGTGATCACCTCGGCCACCATTTTCCGTTTCCTGTCGTGGCTGCAGAGAAGGCAGGATGACTTCAAGGCGGGTACCTACATCTTCAACAGCGGGATGCATTACGGCGAGGTCTTTGCCCTGCTGGAGGCGGGACCCAATCACCAGGTGAGGGTGACTATACCGGAGGGACTGACGGTAGAGCAGACGGCGGCGAGGGTGGCGGAGGTCATGGGCTTCAGCGAGGAAGAGTTCATGGCGGTGGCGACCATCGGCGGTTTTGACGTTGACTTTATTCCCGAGGGTAACCGCGATAATCTCGAGGGTTTTCTCTTTCCCAAGACGTACGACTTCCAGGCGGATACTCCGGCGCAGGAGGTGGTGAAGGTGCTCCTGCGCCAGTTCGAAGCGGAGACCTCCGGTCTGGACTGGACACGGGCGGAGGAATTGGGCCTGACGCCTTATCAGGTGGTGATAGCGGCCTCCATCATCGAACGCGAAGTCGTATTGCCCGAGGAGAGGCCCCTGGTGGCCGCCGTGATCTTAAACCGCTTGCGCACGGACATGCTCCTGCAGATGGACGCGACCGTGCAGTATGCCCTTCCCGAGTGGAAAGACGTGCTTACCTACGAGGACCTGCAGACGCCTTCGCCTTACAACACGTATCTGCATAGGGGGTTGCCTCCGGCTCCCATCTGCAATCCCGGCCTGGCCAGCATCCAGGCCGTGCTGGAACCGGCGGAGGTAGACTACCTGTACTACGTGGCCACGGGAGACGGGGGACATTTCTTCACCTCCGATTACGACGAGTTTCTGCGGGTTAAGCAAGAGGTGCAGAGATAGAAGGGCTCGGTTTTGCGTCCGAGCCGCAGGCGAGGAATGACAAGACCGAGCCTTGCCCACCCCCAAGGCCAGCGACGCGAAGCGCTGCGGGACAGGATTTATCCTGGCCCCAACCCCCATTACCTCAAG
>JAQVFR010000027.1:16716-45236 GCA_028697145.1 Actinomycetota bacterium | reverse complement strand
TTGAACCTGTCGTGAGAAGCGAAGCGACGTGGCGATCTGCTCCACCGGCAGTCATTCCTCCACGATGGAGGCCGCCGATCCCGTTATGCGATCGAGGCTCTATCGGGTCAGGCGACGTGTAGGCCTGGCCCTATATGGAAAATGGAGGGCTGACCTCAGGCATAACTCTTCAGGCGGGGGAGAGGGCAACGTCCAGGGCTCCCTCGTCCTCGTCGACGCCCGCCAAGGCAAAGTCGCGCTCCGTGAAGGCCTCCGTGAGCCCCCAGAGCCTGCCCGCGACGACCGGGGCGCAGTAGGGGTTGACGACCCTTACTCGGTACCCTCCATCTCGATGATGCAGGCGGGCCACTCGTCCCCAGCTCCGCAGGGGGAACTTCATCAGCTCAGCGTCCATGGAGGAACCTTCCAGGAGGTGGGAATAGTAGTCGCTGGCGTAAATGCGCGATATCTCGGTTATCATGCGGTCTATCTCGGCGCCCAGCTCCTCGCGCAGGACGCGCAACACCGCCACGATGCCGTTGGTGTTGTGAAGCATGAAGCGCTTTCCGCTGATGACCTCCACGACCAGGGACCGGTCCGCGTCCCACTTGAACTGGTGAGAAATCTCGAGGGGGACTCCGCATTCCGAGCAGTAGCGGTACTGCAGATCGCCTTCCTCCTTGAAGGGTATCCCCAGCTCCACCTCCTGCTCGATGCGCGTCTCCAGTTCCGGTTCCCCCGCGACGGCGACGATATCCATGACGTCGCGAACGTCCTCGTCACGCCAGGAGGCCTCGCCCCGCTTCTTCTCCACCGCCTCGAAGACGCCCGACCAATCTCCCCGGCACATGGGATCGCTGTAGGGGTTCGTCACGCTCAGGGTCAGGCGTTCCCCCTCCTCGTACTCGGTTATCTCGGACAATCCAAGGCCCCAGTAGGCGCTGAAATGCGAGATCAGGCTATATATGTCCAGGGGGGCGGCGCCCTTGCCCTGCTCGGTGCGGTTTCTTATGAGGGAGTCGGCGTAGCGTCTCCCGTCATTACGTTTGCCCTCGATCACCAGGCGGGTGATGTCGAACCCGATGCGCTTGGAGATGGCGGGGAAGAGAGTGTTGAGCTCGTCCACGTCGTAGAGTGTTCCCCTGATATGGGGAGGGTAGGTAGCCGTTATCACCCCGTTTGGATGCCAGGCGTTGCCTCTGCCTATGCCCCTCGGCAGACCGCAAACGGTACAGATAACTCTCTTCTCGGCCATCGCGCTTCCCCCCCGTGATCGTCCAATATACTTAATTATTAATTTAACATTTGTTGCGGAAAACCTTTATCGTTTGGGACTGATCCCCTGGACAGCCTTTCAAGCCGGGATCGTGGTATCGAGTCCGGGGATGCCAAACGGCGCCCCCTTAAACTATTTAGCAATGGCAAATAAATGATGAACGGTAAGGGCTTGACCCCCATGCCCGTAAGGATTGCCAGGCACGAGGCGAGGCTTGACCCCAATGCCAGGCACGAGGCGAGGCTTGACCCCAATGCCTGGGGCACGTTAGGTTGCGAGGGTGGGGAGGGGCTGCAGGCTGCCGTCGAGGTCGTACTCGGGCTTGATGGTGAAGAGCACCCAGCCGTAGCCGTAACGGTGGGCCACGTAGCGCGGGTCGCGGTAGAGCCTGGCGATTTCCCATACCAGGGTGCGGTTGGTGAGGGGGTAGGTGTCCAGGAACTTGTTGAGCACCACGTACTCGGCCCCGTAGGTGTTGCCGTCGAACTGGAAGATGAGGTCGCGCTGGGACATGTGGGGCACGACGGGGTCCTGCGCGCACACCGAGGCGTCTGGCGGGATCATCCCGATGATGTCGTAACCCATCTGCTCCATCCTGGGGTCCAGGTGGTAGAACCACGGGTTGAAGAGGGTCTTGGCCGAGCGAGAGAAGGTGAAAGGCACGTTCACCACCAGGATGAGCACGCATATCGCGAAGACCATCTTGCGGTAGTCTATCTGGCGCCCGCGCCTGGTCAGCCAGCGGTGCAGGCGTGGCACGGCGTCCATGAGCGTGAAGATGAAGATGGGCGCGAAGACGGCGTTGTAGTGCCGCAGGATCTCCCAGTGCGGGTAGTAATTGGAGAACAGCCGCTCCAGCAGCGCCGGGACGGCCACGATGGCGAAACCTCCGATGAGCGGAAGGAAGAGGAAGGGCGCCAGTATAAACAGCAGCAGCTTGGTCTTGTGATAGGGCACGAACAGCTCCTTCACCGCGACCCAGGGGTGGGTCGCAAGGTATTTCATGGCGTCGATCCAGTCGTCCCCCAGGTGGGAGTAATACTTGAAGTAGAAGTAATCCCCTCCCGCCGCGAGGGGCGGCATGATCTGCTGGGTGACGATGTAGAACCACGCCACCGAGATGGCGCAGGTGGAGGCGCCGATGAAATATTTCCTGCGGAAGATGATCATGTACAGGCCCAGGAAGAAGACGAGGAAGGCCGTGGTCTCCTTCACCCAGAGCAGCAGGGGTATGGTGAGCATGTATCCCGCCATGTTCTCGCGGTCGATAAAGAAATACGACAGGGCGAGCACGGGCCCCAGGAACGCCTCGGTATGGAAGTCGAAGAAGATGAGCTCCATGGTCCCCCAGAAGATGAGGTAGGTGAGGGCCAGGCACAGCGCGCAGAAGCGGCTCTCGAAGTTGCGCTTCACCACGTAGAAGACGGGGAGCGCGCCCAGGGCGACGATTATCGCCTGGTAGATGAGGAGCATGCGCGCGTCCGACCAGAGCCAGTAGGCGGGGATCACCAGGAAGAAGATGGGGTGGAAGTGGTCTCCCCACAGGGAGGGCACCATGCGCACGGTGTTGAACCCGAACTCGAAGTTGGAGAGCTGCCAGACGTGCTGGTCGAAGATGCCCAGGTCCCAGCCGTGCGACTGGAAGTTCATGTGCTTGAGCAGCGAGATCATGCTGTAGAGGAGGATAAAGAAGAGCACGAGGAGATAGATACCGTAACGTCCGATCCAGGCGGAGAAGCGAGGATGCCTTTCCCGGAAGGCTATGAATCTTCCCCAAGAATAGTTCAAGAGCTTCATCAATATGCTATTCCCTCTCGCCGCGGTTATGACCTTCCGGGGGCCAAGGTTGTTCCCACAGGATTATTCCCGAGCGGCGCTCGCGGCGTCAATCCTGCCCCAGGCATCGGGGCAGGCATCGGGGTCAAGCCTCGCCCCGTGCCCCAGGCTACCTCGATGCCCCCGAGGCATTAGGGTCGCCTCGTGCCGTTCCCGGTGTCCCTTGCGAGGATCGATCCCGGGAGGGAGACCGACCCCGTGGATCAGCGGAGTCTCCTCATCGCCTCGGAACGGCTGTGGACTCCGAGCTTGCCGTAGATGTTCTTGAGGTGGAACTTGAGGGTGTTAACGGACATAAAGAGGCGCTCGCTTATCTCCCGGTTGCCCAGACCTTGCAGGAGCAGCTCCAACACCTCCGATTCCCTCGACGTAAGGCCGTATCGCGACCGCATGGCGGGCGTGGCGCTGCGCTCCGCCAGTTCCTGGAACGTCTTTCCAACGCGGGGGTCGAGTACCATCTCGCCCCTGAAAACCGCCTCGACGGCGCTGACCAGCGCCTCGGCATCTATCTCCTTGAGCAGGTAGCCTTGTACTCCCGCCCGCAAGGCCTCGAGCATGTACTCCTCCTCGTCGTAGGCGGTGAGGGCTATTAGTCGGGTAGAGCTTCCGGAGGCAAGGATGCTGCCAACCGCCTCGATGCCTCCCTTGCCCGGCATGCGCAGGTCGACCAGCGCCACGTCCGGGCTCTTCCTCTCCACCTCGCGGACCAGCTCTTCTCCGTCCCCCGCCTCGCCGACCACCTCTATGCGCGGATCCAGTTCCAGGATGCTCTTGAGGCCATGCCGCACCACGGGGTGATCGTCCGCGACCAGAACTCGTATCCTGCCCTTCTTCACGTCATCCACGCCCCTCGTGGCAGCGAAGTCTCCCCCCGGGCAGCGGCAGCACCACCGTGATCCTCGTGCCCGCTCCGGGCTTGCTCTCCACGTAAAAATCCCCACCGATGCCGCGCACCCGCTCCTGCATCCCGTAGAGTCCCAGCCCAACGCTACCCCTGGGAACGGACTGGCCCGCACCCGCTTCCTTCTCCAAGCCCTCCCCATCGTCCTCGATGCACAAGCGCACGCCCTCTTCGTCCACGCACAGGCTCACGTCCACCCTGGAGGCGTCCGCGTGTTTGACGATGTTCGCCAGGGCTTCCTGCGCGACGCGGTAGAGGCAGCTCTCCGCCTCGGGCGACAGGCGCGCGTCCTCCTCTTCCGCCAGCAGCATTACCTCCAGGCCCGCCGTTTCCTGGAGCTGCCGGGCGAGGAGCTTGAGGGCGGGCATAAGCCCCAGGTCGTCCAGGACCGCGGGCCTTAGATTGCGCAGGATGTGCCGCAACTCGGTAAGCCCACGATCGATACGCCCCTTGATCTCGGCTATCTCGACCTCGGCTTTCGCCCTCTCCCCAAGTTTGCTCTGGAGGATGTCCAACTGGTAGCGGAGGCCGAAGAGGAGCTGGATGAACTCGTCGTGGATGTCCTGTCTGATGCGGCGCCTCTCCTCCTCCTGCGCCATGAGCACCTGGTGGGCCAGCCTCTCCAACTGGGCCTCCTTCTGGAGGAGCTCTTCCTCGCGAGCCAGGATGTAGTGGCGGGCGGTCAGGGTCAAGGTGGCGTCCACGAACTTCTCCAGTATGTTAGAGCTCATGGTATAGGAGAGCATCTGGTCGGGGGTGGAGGCTGTCTTCATGAGGGTCTCCATCACGGCCTCCCTGATGCAGTTCCCCAGCGACTCCACCTCACCCAGGGATACGCCCTCCCGGGCGAAACGCTCCACCTGTTGGGCCTGGTAAGCGAGGAAGGGCTCCACGTCGCCGGACCTGAGGGCGCGTGACAAGGCCTCGATGAACGCCTGGAGCTGGCCGCCGCCCCTCAAGCGGGGCAGCATCTCGGGCGACAGGCTCCCTTCTACGCGCGCCAGGATATTGGCGAAGAGCGCGGCGGAGTTGCGGTCGATGAAGTCGGCCAGCTCGGGGACGGGGCAGGGGATGAGGTAACGGCGCATGGATTCCGTGTCCAACCGGGTACCGGCCCTTCCGGCATCACGGACGGAGGAAACGTACCCCTGGCGATGCAGGTTGTCATCGCGGGAAACGCCGGCCGGCCCGCGCGCCGCCCGCTCCCGCTCAACCCCGGAGTTCACACCCGCCTCAAGGCCTCGATCGGGATCACTCAATCCGCCTCACCCCCGCCGGTATCCGCGCCTCCGGCGCGGTTCGGAGCCTGGTTAAACGCATAAGTACGCAACTTGCCGAGATAGGTCGATTATACTACCACTCCCGCGGCGCCCCATGGCCCCACCCCGATTCCCACCCCGAAACCCGTCCCCGGGGGTGTGTCCCGGGCGGGAGGGCGGCGTATAGCATAAACCCTGGATGGTGGTAATCTCGGGAGCTCGTGGCCTTTGGTCGTGCTCAAGGACCACCCCAACGTCAGGTTGTCCAGCGAGGAGGTTGCCAGGCGGGTGGTGAACGCGGTGGAGAACGAGGGCAAGGAGGCTGTCATGATTGAGGAGGAGTTCACAACGGAACTCGTCGATCCCGGCGAGGTAAGCATGGACGAGGGCCGCCTGCAGCGGCTGAAGAAGGCGGTGGAGGAGGACACGGAGAAGGGCACCTACGACGGCGCGGTCTTCGCCGTTGCGCGCCACGGCAAGGTGGTCATGCACGAGGCTGTGGGGAAGACCGACCTGGAGAAGGGGAGGCAGGCCGCGCTCGACGACGTCTTCTTCGTCATGTCCCTCACTAAGAAACTCACCGCGGTGAGGGTGCTCATGGACGTGGAGAGGGGCAAGTTCGACCTGGACACGCCGGTGTGCGAGGTGATCCCCGAGTTCGGGTGCAAGGGCAAGCAGAACGTCACGGTGAGGCACGTCCTCACCCACACCAGCGGGCTCAACACGGAGCTGCCCTACGGCGTTCCCGTGGACCAGCTTGGCAACATAGAGACGGTGGTCTCCTTCATGAGCAACGAGAGGGTGCTGGCGCGTCCGGGCACCGTGGTCTCCTACAATCCCATCTGTGCCCATTCCATCGTGGCCACCATGGTCACGCGGCTGGACGAGGCCGGCCGCCCCTTCCGGCAGATCATGCGCGAGGACCTCTTCGAGCCGTTGGGAATGGCCGACACCGCCGTCGGCCTCCCCGACCGCCTGAGGGACAGGGTGGTGCCCGTGGTGGTGAGAGACCGCACCCCCGGCCTCTTCGAGCCGCTGCTGCTCGAGGCCTTGAACTTCCTCGCCAACGAGGAGACCGAGCTTCCCGCGGGCGGGGGCCTGTCAACGGCGATGGACATCATGCGCTTCGCCGAGATGATGCGGCGGGGCGGCGAGCTGAACGGCGCGCGCATACTCTCCGAGGAGATGGTGCGCGAGGCTACCTCCAACCAGACCGGCGACATGATCAACCGCCTGTGGGATTATGCGCGCGAGATGTACGGCTGGCCCGATTTCCCGGCGTATCTGGGGCTGACCTTCTTCCTGCGGGGCGAGGGCGAGTTCCCCACCCCCCTCGGGCTGAAGGCATCGCCGGGGAGCTTCGCCGGGCTGGGAGCGGGCTCCACCATGTTCTGGGTGGAGCCGGAGCGGGACCTCACCTACGTCTTCCTCTCCGCCGGTCTCATGGAGGAGGGACCGAGCGTAGAGAGGCACCAGCGCCTCTCGGACATGGTGATAGACGCGGTGGTGGACTAAGGAGGAGAAGGCGGATGAGCGAGACGGTCTTTGATAACCTGCGCCGCGCGATACTGGATTACGACGGAGACGCGGCCGAGGAGTGGGCGCGCAAGGCGGTGGAAGAGAAGCTGGAGCCCGCGGGAGCCATGGAGGTCCTGACGGATGCCATCAGGCAGGTGGGAGAAGGCTTCGCCCGCGAGGAACTGTGGCTTCCCGACCTGGTCGGGGCGGCGGAGGCCTTCACCCGGGCCATACCCGTTCTGGAGGAACGGCTCGCTTCCATGGGAAGGGAGCGCGACGTTCTGGGCAAGGTGGTCATCGGCACGGTGGCGGCGGACATCCACGACATCGGGAAGAACATGGTGCGCATATTCCTCACCGCCGAGGGTTTCGATGTGCACGACCTGGGGGTCAACGTAGCGGCGGAAACCTTCCTGGAAGCGGTAAAGGAGCACGAGCCGGACATACTGGCCATGTCCGCCCTTCTGACCCTCACGGCAGTACAGCAGAAGGCGGTAATCCTCGCCCTCGAAGCAGAGGGTTTGCGCGACATGGTCAAGGTGATGGTGGGCGGCGGCGCGGTCACCGCCGAGTTCGCCAGGATGGTCGGTGCGGATGGATACGATCCCACCGCCATCGGCGCGGTGCAGGTGGCCAGGCGCCTGGTCGGGGCATGAGGCAGGGGGAAGGGAGGGTAAGACCATGACCATGAAGGGTTTTATAGTGAGGAACCCCGTTTCGGTGCTTTCTCCGGACGAACTGGAGAGGGTGCATGGCGCCATGCTTGAGGTGCTACGGGAGACGGGGGTGGTCTTCGAGCACCCCAAGGCGCTGGACGTGCTCGCGGATGCGGGATGCCGCGTGGACCGCGAGAAGATGCTCGTGAAGTTCCCCCCTTACCTGGTAGAGGACTCCCTCAGGAGATGCCCAAGCCGGGTCACCCTGAAGGCCCGAAACCCCAAGTACGACGTGGATATCGGCGGCAACAGGATGTATTTCTGTCCCTGGGTGGCCATGAACCTCTACGACGCGGATACGGGCGAGCGCAGGGCTCCCCGGGAGGAAGACGTGCTGCAGGCGGCCACCGTCCTCGATTACCTGGACGAGGTGCACGTCTACGGCTTCGGAAACTTCGCCAACGTGGACGAGAGCGTTGCCCCCGGATTGTGCGCCTATCCATGGGGCATGGCCTTCAACCTCAGGCATACCGAGAAGGCGCTCTTCGGGGCGGCTATCCTGGGGATAGAGCCCTGGATCGTCGAGATGTTCCAGGCGGCGGGAGTGAGGCCGGGGATGCTGGTGAGCGGAGCGCCCCCGCTGACCTGGCCGGGCCACC
This sequence comes from Actinomycetota bacterium, assembly GCA_028697145.1. Taxonomy (GTDB): domain Bacteria; phylum Actinomycetota; class Geothermincolia; order Geothermincolales; family RBG-13-55-18; genus SURF-21. Next base: position 37,152 of record JAQVFR010000027.1, on the reverse strand, counting down.
AGCTCCTGGTGGTCTTCGCCGCCGCGGAGGCCGATTTCCCCATCATGCCCTTCTGCGGGATGGCGGCGGGATCGAACTCCCCGGCCACCCTGGCCGGCACCCTCGTGCAGAACTACGCCGAGATGTCTGCGATGATCACCCTGGCGCAGTCGCTGAAGCCGGGGATGGAGGTGCTGGCGGGCGACTATTCCCAGTTGATGGGCATGAGGGAGGCCGTGGTCGTGCAGGGCGGCCCGGAGGCCGCGCTCCTCGACGCGGCCTGGTCCCAGATATGGCGCCGGCACGATATCCCCCGCACCGGCTTTAATACTAGGACCGATGCCAAGGTGATCGACTACCAGGGCGCGGCGGAGAAGACCCTGACCCTACTGCTATCCGTGCTCTCTGGTTCGAACAAGATCTACTTCCATGGCGGAGTGTACGACGAGCTGCTGGCCTCGCCCGTAGCGGCGGTCATGGACAACGACGTCGCCAAGATGGTGATGAGGATCGTGGAGGGGATCAAGGTCACGGAAGATACGCTGGCGGTGGATGTGATCGACAAGGTGGGACCGATGCCCGGCCATTTCCTGTCGGAGAAGCACACCAGGGAGTGGTGGATGAAGGAGCAATTGCTGCCCGAGGTCGCCGACCGTTCCTCGTACGAGAGATGGCTGGCGGAGGGGAAGAAGGACTTCCTGGCCAGGGCGAAAGATAGGTGCGCGGAGATAGCGAAGACGCACGAGGTGCCCCCGCTTCCCGATGACGTGGACCGGGAGTTGGAGAAAATCTACCGGTCGGCCAAGAAAACCATACAATCCTGGGGACTTTGAAACGCGCAGCGCCCGTGGCGCGATGCGGGTACGGGACGGCGCGATGTGGGCGCGGGACGGCGCGATGTGGGTGAAAGGCGGAGTTGGGTGAGGAAGAGGCAGGGTTGAGAGCGAGCGGGGCGAGGATGGCGCAAGCCTGAGGGCGGGCCGAGGATGGCGCAAGGTTTGAGAAGGAGGTCGGATCATGTATCCAGAATTCAAGGGATTCGTGGTGATGGTGACGGGGGCGGCATCGGGGATAGGCCTGGCGGTGGCGCGGCAGTTCATCGAGGAGGAGGCGGTGGTGATAAGCCCCGATATCGACGAGGCGGGGCTCGGGAAAGCGGCGGCGGAGCTGGGAGATAAGTTTATCCCGTACACGTGCGACATCTCCAAGGCCGACAAGGTGGCGGGACTGGCCGCCTTCGTCAGGGACGGGTACGGAAGGCTGGACGTGCTCGTGAACAACGCCGCCATGGGCAAGCTGACGGCCATTGACGCCATGACCGAGGAGGACTTCTACTACCATTACGAGGTGGACGTGAAGGGGGCAATGCTAATGATCACCAGCATGCTGCCGCTGCTCAGGGAGTCGGCCTACCCGTCCATCGTGAACATGTCCTCGTCGGCGGCGCTGGTGGAGCACGTGAACCACCACTTCCTCTACTCCACCGCGAAGGCGGCGGTGCTTAAGTACACCATGCACCTGGCGCGGGACCTGCCCGGCATACGCGCCAACGCTATCCTGCCCGGTTGGGTGGATACGCCCATATACGAGCGCGCCGGCTTCGAGCGCAGCTTCGTTGAGCAGGTCTATGAGAAGGCGGTGAAGCATATACCCGCGGGACGCATCGCCATGCCCGACGATATCGCCAACGCGATCCTCTTCCTGTGCTCGAAGAAAGCCTCCTACGTGAATGGAGCGGCGCTGCAGGTGGATGGGGGCTACCTGACCGGCGCCGACTGGGGCTTCCCGTTCTGACCGTTGGCGCCGGGGGCCGCATCGTCCGCGACGGGCCTGGAGGTCCGCCCCGGACGATCATCTCCTATCGTTGTTCCGTGCCCGGGCTCCGGGCGGGCGCCTCCCTCTCGAAGAGTCCGTGCAGGAAGAGATCCAGTACGTTCTCGAAGAGATCCTCCGATCGTTTATCGTGAGGCTGCGTGTAGGTGGTGAGGATCAGCAGCTTGAATATCTCGTGCATGGTCACGGCCACCCTCTCGTAATCCATGGCGCGGAAGATGCCGGCCTCCGCGCATTCCCTCAGCTTGGCGGCGAGGAAGGCCACTCCCCGGTCTGTTATGTCGTTGAAGCGCTCGCTGGAGAAGGCGAAGACCAGGGGACCCGTCTGCAGAAACCCTCTCGTCTCGTCGTGGCGCGCGAGGAAGAAGAACGCCTCGCGGCAGAGAGCGATGAAGCTGGCGAGGGCGTCGCTCTCCATGCGCGACTTCTCGACGAACCAGTTGTGCCACGATTCTACGGCCGAGCGGCAGGCCTGGTTATACAACTCCTCCTTGTCGGGGAATATCTCGAGCAGGTTCTCGAGGGGGACGTCCGCGCGCCGGGCTATCTCCCCGAGACTGGCGTCCTGGTAGCCGCTGTCCTTGAAGACGCCGAGGGATGCGCGTAGTATCGATGCCCTCGTGAGGGCGCGGTTTACCTCATCCATGCGTGAATCCCCAAGCCGAATCATCCGATTACCCGACGATTATATATTAGTTGTTTATCGACGCGGATAGTACCCACGCCGGCGTCAGGCACGGATTCGAATTCCGTTGGGGGACTGCATGTCTCCGCGCAGAACACCACCTCGGGAGCGGAGGAACGGGCCCTTTGGGGGGATTCCCCCCAGGCAATCAGGGGGATTTCACCCATTGCCAGCCGGGCGTTGTAATCATATGATAACCATACTGTTTGGGCTAGATTGTATATATCGGCAAGACGAAGCGTAATCGTTGCAGCACTTCTTCCATGCACCTTATGACCATGATCTCAGGCACGAGGCGAGGCTTGACCCCAATGCCTGAGGCACGAGGCGAGGCTTGACCCCAATGCCTGGGGGTGGAACCAGAGGGAGGTAGTTGATGAGCGAGCACGAGATCTTCCCGTGTATGTACGAGTGGTTGACGGACATGGACGTGTCGCTGGCCGGGAACCTCAGGCGCTGGGCCGACAACGAGGTCATGGCCAGGCGGCTGGAGCTGAAAGAGAGCTACGAACAGCTCCTCGAGCCCGCCATGCGCCAGCTCTTCCTGGAGATAGGCCTGCAGCGCCTGCTGTGGCCGGAGAAGTACGGCGGCGACGGCCACAACAGCCCCAAGGCCGCCGTGACCATGGTCGCGGCCCTGGAGCAGGTCTCGCGCGGGGACACCTCCATCGCGCTGCTCCTCTCGAGCATGTGGGCCCTGCAGAGCTGCATGGCCATGGAGGGAAAGGAAAACCACGAGGCCTGCGAGGCTTTCGCCGAGCTGTTCGGCTCGCAGGACACCCTGGCCATCACCTCCCTCGTCCTTCCCCTCTTCCGCGACGAGCCCCAGGCCAGGGCCAAGCTCGCCAAGGGCGCCTGGTCCGTCGAGGCGAAGAGCGCCCGGCCGCTCGCCTCCGGCGCGGACGCCGCCGTCTTCGGGGTGCTGTGCTCCGGCGCCGGCTCCGACATCCCCGGCGACGAGGTGTGCGTCATCGCCCTCCCCGCCGCGGCGAAGGGTATCAAGCGAGGCAAGCCTTTCCTCAAGACCGGAATGGCCGCCGACCGCAACGCCCCCGTGTCCTTCGACAAGGCCAAGGCGCCGGAGGGGCTGTGCGTGGCCAGGGGGCTGGAGGCCTGCCGCGGCATGCTCTCCTGGCTCTACCTGGGGGTGGCGGCCTCCACCGTGGGCGCCCTCTTCGCCGCCTACGAGATCCTCAAGGAGTGGGGCGACAACCGCGTCATCAAGGGCAAGGGCCAGACCTTCAAGAACAACCCCCTCACCTCCTCGGTAATGGCCGAGGTGGCCAGGGAGATAAGCGTGTCGCGCATGCTCACCTGCGACCTGGGGCGCGTCCTCTCCGAGCCCGGCATCTACGGTCCGGCGGGGGAGGAGGGCAACTTCGTACTCGCGGAGATGGTGGCCAACACCGTCACCCTCTCCGCCGAGAAGGCCATCGGCGGCGCCATGGAGATGATGGCCTCCGCCGGTTACGCCACGGAGTGGAACCTGGAGCGTTACTGGCGCGACACCAAGACCTTGCAGGTCTGCCTGGGCCCCTACGAGCTGGCCAAGATGGACTACGCGCGCTACTTCTACCAGTCAGAGGCGAGATGAGGGCGGGGAGGAGAACACCATGAGGACCATAGACGATTTCACCCGGCCGCTGGAATACCTCTCCCCCATGGACGCGCCGCTGCGCAAGGTGGTGCGCGAATGGGCGGACAACGAGGTCATACCCCACCGGCGCAAGTTCGACGAGGACTACGAAGAGCACAAGCTCATCGAGCCCGCCTTCGACAAGCTCATGGGCGAGTACGGCATGCAGCGGGTGCTCTTCCCCTCGGACCTGGGGGGCTGGGGCATGGGCGGCTCCAACTACTTCGCCACCGCCGCCTACATGCTGTGCGAGGAGGTATCGCGCGCGGACTCGGGGATGGGCGTGGCCTTCGCGGTGGTGCACTGGCCGCTGCTGCTCATCTGCGTGGAGCCCCACGTCAACCGCGAGCTGTGCGAGGAGTTCGCCCCCATCTTCTGCTCAACCACCAAGGCGCGCTTCGCCGCCAACGCCATGACCGAGCCGCAGGGTGGCGCGGACATCGAGAACATGGATATCGTCCGGGGCTCCACCATCCAGACCACGGCGGTGCTGGACGGCGACGAGTGGGTCATCAACGGCCACAAGCTCTGGCCCACCAACTCCGGCGGGGTATGCGACCTCTTCGGCGTGGTGTGCACCACCAGGGCCGGCTCCAACGACCCCGACGACTTCGCCTTCATCTTCGTCCCCGCCGACACCCCCGGCGTGACCCAGGGGCCGCCTTACCAGAAGGCGGGCATGGCGGCGGACAAGAACGGCGACATCTGGTTCGAGAACGTGCGCGTGCCCAGGCCGTACCGCGCCCACGGGCCCGGGGAGGACCTCAAGTACTTCAAGGAGATGGTCGCCCTGGGCAACACCATGTCCGTGGCCTTCGCCGGCGGCGCCCTCCTCAATGTTTACGAGCGGCTGTACGAGTTCGTGACCGAGACCACCTACAAGGGCCAGCCGCTGAAGGAGCACGACGCGGTGGCCGGGGTGCTCGCCGACATAGCCACCGACATAGAGGTCATCCGCGTCGTGGGTTACCAGAACGCGCGCATGCTCGACCGCACCGACCTCTACGGGCCGCGCTGGGGCGAAGAGCTCGTCGCCAAATCGCGGGCCTACAAGTATTACACATGCGACCGCGCCATGGACGTCACCGGCAAGGCGATGAACCTCCTGTCCAACTACGGCGCGGACCGCGACTGGGACATAGAGAAGCACTGGCGGGACCTCAAGATCGTGCAGCTGTGGCTGGGCGGCAAGCAGCTCGGCCAGGCGGAAGTGGCGCGCTTCTTCTTCGACCTCGAGACGGTATAGGCGGGGAGGGATCATGGAAGAGACGGCAACGCTGAAGAATGGCGCCAGGGGGCAGGGGCCGGAAAAGCAGGGCATGGGCGAGAGGGTGCTGCGCGAGCTGCTCAAGAGCCCGAAGTTCAAGGCCGAGCTGAGGCTGCTCGCCAGCGGCATCGACCCCGCCGGCGCGGCTGGCCTGGTCCGCACCTTTCTCTGGGATGACGTGGAGACCTTCATGGGCACGACGTCCGCCGCGCCCGCCATGGTCAACTACCTGGTGCAGGTGGCGCGGGAGCTGGTGGCGCAGCTCAACACCTTCCCGCCGGCCATCCTCATCGCCTTTCTCGCCCAGCTGGTGAAGGAGGTCGACTTCAAGGCCATGGAGGAGACGGTGGGCGAGCTCAGGCTGCTGCTGGAGAGGCTGACGCCGGTGGTCGAGGGCCTGAGGGAGGCCTCCTCCGGCGTCGCGGACGCGCTGGGGGCGGCAGGCGCGGCGGGCAAGTCGGACAAGGGCGCCCCCAAAGCCAAGGCTGGAGACACGGGCAAGTCCGGCGCGGCGGGCAAGTCGGGAGGCGCGGGCAAGTCCGGCGCGGCGGGCGGGGAATGAGGTGATGCAAATGGTGGACCGGATAGACATGGGCAAGCTCACGGCGCAGGCTGCGGCGCAGGCCGCGCAGGGAGACGGGGCGGAGGCTGCAGGTACCGCGGCAGGCGGGTACAGCGCCCTTCCGGGCATCGTGCGCGAGCTCATCCGCACCCCGGCCTTCAAGGAATTCCTCATGCTGCACCTGCGGGACGTAAACCCCGACAACGCTAGGGAAGTGGTGAAGGCGGCCATCTGGGAGGACGTGGTCTTCACCATGAGCGCGCTGGGCGCCACGCCGCAGATGGTCAACTGGCTGGTCGAGGCCCTCGTAGAGCTGGGGGTGCAGCTGAACAGCTTCACCCTGGACATCCTGCGCGACTTCATGGTCAAGCTCGGGCAGGACCTGGACATTGAGAGACTGCGCTCGCTTCCCGCGGCCTACGCGCCGCTGGTAAACGAGCTGCTGCTGGAGGACCGCGCGGCGCTGGACGGCCTCATCACGGGCCTGGGGGCCGTCGCCGAGGAGATGGCGCAGGCCGGCGAGCGCGCATGGCGCAAGATATGGAACACCGCGGACTTCGGGAAGATCCGCGTGGGGCTCAGCGCGCACCTCGAGGGCCGCAGGGAGGAACTGCGGGGCGAGGCGGGCCTCTTCAACCCGGTGGCCATCTCCAACCTGCTGGGAGTGGTGCCGCCGCTGGCCAATTACGCGCTGCGCGTGCTGACAAGGACGCTGCAGGCGCTGAACCTGCCGGCCGAGATCCTGGCCAACGCCGTCTTCCAGCTCCTGGAAGATGTTGACATGGCGGAGGTGGGCGGCCTGGTGGACGCCCTGGCCACCTTCGTGAGCGCCCTGCATCGCGGCAACCTGGTGCTGGGGCGGGACGAGCCCCGCTTCAAGGAAGTGCTGGGCCGCGTGAGCCGCGACCTCGTGGACAAGGTGGACGGCGAGGCCTTCAAGGACATGCTCGTGGCCCTCAAGGAGGACGGCGCGGTCATCGGCTCGGTGCTCGCGGAATACGCCTATGCCACCCCCGAGGTCACCGCGCAGGTGGTGAGGGGCGTATACCTGGCGCTGGGCGCCGCCCTGCACGCGACCGCCGAGACCATGCGCAGGCTCTCGGAGCTGCCCTCAGGCGCCGTGGGAGCGACGGTCGAGAGCTTCGAGGAGGCGGTGGACCCCAGGGACCTGGCGAGGGTCGTCAATTATTTCGCCGCCTTCGCGAGCAAGGAGTTCGAGGCGGATCCGGAGCACCTTGGCCGTTTCGTGGGCAGGCTGCTGGCCGCCCTGGACACCGAGGAGATCGCGGCGGCGTGCAAGGTAGCGGCTCTGCAGGCGGCCGGGGCCGCGCTGGCCGACACCAAGGTAAAGGCGGCCCTGGAGCCCGAGGCGGTGGGGGAGATGGTCAACGCCGGGCTGGCGGCGTTCAACGGCTTCGCCTGGCGCAACCCCGGCCTCATGGCGGACAAGGCGGCGCGCACCCTGGCGGTGGTGGACATGGACCAGGTGGTCCTGGCGACAGGGGAGGTGATCGGGGCCGCTTTCGAGGCCCTGAGGAAGAACCCCGCGGTGGTAGGGAAGGCGCTTAAGCCCCTGGCCAGGCCCGCGGCCATAGCGGCGGGGGCGGGCGCGGCGGCGCTGGCGGGGCTGGTCGCCGCCGTCATCGCCGTCAAGAAGCTGAGGAAATAAGGGCGGTGGTTTGATATGAGAACGATGCAGAGCCAATCGACGGACCTCTACAGCGAGTACGTGCGCGACTGGAAGGAAAAGGGAGGCAAGGTGCTGGGCTACGCCTGCGTGGCCACTCCGGTGGAGATCATCGAGGCCGCGGGCGTGCTCCCCTACCGTATCAAGGCCTTCGGCCACCCCGACACCGAGCTGGGCGACGCCTACCTGGCCCGCTTCAACTGCCGCTTCTGCCGCTCCTGCCTGCAGCTCGGGCTGGAGGGGTCCTATGATTTCCTCGACGGCCTGGTGGAGACCAATGGCTGCGATCACCTGCGCGGCATGTTCGAGAACTGGCAGCACGTGAAGAAGTACGACTTCTTCCACTACCTCAAGGTGCCGCATTTCCTGCGCGAGGACTCGCTGGAGTACTTCACCGATGAACTGGCGCTCATGCGCGATGCCGTGGCCGGGTTCGCCGGGACGGAGATAAGCGACGACGCGCTGCGCGAGGCCATCGACACCTACGACGAGGTCAACGCGAAGTTGAAGAGACTGTACGCCCTGCGCGAGCAGACGCCGCCGGCGGTGAGCGGCACCGAGGTCATGCAGGTGCTGTGCACCGGCTCGTCCATGCTGGGCAGGGACTTCTCTGACCTGCTCGACGAGGTGCTCGAGGAGAAGGCAAAGGCCAGGGTCACTGACTACAAGGCGCGGCTGATGATCATGGGCAGCGCCACCGACGAGGTGGACCTCATCGCGGACATCGAGTCCACGGGGGCGCTCATCGCGGCCGACGCCCTGTGCTTCGGCTCGCGCTCCTTCTGGACCCGCGGGGGCGAGAGCGGCGACCCCCTGGCCCTGCTGGCCGAGCGCTACCTGGGGCATCTCTTCTGCCCGCGCATGTTCAACGACTACGAGCGGCGCATCGAGTACGTCCTGGACACGGCGCGGCGCGCCGGCGTGGACGGGGCCATCATCACCTATAACAAGTTCTGCGACCTGCACGGGGTGGAGTCGGTCTCGCAGCGCATGGACCTGGAGAGGGCCGGCATACCCGTGCTCGTGCTGGAGAAAGACTACGGCTCGAAGGCCGACACCGGGCGCGTCAAGACCCGCGTGCAGGCCTTCCTGGAGAGGCTGGGGAAGTGATTGCACGGGCCGGGGTCGACCCCAAAATGGGACGTTGGGGCGAGGCATGAAGCGAGCGGGATCAGGGGGTGACCTGAGTGGCTAAGATAGAGATACGGCAGCACGAGGGGCTGATAGACCGGGCTTACGAGGCGTTCTCCATAATCGACTATCTGCCCGACGACCTGAGCGACGAGGAGATGGAAGGTGTGCTCCACGTCCTGCCCGGCGACCTGGCGAGGACCATGGAAGCCTTCCTGGCGAGGCGCATAAGAAAGACCAGCATCCTCTTCCTCAAGCGGATGAACGATTGGCTGAAGAACGCCCACCGCACCAAGCAGGAGGGAGGCAAGGCGATCCTCGTCCCCTTCAACTTCCCGCCGGAGGCTGTGTACATCTTCGAGGGAGCCTGGCCGGTGACCAGCGAGGTGCTCTCCACCCTGGGGGTGCTGGCGCTGGAGGGGCAGGGCGAGAGGTACTGGGACTACGCCATGGGCCTGGGGCTGCCGGACTCCTCCTGCTCGGCGAACATGATCGAGGTGGGCTCCGTGCTGACGTCGGAGGACTTCACGCCCGACGCCATCATCTCCGACTGCTTCGGGTCGTGCGACATCAACTCCAAGACCCACGAGTTCCTGGCCCGCTACATGGACATCCCTCTGCTCTTCCTGGAGAAGCCGGTGGACAACACCGAGAGGGGGGTCAACCAGTACTACAAGTACTTCTTCAAGCTGGTGGAGGAGATGGAGGAGTTCCTGGGACAGAAGCTGGACGAGGACAGGATGCGGGAGGTGTTGGGCCTCGCCAACCAGGCCTCGGAGCTGTACTGGGAGCTGTGGGACCTGCACAAGTTCAGGCCGTGCCCGGTGCCGAACATCTTCTCACTCATGACCTACGGGACGCGATTCACGCAGTGGGGCACGCAGAACGCGGTGGACACCATGCGGTCCATGGTCGACGTCGCCAAGCAGAGGCTGGAGAAGCGCGACTACCCGGCGGACGAGGAGGTGGCGCGCAGCCTGTGGACCTACACCAGCTATTACTACGACATGGCCGGGCTGTTCAACTGGATGGAGGAAAGCGGCATCACCCACCTGGGAGACGGGCTGGACCTGGTGTTCCCGTCGGTGATAGACCTCACATCGCGCGAGACCATGCTGCGCGGGGTGGCGGAGATCGCGCGCAACATGCCCATGACGCGGCAGATGGGGGCCAGCTCCATGTCCGTGCAGTGGCTGGAGGACATCACCTGGGCCGCGCGCGAGCTGGACGCCGACTGCTGCATCTACTGCGGGCACCACTCCTGCAAGCAGACCTGGAGCGGGGCGTCGGTGGTGCGCAGCGAGCTGATGAAAAGGGAGAGGATACCCACGCTCATACTGCAGGGAGATTCCTGGATCAGGCGCATGACGCCCATGAGCGCGCTGCAGGAGTACATCGAGGAGTTCGTGAAAAACGTGGTGAAAAGAGGTTGAGGCATTGGTGAGGCATTGGGGTCAAGCCTCGCCCCGTGCCTGAGGCATTGGGGTCAAGCCTCGCCCCGTGCCTGAGGGAGTTTTGAGGACATGGCTGGAGAGAGTTCAGGCAGATACGAAAACGCAGGGAGGTAGGAGATGTATTATGCCGGCATAGACGTGGGCTCGCTGACGGCGCAGGCAGTAGTGATCAACAGCAAGGGCATCCACGCGTTCAAGAGCATGGGGGTGAAACCCAACCCGGTGCAGTCGGCCAAGGCCGTGGTGGATATGCTCATCAGCGAGGAGAGGGTCTCCTGGAACGATGTGAGGTTCTGCGTGAGCACGGGGTACGGCCGCGAGCAGGTGCAGGTGGAGGGGCTTTCCCAGGACAACATGAGCGAGATATCCTGCCACGGCATGGGGGCGGCGTTCCTGGTGCCCGAGGCGCGCACGGTCATCGACATCGGAGGGCAGGACGCCAAGGTCATCCGCATCGGCCCCGGCGGGGAGCTCATCGACTTCGTCATGAACGATAAGTGCGCGGCGGGAACGGGGCGATTCCTCGAGGTGCAGGCGCGCACCCTGGGGCTGTCCCTGGACGAGCTGGGCACGGTGTCGCAGGGGGCGGAGCGCGTGCTGGAGCTGTCCAGCCGCTGTAGCATCTTCTGCGAGACGGAGGTCCTGCACTACCTGCAGCGCGGGCACTCGAAGGCGGACATCGCGGCGGGGGTGAACCGGGCCATGGCCGAGAGGGTGGCCGCCCTGGTGCGCCGCGTGGGGCTGGAGAAGGAAGTGACCATGAGCGGCGGCGTGGCCAAGAACGCGGCGGTGCGAGCCGAACTGGAGCGCATGCTCAACGTCAGGCTGATCAAGTACAACGCCGACTCGCAGATCGTTGGGGCGCTGGGCGCGGCCCTCATGGCCAGGCGCATGGGAGGAAGCTGATGAAGTACATGGGACTGGACATAGGCAGCCTCTACACCAAGGCGGTGGTCGTCGATGGCGACGAGCTGCTGGCGTCGCGGGTGATCGACACCACCGGGAACATAGCCGAGGAGGTGGAGACGCTGGTGGACGAGGTGTTGGCGGAGGCGGGCACCTCCCGCGGCGAGCTGGCGGGCATCGGCGTCACCGGGCGCGGGTCCGACATGGTGGAGTTCGGGGACGTGAAGCGCGACGACATCTCGTGCCTGTGCGAGGCGGTGAGCCGCCTGGTGCCCGGAGCGAGCCTGGTGCTGGACATCGGGGGGCAGAGTGTCACTTCCATCCTCCTGGACGAGGATGGCGGAGTGGTCGACTTCATGCGCAACGACAAGTGTGCCTCCGGCTCGGGGAAGTTCCTCACCGTCATGGGGGCGGCCCTCGGCTGCGCTGCGGACGGGCTGGACGAGATGGCCGCGCGCTCCACCAACAAAGTGCCGGTAAGTTCCCAGTGCGGCGTGTTCGTGGAGAGCGAACTCATCACCCACGTCAACGAGGGGGTGGAGCCTGCGGACATCATGGCGGGGATATGCGAGTCCGTGGCGAAGATAATGATATCGCAGGCGCTTAAGTTCGGTTTCCAGGACGATTACACCTTCACCGGCGGGGTGGCCAGGTACGAATCCGTGACGGGGCCGGCGCGGGAGAAGATAAGGGGCGAATTCCACCCCTTCCCGTACAACCCGCAGCTGGCCTGCGCCATCGGCGCCGCCATGTCCGCCGAGGAGGACTAGGGCACCGGGGCCAGGCATTGGGGTCAAGCCTCGCCCCGTGCCTGAGGCATTGGGGTCAAGCCTCGCCCCGTGCCTGAGACGGAGCATCGAGGGTGCGGCGAGCGGGAAGTAGCGCCTGATGGAGCGATTAGACAGAAGCAGGAAATGAGGGTGGGACAGGAAAAATATAAAGGAGCAATTTCCATGGCGGAGAAGGAAATAAAGGGCTACGAGGGGCTGATAAACCGGGCCTCGGGCATATACGGGCTGCTCAAGTATTTCCCTGAAGATATGAGCGACGAGGAAGTGGAGGGCATCCTCCACGTGCTCCCCAAGGACATGTCCTCGGCTATCAGGGCGGTGATGGCTCCGCGCATCCGCAAGACCAGCCTCGCCCTGCTCAAAGGCATGCAGCAATGGTTCGACGGAGCCATGGAGGCCAGGGCGCAGGGGAAGAAGATAATCCTGGTACCCTTCAACTTCCCGCCGGAGTTCGTGTATTGCTTCGAGAACGCCTACCCCCTCACCAGCGAGGTGCTCACCGTGGCGGGGGTGGCGGCGCTGGAAGGACAGGGCGAGAGGTACTGGGACTACGCCATGGGCCTGGGGCTCCCCGACTACCTTTGTTCCTCCAACACCATAGAGCTGGGGTCCGCCCTCACCGGGGCCGATTTCGAGCCCGACGCCATCATCTCGGCCGCGCCGGGGAGCTGCGACGCCAACTCCAAGATCCACGAGTTCGTGGCGCGTTACCTGGGCGTACCCCAGTTCATCCTGGACAAGCCCGTGGACGACTCCCCGCGGGGGCGTAAGGCCTACCGCACCTGCTTCCGCTACCTGGTCAGGGACATGGAGGAGTTCGCGGGAGAGGAGCTGAGTGAGGACAGGATGCGCGAGGTGCTCACCAGGGCCAACCAGGCTACGCAGCTCTATTACGACCTGTGGGAGCTGCGAAAAATGCGCCCCAACCCCTGCCCCAACCTCTTCACCCTCTACGCCTACGCCGTGCGCTACGTCTTGTGGGGGACGGACATAGGCTTGGATATCCTGCGCTCGATGATAGACACGGTGAAGGACAGGCTGGACAAAGGGCTTTACCCGGCGGAGGAAGAGGTGGCGCGCTGCTTCTGGATCTACACCTATTACTACTGGGACTGGTACGGCTTCTTCAACCGCATGGAGGAGCGGGGAATCACCGTTCTAGGCGACCTGCTTGGTTCCTTTTTCTTCCAGCCGGTGGACACGTCGTCCAGGGAGAGCATGATCGACGGCCTGGCTGACACCTGCTGGGACTACGCCATGACCCGCCAGGTGGGGGCGCAGTCCATGTCGGCGCAGTGGGCGGACGACATCGCCTACTGGACCTCGCAGCTCGACGCGGACGCCTGCATCTACTGCGGCCACCACTCCTGCAAGCAGACCTGGAGCGTGTTCTCCATGGTGCGCAGCGAGATAATGAAGCGCTCGAAGATACCCACCCTCATGTTGCAGGGCGACTCCTGGATAAGGCGCATGACCCCCATGAGTGCGCTGGACGAGCAGATCGACGAGTTCGTGAACAACGTGCTGAAGCGGAAAAGGGCCACCGCCGCCACCGAGGTGGGGTAGGGGAGGGGTCTGCCGTCGGCGCTCACCGCACGAAGCCCGCTCAGGGTCAGCCGGCGTGGCCTTCCATGCTCTCACCGCCGTGGCCGCCGCCGCCCTTCACGAAGGCGTAGAGGTGGTGGGAGAAGAGCACGAAGCCCAGCATGGCCTGGACGTATTCCCGTGCGGCCGGGACGTCGTTCTCGTCGTATTCCCTGTGTGACAGGACGCGGTCGAAACGCTCCCTGAGCTCCTTTTCCACCTCGGCGGTGACGTAGGCGATCGCCTCGTCCGCGTACCCGTTCTCCACCGCCTTTTCAGCCCTGGGAATGACCGGTCCCCAGTCCAGACCCGCCGGCTTGAGCCCTTCGTATGGAGCGCCTTCTCCCCGGCGGTGGATACGCACGGCCGTCTCGAAGAACCACATGTCAGCCAGGTCGGCCGCGGCACCTCCACCCTCCCTTACGGCAAGCGCTCTCGAGAACGCTTCCTTCAATTCCTCCTCGCCCTCTGCGTGTACCCAGGGGAGGATGAGGTTGACGTTGCCCTCGCGCAAAGCCCTCTCGCATGCCTTTACTACCGGGCCATCCATCGTGTCGCAGTGCGGTGCCATGCTATCACCTCCGTAAGCCGCTTGGCATGAGGATTCCCTGCCTCTTACCGGTACCGTTCCCACGGTTTGCCCCTCCTAAACCCTCATGCAGACGCCCCCAGGCACGGGGCGAGGCTTGACCCCAATGCCTGGGAACCGTCCCAGGCACGGGGCGAGGCTTGACCCCAATGCCTGGGATATAATCTAAGCTAGGCTTTGGCGATTGTGTTAGGGGGTTTGTGGTGTCGGTTCAGGTGCTCCTGGAGGAGCTGGCGCAGCGGCTGTTCATCAGCGAGGACAGTCCGATAAGCTCCGCCCTGGAGCTGCTCGAGGACGGAGCGGTGTTGCGGGTATCGGCACCGGGAGGCTGCGCCGCGGGGGAGAAGAGGGGCGGGAAGATAGCCCTGATCGACCCCGAGCAGGCGGTCCCCCTCTTCGAGATCAACTTCGCGGACCCCGCCAACCTGGAAGCCTTTAAAAAAGTCGGCAGCCCCGAGGAGTTCGGGGAGCTCTTCCTGTCCATGGCGCGCGAGGAGAAGCTCAGGCTGGATATGCTCCTGCCTTTCATGGAACTGTGGACCATGGGGGTGGGACTGTTCCTGCAGGAGATCGGCATCCTCTCGGCGCCGTCCGCCTACGCGGAGCTTATACGGCCGCTGCAGCTGCGGGACATCGCCTTCACCGAGATCCTCGACGTCAAGTACCTGCAGGACCTGGTGAACGAGCTGGCGGAGATAACCGGCGTACGCCTTTGGGTCCTGGACATGAACAGCATGCCGGTGGTGGTGAGCGTTGCCGGCGGCGAGCACTGCAAGCTCATCATCGATTCCCTGGAGGGCGTGATGCGCTGCTACGACTCCTCCATAGGCGGCCTGGCGGAGCTGAAGAAGACCATGAAACCGAAGGTGCGCATCTGCCACGCGGGGTTCATCTGTTTCGACGCTCCCCTCATCCTCGGCGGGGAGATGGTGGGCATGATCAGCGGAGACGCCTCACTCATGGAGCCCGCCGACCCGGAGAAGTACCGCCGCCTGGCGGAGGAGCTCGGGGTGGACCCCGAACCGCTGCTGGCCTCCCTCTCCCAGGTGAGGAGCGTGAACATCGAGGAGGTGGAGTTCCTGCTCTCGGTGGTCAACGCCATCGCACAGGTGGTGACGGAGATGAGCTTCAAGCAATACCTGCTCTCGGCACAGATAAAGGAGAACAAGGACCTCACGCGGGAGCTGTGGTTCAAGAACACGGAGCTGAAGGCGCTATTCCAGTCCTTCGTGGAGATACAAGAGCGCGAGCGGGCGGCCGTGGCGCGCGACCTGCACGACGACACCGGCCAGAACCTCACCAACGCCCTGGTCAACCTGGAGCTTGCGCTGAACGAGGAGGGGGTGACGGAGGAGATGAGGGAGCGCATCGAGTCGGCGTCGCTATCCATCTCGCGGGTAGTGAAGCAACTCCACGACCTCTCGGCCTCCCTGCACCCCCCGGTCCTCGACGACCTGGGGCTGACGGAAGCCCTGCGCAACCTGGTGCGGCGCATGAACGCCGACAATCCCATCGAGTTCTCGCTGGTCACAAGCGGTGCGGAGGGGGAGCTTCCGGGGGAGGCGAAGATCAACCTCTACCGCATCGTGCAGGAGGCGCTGAACAACGTGGTCAAGCACTCGGGTGCCGGCGAGGCCGAGGTACGCCTGAGCCGCGGCGAGGGCGGCGTAGACGTGGTGATAAGCGATAACGGGCGGGGGTTCGACGAATCGCCCGACGACGGCAGGGTCCGCCTGGGGATGGTGAACATGCGCGAGCGCGCGGAGCAGATCGGCGGGACCTTCGAATGCCAGCCCTGCGAGCGCGGCGTCACCATCTCAGTCCACCTTCCCCTGTAACGCACGGAGCCCTCAGGCATTGGGGTCAAGCCTCAGGCATTGGGGTCAAGCCTCGCCTCGTGCCTCAGGTGAGAGGAAAAGACGGAAGGACTCAACCAACCGAGTCTCCGGTAAACCCGGGGCGGTTCACAGGCCCGGTCCCCCCTTACGTGACAAGACCTTTCGTTGCGTGTATGAACGCGTAGATGTCATGATGACAATGGCAGGGAGACGGCGAGAATATTCGAATGTTAGACGGTGATGCATTGTGAGCGATAAGGCGCAGGAGAGGATAAGGGTCCTGCTCGCAGACGACCACGCCATTCTCAGGGAAGGCCTTACGTCGCTCATGGAGAAGCAGCCGGACATCGCGGTGGTGGGCGAGGCGGAGGACGGTAAGGAGTGCCTGGAGAAGGCGGCGGCGCTCCTCCCGGACGTGGTCGTGCTGGATATAAAGCTTCCCGGGATGTCGGGGATCGAGGTCTGCCGGCGGCTCAAGTCGTCCCACCCGCTGATAAGGGTGATCATGCTCTCCATGTACGAGGACTACGAATACATCGACAAGTCCCTGCATGCCGGCGCCGACGGCTATCTCCTGAAGAAGGTCGCCTCATCCGAGCTCGTGAGTGCGGTGCGCAGGGCCGGGCAGGGGGAGAAGGTGTTCAGTCCGCAGGTGCTCGACGCGATCGTGGCCTCGATGAGGCAGGAGAGGCCGGAAGCCGGGGAACCGTCACCCGTGGAGGCGCTGACCGCGCGTGAAAAGGATGTCCTCTCCCTTATGAGCGAGGGATTGAGCAACAAACAGATCGCCGCCACACTGTACCTTTCGCCCAAGACGGTCGAGAAGATCGTATCCGGCATCTATCGTAAGCTGAACGTGAGTTCGCGCACGGCGGCGGTAAAGCTCTTCCTCAGTGACTGACCTCATCTAGGAGGTGAGGCGACGGTATTCCTCGTAGAGGCTGGAGCGCATGATGGCGTGGTCGAACTCACGCTCCACCTTTTCACGCGCCCGGCGGGTGTAGTTGCCCACCGCCTCAGGGGCCTCGAGGCAGAAGGCGACGGCGTCGGCGAGTGCGGCGGGGTCGCGGTCCGCCACGAGGATGCCGTTCACGCCGTCGTCTATGATCTCACGGGGGCCGCGGACGCGGCACGCCACCACTGGGATCCCGGTGGCCATGCCCTCGATCAAGGTCACGCCGAACCCCTCCCGCGTCGAGGGGAGGACGTAAACGTCGAACAGGCGGTAGAAACGCTCGGGATCGTGGCGGTACCCGGTGAAGAGAAGGCGGTCGGAGAGACCACCCCCCGTTTCCGCTCCGTCCACGCGCCCCGCCCTCGACGCCAGCCCCCTCAGCCGTTCCGGCTCCTGCGGTTCCATGGACGAGTCGCCGGCAAAGACGAGGTAGAGGTCGGGATGCCTGGGCAGCAGGCGCGCCGCCGCCTCCACCAGCGTGTCCAGGTTCCTCTCCCGCCTTATCTCGCCGATGTACCCCAGGACTACCGCCCCCCCGGGTATGCCCAACTCCTCCCGCAGGCCGCCGTCATCTCCCGGCCTGAAGCGCTCCAGGTCCACTCCGTTGTATATGAGCCTCGCTTTGCGCGTGCCCACAACCTTCCTCGCTGCCGCCAGGGCGAGGTCGTCGCCGTTGACGAAGATGACCAGGTGGCAGTGCCTGCCGGCGTAACGCTCGGTCTGGAGGACGAGCCAGCGTTTCAACCTCGAGGAGCGGTGGGAGAAGTAGAAACCGTTGCAGGTGTGGATGACCGCCGGGACCCCGAGCTTCCACGCAGCTGTGCGCCCCAGGATCCCGTCCTTGGGATTATGGGTGTGCACGACGTCGTAGCGTCCCTCGCGCAGGAGGGACTTGAGCGCGCGGTATGCTTTGAGGTCCTCCAGGGGGGTGATTCGCCGCGTGAGGGGCAGGTCGTGAACCTCCAGGCCCGCCTCGCGCAGGATGTCTCCGAAGGAGGTTACGTGGCAGGCGACGTGCACCTCGTGACCGGCTTCCGCCAGGCCGCCGAACAGGGGCAGCATATATGGAGAGGCGGCGAAACGGTCCAGGTTGCACACTTCGAGGATCTTCAGTTTCTTCGCCATGGATTCATTATAGGCGAAGGAGCGGCGCGCCTGGTGAGACAGACGCGGAGAAAGAGCTGAAGCATTCATCCCTGAGGGTGCCACGGGAGAGGCACGTGGCGAGGCTTGACCCCGATGCCTGAGGCACGAGGCGAGGCTTGACCCCGATGCCTTAGGGGTGGCAGGAGGGAGGCATGCAGCGCTTGAAGGAGGAAGTCTCCACCATGCCGCGCACCTTGCCGACGAAAGCGGGGTCGAAGCCCTCGGCCTGCAGTTCCGCGTCGCCCAGGCCGAGGTCGACCATGCCGTAGAGGAGGCGGTCCGCCTCCTCGTAGGTAAGCCCCATCTCCCCCTCGTCGGTCTGGCCCTGCCACAGGTCGGCCGAGGGGGGCTTGGTGATGACGCGCGCGGGCACGCCCAGGTGGGACGCAAGCTCCCGCACCTGCGTTTTGTACAGGCCGCCCAGCGGGGTGAAGGCGCAGGCCATGTCGCCCCACAGGGTGGTGTAGCCGAGGAGGGACTCGGTGCGGTTCCCGGTGCCCAGGACCAGCGCGTGCCTGGCCGCCGACTGGTCGTAGAGCACCGCCATGCGCGTGCGGGCCATGTAGTTCCCGCGGCGTTTGCGGTCGGCCTCGGGGAGGCGGTCGAAGTAAGCGTCCACCATGGGCGTGATATCGATGATCTTGTGGGCGATGCTCAACTCAGAGGCGACCAGAAGCGCGTCCTTGGTGCTCTGGGGATCGGTGGTCTTGTAGGGCATGATGAAGGCGGTGAGGCTCCCGCTGTCCAGGGCGCGCACGGCGAGGTAGGAGGAAACGGCGGAGTCCAACCCGCCGGAGAGCCCCACCACGAGGCGCTCCTTTCCTGCATCCTCCATGCGCTCACGGATGAAATCCAGGATGCGGGCGAGCGTCTCCTCTGCGTCAATGGTCGGTCCTGTCAACATGCGATAATCTCCCGCCGCGCGTTCAGCCTGTGCTCCCAAATGATAACATATAGAAAAGCTGGCGACGGCCGGGATAGACGAGCCTACGGCGGTCACGCGCCAGCCGGGATCGCGGCGCCCTGCCGGCGCCGGATACGCTGTCACGGGGAGTAGGATCTGTTGTTGTGAGGAGGTGGCATGGGCCTTAAGGAGTCCATTGAAAGCCGAGGCGCGCTGATCGGGATTATCGGTATGGGATACGTCGGGCTGCCCCTGGCGCTTGAGGCCGCGGGCGCTGGTTTCCGCGTGATCGGGCTGGAAAAAGATGGCGAGAAGAGGGAGCGCCTGGCCAGGGGGGAGGCGCTCTACGAGGGGCTGGACGGGGACAGGCTGAAGGAGCTGCTCGCGGCGGGAAAGTTCGAGGTGAGCGGTGATGCCGCCGTCCTCGCATCGTGCGACGTGATATGCGTGTGCGTGCCCACCCCGCTCTCCAGGACGCGCGACCCGGACCTCGGCTTCATACGCGAGGCAGCCGCGCAGATAAGGGACGCTCTGCGCGAAGGAGGCGTCCCCAAGCTGGTGGTCGTGGAGTCCACCTCCTATCCGGGGACGACGCGCGAGGTGGTTCTGCCCATCCTCGAGGAGGTGGGAGGGAAGCTATGCGAGGATTTCTTCCTGGCCTATTCGCCCGAGCGTGTGGATCCCGGAAACAAGAGATGGAACATCGCCAACACCCCCAAGCTCGTGGGCGGCATGTGCGAGAGGTGTGCCGAGATAGCCCGAGCCTTCTACTCCGCTTTCGTGGAGGAAGCGGTGGTGGTGAGCTCCCCCGAGGTGGCGGAGATGGCCAAGATCCTCGAGAACATCTTCCGCGGCGTGAACATCGCGCTGGTAAACGAGCTGTGGATGCTGTGCGAGCGCATGGGCCTGAACGTGTGGGAGGTCATAGGGGCCGCCGCCACCAAACCCTTCGGGTTCATGCCCTTCTGGCCGGGGCCGGGGCTCGGCGGCCACTGCATCCCCGTGGACCCGTTCTACCTCGCGTGGAAGGCGAGGGAGTACGATTTCCAGACGGAATTCATCGAGCTGGCGGGCAAGGTCAACGTGAACATGCCCTACTTCGTCTCCAGCCTGGTGGCGCGCGAGGTGAACGCGGCGGGGAAGAGCATGAAGGGCGCGAGGGTGATGGTCGTAGGGGTCGCTTACAAGCCGGATGTGGGCGACACGCGCGAGACCCCGGCCGCCAAGCTCATGGAGCTGCTGGGGGACAGCGGCGCGGAGGTGGCCTATCACGACCCCTTCGTCCCGGAGTTCTCGCTGGGCGACAGCGTGCTGCGCAGCTCTGAACTCGGCGAGGATACCCTGGGGAGCTGCGACTGCGTGGTCATCGTAACCGCCCACAGCGGCGTCGATTACGGGCTCATCGCGCGCTCCGGCGTGCCCGTGCTGGACACCCGCAACGCTCTCCCCAGGCATCAGGGTTGAGGCATTGGGGTCAAGCCTCGCCTCG
>JAQVFR010000027.1:0-16616 GCA_028697145.1 Actinomycetota bacterium | reverse complement strand
GTCATCGTAACCGCCCACAGCGGCGTCGATTACGGGCTCATCGCGCGCTCCGGCGTGCCCGTGCTGGACACCCGCAACGCTCTCCCCAGGCATCAGGGTTGAGGCATTGGGGTCAAGCCTCGCCTCGTGCCTCAACCTGTTTGGACGTTCAGCGGATGAACAACCGAAGGGTGTCGTTGGTAACGTCGTACTCGTAGGAGCCCGCCGGACCGCGCTCCCTGTCCCACAACGCGACCGGCTGGCCCGCCACCACTTGCCAACATCATTAGCCGCACGCCCGGGGGCGCACTTCAGGGTCGGGCTTGAGAGCGTTCACTCGAAGCGCTCGTAGCGGGGGAGCTCGGGCAGCAGCGCCTGCTTCCTCTCTCCTCCCTCGCGCTGCTTCTCCACGCGGCGCAGGGCGCGCATCTGCTGCAGGAACCACTTGAAGGAGGTGTTGGCCTCGACTATTTCCCGCGCCGCCCTGGCCATCCCCTTGCGCTTGCGCTCGCCCATCTGCAGGGCATTTCTAAGGACCTCCGCGGTCTCCACGACGTCCAGCGGGTTGATCGGGAGCACCGTGCCGCGCATCTCCTGGTAAGCCCCGGCGTTCACCGAGAGGACGATGAGGCCGTTGCGGCGGTTGAGCACCGCGCCCTCCTTGCACACCAGGTTCATGCCGTCCACAACAGGGTTGACGAGCAAGACGTCGTATTCCATGAGGGCCGCAACGGAGCGCGGGTAATTGTCCTCGATTTCCAGGTGCACCGGCTCCCAGTCGTCGGTGCCGAACTCGCTGTTTATGGCGTTAGCGGCCTCCGCGGTATCCCGCTGCAGGTCCCGATATTCCTTGAGGTCCGAGCGGGAGGGATAGAGGAAGTTGGCAAAGACGACGCGTTCGTGCCATTCCGGGAAGCGCCGCAGGAAATGCTCGTATCCCTGCAAGCCGCGCAGGATGTTCTTGGAAGGCTCCACGCGGTCCACGCGCACCAGCAGCTTGCGGCCGGCGGCGAGCGCCCGCAGGCGTTCACGGTAGCTCTCCACGTCGGCGCGGCGCGCTGTCCTCTCCAGGGCCTCATGGTCGATGGAGATGGGGTAGTGGCGCACGTAGGTCTCGCGCGGCCCGTGGCGCACCGTGCGGCGTTTGGGGTCGACGGTGGCGCGCACCGCCTCCCCCTCCCGGCAGCACTGCAGGAAGTTGTTGACGTAGTGGGCGGTATGGAAGCCCAGCACGTCGTTGGCCAGCATCCCCTGCAGCAGCTCGCGGCGCATGGCGTGGGGCAGGAAGCGGAAATAGTCCGGCTGCGCCCACGGGCAGTGGGTGAAGTGATGGATGAGGACGTCGGGCTCCTTGCGCCTTATATACTGGGCGCAGAGGTAGAGGTGGTAGTCCTGGAGGAAGACGAGGGCTTTCTTGTCGGTGGAGCGTATCTCGCGCACGATCTCGTCGGCGAAGAGGCGGTTGATCTTGCGGTAGCCGTTGTTCCAGGCCTCGTGGACCGACTCGTCGATAACCGGCCGGCGCAGCACGTCGTAGAGGTAATGCTGCAGGGGCCAGAGGACGGAGTTGCTGATCACGCTGTAGTACTGCTGGAAGTCCTTCTTCTCGGGGATGATGTACTTCACCCAGTACTGCGGCTTATCGGGGGGCATGGCCAGCCTGCCGCCGGGGGCCTCCCGCGCCTTTACGGCGTCCTCCTTCGTGCGCATGCTCGATATCCACACCGCGTCGGTGGCCACCAGGGCGGTGGACATGGCGGTGACCACCCCGCCGGCGCCGCGGTGGGCCTTGATAGCCCCGTCCGACCCGCGGCGGAACTCCACTGGGCCGCGGTTAGACGCCACGATGACGAACTTGTCCTTGAGGTATTGGCGTACTTGGCGGGGGGTGATGGTCTCCAGGTCCAACTCGTCGAATTCCACGCTGGTTTCATCCACGCTATCACTCCTTCCAATTACCAGTATAACATCCCCTCCGGGCGGAATCCTGTAGAGAGTACCAAATAATGGCAATAGACTGGGCGGGAAGAGAGGGACCATACCGGGCGAAGTTCACTCATGTTGCCGTCGACGTCTCGAGTAGCAGCAGTTGATTAGAGTGAGGCACGGGGCGAGGCTTGACCCCAATGCCCGAGGCGAGATCCCAATGCCTAGGAGGTGAGGGTGTAGGTTACGGTGGAGGGGCCGGTGGCCTCCCAGGCGACCTGCGGGGTTTTCCCCTCGGCGATCTCGTAGAGGGCGGAGAAATGGCCCGCCAACACGTATTCGTCGAAGGGATTGTCCACGATGATGACGAGGCGCCCGTCATCCGTGTCGCACATCACGGGGTTGCCCTGGCCGCGCAGCGCGACGCTGTCCAGCACCTCGCGGTAGAAGACCTCCTTATCGAAGACGCTGGAGTTGTCTTCACCGCGGAAGAACTCCCCGCGGATATGCGGCAGCGAGAACTGCCGCTGCGCAGCGACGATCACCGGAAAGACGTCCTCCCCGAGTTCCCTCGCCAGTTCGCGCAGGACGACGCTCGTGGTATAGATCTCCAGCACGACCATGCGCACGCCGCGCTTCATGTCGATCATCAGGCCCTCGTTCTCCCTCCATTCCATGTCCTTCAGGAGGACGGGAACCCCGCATCCGGGGCACCGCTGGTAGCGGCGGTCGCCCGGCTTGGGCGGAGCGGTGTTATAGGCCAGCCTCTCCGATATATCGGGATGCGCGCCGGATTCGACCACGATGACGTCGTCCTCGCCGCGCCTCTCCCAGCGGTAGTCGTAAGGCTTCTCGTCCAGGCTCTCCAGCGCCCCCACCACCACTGCGGCCATGAGGTCGCGGTTGAAGGGATTGCGGATGATCGCGGCGCCGGCCCCTTCGCCCTGGTGGGGTATGGTTTTGGCGTAGGCCTGGCCTGTCCATGAGGCCATGCGGTTGAAATAGGCGATGACCATCCTGCGCACACCGGGGACGTAGCGGATAGCCCAGCGAAAGCGGCTGATGTTGCCGTTGATGACGTCCTTGGCGGCGTTGCGCTGTGCCTCGAAGACGATGTGCTGGATGGAGACGCCCAGGACTTCCTCTATCTTCTTGAAGATCTCCGTGAGGTAGTCGGCCTCGATGATGAGCGTGCGGAAGTCAGGCCGGTGCTTGCTGGTGATAGTGCCGTTGTCGTTCCAAACCAGGGACCTGGCCAGGCGGTAGGGAAAACCGCAGACCTTGCATTTCTTGATGCGCATCACGCCACCTCCTTATGCTTGCATTACTTAATCATCGGAATAACGGAGGCCTTCATTTAGCCTGAAGAGGGGTGGGAGGAAACATCGTCTCGGGGATGAGGCGGAACGGTCGCCCCGATGATGCGACCCGAGGACGAGGCCCGGAGGATGACGCGGGCTGACCGGGCTCAGCCCCACTTCTCGCGGTGGACTATCTCCTGCATGGGCTTGCGGCCGGGGCTCTCGGGCAGGACGGCGGGATAGCCCAGGGGGGTGAGGGCGACAACGCGGATGTTCTCCGGCACACCCAGGATGGAGCGGATCTCGTCCTCCTTTATCCAGCCTATCCAGCAGGTGCCGAGGCCCTGGTTCCACGCCTCCAGCATGAGCTGCTGCATGCTGATGCCGACGTCCAGCATGTAGTAGGGCTGGCCGTTGACGGTGCCGGACTTCTCGGGGTCGGCGCAGGCCACGATGAGCACCGGTGCCGCCAGTATCGCCTTCTGGCCGGGGTTGCCCTTGAGGGTTTCGGCGACGGCCTCCTTTACGGCGGAGTCCTTGATCACCACATAGGTCCAACACTGCATATTGGCCCATGAGGGGGCCTGGCGGGCCGCCTCCAGCACCGCCTCGAGCTTCTCGTCCTCCACCGGGCGGTCACCGTATCTGCGGATGCTGCGCCGCTCCGAGAATATCTTCATGGCCATGGCTTCATCTCCTTCCAGACGCAAACGCGTCCACCGCATCCACCTCGCTTATGTGGAAATTAACATATCCCCGTCGCGGATTGAAGGGTGCGGGGTGGAATCCGCGGCTTGACCCCCGTGCCTGAGGCACGAGGCGAGGCTTGACCCCCGTGCCTGAGGCACATTCCCGGGGCAACCCGCGTGCCGATTAGATGGTAGAATTGCGATATCGGTTTTGGGAAGGAAGGGGGAAGACAGAATAGTAAACGCCGGCAGCTGACGAGTACCGCAGACGACGTGAAGGGATTGCTGGAGGGGTCTATACTCTAAGGGTTGTCGATCGAAGGAAGCGCGGAGGTCTGTAGATGCTGCCCCTGGTCCCGGTCCAGCCGAAAAACATAGAGCATTACCGTGGTGTTGCGGGTGACGAGGTCATCGACGAGATCCTGCGCCTGGCGGAGGGGCTCAAGGGCGCGCGGGTGGCGCATATCAACAGCACGGCTCATGGGGGCGGGGTGGCGGAGCTGCTCTACACCCTGGTCCCGTTGATGAGCAGCGTGGGCCTGCAGGCGGAATGGCATATCATGAACGGCGATCCTGATTTCTTCACCATCACCAAGCTGTTCCACAACGCCCTGCAGGGCATGGACATCCCCGTCACCAGCGAGATGAAGATGAAATATCTCTCGGTGTGCGGCGAGAACGCGTCCGATTGCGGCCAGGATTACGACTTCGTCATTGTGCACGATCCCCAGCCCTGCGCCCTGTTTGCCGCCATGAAGGACCGCGCGATCCGCCGGGGCAAGTGGATATGGCGCTGCCACATCGACTCCACCTTCGCCCAGGACGACGCGTGGGAGTTCCTCGTGCCGTACATCAACCTCTACGACGGCGCCGTCTTCACCATGCAGAGCTTCGTGAAGTCCCAACTCGAGGTCCCCTGCCTGGCCTTTATACCTCCCTCCATCGATCCGCTAAGCGCCAAGAACATCATCCCCGAGAAGAGGGTGCAGTCGGACATCGCCCGCCGCTACGGCGTGGACGAAACGCGTCCCATCATGCTGCAGGTCTCGCGTTTCGATCCCTGGAAGGACCCCCTGGGCCTGGTTGACTGCTACCGGGAGGTCAAGCGGAACCACCGCGACCTGCAGCTGGTTTACTGCGCCAGCATGGCCGACGACGATCCGGAAGGATGGCACTACTACGAGAAGACCTTCAACTACGCGGACGGCGACCCGGATATCTTCCTGCTCTCCAACCAGCAGGGGGTGGGCAACGTGGAGGTGAGCGCCTTCCAGGCCATGGCCGACGTGGTGCTGCAGAAATCGCTGCGCGAGGGCTTCGGGCTCACGGTGACCGAAGCCATGTGGAAGCGCAAGCCGGTGGTGGCCGGCGCGGTGGGGGGGATCCTACTGCAGGTAGACGACGGCGTCAACGGTTTCCTCATCGATGACATAGGAGAGGCGGCGGAGAAGGTGAGCATGCTGCTGGACAGCCCCGCGACCGCGCAGCGCATGGGGGAGGCCGGCCACGACAAGGTGCGGCGCAACTTCCTCTCGACGCGGCACCTCCTGGACTACCTGCGCTTTTTCCATATCCTCTTGAGGAACTGACCCGGACCCGCATCGCGAGCCCGTTTATTTAAGTCATCATAAGTCATCACGAGAGGCGCAGCGGCGTGGTGATCCCTAGGTGCTCGAAACGCCATAGGCGCGTGCATGGAAATCGCATTTTCCTGCGCGGACGGGAAATCCAGCCTGTTCGGGCACGCGGCGAGGCTTGACCCCGATGCCTGATCCCGATGCCTCCGGGACAAACCATGTTGTATCATGTAGCGGAAGCCCCGCGGGAGGAAAAGGAGGGAGTTTGGCCGACCCGAAAGATAACGGAAGGGACCTGATTGTCTTCAGCGGGGTGTGCAAGACCTATCCCATGGGGGAGCTGGAGGTCCGGGCCCTGCGTGATGTGGACCTGACCATCAAGGAAGGGGAGTTCATCGTCATCCTGGGCCCCAGCGGCTCGGGCAAGACCACCCTGCTCAACCTCATCGGGGGGATGGACACCATCAGCTGCGGCACGCTCAACGTCAACGGCCAGGACATCTCCAACCTGGACGCCAAGGGGCTCACCGACTACCGGCGCACCCAGATCGGGTTCATCTTCCAGTTCTTCAACCTCATCCCCACGCTCACCGCGCTGGAGAACGTAGAGTTCGCGCTGGAGCTGGTGGAGAAGGAGACACGCGACAGGTCCATGCGGGCTCTGGAGATGGTGGGACTCGCCGACCGCGCCGACCATTTTCCCAGCCAGCTCTCGGGAGGCGAGCAGCAGCGCGTGGCCATCGCACGCGCCATCTGCAAATCGCCGCCTATCCTCCTCTGCGACGAGCCCACCGGCGAGCTGGACTTCGAGACCGGCAAGAACGTGCTCAAGGTGATGCAGAGGATAAACCGCGAGGAGAAGCAGACCATCATCCTGGTCACCCACAATTCAGCCATAGCGGAGATGTCCGACCGCACCGTGCGCCTGCACTCCGGCGAGGTGGCCGAGGTGATGAAGGTGGACAGCCCCAAGGACGCCGACGAACTCGTCTGGTAGTGTCCCTTTTGGGGTAAAACCGGCCCGTGCCATAACCGAGTCCCCTGAAAATCCCTTTTGGGATCAAACTGGCTTGTGCCATTGACTGATGTTCCTGGAAGGTTGACCCGAGGGAGCTTCTGAAAATATTTAGCAACGGCAAATAAATGATGAATGTTAAGGGCTGACCCCGTTACAGTCGGGAGAGGAGGTCCAGGAGGCCGTCGGGGCCGTCGACGGTGAGGTCGGCCACCGCCTCCAGTTCTATGGGGACTTCGGGCGAGAGCACGGCGACGGCTACGCCCTCGAAGCCGCCCTCCTTCATCATGTAGCGCAGCCCGCGGAAGGCGTCCACGTCGGTGAGGTCGTCCCCGGCGTAGAGGGCGCGCCGCAACCTCCAGGCGGCGGCGAGGCGGATGAGCACCGTGCCCTTGTCGATATCCACGGGCGGGCGCAGCTCCACTGTCATCCTGCCTCTCCTCACCTTGAGACCGAGCCTCATGGCCAGCCCCTCCGCCAGCCGCAAGGCCTCGTCCTCCTCCCCGGGGACCTCGCGGAAGTGCAGGGAGACCGTGATGAGCTTGTCCTCGAGGGTCACCCCCGGAAGGCCTGGAAGGGCGGCGCCCAGCTCCTCGCGGGCGCGTTCGATGGTGGGCAGATGGGGAAGGACCTCGGGGTCGATACGCGGCTCTTCCTCCATCCACTCCATGCCGTGGACCCCCACGTAATGGATGTGGGCCAGCCCGGCAAGGGAAGCCACGTCCGCCGCGCGGCGGCCGGACATCACGCACAAGGGGTAGCGGCGGGCGAGGCCGGGGAGCAGCTCGGCGGCCCGCGGGTGCAGTCCGGCGCCCCCGGGTGCGGGGGCAATGTCGCTGATGGTGCCGTCGAAGTCCAGGAAGATGCCGGAGCGGCGGGGATCCGCCTTGAACTCGGAGATCCAGTCACGGGGCGGGCTCACCGCTGCCTCCCGCGTGCGAACAGGCGCCGGTGGCTCCGCGGGGCGCGGCGGGCGGGCCTGGGTATGGCGTCCAGCAGGGGCTCCCCGGCCAGCACCCGCTCCGGGTTGGCCTCGAGGAGCGCGCGCTCCGCCCCTTCGCCCAGGCGCTCCCGGATGACGCGCGCCGCCCCCGAGAGGTCGGCGCCGCGGCCGTCGGGGGAATGCGCGTCCGAGGCGACCAGGCGGGCGATGCCCTCATCCAGGAGGACGAACGCGCTGCGCCTGGCGGTCTTCCCGTACAGCCCCAGCAGGCTGCCGCCGTTCACCTGTATCTCCACCCCGCGCTCCCTCAGCTCACGCACCGCGTCCGTCCTCTCGGCGAGATAGCGGTTGCGCTCCGGGTGGGCCAGGATGGGGACGATACCGCACAGTTGCACCTGGAAGAGGACGTCGCCGGTGGCTGAGGGCATGTCGATGAGGGGGAGGTCGCAGAGCAGGTATTTGCGCCCCTCCCCCAAGGTAAGCCGCTCCAGCCCCGAGCCCTCCCTGGCAAGGCGGTAGAGGCCGGCGTTGATGCGCACCTCGACCCCGGGGACCAGCTCTAGCCCGATGCCCTCGGCGCGCAGGATATCGCCGCGTTCCCTCACGGCCGCCTCCACCGCGTCCAGCTCCAGGGCCGGCTTCTCCAGGTCGTAATGGGGGGTTGCCGCCATGCGGACGGTGTCTCCGCGCACGGCGGCGCGGGCCATGGCCAGGAACTCGTCGTCGTTCGAGGCGCCGTCGTCGAATCCTGGAAGGATATGGGAATGAAGGTCGGTGATGGGCAAAGGCTACCTCCGCAGGTTCTGGCGGTACCAGTCCACGGTGCGCGAGAGACCGTCCTGCAGGGAGGTGCGCGGCTTCCACTTCAGAACCTTGCCGGCCCTGCCCGCGTCCAGGGCGATGTGGTCCAGCTCGCCGTCGCGCGCCGGGGCGTAGGCCGCGGCCTCCTCCCAGTCCATGATGTCCGCGATGCCTTGGTAGAGCTCGTTCACCGAGGTCTGCAAGCCGGTGCCGATGTTCATGAACTCACCGTCTCCCCGGGACAGGGCGGCGCGGTAGGCGTCCACCACGTCGTCCACGTAGACGAAGTCGCGCGTCTGCTCGCCGTTCCCGAAGATGGTGCATTCCTCCCCGGCCAGGATCTTGCCGATGAAGATGGCCACCACTCCCGCCTCCCCGAAGGCGTTCTGGCGCGGGCCGTATACGTTGGCCAGGGCCAGGGTGGAGCACGAGATGCCGTACGTGCGTTCGAAGTAGCGGATGTATTCCTCGGCCACGAGCTTGCTCACGCCGTAGGGGGAGTCGGGACGCCTGGGCGCTTCCTCGGATACGGGGATGGATTCGGGCTCGCCGTAGACGCAGCCCCCGGAGGAGGTGTTGATGAAGCGCTTGACCCCGTTGTCCGCAGCCATCTTGAGCACGTTGATGGTGCCCAGGACGTTGACGTCCGCGTCCATGACGGGGTTCTTCACCGAGACCCTCACGTCGGGCTGGGCGGCGAGGTGGATGACGGCGTCCTGTTCCTTGCCCTTGAAGGCCGCGAGCATGGCGTCGTCGCGGATGTCGATGTGCAGGAAGGAGAAGCGGTTCTCCTTGGCGGCCTCCTTCACCCCCATGAGGTTGTCGAACTTGCCCGTGGACAGGTTATCGACGACCGTCACCGTGTGACCTTCCTCCAGGAGGCTGTCCACGAGGTTGGATCCGATGAAACCCGCTCCGCCCGTTACTACAATGCGCAATCGCTCCACCTCCCCCGTATCGGTCCTGCCGGTTAGCGCAAGCCCGCAGGCCTGCGACCTTCTCTATCCATAACCGCTCCATTCAAAGGTTATCACAGGGGCCGGCCGGCCGCTTATATCGGGCGTCTCGGGGGCCTGCTCGCCGGCGCCCTCGTCCCATTTGAATGAGCCGGTGATGGCGAAGAACTGCGGGCGCACGTCCTTGAACTCTCCGGAGGGAGCGCGGCCCAGAAAGACGAAGATGTGGTCTCCGGCGACGATGTAATAGAGGAGGGACCTGCTCTCCTCTCCCATGAAGTTGGACGTGAACTCGGTATAGAATGCCGGGAGGTCCGAGACGCGGGTGGAGTCGAAGAAATCCCCCGCCGTGCCCTCCTCCGTCCCGACGGGCTCCGTCCCTTCTCCCGCAGGAGATTGCGCCTCCCCCTGGTCGTAACCGGGCTGGCTGCCCGTCTCCTGCTGCTCCCCGCCGGTGGAGGCCTTGCCTCCCTGGGCCATGATGCGCGTGTTGGCGTCCTCGACCAGGTATTCCTCTATGGCGTAGATGCCCCCTATGGAGACGAGCGGGTCGAGCTGGAGCACGCGCAAGTCCATGCCCTTGCGAGCGGTGAGGTTGATGGTGAGCGCCGCCAACTCGCCCGGTTGCGGGGCCGCTTCCTCGATGGTCCAGGTCTCCGGGTAAGAGATGCTGAAGCCGAGGTCGTTATCGGTATAATCCAGGGCGCTGCGCGTGACCTCCCCGCCGTTCTCCCCCTTCTTTTCCTCGCCCCAGGCGATGCGGTAGACGAGATAGGCGGCGCCGGTGACGGCGGCAAGGGAGAGGATGACGATGCCGGTGATGGCGAGGTAGAAGAGGAAGCTGCGGTGGCGCGGCAGGACGATGTCGTGTTCGGGGTCGTGGTTGAGGAAGCTCTCCATCAGTCCTTCCTGGGAGAGGCCCGTGCCGCAAACCCCGCAGTATTTCGCTCTATCGGGCTGGTAACTGCCGCATTCGGGACAGATCAATTTATCGACCTCTCTTCAATAGTCTCACTAATTCTATTCTCTCCGCCTGCCTGCGTCACCTTGGATTATAGACGCAAAGCGACCCACATATGTTGCGCCCGGCCGCGTGATGACGGTTCCGCACGGCGCCTGAGGCACGAGGCGAGGCTTGACCCCAATGCCTGGGGCTAGCGGGGGAAGTTGAAGTACATGGCGCGCTCGACCACGGCCGGGCCGTCGGTGTCCACCTTGATGGAGAACTCGGAATCGGTGAGGTACGGTATCGAGTTCACCTTGAGGGTGCCGCGGCTGTGCGGCCCCACCTTCATGGGCCACATGACCAGCTGGCCGTCGGGCTTGCGGAAACTGAAGGCGACGTTGAGCTCCGTGTCGCCCGGGTTCATCACCATCAGGTAGGTGTCGAAGTAAGGCGACGTGTACCCCTCGGCCATGAGGAACAGATTCCCGGTCTCGGTATAACCCGTCTGCACGTGGCCGCCGGGACATTCCGGGTAGCCGAAGTACATGGCCCGCTCCGCCATGACCGGGCGGTCGGCACGGATGTAAACGGATACGTCGGTGCCGTCCATGCCCGGCGCTTCGTCCACGGCCACCGTGGCCCGGCTGTTCGCCCCCACCACGATATATTGAGAGGTCACGCTGCCGTCGGGCTTGAGGTAGTCCAGGGTCACGTAAGCGTCCGTAGTCTCTGGATTGAGGATAAGGATATATTCGTCGAACGAGCCCGCGGTATAGCCCTCGGCGAAATACCACTGCGCGGAAGGCTCGGTGGAGCCGGTGCTCACGTGCCCCCCGTCGACGCCGTGGTACCCGAAGTACATCGACCGCTCCGCCACCACGGGGAGGTCGGAGCGCAGGCGCACGGAGACGTCGGTGCTCTCCATGCCCGGCGCGTCGTCCACGGCCACGGTGTGGCGGCTGTTGGCCTTCACCCGTATCTCACGGGTGGCGACGCTGCCGTCGGGCTTGAGGTAGTCCAGGGCCACGACGGCGTCCGCGGCCTCGGGGTTGAGCACCAGGATGTACTCGTCGAAACCGCCGGCGGTGCAACCCTCGGCGAAATACCATTGCTCGGCGGGCGCGTTCACGCCCAGCGAGACGTGCCCCCCCGTCTTCCCGCGGTAGTTGAAGTACATGGCGCGCTCCGCCACCACCGGCAGGGTGGATTCGAGCCGCACCGATACATCGGTAGCCTCCATGCCCGGCACCGCGTCCACCAGCACCGTGGTGCGGGTGTTGGCCCCCAGGAGGTAACCCTGGGAATGGACGCTGCCGTCGGGCTTGAGGTAGTCGAGTTCGGCGATGGCGCCCTCGTGATTGGGATTCTGGATGAGGATGTACTCGTCGAAACCCTCCCCGGTGTACCCCTCGGCGAAGTACCACTCGGTCGCGGCTTCGGGCGTGCCCTTGGAAGCCGTCCCCCCCTGTATGGGTGGGTGCGGCGGCACGAAGGGACCGGGGATGATGGAGAGCGGGGTGCCGTCCGGGGCCCAGTAATAGGGGATGTGAGCCTGGGTGGGGTCGAGGCGCACGCAGCCGTGGGAGGCCGGATAGCCCAGGCCTTCGTAATTCGACTGCACGCCGTTATAGGTAGGCCAGGCGTGGATGGCGTAGTCCTCGAAGAAGCCCATCCAGTAATAGCACACGCAGCCGGGATATTTCGGCACCGGGTGGGCCTGGTCGTGGTAGAGGATGCGGAAATTGCCGGTGGGGGTGGGCGTTCCCCCCGCGCCGGTGGAGACGAGGAGCATGTGGACCAGGCGGCCGTTCTCCAGGCAGTAGAGCTTCTGGTCGGCGATGGAGATGACCATGCTCTTCTTTATGGCGACCGCGGCCTCGAAGACCTGGGAGGAAGGGACGGCGGAGAGCTCGGGCGAGGGGGCGCTCTCCCGGCCTTGCCCGTCCACGGCGGTGACCATGTAGTAATAGGTGGCGCCGTCCGTGAGGTAGGTGTCCACGTAGCCGAGATAGTTCACGCCGGAAGCTGTGATGCGCTCGCTGAGCAGGGAGTACGGGCCTCCAGGGTGCTGGGAGCGGTAGACGCGGTAGGCTGCGATGCCGGGGGAAGGGCTGTCCGCCCACGCGAGGTCGACCTTCCCCCCGTTGTCATCGGGGCGGTCGGCCGCCCGGAAGTCCTGTGGCGGAAGGGGAGGTTCGCCGGAGGCCATCGCCGCGGGCACGAGAAAGACAAAGAAGACAAGAATGGAAAAAATGACCGTCATGACCCTGCGTTTCATGATGCTCCTCTGTGCGTTTCTCACCTGCGATAACCTCTGATGATCGCGTCCGGGACGGGGCTCCCGGCACAGAGGTAATTATCGGCAGGATGCATCTATTTGACAAGGGTTTTCATCATGCGCGAGGTCCTCGCTGCCGGAATCCCGTGCCGGGCGGAGGTGCGTCACCTCACGGTGGCCGCGGCGTGGAAGGGAGGGGCCGCGGCGGTGGTAGGATGGTGGTCAAGGAGGGGCCGAGGCATGCCGATTCAAATATTGATATCTGAAGATATCGGGAGACAAAAGCGCGCCCGTCAGAGCCATCAATACTGCGAGCCAGAGGGAACGCCGCACCAGTGGTGGACGCTTCCTCGCCGGCCGGGCCTGGGGGCGTGAAGTTCGTTAGGCGGAAATGAAAGCGGAAGGACGGAGAAAGAGGTAAAGCCGGGATTGGGGCGAAGAATCAGTAGCGCTAAGACCCGGCGGCGAGGCGATCCGAGGTGCGGATTTGGCGAGGGTAGGGAACTTCATAGTCCGCGATGCGGACATAGACAGGATCAAGCTGGAGCTGATCACCTTTTTCAAGGAAAATCCGGGTACCGTGGACAGCGCCGAGAAGATCTGCATACGGCTGGGGCGTTCCAGGGAAGAGGTTGAGAAGGCGCTCGAGGAACTCTCCGAGCACGGCATTTGCCACAAGGTGCCCGCACGGCCCGAGCCCATCTATATGTATTATGCCTCCGCCCAGATCCTCAGGCGCATCGCCGAGCTGGCGCCGGACATGGACTATAACGCCCAGATCGAGCTGGTGAACACCCTCCTCACCCGCCACTGAGGGCACCCCAAGTGTACCGCGAGGGTCTATAATCCAGGTATGGATAAGGGGAAGCTGTTCCTGGTGGGGACGCCGATAGGGAACATGGAGGACATCACCCTGCGCGCGCTGCGCGTGCTGCGCGAGGCCGACCTGGTGGCGGCGGAGGACACGCGGCGGGCGCGCAAGCTGCTCTCGCACCACGATATCCACACCACCGTGACAAGCTATCACGCTCACAACGAGCGCGAGAAGGCGGAGACCATCGCGGGGGAAGTGGCGGCGGGAAAGAGGGTGGCCCTGGTGAGCGACGCCGGTATGCCCGGCGTGGCCGACCCCGGCTTCCGCGTGGTGGATGAATGCGCGCGGCGGGGGCTGGAGGTGGAGGTCGTCCCCGGACCCAGTTCCCTTACGGCTTCCCTGGCCCTCTCCGGGCTGCCGCTGCGCGGATTCCGCTACGACGGCTTCGTGCCGCGCAAGCGCGGGGAGAGGCGGTCCCGGCTTGCCGAACTGCTGCGCGAGGGGGAGGCCGTGGTCTTCTACGAGGCCCCCCACCGTCTGCTGGAGACCCTCAAGGACCTGGCGGAGCTGGCGCCGGAGCGGCGCGTGGTGGTTACGCGGGAGCTTACCAAGGTGCACGAGGAGGTGCTGCGCGGCACCGCGTCCCAGGTGCTCGAATACTTCGATGACAAAAAGCCCCGCGGGGAGTTCGTGGTCATCGTGAGTCCCGGGGAGGAGGGAGAGGCCCCGCCGTTGCCCGAACTGGCGGGTGAGGTGGGCGCGCTCGTGGCCGAGGGCCTGCCGGCGCGCGAGGCGGTGCGCGCCGTGGCCCTGAGACGAGGCGTGTCCCAGCGCCAGGTGTACGACGCCTGGCTGGAGACGAAGGACGGGAGCTGATGGACCCCACCGACCCCGTATGGATGCAGCCGGGCGCGGTTCCGCCCCCGGATCCGCAACGACCGCCGGCTGAATCGAGCCCGTTCGGGGACGAAGTGACGGACTCCGCGACGGCGGGATTCGTAGATTTCGCGGAGGCGGCGCCGGACGAAGAGCGCAAGGCGGCCCCCACCCCCCTTTCGCTGCAGCGGTGGCTGTGGCTGCTCCTGCTGCCCTTCGCGTTCGCCTTCCTGCTCACCTGCCTCTTCCTGGCCATGCGCGGCGTGCTGGACCTCGGCGGCATGGTGGCCGTGGGAGGGCCGTACGAGATCGCTCACCCAGCGCCGACTTACTGGTGGATATTCCCAGTCGCCATAGTGGGATGCGTCCTGATCGCCCTGGCGAGCATGGGGGTCTTCTCCATCTCGCGCATGGCGTCGGGAAGCGTCAACATACCCTTCCCGGGCATGTGGAAGGAGGGCAGCGAGGTCAACCTGGTGGCGATGCTCTTCTGGCCGGCCATCTTCCTCTCCCTGGGCTGGAACTTCTGCGAATACGGCTTCTTCAGGGAGGAGGCGCTGGCGTGGGGTTGGGTGATCAGCGGCGTGGTCTTCGTGCTCATGGGGGCCCTGCCCCTTTACTTCCTCGCGAAGAAGGTAAAAGCGAGCGAGTTGCGCGAGACGGCCAGAAAAAACGCGGGCTCCATGTGGCCCCAGTTCATCGGCATCGCCGCCGGCATCCCCCTCGGTGTGCTTTTCTTCAGCGCCATATCCTGATGAGCCGGCGACGGGCACCCAAGGTCTGCCCTGCCGCGCCGCGCTCGTATTCCTCCAAGGAGGAGACCTCGGGGATCCAGGAGCAGGCCTTGGAGAGGGCGACGCGCTCCATCTCCTCGGGTCCGGACAGAGGCTCCCCGCATCCACGCTCTCCACAACGAAGAGCTCCCGCAGCGGCGGGAACGGATGTTCGGGAGTGGAACCTGGCCACAGCCTCGGGCGTCGATATATTAAGGTATACTGCCAATGGGGTTGTCAGGCTGGCTGACGAGGGGGTTCTAACATGGGCAAGAGAATCTTGGTCGTAGCGGTCACCGTCCTTGCCGCCCTTCTCCTATCCGCCGTCCCGGCCCGCGCGGACGGCGGGCTTTTCGGGAAGGGCGGGCGAGACATCTCGGAGCCGCAACAGAAAGCCGTCATATTTTTCCATGAGGGGACGGAGGAGCTGGTCCTCTCCGTGCGCTACGAGGGGGTCTCGGAGGACTTCGCCTGGCTGGTCCCCACCCCTGAGCCCCCGCGCATCGAGGAGGGCAGCATCTCCCTCTTCGAGGTGATGAGCGGGGTCACGCAGGCGCCCGCCGGACATGGAAGGAACAAGAACCAGGATATTGAGCACCTTGGTGGCGAGGGATGGGTCGAAGTCCTGGACGAGATGACGGTGGGCGCCTTCGACCTCACCGTGCTGCGCGCGGGCGACGCGGGCGAACTGCGGGCCTGGCTGGAGGAGAGGGGCTTCGCCTACGACGGGGAAGCCGAGGCGTTGCTGGCGGATTATATCGAGCGGGCCTGGTGCTTCACCGCCATGCGCATCAGCCCGGCGTATGAGGACACCACCTATGGCAGCGTGGAATACGAGCTGTCGGAAGGCGTAATAGAGCCGCTGCGTTTTATCTTTGACGCCCCCGAGCCCGTGTACCCGCTGCGTATATCCTCCTTGAATCCCGGCGAAACGGAGGTGCTGCTGTACGTGCTCGCCGCGCAGGCCTACGGCCACGGGAGTATGGAGCTGGAATACGCGGAGAGGTGGCAGCCGGTCCAGATCGGGGCGCTCGCGGAGTACAGCGAGCTGGCGGGGAATATGGAGGAGAGCGGCGGTTGCTGCGTCACCAAGCTGCGCCGCACGTTCTCGCCCGAGGACATGGAGGACCTCTACCTGGCTCCCGCGGACAAAGGGGAGCTGGCGGCGTGGGCCGGCTTTGCCTCGCAAGGTGGCGGCTGGCCCTGGTGGGCGCTGCTTGCAGTCGTTCTAGGCCTCGGCGCGCTGGGCGCCGCCGCTTATGGCCTGTGGGGCAGGCGGGGGAGCGGCTGGCCCGCGAGGGCGCTGGCGGCTTTCCTGGTCGTTTCCCTGGCGGGCGCGGCGGTGGTTTTCCCCCTGGGGATGAGGGTGATTCCCGGTGGAGAAGGAGAGGATGCCTCGCCGCATGCCGGCTGGCCCTGGGAAAGAGATATCCACGTGAATCACAACGGCTGGTCCAAGCTCGTCCACCCGGACGGGCGGGTCGAGGTGCTGGGCCTGGCCGAATGGCTGAAACCGACCGCGCATCTCCCCCAGGCGGGCCTCGAAACGTATGACGATCCGGCAACCGACCTCGTGTACCTGTGCGGTGGGGAACTCGACGCAGCCGCCGGATGGAGGTGGAGCGCCAGGCAATACAGGGATGAGACGGGGCAGACGAGGTACCTGGTTGCGGAGAACGGCGGGAGCGGAGAGGCGCACATGGCGGAGATAGGCATGGTGGAGGTGCACGACGTGCGCCTCT
>JAQVFR010000052.1 GCA_028697145.1 Actinomycetota bacterium | reverse complement strand
GTGGTCTGCCCACCCCCGGCCTCTCCCCAACCCGCTGGCCTGCCCACCCCCGTCCTCTCCATCCCCCCTACCGCCTGCCCACCCCCGTCCTCTCCATACCCCCTACCGTCCGCCCACCCCCGCCCTCTCCCCAACCCGCCACACGGGCTCGGTTTTGCGTCCGAGCCGCAGGCGAGGAATGTCAAGACCGAGCCCATACCCACTTATCAGAGCAGAGCGACGCGAAGCGCTGTAGGCTCCAGGATTTATCCTGGCCCCAACCCCCATTACCTCGAGACCAGGCGTCGAATAGACAGCCACCCCAACCGTTTGAGACCACGCCCCATTCAGGGCAACGCCGGGAAGAGCATGAACCACCTCGGACACAAGCCATGGGGGGTCACATCTTGCATGCACGCGATAAAACCCCTGCTGCCAACAGGCAACATACCGCGGTATGCAAAAAACAAGACCTGACCCCCGCCTTTCCGGCCTTTTTATTTCTGGCACTTGGGGCAGAAGTAGGAGCTGCGGCCGGAGATGACCTCGCGGCGGATCGACGTGCCGCAGGCGGGGCAGGGCTCGCCCTCGCGGCGGTAGACGCGGTGGTCGTCCTGGAAGGCGCCCCGTTCCCCGCGCAGGTTCACGTAATCGCTCACCGAGGACCCGCCCCCCGAGATGGCCTCGCGCAGCACCTCGCGCACCGCCGAGTGGATGCGCTCTATCTCGGTGGGGGAGAGGGTATCGAGGCGGCGCAGGGGGCTCACGCCCGCGCGGTGCAGGGCCTCGTCGGAGTAGATATTGCCGATGCCGGCGACGCGTGACTGGTCCAGCAGGGCCGATTTCACGCGACACGTACCCCTCAAGGCCGAAGCCAGGCACTCGCAGGTGAATCCATCCTCCAGGGGTTCCGGCCCCATGCGGTCGAGGCCGCGCATGGGTCTGCGGTCGCCGCGCCTCAGCAGCGCCGTCTCACCGAAGGTGCGCGGGTCAACGTAGAGCAGGTCTCTCCCGTCCTCCAGGTGGAAGACGATGTGGGTATGGCGGGGACGCGCACCGCCCCGGGAGGACAGGATGAGCGAGCCGGTCATCCCGAGGTGCACCACCAGCTCGCGTTTTCCGTCCAGCGCAAAGAGGAGATACTTGCCCCTGCGACCCACGCTCACGATCGCGCGCCCCTTGAGCCCGCGGCGGTAGCCCAGGGGGGTGGGGTGCGTTACCAGGCGCGTCAGTGCGACCTCGCAGGCCGCGATGCGCGCCCCCAGCAACTCCCGCTCCAGTTGTCCGCGGATTATCTCTACTTCCGGCAGCTCAGGCAATATCGTCACTTCCCGGCCAGGTCCGGCGGCTTCCTTTGCATACTATGCACCAGCGCGTGTCCGGAGTGAATTGACGGGCGTCAGGTCATGAGCCGGCCCGGGACCTGTGCCCTGCCCACCGCACCGACTCCTGGCAGGGGTAACGGCCGCTTCCGCGATGGCGGGCTCGTCGCCAGCCCCCAGGACAAGCTCGCTGGCCAAGGGAGGGTCACTCCTCCAGGATGCAGGCGCTCGTGCCCTGCGCCCGTGCTTTCAACAACGTCTGGGCTCCCCATTCGGCGACGGCGGCGTAGGTGGTCACGAAGCGGCGGGTATTGCACACGCCGCCCAGGGCGAGCCGCACGAAGGGAGCGCGTACGAGGTCGCCCCGGTAATCATAGTAGGTAAGCTCGCCCAACTGGCGGTGCTGCTCGAGGTAATGCTCATCCCGCCCCTCCTCGAAGCGTTCGATCACCCCATCGCATATGGCAGAAGCCTTTTCGACGGGGCAGGTGAAAAAGAAGTCCTCGTAAGAAGGCATGCCCAGAAAGCCCTTGTCCTCCAGGGATTTCACGATCACGCTCTCGAGAAGCCGGGAGACGAAGAGCAGCAGCCTGTCGCCGCGGCTTATGCCGTAGGCCTCCCGATATTCGCGGAAGCAACCTATTTCCACGAAGACGGCGGCGAAGATCTCCCCCTCCTGCAGGCGCCGGTTCACCTCCCTCTCCACGGATGGAGCTCCCGGCAGGCCGGTCACCGGGTGAGAGGAGAGTTCCTCCCTGTTGCTCCTGATGTGTGCCTTGATCCTGGCTATTAGTTCCTGGTTGTTGAAGGGCTTGGTGATGTAGTCCACGCCTCCCGCCTCGAGGCCTTTTATCTTGTCCTCCACCGCCTCGCGCGCGGTGAGGAAGATAATGGGTATGAGGCGGGTACGGGTGCGCGAACGCAGGAGCCTGCATACCTGGATGCCGTCCATCACCGGCATCATGACGTCGAGGATGATAAGGTCGGGCTGGATGGTCTCCGCCAGCTCTATCGCCCTGTTGCCCTCCTCGGCGATGTGCACCTCGAAATCCTCGTCCTCGAGGTAGAACTTCACCGCCTTGAGGATCTCCGGCTCGTCGTCTATGAAGAGTATCCTTCCCTGCATGGGCCCGTCCTCCCGATTCCTCTTCATATAGTATCGTATTATGGTGTCGCAAACCCTTACCGCTATTATCCCGGGGACGAGACGCGAGCGGCGAGGCCGCCGGTGCGCGGCTTCCCATGCCGGGTCTTTCGTGTGCGCGCGGCACGTTCATCCGCGAGTCGCGGGCTTGCTCGTCTGAAAACAGGAAACATCCTTTAGATTACGCCGCCGCAAGCCGAAGAAATACATGGAAGATAGACATAATCCCAGGTGGGGATTAACATATTATTACATGTCTGTGCGGAGCCGCGTGGCGTCGCGCGCGCGCCGGGCTCTTGCGG
>JAQVFR010000026.1 GCA_028697145.1 Actinomycetota bacterium | reverse complement strand
ACAGTGTCCAGCGCCGTGACGCGTCCGCGCGGCAGGGCCTGGCACGTATGCGTCTCGATAGTGCTTCCCGCGTACGTATAGATAATGCTTCCGGATATGAAAAGGCGCCCCGTGGGGGGCGCCTCTTTTCAGCTATGGGTTATACGTCGGGTCCGCCCTTGAGGCCAAGGATCTGGCGGGTCTCGTCCGGCGTCGCCGGCTCACGGTCGGCGAGCTTGACGATCTCCACAGCCTTCTCCACCTGCTCCCAGGAGCCCTTGGCGAGGACGCCCTTTCTGATGGTGATGTTATCCTCCAGGCCGACGCGGATATGGCCACCCTCAACGGCCGATATGAAGGCACCACGGAACTGAGCCGGACCGACGCCGCAGGTGCTCCAGGTGGCATCGTCGGGAATGAGCTCCCTGAAGCGGTGGAAGTTGGCGAGGTCGAGGGGGCAGCCTCCCAGGACTCCCCACACGAACTGGAAGTGCATGGGCTCGACGAAGATACCCTGGTGGCGGACGAAAAGGGTGTTGTAGACGCCACCGTAATCGTAGACCTCCAGCTCGGGCTTGGTTCCGGCCGCTTTCATTTCCTTGGCGAAGTCGGTGAGCATCTGGAAGGTGTTGGTGAACACGGTCTCTCCCAACACCACGTGGTTCTTCCAGTCGCCGAGTGCGAAGTTCATGGAGTTGGTGTTGAGCGAGGCCATCTCGGGCTTCAATTCCTGCACCACCCTGATGCGCTCTTCCGGCGTGGCGCCGATGCCGATGGCCGTGGAGAGGTTGATGACGATGGGGCACTTCTCGGTGATGCCCTTCACGATCTCACGCAGCACGTCGATGCTGGCGGTGGGGAAGCCGTGCTCCGGGTCGCGGGCGTGGATATGCACGATGGCACATCCGGCGTTGTAGCACCTGTAAGCCTCCTCGATGAACTCCTCCGGAGTGTAGGGCACGGCCTCGTTTTGGTTCTTCATTGTCGCGGCTCCGGCTAAGGCCGCAGTGATGATGCATTTATCCTTGAGTGACATGGCAACACCTCCTGCCGATCGGGTAGTGGATTGGAACCATATTCCCCCCTTGCCGGAAGGGAGAAACAAGCTAATCCTAATACAGGAGCAAGAAAAAAACAATTTACCACGGCTACGGCCATCGCGCCATGCGGCGGACTCCCGGCTCGAGCGGGGATCCCCGGATCGGCCTGCATTCTGGCGGATTGAGCCGCAGGAGGGCACGACAGAGCCGGCGGTCATGGGGTGTGGGGGATGTAAAGGGCGACGCCATTTGATAATGTAGTCTATATCCGCAAGGCCTGTTACCGGGCCGCGTCCTCTCGGCAAGGCCAGGCTGAATCAAGGAGGAGCAAGATGGAGCAGTTAAACCCGGGGCAGATCAGGAAGCACATCAAGCAGCTCAAACAGAGGGAACAGGAGTATTTCTATTACCTTGGTCAACTGGCCTTTCAGGCCGGAGAGCAGGGGAAACTCGATGATCCAGGGATGCTCGAAGCTTACCGTGTCCTGAAGGACATACAGGTCCAGATCCCGCAATGGGAAGTCTCGCTCGAGCAGCTGAAGGCGGCCAAGCAGGCCGCCCAGAAGCCCAGCTGCCCGCAATGCGGCGAGCCCGTGGTCAGGGGCGCGGCCTTCTGCGCCGGCTGCGGCACCAGCCTGGCGGCTCCGCCGCCCCAGGCGGCAGGTGTGCCCGGAATTGCCGGAATGGCCTGCCCTACCTGCGGAGGGCCGCTGGAGGAGGACGCGGTTTTCTGCGGGAATTGCGGTGCGCGCACTGGCCTGACAACGCCCGAATCAGCGGCGGCACCCGCTCCCCCTCCATCCGCTGCGCCCCCGCCGGCCGTAGCCGAGGAGACCCAGCCGCCCCCCGAGGAGACCCACGCCTGTCCCAAATGCGGGGCGGTGTCCACCGAAGCCGGCATCCAGTTCTGCTCCGTTTGTGGGGCATCGCTGCAGCAGGCGGAAGCGGAGACCCAGCCCCCCGAGGCCGAGGAGACCCAGCCGCCACTCGAGGAGACCCACGCCTGCCCCAAATGCGGTGCCGGCATACCCGATAAGGACATGGTATTCTGTTCTGCCTGCGGGACGAAGGTAAAGGAATGATACAGGTATATACGGGGGACGGAAAGGGAAAGACCACCGCGGCCCTTGGCCAGGCGTTGCGGGCCATCGGCCATGGCATGAAGGTATACATGATCCAGTTCATGAAGGGCAGAACATACGGGGAGCTCATGACGTGCGAAAGGTGTCTGCCCGACCTCACCATCACCATGTCCGGGCGCGACGAGTTCGTGAAAAAGGGTGAGCCAGAGGAGGCCGACCTGCGCATGGCCCGCGAGGGCCTCGACCTGGCGAGAAAAGTCGTATCGGAGGGAAAGCACCAGATGCTCATCCTCGACGAGATCAACGTGGCGGTGGACTATGGCCTTCTGCCCCTTCCGGAGGTGCTGGAATTCCTGCGCTCCTGCCCGCGCGAGATGGAGGTGGTCTGCACCGGCAGATATGCCCCCGTGGAACTCGTGGAGCTGGCGGACCTGGTGAGCGAGGTGAGAGAAGTAAAGCACCATTACAACCAGGGTGTGGAGATGAGGAAGGGCATCGAGTACTGAGGTCGGTATGGCTCGAACAGGAGACCGATCGGGAGGGTGAAGCATGGAGGAGAAGAAAAGATGGCTCGACGAGGTGTACGGCCAGTCCCCGCTGCGGGACGCCGCCTTCACC
Organism: Actinomycetota bacterium; assembly: GCA_028697145.1. Taxonomy (GTDB): domain Bacteria; phylum Actinomycetota; class Geothermincolia; order Geothermincolales; family RBG-13-55-18; genus SURF-21. Next base: position 43,672 of record JAQVFR010000026.1, on the reverse strand, counting down.
ACCGTGTCCGGCGAGGAAGTGCGGCCGCTTTATGCCCCCGATGACATAGAGGGGCTCGACTACGACAGGGACCTGGGTTATCCGGGGCTCTACCCCTTCACCCGGGGCATACAGCCCAGCATGTACCGCGGCAGGCATTGGACCATGCGACAGTTCGCGGGCTTCGGGACGGCGGAGGATACCAACAGGCGCTACAAGTTCCTCCTGGAGCGGGGGCAGACCGGGCTCTCGGTGGCCTTCGACATGCCCACGCTAATGGGCCGCGATTCCGACGATCCCCGCTCCGAGGGCGAGGTGGGGCGCTGCGGCGTGGCCATCGATTCCCTGCGGGACATGGAGGCGCTCTTCGAGGGCATTGACCTCAAGACCATCACCACCTCCATGACCATCAACGGCCCGGCCTCGGTCCTGCTGGCCTACTATCTCTGCGTGGGAGAGAAACAGGGGGCTTCCTTCGCCGAGTTGGGCGGCACCATACAGAACGATATCTTAAAGGAATATATCGCCCAGAAGAGCTGGATATTCCCGCCCCGCCCGTCGCTGCGCATCATCACCGACATCTTGGCCTTCTGCTCTCGTGAGGTGCCGCGCTGGAACACCATCTCCATCTCCGGCTACCACATCCGGGAGGCGGGCTCCACGGCGGCGCAGGAGCTGGCCTTCACCTTAGCTGACGGCTTCGCCTACGTGGAGGCGGGCATCGAGGCCGGACTGGACGTGGACGACTTCGCGCCGCGCCTCTCCTTCTTCTTCAACTCCCACGTGGACTTCTTCGAGGAAATAGCCAAGTACCGCGCGGCGCGGCGCATCTGGGCCAGGCACATGCGGGAGAAGTACGGCGCGCGCGACCCCCGCTCTCAGATGCTGCGCTTCCACACCCAGACCGCGGGGTGCTCCCTGACCGCCCAGCAGCCGGAGAACAACATCGTCCGCACCGCTTTCCAGGCGCTGTCCGCCGTGCTCGGGGGCACCCAGAGCCTGCACACCAACTCCATGGACGAGACCCTGGCCCTGCCCACGGAAAAAGCGGTGGAGATCGCCTTGAGGACCCAGCAGCTCATCGCGCATGAGACCGGGGTGGCCAATACCATCGACCCCCTGGCCGGCTCCTACGCCGTCGAGGCCTTGACCGACCGCTTGGAGGAGCAGGCGGAGGAATATTTCCGCAGAATAGAGGAGTTCGGCGGGGTGCTTCCCGCCATCGAGGCCGGCTTCTTCCAGCGCGAGATCGCGGACGCTGCCTACCGCTACCAGCGGGAGATAGAGCGCGGCGAGCGCGTGGTGGTGGGGCTCAACCGTTTCCAGAACTCAGGCGAGACCCTGACCATCGACCTGCTGAGGATCGACCCCGCGGTGGAGAAAAAACAGAGGGAGAGGATGGCGGAACTGCGCTCGTCCCGTTCCTCCACGGCGGTGCAGGAATGCATGGCGGCGCTCAAGCAGGGGGCGGAGGGCGATGCCAACCTCATGCCGCTCATCATCGCCTGCGCCCGTGCCTACTGCACCGAAGGCGAGATCATCGGAGCATTGCGCGAGGTCTTCGGGGAGTACAGGGAAACCGTCCTTTTCTAATCGAGCGGATCGCCGGATGTCGGTTTTCGTCCACATAATGCGAATATGCTCGGACCGCGGGGCTTCGCTGCGTAACCGGCCCTTTAGCGCCGCGTCCTCCCGGCCTGAGAACCCCAGATCACGGCCAGGCCTTTCCTCGCGCCCAGGTAAGCGCTGACGCAGTCGCATTTCACCTGAAAGAGAAAATAGATGTTCCCTTCCTCGCCCTCCAGCGTCTCGAAATTGCCCTGTCCCTTGGCCAGGATGACGTCCGCTGCGCCCAGGGCCTCGCGAAAATCACGCGAGGCCCGGAGCAGGTCCACGCCCGCCATGGCCAGGCCCGTGGTGATAACCTTGCACAAGTCAGGCAATCCCGCCTCGGACGCATCCTTCAGCAGGGCATCGTTTATGGCGGGGCCGCCCCTGACGGCAGCGGTGAGTTCCAGTTGGGGGAACTCGCTGAGCAGTATCTCGCAGAGAAAACGGTCGAACACTATCTCACCGGCGTTGTCGCAGATGATCAAGGCCCGCCTTGCCTTCTCCAACTCGCGGCGCAGAATAGTCCCGTGGTCGATGAAGGGCTCCGTCTCCAGCACCCTGGCGAGGTTCTCCCCCAGGTCTCCCGGCTCCGCCCTTGCGCCGAAATCGATGATGTTTCCGGCCACCGCAGCGCGAAGGGCATAGGCGAAGGGATCGCCATAGCCCCTTGCGTCCTCCCGCAGCAGGGGAAGTAACTCGAGGGCCATGCGGTTGCTCTCCTCCTTCAGAGCCAGGAACGGATCCTCCACGCCCGAGAGCTCCTTGATGGCGTCGTAGAAGAGCGCCGCCGCCCCGGGTGGGCTGACGTCGGGGTCGAGATCGCCGAGGATGGAGGCGGTGGAGCGCAGGGCGCGCCTCAGGCTTTCCCCTTCCAGGCCGCTCAACCGCGCCGCACGATAAGACTGTGCCATCATGCAGGGATAACATTCCGCATCGAGTTTCATGTTCTCTCCTCGCACAACCATAGCATATACGGCCGCGGAAGCATAAGGCTCGGGCGTGGCGGGGAAAGACGCCCCGTCCGGGAGGCAGGGAAGAGGCACTTCGCGGAGCGCGCGATCCCCCCCTGCCCGATTCGCCTTTTCGCGCCGCATGAATTCCTATATACTGATGACGGTTCATTGGTCCGGCAACTGAACTCCCAGATGAAACAGGAGGGACGATGAACCTCGGTAAGCACCGTATCCTCATAGCCAAACCCGGCCTGGACGGGCACGACCGGGGCGCCAAGGTGGTGGCCCGGGGCTTGGCCGAGGCCGGGTACGAGGTGGTATACACCGGGCTGCATCAGACCCCCGAACAGGTCGCCGAGGCCGCGCTTCAGGAGGACGTAGACGCGGTCGGCCTGTCCATCCTGTCCGGGGCCCACATGACGCTTTTCCCCCGTGTTATGCAGCTCTTGCGGGACAAGGGCGGCGAGGGCATCCTCGTCTTCGGGGGAGGCATAATCCCCGAGGAGGATGCGGAGGAGCTGATGCGCCAGGGAGTGGCCGGCATCTTCACCCCGGGCACCTCCATCTCGGAGATCGTGTCTTTCCTGGAGGAGAAGCTGGGTTGACCTTGAACGTCGACACCTCGAAAGCCTGCATCGCGGAAGCGACAGCGCCATCTTCGACGCGGCGGCGCCAGCGCCTCCGACTTTATGAAGGTGGAGGCCCGGCATGCGTGACCATGTGGTTGAAAGACGCGAAAAATATCTAATATAATAGGATGGCCCGTGCCGGAGATGCCCTGTCTTTCCACGGGCGGACCCCCGGCATTAGAGATAGAGTAAGGTAAGCGATATTGGACGGAAAAAGGAACGGAGCGGGGTAAATCATGTGCGCTGAAGAACTAGATTTCGTCGAAAAGTACGACCTCCTCGGATGCATCCAGTGTGGAAGGTGCACGGGTGGTTGCCCTGTCGCGCTGAGAACGGACCTCAGGGTAAGGTGTTTCATGTACGACACCCAGAACGAGGAGCGCCTGGAGGAGATCTCCGAAAAGCCGGAGATCTGGGATTGCACGACCTGCTACACCTGTGCCGCCCGCTGCCCTAAGGGACTCGAGCCCCTCGAGGTGCTCATCGGCCTGCGCAGCCTGCAGATCGAGGAAGGCAAGGTGCAGCCCACGGTGCGCGACGCCCTGGAGTCCATATTCAAGGACGGCAACCCCTGGGGCTCGCCGCGGGCAAAACGCCTTGACTGGGCCTCAGACCTGGACGTGAAGGTCTTGGAGCCGGAGGCGGAGGAGACCACGGACGTGCTCCTTTTCATCTGCTGCACCGACTGTTACGACCCCCGGGTGATGAAGGTGGCCCAGGCCCTGATCAAGGTGCTGAACGCCGCGGGAGTGGACTACGGGCTCATCGGGGAGGACGAGAGCTGCTGCGGCAGCGAGGTGCGCCGCCTCGGCGAGGAGGGCCTCTTCGAGATGTGCGACGAGGAGAACGTAGAGCTGCTGAACTCCTTCAATGTCAACCGCATCGTGGCCATAAGCCCGCACTGCTACAATACGTTGAAGAAGGAATACCACGGGCTCAAGGTACCGGTCCTTCACTACACCGAGCTCGTCGCCGAGCTTCTCGAGGAGGGCAAGCTGGAGATCCCCAAGGAGATCGCCAAGGTCGTCACCTACCACGACCCCTGTTTCCTGGGCAAGCAGAACGACATCTACGACGAGCCCAGGTACATCATCACCCGCATCCCGGGCGTCGAGTTCAAGGAGTTCGACCGCTGCCGCGAGCGCAGCCTGTGCTGCGAGGGCGGCGGGGGCAAGATGTGGGTGGAGAGCGAGTCCAAGGAGGAGCGCCTCGCCGAGATCAGGATAGAGGATGCCAAGGAGATGGGCGCGCAGGTCGTCGCCGTGGCGTGTCCTTTCTGCCTGCTCACGCTGGAAGATGCCACCAAGGTCAAAGGAGTTGAAGAGGAGATGCAGGTTATGGACATCCTCGAACTCCTGGCTGAGGCTTTGTAGATAGATCGAGCCATAGCGCTGTGATAGCAGGAAACGGATCAAGGAGAGAAGAGGTGAATCGCGTATGAACATGGTGGTATGCGTAAAGAGGGTCCCGGACACCAGCGAGTCCGAGGTCCACATCGATGCCTCCGGAAAGGATATCGACAAGAGCAGACTATCCTTTGGGATCAACGAGTGCGACAACTACGCCGTGGAGGAGGCCATCCAGATCAAGGAGCGCCTCGAGGGCAACGTCACCGTCATCAGCCTGGGCGGCAAGGACTCAGACGAGGTCATCCGCATGGCCCTGGCCAAGGGCGGCGACGATGCCATCCGCCTCGAGGACGACGCCTTCGCGGGCGGCGACGCGCTGGCCGTGGCCAAGGCGCTCGCCGGGGCCGTCAAGGGCCTGGAATACGACATCGTCTTCACCGGCGCCCTCACCGACGACGACGGCTACGCCGCGGTGCCGGTGGCCCTGGCGGAGCTGCTGGGCGTGCCCCACGCCACCTACGTCAAGAAGGTGGAGATCCTGGAGCCCGGCAAGAAGGCCAAGGTCGGCAGGGAGCTCGAGGGCGGACTCATGGAGTTCCTGGAGATCGACATGCCCTGCGTGCTCGGCATCCAGACCGGCATCAACGAGCCGCGCTACGCCTCCTTCAAGGGCATCAAGCAGGCGGCCAAGAAGGAGATCGCCGTCAAGTCCGCCGCGGACCTGGGGCTGGACGCCGCCGATATCGGCGAGGCCGGCTCCTGGGCCGTGCTGGAGCAGTTCACGCCCCCGGTGGTCGGCGAGATGGCCGAGATACTCGAGGGCGAGCCCGACGAGACCGCGGCCAAGTTGGCCGGCATCCTGAAAGAGAAGGGGCTGGTATAAATGAAAGACATCTTCGTACTCATAGAGCACCGCCGCGGCGAGATGCGCGACGTCTCGGTGGAGATGCTGTGCGGCGCGGGCAAGCTGGGCGGGACCGTGGTGGCCGTGCTGCTGGGCAAGGACGTGGACGCCTTCGCGGACAAGGCCGCGGGCTACGCGGACAAGGTCCTGTACGTCAATGACGCCATGTTCGAGAACTACAACTCCGAGCTCTATCAGAAGGCGCTTTCAGCCCTCATCAAGGAGCACGGCCCGGGCCTGGTGCTCATGGGCAATACCGCCCAGGGGGTCGACCTGGCCCCGGCCCTGGCGGTCGAGCTGGGAGCCCCACTGGTGACCGACGTCACCGCGGTCGAGATGGACGGGGACAAGCCCAAGCCAACGCGCACCTTCTACGGCGGCAAGCTGGACGCGCACCTCGCCATGAAGGACGCCGACCTATACATCCTAACCATCCGCGAGGCTACCTTCCAGGCGGAGGACCCCTCCAAGTCCGGGGAGATCGTCAAGGTCGATAACCCGGTCAGCGAGGACGTTGCTTACCGTAAATTCGTGGAGTACGTGGAGCCCGAGGTGGGCGACGTGGACATCACCCAGTCGACCCTCCTGGTGGGCGTGGGACGCGGCATCCGCGAGGACAAGAACATGCCCGTGGTGGAGGAGCTCGCCCAAGCCATCGGGGCGGACCTTGCCGCCTCCCGAGCCGTGGTGGACGCCGGCTGGCTGCCCTCGGACCGCCAGGTGGGCATCTCCGGCAAGACGGTGAAGCCCAAGCTCTACCTGGCCGTGGGCATCTCCGGCGCCTTCCAGCACGTCACCGGCATGAAGGGCTCCGAGGTCATCGTGGCCATCAACAAGGACCCCGACGCTCCCATCTTCGGCATCGCCGATTACGGCATCGTGGACGACCTCTTCAAGGTGGTCCCCAAGCTGGTGGAGAAGATCAAGGAGTTGAAGGGCGCTTAAGCGTTGTCATTGAGACCGGACTCCTCCGGTTGCCATAATGTAATTGCAGGATAAACGACCTTTTAACGAAGGCACTAGGAGGAAGAAAGACATATGAACGGTAAACCGAGGATCGGGGTCTATGTCTGCCACTGCGGCACGAACATAGCCGGCACCGTGGACGTGGAGGAAGTGGTCAAGTTCGCCGAGACCCTCCCGGACGTGACGGTGGCGCGCAACTACAGCTACATGTGTTCGGACCCGGGGCAGGCACTGATCGTCGACGACATCGAGAAAGCGGGGCTCAACCGCGTGGTGGTGGCCTCATGCTCGCCGCGCATGCACGAGCCCACCTTCCGCAAGACGCTGCTCTCCGGCGGCCTCAATCCCTACTTCCTGGAGATGGCCAACATCCGCGAGCAGTGCTCGTGGGTGCACCCGGACCCCATCGCCGCCACCGAGAAGGCCAAGCGCCTGGTGGAAGCGGCGGTGGTCAAGTCGCGCCGCCTGGAGCCCCTGGACGCGAAAGAGGTGGACGTGGAGCCCTCCTGCCTCATCATCGGGGCGGGCATCGCAGGCATCCAGTCCGCCCTGGACATCGCGGACGCGGGCTTCAAGGTCTACCTGGTGGAGAAGGAGCCTTCCGTGGGCGGGCACATGATCCAGCTGGACAAGACCTTCCCCACCCTGGACTGCTCGGCGTGCATCATGACCCCCAAGATGGTGGACGTGGCCAACCACCCCAACATCGAGCTCATGACCTACTCCCAGGTGGAGGAGATCGGGGGCTACATCGGCAACTTCGACATCAAGGTGCGCAAGAAGTCGCGCTTCGTGGACATCGACAAGTGCACGGGCTGCGGCATCTGCGCCGAGGAATGCCGCATGGCGGGGCGCTTCCCCAACGAGTTCGACGAGAACATGGGTATGCGCGGCGCCATCTACATGCCCTTCCCGCAGGCGGTCCCCGCCAAGTACACCATCGACAAGGAGAGCTGCCTCTTCCTGACCAAGGGCAAGTGCGGCGAGTCTCCCAAGTGCAAGGACGCCTGCCAGGCGGGTGCGGTCAACTTCGACCTGGAGGACGAGATCGTAGAGTTCAAGGTGGGCACGATCATCGTGGCCACCGGCTACGACGTCTTCGACGCCAGGCTGAAGCCGGAATACGCCTACGGGGTATACGACAACGTGCTCACCGCTCTCGAGTTCGAGCGCCTGGTCAACGCCTCCGGACCCACCGGCGGCAAGGTCACCATGATCGAGAGGGGAAAGAAGAAGAAGAAGAAGGGCGCGGAGGAAGAGGCTCCCAAGGTCCCCGAGAGCATCACCTTCATCCAGTGCGTCGGCTCCCGTGACAAGAGCGTGGGCAACGAGTACTGCTCGCGCGTGTGCTGCATGTACACCGCCAAGCTGGCCCACCTGGTCAAGGACAAGGTAGGCCACGACTGCGAGGTCACCGTCTTCTACATGGACGTGCGCGCCTTCGGCAAGGGCTTTGAGGAGTTCTACGACCGCGTGCGCCGCGAGGGCGTGAAATACATCCGCGGCAACCCCTCCGAGATCTACAAGAAAGGCGACAAGCTCATCGTGAAGGCCGAGGACACCCTGACCTCCACTCCCCTGGAGCACGAGACGGACATGGTGGTCCTCTCCGTGGGGCTGGTGCCGCGCCGGGACAACCGGGAGATCATAGACCTGCTCAAGCTGTCCCAGACCTCGGACCTGTTCTACATGGAGGCCCATCCCAAGCTGAGGCCGGTGGACACCGCTTCGGACGGCGTATATCTCGCCGGCGTGTGCCAGGGCCCCAAGGATATCCCCGATGCCGTGGCCCAGGCCAAGGGAGCGGCCTCGGCGGCGATGATCCCCATGGCCTCGGGCAAGGTCAAGGTGGAGGCGCAAACCTCCTTCGTGAACGAGGATACCTGCCGCGGCTGCGGCTTCTGCGTTGAGCTCTGCCCTTACACCGCCATCGAGCTGGTGGAGGTAAACCGCATGGGCTGGCCGGTCAAGGTGGCCAGGGTGAACGAGGCCCTGTGCAAGGGATGCGGCGCCTGCGCCGCGGCCTGCCTTTCCGGCTCCATACAGCAGCGCTCATTCAAGGACTGGCAGCTGCTGCCTCAGATAGAAGCCCTGGGGGTGAAGTAGAACATGGCCGAGAACAAAGACTTCGAGCCAAACATCGTGGCCTTCCTGTGCAACTGGTGCTCCTACGCCGGGGCCGACCTGGCCGGCACCTCGCGCATCACCTACCCGTCCAACGTGCGGGTGATCAGGGTCATGTGCTCGGGCAGGGTCAATCCCCTCTTCGTGATGAACGCGCTGCAGCAGGGGGCGGACGGAGTGCTCATCTCCGGTTGCCACCCCGGCGACTGCCATTACATGCACGGCAACTACTACGCGCGGCGCCGCTTCAACCTCATGCGCAACTTCCTGGAGTACCTGGGCGTCGAGCCCGAGAGGGTGCGCATGAGCTGGGTATCGGCCTCCGAGGGCGCCAAGTGGAAGGAAGTCATAGAAGAGGTCAGCGAGGGCATCAAAAAGGTGGGACCCATGGATCAGTTCAAACGGAGGCAGTTAAATTGGTAGACGTAAACAAACTCAGAGAGAAAGCCAGGGAGGTCATCTCCAGGGAGGACGTGCGGGAGCTCATCGGTTACCGTCCCGGTACCTACGGCTTCCGGGCCCGCCCCGCCTTCGTCATGGGTCCTGACGATACAGGCGAGCTCATCTTCACCCCTGCCTGCGTGAACAACCTGGCCAGCTACATCGTGCTGGAGGAGAAGCTGCCGGTGAAGCGGGGAGAGGAGCCCGACCTGCGCAAGGTCGCGGTGATGGTCAAGGGATGCGATTCCCGCGCCCTGGTGCAGCAGATGGAGGAGAAGGCCTACGACCGCGACCGCATCCTGGTGCTGGGCATCCCCTGCCGGGGCGTGGTGGACATGGCCAAGGTCCAGGCGAAGTACCCCGACGTCCTGGAGATGGGCGAAATCGCCCTGGAGGGCGACAAGTTCGTCCTCTCGTTCAACGGGACGAAGGAGGAGGTGCCCAGGGAGGAACTGGTGGCGGACAAGTGCCTGCGCTGCCGTTATCCCACGCCGCTGGTCTACGACGAGCTCCTCGACGAAGAGGTGGAGCGTTTCGCCGACGACGACTTCGCGGACGTCGCGGAGCTGGAAAAGCGGGCGGCGGACGACAAGTGGGCATACTGGGAGGAGAAGTTCTCCCGCTGCATCCGCTGTTACTCCTGCCGCAACGTCTGCCCCATGTGCTACTGCGAGGACTGCGTGCTCGACCGCCTGCAGCCACAGTGGATGCGCCGCAGCGTGGACATCAGCGAGAACACCGCTTACCACATCTCCCGCGCCTATCACCTGGCAGGGCGCTGCATCCAGTGCGGCGAGTGCCAGAGGGTGTGCCCGGTGGATATCCCGCTCATGGAGCTCAACCGCAAGTTCTACAAGGACGTGGAGGATCTCTATGACTACGAACCGGGCACGAACGTCGAGAATCCGCCGCTGCTCTCTACCTTCAAGGTAGAGGACAAAGAAGACTTCATAATGTAAGAGGTGGGTGCCATGGCATTAAAGAAACTAAGCAAGGAAAAGGTGGGAGAGGCCCTCGCGGAGCTCTCCAAATTCCGCCTCATCGCGCCCGCCAAGTCGGATGATGTGGTGGTCTTCAAGCAGATCTCGGATCCCGCGGAGGCTTACCTGGAGTACGGGAACTCGACCGTTCCCCCCAAGAAGTTCGCCTTCCCTCAGACGGAGACGCTGTTCCGCTTCGTCACCGGGAGCCCCGATCTCACCGCGAAGAACGTGGAGGAGGAAGGGACCACGGTCATCTTCGGACTGCGCCCCTGCGACGCGCGGGCGATGGCCATCGTGGACAAGCTGTTCTCCTGGGACTTCGACGACCCCTATTACCTCAAGCGCCGCGAGCTCACCACCCTGGTGGGCATGGCTTGCGTCGAGCCTCCCTCGGTGAACTGCTTCTGCACCTCGCTGGGGGGTAGCCCCTTCGGGACGGAGGGCCTGGACCTGCTCCTCACCGATATGGGCGACTATTACCTGGTGGAGGCGCTCACGGACAAGGGAGAGAAACTGGAGGAGACGCTCTCCTCGCAGCTCGAGGACGCCCCCGCCGACGACGAGAAGAAGGCCAAGGATATGGCCGCGGCGTCCGAGGGGAAGATCCGGCGCTCCATAAACACCGAGGGCATACCCGAGAAGCTGCCGGACCTCTGGGAGAACGGGCTGTGGAAAAAGGTATCCGCCGCTTGCCTCGGCTGCGGCATCTGCACTTTCCTCTGCCCCACCTGCCACTGTTTCGACATCCAGGACGAGGTCGAAGAGTCGGGTGAGGGCAGACGCTGCCGCATGTGGGACTCCTGCATGTTCGAGGAGTACACCGTGCACGCCTCGGGACATAACCCCCGCCCGACCCGCAAGGAGAGGACGCGCAACCGCATCAACCACAAGTACTCCTACTATCCCGCGCACTTCGACGTCATCGCCTGCGTCGGCTGCGGCCGCTGCATAAACCTCTGCCCGGTGAACATCGACATACTGGAAATACTCGATCAGGTGGTGGATGCCTAATGAAGAACCCATATATCCCCTATCAGGTAAACATCATCGACGCATGGTACGAGGCGCCGGGAGATCGCTGCATCAAGACCTTCAAGGTGACCTTCGCCGACGAGAAGGTATGGGACACCTGGAGCCACAAGCCGGGCAACTGCGCCATGGTGGGCATCCCCGGCGTGGGCGAGTCGATGTTCTGCATCTCCTCATCGCCGACGGAGAAGGGATACCTGCGTTTCAGCATCATGAAGGCGGGCAAGAACACCTCCGCCCTGCACGAGCTGGAAGCGGGCGATTCCTTCTTCATCCGCGGGCCCCTGGGGAACAACTTCCCCCTGGACGAGTGGAAGGGCAAGAACATCGTGACCATCGGCGGCGGTATCGGGCAAGCACCCCTGCGCCCGGTCATCCAGTGGATCCGGGACAACCGCGCCGACTACGGCGAGCTGGAACTGATTTACGGCGCCCGCACCTCGCAGGACCACTGCTTCAAGACGGAGTTCGAGGAGATCGGCTCGAGCGACGATTGTGAATGCCACCTCTCCATCGACGTGGAGGAGGAGGAGTGGCCTCACTTCGTGGGCTTCGTCCCCTCGCTGCTAATGGAGGTCGCTCCGAAACCGGACAACGCCATAGCGGTCACCTGCGGCCCGCCGGTGATGATCAATTTCGTGCTGCAGAACCTGGAGAAGCTTGGCTTCACGCCGGACCAGGTGTATACCACCCTGGAGAACCGCATGAAGTGCGGCATCGGCAAGTGCGGCCGCTGCAACGTGGGCCATCTCTACGTATGCAAGGACGGCCCGGTCTTCTCCTACGCGCAGCTCAAGGAGATCCCGGAGGCCTTCGCCTGATTAAGCAGGTATAGAAGACGGAAAAGGGGTGGAGCCCTGCTCCACCCCTTTTCCGTTGGCGGGATTTCGGAAATATAGACGGACTACCTGCAAATATGTGGGCATATGCTATTTAATGGAAATCATTCATTAATCCGGGACCTTGTGATAATAATACACCTGAAGGTGGAGGGTGATTCCGCCCGGGAAATGCGTTTAAGCCGATAGTCCGCGGGAAGGATATTCACGGAGCCCGGGTGAAATATCACGATAAAGGAGGTGTCGGTTGGTCTTCAGGATGCAGGCATGGCGGGTGCTCCGCCATATGCTCGTGGCGATGCTGATGATCGCGGGCGTCGTGGTGATAATCGCGGGCCTTGTCTTTATCGGGCTCGACATCGCCTACGCGAACCACGTCTTCAAGGGAGTGTACGTAGAGGGCATCAACATCGGCAGCATGAGCCGTGAGGAGGCCATAGAGACGCTGCGTTCCGAGCTCGACCTGGAGTCCCTCAACAGCGACCTGGTGCTGGCCTTCGACGGCTATACCTGGCCACTCCCTCTCTACGAGATAGACGCCTACGTGGACATAGAGGCCACCGTGGACAGGGCCATGGGCGCCGGGCGGGACATACCCTTCTACGAGCGCTGGGTCAACCGGGCCACGTTCCAGGGCCTTGATCGCGACGTCAAGCTGGGCATCCACTGCGACCAACGCAGACTGGACGACTTCATATCCACCCTCGAGGCGACGGTCGACCGCCCCGCCGTAAACGCCGAGATCAAGCTGGAGGGACGCATGCTGCTCTTCCAGAGGTCTCAGGAGGGCTGGAAACTGGATTCCGAGACGGCGCGCGGCAGCATCATGGAGGCCCTGTCCTCGCGGGACCGCACCGTGGAACTGGAGATAGAGGTCACAGCGCCCGAGGTTGCCGACGAGCAGGTCGGCAAGGTGATCACCGTGGACAAGACCAACCACATCCTCACCCTCTACAACAACATGGAGGTCGAGAAGCAATATCCCATAGCCGTGGGTATGCCCTCGTGGCCCACGCCCAGCGGCACCTATAAGGTCACCAGCAAGCAGAGGAACCCCTCCTGGGTGAACCCCGGAACCTCCTGGGCGACGGACATGCCTCCCGTCATCCCGCCGGGACCCGGAAATCCTCTCGGAACCAGGGCCATAGGTACCAGCGCCTCCGGCGTCTTCATCCACGGGACGTACAGCTCCTATTCCATCGGCTCCAACGCGTCTCATGGGTGCATACGCATGTATATCAAGGATTCCGAGGATATCTTCGAGAGAGTCGAGATGGGGATCCCGGTCCTCATCTTCTGATATCCCGGTCAGGGCGGCCGATCGCGACGCGAGGGGTAAACCCCCTGCAATCGTTAACCGATGCACTGAAGAAAGCGTTGAAGCCGAGACCTGAGATGTAGCGGGGGTCTGTACGGATGACAAAGAAAGTCATGGTGACGATCGCGATAGCCGTTCTCATGATGGTGCCGTGCATGTTTTTGGCTCTGGCAGACGCCCCGGCCGAAGCGGATACGATGCCGCCGCCCGCGGGGCTGCAGGCGTTGCGTCGGGGGCAGGATGCAAGCATCAGGGTCGCCCTCACCTGGGACGCGGTGGAGGGGGCTTACGGCTATAACGTCTATCGCTCCGATACGCCCGACGGCCCCCTTGCGCGGATCGGGGGAAAGGCCGCCGACTCCATGCTCTATTACCCCGTCTTCCTGGACGACGGCGTGGAGCCGGGAAGGGGATATTTTTACGCGGTGAGCAGCGTCGACGAGGACCTCGACGAGGGTCCCTTCTCCTCCCGGGTATATGCCTTCGTCGATGCCGCGGCCAGGGCTGCGGCCGGGCCCAAAAGCATCGTCTGTTCCCTCTCGGATCAACGCCTCTATTTCTTCGAGGGCGACCAGTTGGTGAATATCACGCGCTGCTCGACCGGCTTGAACAACCGCACTCCCACGGGCCACTTTCGCATCCTCAGCCATACCAGGATGAACGTGGGGCTCGGCGGGGCGGTATGCGACTACTGGATGGCCTTCACCTCGGCCCACGGCATGCATTCATGGCCGCGCGGCTCGCGCACCTACGAGACGGGACTGGGCGCACCCGCGTCCCATGGCTGCATAAGGCAGCACCCCATGGAGGCATACTGGCCCTATTACTGGGCTCCCAACGGCACCCCCCTCACCGTCACCTACGCCTCCCTGGGGCGCAGGACCATCGCGGGGTGCCATTCCTCGGGCGGTGCCGCCGTGTCCTCCCCGGTGTGGTATTTCGCGGAGGGCTACACGGCGGAGGGATATGACACCTATCTTCTGCTTTCCAACCCCGGTGAGGCCGGGATCGAGGCGCAGGTATCGTACCAAAAGGAGAGCGGGGAGGTGGTGGAACATCTCTGCGCCATAGCGCCCCATTCCCGTCATACCATCGCCGTTGACGGCATTCCCGGGATGGATGCGGCTGCTTTCTCCATGCGGGTGGACGCTAACGGGCCCATCGTGGCCGAGCGCGCCATGTATTTCGCCGCCGGCAGGAAGACGGACGGAACGGTGTCGCTGGGAGTAACGCAGCCGTCACCGGACTGGTATTTCGCGGAGGGCTATACGGCGGAAAGCTTCGACACCTACCTGCTCCTGTCCAATCCAGGCGACGACGTGGTGCATGCCTGGGTGCATTTCTTCCTGGATGACGGTGAGACGTATGAACACGGACTGCGCATTGAGCCGCATTCCCGCTACACCGTGATGGTGGACTCCCTCCCGGTGGTCGGCGCCACTTCTTTCTCCATGCAGGTGCATGCCGACGGTCCCGTGGTCGCGGAGAGGGCGATGTATTTCACCAAGGGCTATATCCACGGGGGCCATGCCAGCGCGGGCGCCCCCCGGCCCTCACACACCTGGTTCTTCGCCGAAGGCTGCACGCGCCAGTTCTTCCAGAGCTATATACTACTGGGCAATCCCGGCGTCCTGGACACCATCGTCGCCATCGATTATCTCCTCTCAGGCACGAACCTGAGGTACGAGTACCTGGTGAAGGCGCACAGCCGCATGACCATCCCCGTAGCCTCGCAGGGCGGTCTGGAGGGGACGGACATGGCCTTCACCGTCTACTCCACCGAGCCCATCGTGGCGGAGCGCGCCGTATATTACGACCTGGATAGCCACCGCGGCGGGCATGCCGCCATGGGTTCGCCGCAGGCCTCGCTCACATGGTATTTCGCCGAGGGCTATACGGACGGGGCTTTCGACACCTATATCCTCCTTTCCAATCCCACTGTCACGCCCGCAAACGTAGAGGTCGCCTTCCAGCGAGATGACGGCGCGGTCTTCACGCGGGGATACGCGGTCCCGCCGCTGCGCCGCGCGACCGTGCACGCGGACGAGATCCCCGGGCTTGAGCGTGCCTCCTTCTCCACCGTGGTCAGGTCGGACGTACCGGTGATGGCGGAGCGGGCCATGTATTTCGTGATGGCGCGCGGGTATTGATTGGACTTTTTCTTACGGCCCGGGGCCTCCAGGTAACGGTCTCGCTCGCAAAGCCTCGCTGCGACCGACCCGGTAGTTCCCCGGGCTGGTGGCAGCGCAGGCGGGCGTTTCTTACGGCCCGGGGCCTCCAGGTAACGGTCTCGCTCGCAAAGCCTCGCTGCGACCGACCTGGTAGTTCCCCGGGCTGGTGGCAGCGCAGGCGTTCCTTTTCCTCCTGGTACCCCGTACTTACAGGTCGCGGCCTTTGCCGGAGTCGGAGATGAAAGCCAGTTCCTCTGGATAAGGGGCGAAGAAGGTCTGTTGCCTGAGGTACTCCTGGTCAAAGCGGGCTATCCAGGAGTTAACGATGCCCAGGGCCGCGCTCAGGGGGATGTTGCCGGCCCGGTATCTCTCAAGGGTCTGCAGGAAATGGCTCTTCTCCCGGGAGGTGATCCCCTGCGAGAAATATCCCATAGCGTGCATGAGCACGTTGATGTTAGAGGTGTAGCGGGGCGTCCTGGAGAGGGCGCGTGCAAAATGCGAGCGGTAGGTGGAAAGGAGTTCAGCGACCTTCAGGTGTTCGTGGTTGGCTACGATATGGCCAAGCGTCTTCAACTCGGCCTGGTTGTAGGCCATGAGCAGGAGCTTGTTGCGGGCGTGGAAATCGACCAGTCCCCTCATGGCGCCCTTTTTCTCCATGGCTCCGAGGCGGGCCGTGGCGAAGAGGCGGGTGAGATAGTGCTCCCTGATACGAAAATTATTCAACCTTCCCTCCGACTCCACCGCGAGGTCCGGGAATGCCGTGAGCACCGCGTCCCCGAAGAAGCCCGAGCCCTTGTCCATGGCCCCGGACTTACCCCCGGCCGCGTAGATCTTGACGTCGCCCGGGCCGCAGGAAGGCGAGCGCGCCTTGAGCAGGAAACCGTCAACGCCGCCCAGGGAGGAAAGGAAGGAGGAACAGAAAGCGAGCATCTCCGCGGTCACATCCCTGCCCGTCGCGGGCTGGACCAGGCTGCGCACGCCGCGTGAGGACTCGATGTGGATAGGGTCGCGCGGCACCCCCAATCCGATCTGCACCTCGGGGCAAACCGTCCTGAACTCTACGTAGGGGGAGAGCCTGTCGACGAACTCGTCCTTGACGATCTCGCCGTTCCACCTGCAGTTTTCGAATCCGAGGCACCTGCTGACGACCACCAGGGGCTTGTTATCATCGACCATCGGACTCTCCTTATCTCGGGAAACGCTACCTCGATCGCGATGGCGGTGGACCGTTTGTGAATGCGATTCACCCCAGGCTGACGCGGTTGCGGCCAAGCGATTTGCTGCGGTACATGCAATATCCTATAGAAATCATGCTCAGAATCCACGCGCCTCCCCATGACAAACCGCACCCCCTCCACACAACCTATTATTCCCGCCGTAAGCATGATCTACCTGCCGGTCCGGAGGTGACGGGCGGCAGACCGAGTAGCGCTGAGGGCGGATCCGTACGGGGAAAAGAACTGGTCTGGATGTTGCTGAAGAGGAGTCCGAAGCCGAACTGCGGCCGGTATACCCCTAGAGCTTCTGGAGCTCTCCGGTGGTGACGTGGCCTACGTTGTTGGCGAGGTCGCCCACGCGCTCCAGGTTGCTCAGGGTGTCGAGGTAGATCACCCCGACTGTGCCGTTGCATTCACCGCGGTTCAGACGCTTGAGATGGTTGTCCCTGAACCTGGAGGCCATCTCGTCCACCAGGTGTTCCAGGTTCTGAAAATTGCCCGCGGCATCCGAGTCCTGGGTCTCGAAAGCCTCGACTATCCCCCCGTACATCTCGAAGACGGTGTCGGACAGCTCGTCCAGTTCCACGGCGGCGGATTCGGTGAATCCCTCGCCGCTCTCCATCTTGTTCACCGCCAGGTACATGATGTTCTCCGCGTGATCGCCGATGCGCTCGATATCGTTGACGGCATGCATGAACCCCACGAGCTGTTCCGACTGTTCGTTGGTAAGGGGTTCCTGCGAGAGCTTGGAGAGGTACTCGGTGATGGAGTTGGCGAGCCCGTCCACGATGGACTCCATCTCCAGCACGTACTTCTTTCCGCCGCGATCCAGTTTTTTGAGGTAGCCGAGGCTGGTACGCAGCATGTCCAGGGTGATGCGCCCCATGCGGGTTATCTCCTTGCGGGCCATCTCCAGCGCCACCGCCGGACTGTGGAAGATGCGCGGGTCGAGGAAGAGGGGGTCACGCAGTATCTCGGGCTCGGTGCCCTTCTTGATCTTCTTGATCAAGGCCGCGAACTGCGGCAGGAAGGGAAGGAAGATCATGGTAAGGAGGACGTTGAAGATGGTGTGCGCCCAGGCTATCTGGCGTCCGATGTTGTCAGATCCGGTACCCAGGGCGTCGCTGACCCAGCGTACCAGGTCGGGGAGCCAGGCCAGGAAGGGAAGGACGATGATCACCCCACCGATCTTGAATATATAGTGCGCCCAGGCTACCCGCTTGGCGGGGAGGCTGGTCCCGATACTCGCTATCCAGGCGGTTATGCACGTGCCTATGTTGCAGCCGAGGATGACGGGGATGGCGATGCTCAGGGGATCGGTACCACCGATGCTGAGCAGGCCGGTGGCGCCCATGGCCACCACCAGGGAGGTAGTGGCCGAGGAGCTCTGCACGATGCTGGTGATGATGATCCCCAGCAGCACGCCGAGGAACCAGTTGTTGCCCAGGGACGATACCCAGCTCTCGAACACGCCTGAGCTCTTGAGGGGGGCCATGGCCCCCTTCATGATCTCCATGCCCAGGAAGAGCAGCCCGAACCCGAGGACGATCTCGCCGCTGTACTTCACTACCCGGCGGTTGCCTACCATGTACAGCAACAGCCCGATCCCGATACAGGGGAAAGAAAGATAGAGGATGACGTTGAAGGCGACCATCTGTGCGGTGATGGTGGTCCCGATGTCCGCGCCCAGGATCACGCCCAGCGACTGGGTGAAGGTCATCAGCCCGGCGTTCACGAACCCCACCAGCATGACCGTGGTGGCGGACGAACTCTGGATGAGGGCGGTGACCCCCGCGCCCGCCGCGAGGCCGCGGTAGCGCGTCTTGGTGAAGGTCTCCAGCATCCTGCGCAGACGGTCTCCCGCCGCTAGCTGCAGCCCCTCGTTCATGAGGATCATGCCGTAGAGGAACATCCCCAGTCCGCCGAAGAGCACTAATATCCCGAACCAGATCGAGGTGGCTTCAAGCGTCATAGGATGATCTCCCGAATTCAACAGTTCGGCTTATCGGCATGCTCTTTCCAAAGCGTGATTATATATGTAATCACGCGGCCTCTCAAGAAGGACGTCGCGCGGTGTTCGATATTATTCGGACGCCGGAAACCCTGCTTGAGCTGCTCCTATATTGGTAAAAGCAGGCGGAGCTTTGTTGACTGTGTATGGGGTTGGTGATAATCTGATAAAGGTTCGTCCGCAGGGAGGGGTCGCCTGGACGGAGCCGTCCCCCCACCCGCATCTTGACTCCGAGGGAAGTGATTCTCACCCTAGGACGCGGAAGCCGGGAAAACCCGGAAATATAGGAGGAGGTGAGAACCGAAAACCCAGGTTCTTATCCAGAGAAGGGCTGTAATTCAACGGAAAAGAGAGGTGGCGCATGGCGTACGACTACGAGTTGGTGAAAGTAGATATCGTGGATGGAGTGGCCACGATGACCCTCAACCGTCCTCCCCTCAACCCCCTCAACGCCGAACTAGGGCACCAGATCGGCCTCTGTGCCGACGAGCTCTCCATGGATGACGAGGTGAGGGCGGTCGTTCTCACCGGTGGAGACCAGCATTTCGCCGCGGGCGCCGACATCAAGATGATGGTGGAGATGAATGCGGTGGTGGTCACCAAGTTCGTAGGCAGGCTGCAGGAGAGCTTCACCAAGGTAGAGAACATCCCCAAGCCGGTCATAGCCGCCATCAACGGCTTCGCCCTCGGAGGAGGGTGCGAGCTGGCCATCTGCGCCGACTGGCGCTATGCGCACGAGGACGCCAAGATCGGGCAGCCCGAGATACTGCTGGGCATCATCCCCGGCGCGGGCGGCACCCAGAGGCTCCCGAGGCTGATCGGTCCGGCCAAGGCCAAGGAGATGATCTACAGCGGCCGCTTCTACAGCGCCCAGGATTGCTACGAGATGGGCCTGGTGCAGAAGGTGGTCAGCGGGGACGAGTCGGTCATAGAATACGCGCAGAAGATCGCCTCCAGGTACGCGAAGGGGGCGGCGGTGGCCCTGGCCATGGCGAAGAAGTCCATCAACAAGGGCATGGAATGCTCCATAGAGGAGGGCTTGATCATCGAGGCCCAGAGCATGTCCCTCTGCTTCGCCTCCGAGGACCAGACAATAGGTATGCGCACTTTCCTGGAGGAAGGCTCCGGCAAGGCCAAGTTCACGGGGAAGTAAAACGCATACTCGATAACATAGATGGGCAGCATCGTCAGCCCGGGAAGCAGCAGATATTGAACCCCAAAAGGAGTTCGGAGAGGTAAGGAGGTTCTTTTATGGTAGATTTCGAACTCACTGAAGAGCAAAAAGCAGCCGTCAAGATGGCCCATGACTTCGCGCTCAACGAGATGAGGCCGGTCGCGCTCGAGTGCGACAAGGAAGGTACGGTACCCGAAAGCCTGGTGAAGAAAGCCGCGGCCGCGGGACTTACCGCCATGGCCATCCCCGAGGAGTACGGCGGAGGAGGGCTCGATCAGATCACGGCCTCCATGGTGAGCGAGGAGCTTGCCTGGGGCTGCGCAGGTATCGCCACCACCCTGGGCGCGAACAGCCTGGCTACCACGCCCATGGTCATAGCCGCCAACGAAGAGCAGAAGAAGGAGTACTTCCCGCGCCTGTGCGATCCCGACGATCCCAAGTTCGCGGCCTTCTGCCTCACCGAGCCCGGGGCGGGATCGGACGCGGCTGCCATCTCCACCATCATCGAGGAGAAAGACGATCACTTCATCCTCAACGGGCAGAAGTGCTTCATCACCAACGGCGGCATCGCCGATTTCTACTCCGTGTTCTGCACCTTCGACAAGGAGAAGAAGTACGGCGGCATCGGCGCGGTGGTAGTGGAGCGCTCCTACGAGGGCGTATCCGTCGGCAAGCACGAGGACAAGATGGGGATCCGCGCCTCGGACACCTCCGAGGTCATCTTCGACAACGTCAAGGTTCCCAAGGAGAACCTGTTCGTGCCCATGGGCCAGGGTTTCTACAACGTCATGACCACCCTGGACCTCACCCGCGCCAGCGTGGCCGCCCTGGCCACCGGCGTGGCCCGCGCCGCCTTCGAGGAGGCCCTCAAGTACTCCAAGGAGAGGGTGCAGTTCGGGCGCCCCATCATCGCCCAGCAGTCCATCAACTTCATGCTGGCGGAAATGGCCATGAAGATCGAGGCCGGCCGGCGCCTCTACCAGCTGGCCGCGTGGAAGGCCCATAAAGGCCTGCCGTGCTCGCTCGAGTCTTCCTACGCCAAGGCCTTCTGCGGCGATATGGCCATGGAAGTAACCGTGAACGCGGTGCAGGTACACGGCGGATACGGCTACATGAAGGAGTACCTGGTGGAGAAGCTGATGCGCGACGCGAAGATCATGCAGATCTACGAGGGGACCGCCCAGATCCAGCGCCTGGTCATCGGCGCCAACCTCATGGGCGTCACCGACACCTATCCCTGGTAGGACCAGACCGAAATAAGGGGCGCCCGCGGGCGCCCCTTTTATTTCCCGAGCCCGGGAGTAACGATCTTCGCTCCGCACTCGCAGGGTGCAAACAGAGTATGACCCGGGCTCACCATTGGTTGGCGCAGACCCACTCTCCGGCATATTGCTCGCGAAGGTCGCTTCAGATCGACCCCCGGTTCTCGGGTAGGGCCTTCTATGCGGACGCCATCCAAGCGGTCATGTTCCTGCCGGCAGGCTGATCTGCATGTCTCTTTGTATGGGCATGAGTTATGCCGGTGATATCATGATGGGTATGGCGAAAATAGGTATTACGACCACCGTGCCAATAGAGGTGATCTACGCGGCCGGTCACGTACCGGTGGACCTCAACAACGTCTTCGTGTCCCACCCCGATTACGAGGGCTTGATGGAAGAGGCCGAGGCTGTGGGTTTCCCCCGTTCCTTCTGCGCCTGGATAAAGGGCATATACGGTGTGGTGAGGGAGATGCCGGACCTGGAGGCGGTGGTCGCCGTTACGCGAGGGGACTGCTCCAACACCCAGGCGCTCATGGAGACCCTGCAGTCGGAGGGGATCAGGGTGATCCCCTTCGCCTACCCGTACGAGCGCGACTACGCACTGCTGCGAGCGCAGATGGGGGTTTTCATGCGTAGCCTGGGGGCGGAAGAGGACTCCGTGGAATCCAGCATGAGAAGGCTCGACGCCGTGCGCTCGAAAGCCCACGAGATAGACCGACTGACCTGGGACGAGGGCCTGGTGAGCGGCCTCGAGAACCATCTCTGCCTGGTCAGCTGCAGCGACATGGAGGGAGACCCGGAGGCCTTCGGCGCGAAGCTGGACGGCCGCATCGCCACGGCGGAGCGGAGGGCGCGGGAGGGTTCATTCCGGGAGGCGGGGGACATGGTACGTCTCGGCTACCTGGGCGTTCCGCCCATCATCCCCGGGCTGTACGACTTCCTCGAGGGACTGGGCGCGAGGGTCATCTTCAACGAGACGCAGCGCCAGTTCAGCCTGCCCTTCGAGACCCTGGACCTGGTGGATAAGTACCGTCTCTACAGCTATCCCTACTCGATCTTCTACCGCCTGGAGGATATCGCGCGCGAGGTGAAGCGCCGGCGCCTGGCCGGCGTGATCCATTACGTCCAGAGCTTCTGCTTCCGCCAGGTCGAGGATATAATCCTCAGGAAATACCTGGACGTTCCCGTGCTCACCCTCGAGTCGGATCGCAGCACCGTGATCGACGCCAGGACCGTTACGCGGCTCGAGAGTTTCGTGTCCATGCTGGAAGGCTGAGGGATCCCCTGCGGTTTCAGCCGGTCCGTCTCGACGCCATCGCACGGGAACCGTTTATGTTAACATCGTAGTTGGAACCAACCCGACCGCCGGCAGGAACGGAGGCACGATTGGCGGGCAATTACGAGATAAGTGCCAGCGCGCATTTCGATGCCGCTCACCTGCTAAGGGACTACGACGGTCCCTGCGCCCGCATGCACGGGCACAGCTTCCGCGTGGAGGCGGCACTGGCGGGATCGAGCCTTGGGCCTACGCAACTCCTCGTCGATTTCCACGATCTGAGGCGCCTGCTGGAGGAGGTCATCGAGCCCTTCGACCACCGCTGCCTCAACGAGGTGGAGCCGTTCACCAGGCTGTCGCCGACCTCCGAGAACATTGCCCGCCACGTGTACGAGTCCCTCGCGGCAAGGCTGGCGGAACTCCCCCCCGGGGTGCGCCTGGCGTGGGTGAGCGTTTCGGAGTCTCCCGACACCAGGGTGGTTTACCGGGAGGAGGGATGAGCGGGGAAAGCAACCTCGTCCTCCTCTCCGCCGGGCTCGACTCCGCGGTCAATTTCCTCGTCGCGCTGGAACGGGGCGGGGTAGGAATGGCCGTGACCGTGGATTACGGTCAACGCGCGGGGAGCCGCGAGATGAAGAAATCCCGCGCGCTGTGCGCGGCCTATGGAGTGCCTCACATGGCACTGGACGCTACCTGGCTGGCGGGGCTGTCTAGCGATGCCCTCACCACGCCCCGCGCCGGGTTGCCACGGGTGGAGCCGGACCAACTCGAGGACGCCGCGCTCATGCGGGAAACCATGAAAGCGGTATGGGTGCCCAACCGCAACGGGCTCCTGGCGAACATGGGGGCGTGCGTGGCCGAGGCCCTGGGATTGCGCTGGGTGGTGATGGGCCTCAACGCGGAGGAGGCCGCGTCCTTTCCCGATAACTCCGCCGCTTTCGTGCGGGAGACGAACCGCGCCCTCGGCTATTCGACCCTCTCCAGGGTGAGGCTGCGCAGCTTTACTATAACATGGGATAAAGTGGAAATATTACGGCAGGCAATGGCGCGTGAGCTGGACTTTCATTACCTGTGGTCGTGCTATAATGGGGATGAGCTCATGTGCGGCTCGTGCGAGTCCTGCGCCCGGCTGCTCGCGTCTGCCCGGCGCCTTGGGGCCTTGAAACGCCTGAAGGGACTCTTCGCGATGGACTTCGAACGATAGACTGCTGAGTGAACCTGGGAGGGTGTATGAAAGGCAAGTACATCAAGGGCAAGAAGATCACCTACGACGGCACTCAGCTCCGTTCCCTCTATGCCTACACGGAGCACGATGTGCAGGGCGATTCCGTCCTCGCCTTCAGGGGTCCTTGCCGGGTCGGGGTGGATGACCTGGTGGACGCGGAGGACCGCAAGAACGGGGCCGAGATAATCAGCGAGGAGATGGCCCATTTCATCGTGGAGATCTTCGACACCGACCTCCATCGCGCGGTGGTCATGCAGAGGATCTTCCTCTGCGTGGTAAAGGACGCGATCGAGGAATTGAAGCCCGAGCTCTTCATAAGCAGGCGCGGCGACGACCTCTACATAGAGGTCGAAGCGGAGGAAGGGGAGGAGGAGAACCGCAAGCTCACGGTATCCGTGGCGACCGTGAGCCCGGTATCGGCCCTTATCCACACGGGCATCAACGTATCGAGCGAGAACACTCCGGTCCCCACCCTCGGACTGGAGGACCTCGACGTACCCGTGGACGACTTCATCATCAAGGTCTTGCAGGGATTCATAAACGAGGTGAAGGGCATAGAACAGGCGCGCTGCAAGGTCAGGGGAGTGCCCTGACGGATCGCCGTATGGAAGCCAGCCTCTTCATCCACGAGATATTCCCCTCCTTCCAGGGCGAGGGCATCCTGGTCGGCGTCCCCCAGGTTTTCGTCAGGCTATCTGGCTGTAACCTGCGTTGCTCCTACTGTGATACCCCCGAATCGCGGGAACGGGTGGAGGGATGTGCCGTGTACGGCTGGGAGGGGGAGCGAGAGACTCTCGCGAACCCCCTGGGTGCGGCGGAGGTGGCGGGGCTCGTGTCCTCGTTGTGGGACGCGGGGATGCATTCCTTATCGCTCACCGGCGGCGAACCGCTGTTGCAGGCGGCAGGGCTGGAGGCGCTGCTTCCCGCCTTCAAGCGGGAAGGCGTCCCCGTCTACCTGGAGACGAACGGCACCCTGGTGGACGCTCTGGACGGTGTGCTCCCCTGGCTGGATCACGTGGCCATGGACATCAAGCTGCCCTCGAGCCAGGGAGGGGAGGACCTCACGGAGCGGCAGCGGGATTTCCTGGCGCGCATGCCGCCCGGCCGGGTCTTCCTGAAGATGGTGATCGGCGTGGAGACGGGAGACGGCGAAGCGGAGGTGGCCTGCCGGGCGCTCGGAGAGCCCGCGATCGCCGAAACGCTGGTGCTGCAACCGGCCACGCCCCGTGAGGGAAGCCAGGCGATAAGCTCGGGCCGCGCGCACGAACTGTACTCGATCGCGAGGAGGTTCTTCGCGGACGTGCGCGTCATACCACAGGCGCACCGGGCATGGGGGGTCAGGTAGGGACGCATGCCGCGCGGGCATGCGGGGCGAAGGGCGTGGGTCCGGGACGGAAGCAGGGTGATGCCGGTCACGGAAACGCCGCCGTATTGTGCTATCTTCATAAGCGGGGGCACGAGCCCGCCCATCACTTCGGTCAGCGTGGGAAGGCAGGAGGAAGAGAGATGACGCAGGAATCCGGGCCCGATCAGCTCAAAGAGGCGCGGGAAAAGGCGCTGCACGAGCTGAAGGCACTCGATCCCTCGTGGATGGCCTCGCGTTCCGGCGCCTCGTACTCCTTTTTCGACCAGACATTCAAGGTGCCGTTCATGGGAGAGGAATACACCGTTTCCTATCCCGGAGGGACGGTAACGCGCACGGACGGGAGCCCGGCGGACGGCGCGGCCGAGCTGATCATCCTCCATTACCTGGTGGGCGCCGACGGTACTCCAGTGCGGGAGCAGTGGGTCTCCTACCGCGACCTGCCGGGGGCCCGTTACCACGAACCGGCCTTCGTCGCCGAGGTGGAGAGGCCCCTCTCCCTGGGGCTGGCGGGGCGCCTGGGGGCTCTGAGAGGCTGGCGGGAGCGCAACGCCCGTCCCGTGGAACTCCCGGGGGACGAGGCCTTCGCATGGGACGTCCTGCCCAGGGTACCGCTCTTGATCATCTTCAACGAGGAGGACGAGGAATTCCCCGCCTCGGCCCGCGTGCTATTCGACGCCTCCGCCTCCTGCTATCTTCCCACCGAGGACCTCTCGGTGCTGGCGGAGGTCGCGGTGGAACGCCTATTGAAGGAGACCTGAGCGGGCTCGACCCGCGAGACCGTGATGGTTTATCATTAGTTGCGAAATATAGGTATCTCGATTGGAGAAAGGGAGGCCGAGGGCGCGCGGTGACGGATTGTACCATCTCGAAGCGGTGTGCCGCCGGGTAAACAGGATACGATGCGCAGGGTATTGGTCCTCAACGCTTCCTATGAGCCCTTGAACCTGGTCAACGTCAAGCGAGCCGTGATCCTGGTGCTCAAGGACAAGGCGGAGATAATCGAGGAGCGCGGTGAATACCTGCACTCCGAGCGCATGATCATGCCGTTCCCCACCGTGATACGCCTCGCCTATTACGTGAGCGTTCCCTACCGCGGCGTCTCCCTCAGCCGCCGCGCTGTTTTTCTCAGGGACGGCCACACCTGCCAGTACTGCGGGGGAAGGGCGGAGAGCATAGACCACGTCCTCCCGCGCAGCCGCGGAGGGCAGCACACATGGGAAAACGTCGTGGCCGCATGCCGCCGCTGCAACGCCCGCAAGATGAACCGCCTGCCCTCCGAGGCGGGGCTCAAGCTGGCGCGCAAACCCGTCCAGCCGCACGACCACATCTGGATCTTCAGCCTGGCGACTGACATCCACCCCACCTGGGAACCGTACCTGGAAACGGCGCTGGTGGGATGATACCCTCGGGGATCGACCTGTCCGGGATGCTCAAGCCGATACGCGACGACATCCTCCATATCGACATACCCATCCAGCACGAACTGAAGAACATCAGCCTGTATCTCTTCAAGGGGGAATATCCGGCCCTCATAGACGCCGGTCCCTACCATCCGCTCCTGCATGACCTGCTCACCGCGGCCCTGCGCTATGCGGGCATCGGCGAACTGGCGTTCATCTATCTCACCCATTCCCACATGGATCACTGCGGCCTGGCGGCGAGGCTGAGCGCCGCTTTCGGAGCCAGGGTCGCGGCCCACCGCTACGAGAGGCCGCGTATCGAGGGGGCCGGTGAGCGCATGCAGGAAGAATATGGATGCTATTCGTCCATGTCGCGGACCATGGGCTTTCCTGTCGACGTGGCGCAGCTGGTGTTCGACCTGGCGTCCGCATGGAAGAAGCTCTCCGAACCCTGCCGCCTGGACGTACGCTTGGGCGGAGGCGAGACGGTCAAGGCCGGGGGGCGTGAACTGGAGGTCATACACACCCCCGGGCACACCGCCGGCCACGTCTGCTACTACCTGCGCGAGGAGGGCCTGCTCTTCTCCGGTGACCACCTCATGCGCTCCATCACCCCCAACCCCGAACTCTACTGCCCACCGTGGCGGGGGCACGTCACCGGGCTGCCGCAGTTCCTCGAATCCCTGCGCCTGCTTGCCGGCTACGATATTAGCGCCGCTTATCCCGGCCACGGCAGAGCCATCCGCAAGGTGCAGAGGAGGATCGAGCTGAACCTGGCCCACCACCAGTCCCGCCTCGACAAGACGCGCGAGGCGGTGGAGAAGGGGTGCCGCACGGTGTGGGAGGTAGCCCTGCGCCTGTTCCCGCAGGTGCGCGGCAAGCCGCCTGACGTAGACCACTTCCTGGCCCTCAAGGAGGCCCTGGGGCACCTGCTCATCCTGGAGGAGCAGGGCGCGGTCAAGAGGGCCGACGAAGGGGAATTGTGGATGTACGTGCCCCGCTGAGCACCGGCCCGCGTTCTCTTGTTCTAACACTGACCGTCACACGATGAGGTATGCGCATGCCTTGTATATGGTGTCTTGACAAGAGCTATGCGAGCAGAATATAAATATGCGCTAAGTGCTGGCTGATGGGATCGGCAACAACCGTATTTGTTGATGCCTCGTCGCCTTGATTCTTGACAAAAAGCGTTTGCGCCCGCGTCGATATGTTCGTACGCGATACGGGTCTCACCAGGGGTGATGGTGCCCGTAAGATCGGTCAGGTTGGCGCCTGGGACAATGGTGGAAAACACGGCGAATATCACATATACAGGCGGAGGGCCTCTTTACAGCAATACCGTGCAAACGACGGTCATCGCGCCGGACCCCCTTGACCATTTCGAAATAGCGCAGTTGTCCTCCCCGCAGGTGAAGGGAGAGCCCTTTCCGATCACGGTCTATGCGAAGGACTCGTCCGGACAGACGGTCGAATCATTCGAGGGCACCATTTCCGCCGGTTACTACCACAGCCTGGCCTTGCGCTCCGACGGCTCGCTCGCCGCCTGGGGGGTAAACAACCAAGGCCAGTTGAACATCCCCTCGGGGGACAATTACGTGGCTATTTCCGCCGGCGCCTATCACTGCCTTGCCCTGAGGGAGGACGGATCCATCGCGGGTTGGGGGTACAACGATCACGGCCAGGCGACCCCGCCCGCGGGCAACGATTACGTGGCCATATCCGCCGGCAACTATCACAGCCTTGCGCTTCGAGCCGACGGCTCTCTGGTGGCGTGGGGGAATAACGCCTACGGGCAGACCGCCGCGCCCTCGGGAAACGACTTCGTGGCAATTTCCGCCGGCGACCATCATTGCCTCGCGCTAAGGGAGGACGGCTCTGTTGCCGCCTGGGGCTACAACGGCTCCGGGCAGACAAATACACCGCAAGGCCGGTTCGTGGCGGGCGTATTCAGCGGCCTGGTGAGTATCGGCATGGCGCATGCGCAGAACACCATCACGGTGGAATATGACGGGAAGACGGGAACATCAGGCACGTTCGAGGTGGTGATGCTTGCCCCCGATCTCTCGACCTCGGGTAAGGAAGTCGACCTCGAGGAGATCATCCCGCAGAGCGTTCTCAACTATATGATTAACTGCAGAAATACGGGGGCTGGAGAGGCCACGCAGACCGTGGTCTTTGATTACCTGGACGCGAACCTGGAGGACGTAGCGAATATCACCGGGGGAGGGACTTACAATGCGATCGAGCACAAGATAACCTGGGATCTGGGCATCCTTGAATCGCAGCAGGCTATCCAGCTTGGGTTCAGTGCGCGCGTCAAGGCTTCCGCCACCCCTGGCACGGTGATTTCCAATCAGGCGCAAGTGGACTGCGCAGAGCTGGATCCCTTTACAACCAATACGGTTCAGAGCATGGTTATCACGGGCTCCGTCGATCATTTTAGCGTGATCGCCCCCGCATCCGCGTATGTGGGACAACCCTTCGAGATAAACTTGACCGCCCTCGACGCTTTCGGCAACACCGTTGCCGGTTACCAGGGCACGGCCCTGCTCACCACCTCCGGCACCGGGACGTTGGATCCCGCTCAGGCCACCTTCAGCGCGGGTGAGGCCACCCTCCAGGTCACCTACTCCGAAGCGGAGGAGATCACCATCACCGCCACCGACTCGGAGAACCCCGCCATCACCGGGGAGAGCGCCGGCATTTCCGTAGTGACTCCTCCCCTCGACCACTTCGGGGTGATATCCCCCGCATCCGCGTATGTGGGACAACCCTTCGAGATAAACTTGACCGCCCTCGACGCTTTCGGCAACACCGTTGCCGGTTACCAGGGCACGGCCCTGCTCACCACCTCCGGCACCGGGACGTTGGATCCCGCTCAGGCCACCTTCAGCGCGGGTGAGGCCACCCTCGAGGTCACCTACTCCGAAGCGGAGGAGATCACCATCACCGCCACCGACTCGGAGAACCCCGCGATCACCGGCCAGAGCGGGACGATTGCGGTGGAGCCTTCCATAACGGAGCTGGCGGTTATCTCCATGGCGCCGTGCGTTGCCATGAGGGGAGCACTGCTCAACGGCGCCGAGATCTCGGGAGCGGGCTTCTCTGGCAGCATGGAAGCAAGGTTGGAGAAAGGCGAAGACGCCATAACCGCGACCGATGTGGTGGTCGTCTCTGATACCCTCATCACCTGCGACTTCGATTTGTCGGGTATCGAAACCGGCATGTGGGATATCGTCGTGGAGATTCCGGGTTCTCAGACAGCGAGGCATTCCGGCGGTCTCAGGATAGCGGCTGGCAAAGGTCCGCTCCGCGCATGGGGAATCAACGATTACGGGCAGGGTGATGTGCCGGCCGGGAGTGAATACATTGCCATAACCACGGGGGGAAATCACTCCATGGCCTTGCTGTCGGATGGATCTCTGGCCGCGTGGGGCCTCAACGGCGATGCTCAGGCGACGGCGCCATCCGGCAACGGGTATGTGGATATCGCGGCTGGCGGGTATCACAGCCTGGCCCTGCGCTCGGACGGCTCGATACTGGCCTGGGGCAGAAACGACCACGGCCAGGCGGATGCCCCGACCGGAAGCGACTTCATCGCCGTCTCGGCGGGGTGGAATTACAGCCTGGCGCTGCGGGCGGACGGCACGATCGTTGCCTGGGGCGATAACAGTTGGGGGCAACTCGGCGTGCCTTCCGGCGGCGATTTTCAGGCCGTTTCCGCCGGTGGTTATCATGCCGCCGCGCTGCGTTCGGATGGTTCGGTAGAGCAGTGGGGAAACAACAGTTTCGGGCAGTTGGATAACCCGCCGCAGGGTGACGACTTCGTCGCTGTTTCCGCGGGAGGGTTCCACAGCCTCGCGCTGCATTCAGATGGCACGGTGTATGGGTGGGGAAACAACGCTCACGGACAGGCGGAAGCACCGGCGGGAAGCGACTTTGTGGCCGTGTCCACCGGCGGATATCACAGCCTTGCCCTGCGCTCGGACGGCTCGATCCTGGCTTGGGGAGACAATGTTCAGGGACAGACGGATGTCCCCCCCGGCCTCTTCAGCGCCACTTGCGGCGGTGGCACATGTAGCCTGGCCATCGCCAGGCAAGGTGTGAATTACTTCCTGGTTACCGCTCCCGAATCCGCCATGATGGGCCAGCCTTTCCCAATAACCATTCTCGCCTGTGATATACACGGAGAGGTCGTTCCCGAATACGAGGGCACGGCCCTACTCACCACCTCCGGCACCGGGACGATCGAGCCCGCCCAGGCTGTCTTCAGCGCGGGCGAGGCCACCCTCGAAGTCACCTACTCCGAAGCGGAGGTAATCACCATCACCGCCACCGACTCAGGGGATCCCACGATCACCGGCCAGAGCAGCGAGGTTGCCATAGATTCTCTCGAACCCGAACAAATATCGATAAATCCGGAGACCTTGATGATAGGCTGGGGAGAGACTTATCAGTTCGCCTGCACGGATGGATCAGGGAACCCCATCCCCCCGCAGTCCTTAAGCTGGACTGTAGGGGGGGGAATAGGGGAGATAGACGGGGATGGCGTCTTCACCGCTACAAGCACCGGGATCGGGAGCGTGACCGCATCCTACGGAGACCCGTATGCCATTGCGGAAGTCTCGGTAGTCACCCTCATCGACGAAGACAATCTCACCGAGGATACGACCTGGACCGCCGCTATGAACCCCATCGTGATCGACCACATCTTGACAGTAAATCCGGGAGTCACCCTCGAGATAGAGCCGGGTGTGGTGGTCAAGTTCGTGGGAGAGGAAAGCGGAATCGCTGTTCTTGGCGGCATGATCGCGGAGGGAGAGGCGGATACGTATAACCATATCTCGTTCACGTCCATATTCGACGATTCGCTTCTTGGGGACACGGCACTCGATGGAGAGACATGGGGTACGCCGGGTGATTGGCTTACGCTTGGATACAGAAATTCTGATAATACCGGAACCGCGTACATGAAGTATTGCGATGTCCTTTATTCCGGCGGTCTTCTTAACTCCGCAATCTTGAGCATACCGGTGGAGGAGGGAACGGACGGCGCAAGGTCGTTCGATCACTGCACCGTTCGCTATTCCGCAAGCGCAGGAGTGGAGCTCCTGGGCGGCAACGATAACTTTGTGAACGGAGAGGTCTCCAATAATGCATTCGTGGGCATCGTTTATGGCCCTTCAGCCCAGATCTCGGATTGTGTGATAGATAACAACTCCGGCGATGGTATGTACGGAAGCTCTTTTGAGCCTGGGGAGATCCTTGCCCCCACCATAACCGGGAACACTGTCCGCAATAACGGTGGCCGCGCTGTTTATGCAGGCAGCTATACGGTTGCGGACGATATAACCGGCAATCGCGGTTACGGGAACGAAGTTAACGGGATCGTGTTCTCGGGCCTTAGCCTCGATAATAGCTGGAGCCCGACGAACATGCAGTTTGCAGGAGAAGAGCTCCCTTACGTTTTCGAAGGGTTGGTAGATCTCGGACCAACTTTGCTTACACTGCAGCCAGGGACCGTGGTGAAGTTCATGCCGGAAGCATCGCTGACGGCGAGCGCACTCAATGTCGTCGGGCTGGAAACGCAACGGGTGATTTTCACCTCGGCAAACGATTCTTCGGTGGGTGGAGAAACCATAACAGGAACCTCTCCCGCCCCTGGAGACTGGGGTCATATCCGGCTCTTCGACTCCACCGCCTCGATATCCGAGTGTTCCATGCGTTACGGCGGGGGAGAAGAAATCGCGGAATTCATTGTTGACGGAGGCTCACCATCGTTAAATAACTTCTCCATTTCTGACTCGCAGACGGCGGGGATGTTCATATACAACAGCGCGGCCACATTCTCCGGTGGTTTGATCGAAAACAACGCAACAGGAGTGATCTTGGACAATGATGGCACCGTGAACACGACGGTTTCGGGCTGCGAGATTCGGGGCAATCATGGTAACGGTATCAAGGTAATGTCCTCATGCTCCAATCTTGCCATATCCGGCAACGCCATCTCCGCCAACGACGGCCGGGGCATATATCTCGAGGATCCGGTCGAGCAAGACCCGATATCCCAGGTCACGATCTGCAATAATACGCTCGAAAACAACGGAAGCGAGGCTTTGTTCCTGGGGGTCAACAGCGCCAACAGCGTCACCGGAAACTGTGGCCACGGCAACGGAATCAACGGCATATGCATTACCGACATAAGGGTTGATACAACATGGGACGGCAGCAATGTGGCCCTAACGGGCGAGGAACTCGCCTATGTCGTGAGTGATGACATCATTCATCTGACTCTGCATGGAGAGATTCCTCCCGATGCAAACATGTCGAAACTGTCTCTGGAGCCGGGTGCGGTGGTGAAGGTAGCAGAAGGGAAAAGCGTATCCATTGCCCGCCTCGACATCAACAATGGCTTGGTTGTCGGGCCAGGAGACGAGGCCTATATAACCTCTATTCATGACGACCAGGTCGGCGGAGATACAGATGCCATGGTATTAACACCTGCGCCCGGAGACTGGGGAAGCTTCATTATCAATACAGGCGCGCAGTCTTTCAATGCGTCGTACGGCGTCATACGTTATGGCGGTGGAAGCACAAACTACCCATCCATGTTGGGTATCAGCGCAGGCAACGCATATATGGAAAATTGCACGATCGCCGATTCAACCTCTCCCAACGCGGGAGCTTTTATGATCATCTCAGGTGAAGCCATCATCAACGGAAGCACCTTCTCTAATCATTGCTACAATCCGGCTCAGAATAGCACCGCGGGCCTTCTGGTTATGAGCGTTGACCAGGAAACGGAAGCGCTTACGGGTGGATTATCGATATCCGACTTTCAGCTCCTGAGTAATGGAATCGGCCTTATAGGTAGCTTGAGCGAGATATCTATCGCATCGTGCCAGTTCAGCGAAAACTCCTTGATGGGCGCTTCTCTCACCACGTCGGTTACGGCGAATGTTTACGACTGCGCCATATTTAACAACGGGATCGGACTGGCAGCGGTGGGGAGCGGGATGGTCCAGGTCGATACCTGTTTGCTCAACGGAAATATCAATTCAGGCATAATGCTGAGTGGCGATGCGGGAGAGCCCCTTGGCTCAGAGCTGAATGCAAGCGTTACCGGAAGCACAATCGAGAGTGGCTTCATAGGATTGTCCGCAGACAGCATAAAAATCCTCAATGTCTCCAATAACCAGTTCAAGGACAACCTCATAATGGAGGTGATGTCTCCGGGGGATGGGGAATTGACCCCGGTCTATTTCGGCGTTGGGATGATAGTAACCAACTCGTCTGGTACGGTGCAAGGAAATACTCTGTTAAACCAGCCCGTTGAACCGGCAAACCCTTATGTGATGACCAGTGGCATACAGGCATTGGATTGCGCTGAGATCACGATAAGTGATAACTCCCTGACGGGCCATATGTTGGCGGTCAACGCTGAGGCCACCGCAGAATGCCCCGACGCGACTGCCCATATTAACTCCAATACCGTGGAGGATTGCTCTTTCGTTGGAGTATCTACCTCAGGGGGCAAGGTGGAGGTAGTGGACAACACGGCCTTTTCATGTGGATACGCGCCATATTTGCTGCACAGGTCGACCGTGTTGTCCATGCCCACCAATCAGGGATCGGGCACCTATTGGAACGGCAGGTTGCTCATCGATTGCACCCTCCTGGTGCAGACCATAACAAACGACAACCCGGAGCTGCCGCTTCTGATCTATGGCACGTGCCACGTGCCGAACCCCCTTGCGATTGAGCCCGGGACGACACTCAAGTTCCTGCCTACCATGGAAAGCAGCAACCCCATGTTGAGCGGGGAGTCGGTTGAGGCCGGTATGCTAGATATCGGCGGCGCGATTATCGCCCCGGGCGCTTCGCCAGAGGAGCGGATAACCTTCACCTCTGTGCGTGACGATAGTGTGGGGGGAGATTCTAATCCCGGAGAAGGTGAGGTCGCTCCGGCTATTCTCGATTGGAGAGGAGTCGTCGCCGTCGAGGGAAACGAGGCTGAATCAAGGGTAACCTACTGCGACTTCCGCTACGCAGATATGCCCCTGAAGATATCGGGCAACCCGGACCCCGCATCTAATGGCGAATTGCGCGCCCTGGCTTTTGTAGACGGCTGCAGATTCGAGAACAACGGGAACGGCCCGTGGCTCGACTACTGCTACCTGGACAACATCGGAATGAACGAGGAAACGGTCGCCCCTGAGCATATGCAAGGCGTGAAGTACAGGGGAACGCGCTTCTCCAATTGCCACATACGCTCGGAAAGGCTCCACACACAGCCCGGAGGCATTCCCTATATATTCGCCGGGCTGATTATGGTTCCGGAGGGGTGCTCACTTACGATCGATTCAGATGTTATCGTCAAATTCGACATAGACAAGGTTGATGACGGCGACAGCAATACCTACGATCTGCCCGCGGGAAAGCTCAAGGTTGACGGCTACCTTCTGGCGCCGGGTAATCCGGAGAATGGGATCGTCTTCACTTCCCTGAAAGACGACAGCGTATGGGGTGACTCTAATCCGGGGTATGTTCCCGCTCCCGGCGAAAGCTCGGAACCGGCGGCCGACGATTGGCACGGCATCGAGCTGGACAAGACCCAGGAGAAGATAATCAGCCACTGCCGCATCGCCTATGCCCATCATGGCATCGAATTCCTTGGATCCACGGGCATCGTGACAACGTGTGAGATCCGGCATTGCTGGAACGGCATCGCCATCGACGCTGAAAATATCACCGGATGCATAGAGGTAATCGACAACAAGGTCTGGGGTTGCCGGGAAGGCGACGGGAACGGCATATGGATAAGGAAGAACGGCAATATCGTGCTGGCCAGAAACGAGTGCTATGACAATGGTTGCGGCATGCGTATATCGGAAGGCTCATACCAGATAAGAAACAACGACATCCATAACAACTACACCGGCATATATGCCAATAAGCTCGGTCTAGGCGCGAGCATCATTCGGAACAGGGTATATTCAAATGAATATGTCGGAATCGACCTCATCAACTCGGATTATATCGTATCCCACAACGAAATCGGACTGGTGGACGTCGCGCCGCCTCCCGGAATAGGGGGAGAATGCTATGGCCTGTATATTCATCAGAGCGAGGGGAATCATGTGCCCATCGTCACCAAGAACCTCATCCAGTACAACAGGCAAGGCCTCTATATCGGCTGTGACTCTCAGCCGGTAGTCTATGCCAATAAAATACGCAACAACACCAACGCCGGCGTCATCGCTGACAATCC
Source organism: Actinomycetota bacterium (assembly GCA_028697145.1). Lineage (GTDB taxonomy): Bacteria > Actinomycetota > Geothermincolia > Geothermincolales > RBG-13-55-18 > SURF-21. The sequence goes on along the minus strand of JAQVFR010000026.1, from coordinate 8,174 downwards.
GACAAAGGCGCTGGACCTTTGCGTTATGTTCTTGGTGAATGGCGAGGAGAAATTCAGGGGCAACGATATTACCGATAACGATGACTACGCGGTGTTTAACAGAAACGTTAACGCCCCCATATATATCGCGCACAACTATTTGAATACGCTCAAACCCGAGACAACGGGTGCAAACCGCATCAGTTCGGGTGTTGAATACGAGTATTACGACATGGACGGAAAGAAACACACCCTGGCCCCCGGCTCCCAGTGGGAAGAGATGCTCCAGGAGGAGCGCGATCTCGGCTACGACAACTACTGCGGCTTTCACGATACCGTGAATACCTCTACCGGCAACCTGGTGAAGACCTACACAGACATGGATATCCCCAGCCTGATCGTTCCCCTGAAGCTTAACAGGACTTATAACAGCCTGGCTCACGAAAACGACGAGAGCGCCTTCGGCTTCGGCTGGTCGTTCACCTTCGGGGCCAAGCTCAAGGTGAATAGATTCATCGAGGGTGACCCCAACACCGAGATAATGTGCGTGTCCGTGACCTGGGAGGACGGCAGGACAGATGTATATGACCGGCTCACCGACGGAAGCTACCTGCCCCCACTGGGTGTGACGGACCAATTGACCAAGGAAGGCGAGTTCTGGACGGTCGTCAAGCAGGACAAGACAAGGTACCGCTTCAATATGGACGGCAATTTACAGTTGGTCTATACCCCGAACTCGGTCGTTTCCGAAAACCCCGCGGAGAACAACACTTGCGTCGTTTTCGAATACAGCGGCCTGGTCGTCACCAAGGTCATCGCCCCGAGTACCGAGCCAGCCGCTAGAAGGGAACTCGAGATAACGTGGACCTCCTTCGCCAACCCAAAAAAACCCGGGGACACGATGGCCGTGGTCACCAGGATAACCGACAACCAGGGCATGGAGACAACCTATGAATATGAGGAAAGCGCAGGAGTCTTAAAGAGGGTGAATTACGGCACCAACCATGATAATTGCATCCTCTACGGGTATGACAACCACGGTCGTCTTAACAGCATCTCCCAGCTCGTTAATTCGGGGGATGCGGTATCAGTGGAGGAATACACCTACAAGGACGAAGAGTCCGGGAAGCTCAAAGAGGTCATGGCGGGCGGGCAGAAGCGCACGGACTACACCTACGACACCGATCACCAGTTCACGCTGGTCAACGAATACCTGGATTTCGGCAGCACCTGCAAGACCATGAAGCATTATTATGATTCATCTGGCCGGATAACCAGGGAGATGAGCTGCTACAACGTCGCCGCGGATATATGGTACACGACCAGCTACGAATATAACCAGGACAGCCAGTGCGCCCGGATAATAGACCCACGTGATGCGGAGACCCTGATGGAGCACCACGATTCGCTCATCATGAGAAAGACAGAGCCGTCGGGCGCGATCACCACGTACTCCTACTATCCCGACTCCGACCCCGCCTGCCGCAAGCTGCTGCGCGACGAGACCTACAGCCCGGATGGGTCCGAATGGTTCGTGAACCGTTATTTCTACGACGAGCGGGGGAACCTGGAGGAGACCGAGTACGCCATACCCGCGAACGCTTACGACCCATCCCTGTACGCGAGGGAGAGCAACGCGGGAATGAAGGAAATGACCTATGTCTGCAACGCCATGGGCCAGCCGACTACGATCACCGAGTACGCGAAGGACAATGGCGCATACCAGGTGAGCAAGGTCTCGCTAAAGAGCTATAACGCACATGGGGATATTACATGCGAGGAGATAAAGGACAGCACGGGCGGGCCGACTCGCTCCCGCGTCGACTACGAGTATGACTTACAGGGCAGACTCATCCACGAGAAGAAATGGCAGTACGAGGCAAACGCCCAGGAAAGGTACCTCTCGTACGATGACAACGGCATCTCCCGCTTCAAGCCGGTCGCCGAATACGTATCGCACAGCAAGGACGGGGCCACCACGCTCTACGAGCGCCGCACGACCGCCTTCTTCTTTGACGGCCAGGTGTGGAAAGAAACCTCATCCGAGCTCGGTTATTTCAGTGGAGATACCTTCACGGTCACCGACTCGAGTAGAAAGGTAACAACGGAATACACCTACTATACTACCGGGCATCAGACATCTCGCCTGCTCGAGAAGACCACAACCGGCCCCAAGACCGCCGATGGAAGCGGGCAGCTCACCGCGGGCGAGCTGGAGAGGCGCCGCTACACCTGGCACGTAAACGGCCTGCCGGCCAGCGAGAGCCTGGTGGTGGGGGGAGAAGGGAGGAACGCCCTCACCTACGATTACGATTCCCTCTTCCGGGAGGCTTCCCGTACGGAAAAGGTCACCTACGCCAAGACGGACGGAAGCCTGGAGACCCGCGAGGTCACGACCACCTTCGCATACGACGAATCCGGCAACATGACCCTGGAGAGACCCCCGGGGTCCGGTAAGGGGACGGAGAGAGAATACGACCTGGCGGGAAGGGTGGAAAGAGAGATCGACCCCACGGGCGCGGTGAAGACTTACACCTACGACCGCGCCGGCAACAAGACGGCCGAGATCGTGGAGAAGACCGGGGGAGGCACCATCGAGACCGCCTACATCTACGACGCCCTCTCCCGGGAGATGTCGGTCACCCGCCCCAACCCCGACGACCCGGAGCACCCCATCATCACCACCTACGCATACGGGGCGAACGCGAAGACGGCCGTGACCAGCGTTCCCGCCCGCCCCGAGTTGGGCGCCAAGACCATAGACTACGCCTACGACGCCCTCGGCCGACTGCTCACCGAGGCCAGGCACTACGAGGGGGGAACGGCCACCACCACCCACGCCTACGACCTCTGCGGCAACGAGACCTACCTCGCAGAGCCCGGCCAGCCAGCCTTGACCAAAGCCTACGACCTCGCGGGCAGGCTCACGAAGACCACCGCGGGCGCCGTCCTCGCACCCGGAGGACCCACAGTCAACCTGACCCTGGAGGAATACACCTACGACCCGGCGGGCAGGAAGGCCTCCTCCCGCGCCCCCTCGGGCTCGGGCTATGGCTGGGAGGGCACCACGACAACCTACCTATACGACGGCTTCGGCCGGGAGCTGCGGGTTGTGCATGATCTTCCGGGGGACGACGCCATAACCTCCCACGCCTGGGAGTATGCCGTCACCGGTGATGGGGCTGCCATCCTTCACACCGTAACCCTCCCCGAGGGCCTTACCGCCGAGACCACCGCTGACCAGCGGGGCAGGGAGATCAAGAGGGCTTATCCCGCATACCCGGCCCGCACAACCTGGACCGAGATCAGCGAATACGGAGCGAGCGACGCGGCTAACGTAAAAACCGAGGCCGCCCACGGCCCCGCCCCCGGCAACCTGACCACGACCACCTACGACGCTGCGGGCAGAGCTACCAGCGTAACCGACGCCGCGGGAGGGGAGACCACCCGGGAGTACAGCGAGAGGGGCCTCGCCGTCCGCGAGACAACCCGAGTGGACGCAGACACCACGGCCGAGACCATACACACCTACGACGACCTATCTCGCGAGACCATGGTCTGCCGGGGATACGAGGGGGAGGCCCCCATAGAGCCCCGCTACTTCGCCTACGACATCTTCGGGAGAAAGATATCCGAATGGGACGCGGCGAGCACCGACCCCGCCCTGCGCCCCTCCTTCACCTACGACCTCCTGGACCACCTCACCCGCGAGGCAAGGCCCATAGATGGCTCCACCTCCTTCACCAAGCTCTACGGACGCGACGAGGCGGGAAGGATGACCTCCCTCTCGGTGCAGGACGCGGCCGCCCCGGGGGGCGCGGCCCTGGTGCGCGAGATCACCTATTCTCACCTGGGGGTGCCCCTCGTCGTTGTCTCCCATCCCTCTGATAACCCCGCGGAGGACATAACCGTCTCCTACGCCTGGGACGCCGCAGGAAGGATGACCTCCGAGACCGACGGTGCGGGGCAAGCATGGACCTACGCCTACAACCCCCAGGGGCTGCTGGCTCACTCGGCCGACCCCCTCTCCAACACCACCACCATCGCCTATGACCTGGAGGGAAGGGCGATAAGGACCGAGACCGCGGACGCGGGCGAGAACCTCGCCTCCTTCACGGAGATGACCTACGCCCCCGGTGGGGAGATAGCCTCACGCGCCTTCTCGGACGGGAGCGCAGGGAGCGCTACCGAGACCTACGCCTACGACGCCCACGGACGCCTCACGGGCGCAACCTCCCCCGGGGAGGTCACGCTCACCTACGCGGGCTACGACCCCGCGAACCGCCCCGGGACCCTCACCTACGAGGTGGGGGGGAAGACCTACTCCGAGGCCGTCTCCTACACGCAGGGAGGGGCCATCTCCTCCGTGCTTCTGCCCGCAGGCCGGGTATCCTACGACTACAACGAGCAGGGGCGCCTGGCCCATGTCGAGTCCCCCGAGAACACTTACTACAATTACTACTACGATGACCGCGGCCTGCCCGCGGCCCTCACCCTGCCCGCGGGCGGGGAGATGGCCTATTCCTTCACCCTGGACGGGAGGCCCTCCGCCGCCTCCCTGACCCCGGCCGGCGCATCCTCCCCCTCGGCATCCGTCTCCCTCACCTACGACGCATACGGTAAAGTGGAGAGCATGGAAAGGGACATGGACGCAACCGACACCGCCTCCGGCACCTACGCCTACGCCTACGACCGCCTGGGCAGGCTTCTCTCCGCCTCAGGCCCGGCCGCCATCCCCGCCTACGCCTACGCCTACGATCCCCGCGGGCCTCTTGCCGCAAAGACGGCAGATCCCCCAGGGGAGGGCCCGGCGCAGGTGACCGCCTACGCCTACGACGCCGCGGGAAGGCTGAGCTATGACTACGACCCGCAGGCCCCCGCCGTCCACCTGAGCGACTACACCTACGACGCCGCGGGCAGGATGACCTCCGCCCAGGGCCAGAGGGGCCTCACCTCCCTCGCCTGGGACGGTCTTTCCCGCATGGTAGCCGCGACCTCGGCGGAGGGAGGCGAGACCACCCAGGCCGCCTACGCCTACGACCACACTGGAAGGATGCTCGCGAGGGAAGAGAGCGCGGGCAGCGCCACCTCCGCCTCCATCTTCCTCCCCTTCGCCCTCACACAAGAGACGGCGGCCATCTACGACCCCGCGGGAGAGGGCCTGGGCACCCTCACCTACTCCTTTGCCTGCGGCCCCGCGGGCATGCGCCTGGCCCAGACAGACCACACCCAGGATCCGGCAGAGACCGCCTATCCCTTCCGCTCCCCGCGCTCCGACGTCCTCGCCCTCGCGGGCCAGGACGGGAGCATAGCCAGCGCCTACGCCTACGAGCCCTACGGGGAGATGGAGGAGGGATACGCGGCAGGCGGCACTCCCTTCCTCTACCAGGACGACTACCGCGACCCGGCAACCGAGCTCTACCACATGCAGGCCCGCTGGTACGACCCCCAGGCCGCACTCTTCACCTCACAAGACCCCGCCATGGGCGACGCGGCAGACCCCACGCTTAGATACCCCTACGCCTACTGCGCGGGCGACCCGGTGTATAATTCGGATCCTTCGGGGGAAAGGCTCATCGAGGGCGAGGATGAGAGCGGTAAGCTGATCACCTGGGCACCAATGTCTCATCTGAAAAGGCAAGGTGCGAGATATGGCGAGAGCGGAGGCAGCTATACCCGAAGATTGAAGAGAAGACAGGCGTATAGGGAAGGGAAGACAATTCCACCTCAATTGAGGAATATCAAGTGGATTGAGGACAAGGCAAGTTCGATTCCTAGTGTTACTCAAAGGGACGATTATAGAATTCTTATGTCGGGGATAAGCAGAGACGACCTGTTAAACGTAAATGAGTGGGCACCCGGTCTGGAGTTCTATCTACTAGGAACCTTTCAGAGGGAGCCAGGTTTCATAGCATCTGGAAACGCGTTGCTAGGTGATGTTGTATCTGCTGGCGGAGCGTTATCGATCCGTCCTGATATCATGATACTTGGAGAGTCTTATTCGGCGTATTGGGGACTTGTTGGTCTTCGCGATACCGTTAAACAACAAAAGGAAGGTTCTATTAGTACTGGTGAGGCAGTGTATAAAGGAATTGCGGGTGCAGTAGGTCTTGTACCAATTCATGGATGGATAGGTGATGCTGCAGTAGCAGGATGGGATTTTGTAGCTTGGTTATGGCCCGATAAAAAATACGACATCGAAATCCAAGTAAGTACAAGAACAAGGTCATATAGTGGCGACACAAGAGAGGTATATGAGCGAAATGTCACATGGAAAGAAATTGATATTTATAAGAGAATAATCGAAGAGGGACCAGGATTTCTGAATGATTATCGAATCATCGTAGAAGCTAATCATATTGCAGTTGGGGGAGGAAGCAGTGCCCATTAGAAAGGCCGCATTATAGCCAACATTCAGATAGCCAGCAACACGCTAATGTGGAGGGGAAGTTACCATGATGTATTCAATTATGCAGCTCAGCCTTCAGAGTAAAATAGCATTCTGCATAACATTGCTAGCCCTCATTACTGGAGGAATTCTTGTTATCATCTTCAGAGGAGTACTAGCAGATTTATCTAGAAAATTGGCGAAGAGATTCCATTTCATTTGGCTTATGGATATCATTGATGATTCGTTTTTAGTATTGGTAGGCATTTTATTGTTTGTTGGTGCAGGTTTGATAACACTCTTCTATTTAACATAATCTGCAATAATTAGTATTAATCACCAGCTTCCCGGACAGTGCCACCTACCCTCTCCGCTCCCCCCGAGGAGACGTCCTCGCCCTCATGGGAGAGGACGGGAGAGCTGGCCGGGCAAAACTGGACAGGCGCTTAGGTGGTAAACTGCTCCCGAGAGAAGAAAGGAGCAGTAAGGATGGCGAAGAGACCGAGGAGGAACCACACGCCGGCCTTCAAGGCCAAGGTGGCGCTGGAGGCGCTCAAAGAGGAGCAGACCGTAATCGAGATAGCGGAGAGATTCGACGTCCACCCCAACCTGGTCACGAAGTGGAAGAGGCAGTTGCTGGAGCGGGCGACGGAGGCCTTCGAGAAGGAGAGAACGCCGGAGGAGGAAGGGCCCAGCGCAGCGGAGCTCAACGCCAAGATCGGCCAGCTGGTGATGGAGAACGATTTTTTAGCACATGCGCTAGGGCGAGTTCACGGGACGAGCGCAAAGAGATGATCACCCCCGAGCATCCCCTGCCCATCACCCGGCAGTGCCGCCTGCTCGATCTGGCCCGCTCCAGCTTCTATTACCGTCCCAAGCCGCTCTCCGCCCGTGACCTCGAGCTCATGGGCGCGATAGACGAGATCCACCTTCAATATCCCTTCTACGGCAGCCGCCGCATCATGCACGAGCTCAGAGGCCGGGGATATCGTGTGGGCCGGGGCCACGTCTCCAGGCTCATGCGGAAAATGGGCATCCGGGCCATCTGGCGCCGTCCCCGCACCACCATCCCCCATCCCGGACACAAGGTCTACCCCTACCTGCTCAGAGACATGGATATCACCCGCGCAGGCCAGGTCTGGTGCGCGGACATAACCTACCTGCCCATGGCAAGGGGCTTTTCCTATCTCGTGGCCGTCATGGACTGGGCCAGCCGCCGGGTCCTTGCCTGGAGGCTCTCCAACACGCTGGATACATCCTTCTGCGCCGAGGCCCTACGGGAGGCCATCGCCCGCTACGGCTGCCCCGAGATATTCAACACCGACCAGGGCAGCCAGTTCACCTCGGACGAATTCACGGGCGTCCTGAAGGATCACGACATCAGGATCAGCATGGACGGACGCGGGCGCTGGACCGACAACATCTTCATCGAGAGGCTGTGGAGGAGCGTGAAATACGAGGAGGTATATCTGAAAGCATACGAATCGCTCAGCGAGGCACGCAGGGGGCTAGGGGAGTACTTCGAGTTCTACAACGCAAAGAGGCGGCACCAGAGCCTTGACTACATGACCCCGGACGAGGTTTACTGGGGTACGCTTCCGGAGATGCCAGTAGCAGTGTAATGGGCAGTCTACCACTCAAGGATCAAGAAGATCTGTCCAAACAACCCCGGCCAGCTCCGAGACCACGAAGGAATACAACGAGCGGGGACTCGCCGTCCGCGAGACCACAAAGGTGGATTCAGATGCCACGGCCGAGACCATACACACCTACGACGACCTCTCGCGCGAGACCATGACCTGCCGGG
>JAQVFR010000003.1 GCA_028697145.1 Actinomycetota bacterium | reverse complement strand
GCAGACGGATGGGCGATTGAGCGAACGCCGGGTGCTCAGACCGGCAGGTTATGTATCGTTACGCCGGGCTTGAGGTAATGGGGGTCGGGGCCAGGATAAATCCTGGCCCGCAGCGCTTCGCGTCGCTGGCCTCGTAAGGTAATCCAGGGTCATGGCGAGGGCGGAAGTGGGCAGATGGATTGGTATATGGATATGATAGAGGTTCCTTGACGGTCTTTGTCTAAATATGATACGTCTATTTGCCGAATGTAACGCCTATGGACGGGGTGAAACGGAATGAAGCTGATCATTACAGAAAAGAACACGACCGCCAGGCGCATCTCTTCCATCCTCTCGGATGGCAGGGCTCGCGCCATGACGAAGACCCGCAACCCCGTTTATGCCTTCGAGACGAACGGGGACGAAGTGCGTTGCATAGGGCTCAAGGGCCATATACTCAAGGTGGACTTCCCCCCGCAATACCAGCAATGGCAGGACGTGGAACCGCGAGAACTTATCCACGCCGACATCGTCAAGATCCCCACCAACAAAGCGCTCATCAAGACCATGCAGACTGAAGCCAGGAAGGCAGACGAGATCATCATCGCCACCGACTTCGACCGCGAAGGCGAGCTTATCGGGGTAGACGCGATCAACAAGATCAGGGAAGTCAACTCGGACGTGCCCGTGAAGAGAGCCCGCTTCTCTGCCTTGACGCCGGTGGAGATAAAGAGGGTCTTCTCGAGCCTGGAGGACCCCTATTACGACCTGGCCTCGGCGGGCGAGGCACGGCAGGACATCGACCTCATCTGGGGGGCCAGTCTCACCAGGTTCATAAGCCTGGCCTCCACCCGGCTCGGCAAGCATTTTCTCTCCGTGGGGCGGGTGCAGAGCCCCACGCTGGCCCTCATCGTGGACAAGGAAAAGGAGCGTAAGGCCTTCGTCTCCACGCCCTTCTGGACCCTGAAGATAGAATGCGTCAAGGGAGACGATACCTTTCAGGCCACCCACGCCAGGGACCGTTTTGACACGGAGGAAGAGGCCATCGGTGCAAAGTCGCGATTGGAGAAGACGGCCCTGGTCAAAGAGGTGAAGAACAGCGAACGCAACATCAAGCCGCCCATACCGTTCAATACCACCGGACTACTCACCGCCGCCGCAGCGCTCGGCTTTTCCGCGGCGAAGGCCATGAGTATCGCCGAAAACCTGTACATGAACGGATATATAAGCTATCCGCGCGTGGACAACACCGTGTATCCCGCTTCCCTTGACCTGCGCGGAATCCTGCGTGAGATCTCGGGCTGCCCCGAGTTCACGCCATTGTGCGCTTCGCTGCTGCAGCAGGACAAGCTGACGCCGACGCGGGGAAAAAAGGAGACAACGGACCATCCTCCCATCCACCCCACGGCGGCGGCCTCGCATGCAAGACTGTCCCCACAGGAGTGGAAGATATACGAGTTGGTGGCGCGCCGCTTCATGGCCACCCTGGCTGGTGAGGCGGTGGTGCTCTCGGTCCGCGCCGACCTCGCATGTGGACCGGAGCCCTTCGTGGCGCGCGGCAGCCGCACCGCGGAGGAGGGGTGGTACCGGTATTATCCCTACGGGCGCAAGAAGGAGATAGTACTGCCGCACCTCGAGGTGGGAGACGTGGTGCAGGTGGACGGGCCGCCTGAGCTCAAGCGTGGGGAGACCCAGCCGCCGGCGCGTTACAACCAGGGGAAACTCATAGAGAAGATGGAGGAACTGGGGTTGGGGACCAAGTCCACCCGGCACTCCATCATCGAGGGCCTTTACGAGCGGGGGTACATCTACGGCGATCCCATCACCCCCACCGAGACAGGTATCGCCGTGACCGAGGCCCTGCGCAAGTACGCGGGCGTGATCTCGTCCCCGGACATGACCGCCGCGCTGGAACGGGATATGGACGCCATAGCCGATGGTGCCGAGACCCAGGCGGAGGTGGTGGACAAGTCCCGGGAGATACTCTCCGAGGTGATGAGACTGCTGGAAAAGAGCAAGGAAGAGGTGGCCAAGGAGATCCGCAACGGCATCAAGGAGGACCGCATCCTGGGCACCTGCCCCGAGTGCGGGTCGAACCTGCGCATAGTCAAGGCCAAGAAGAGCAAGAAGAGGTTCGTCGGGTGCAGCGGATATCCCGACTGCACCACCACGTATCCCCTGCCCCAGACGGGCACCATCATGCCTACCGGCGAGATCTGCCCGGACTGCAACTCACCCAAGGTGCGGGTGGTCAACAAGGGCCGCCGCCCCTGGACGTTCTGCCTCGACCCCGACTGCCCCACCAAGAAAGAGGCCAAACCCAAAACCGAGTAAACTAAATAGACTAGGGTCAGGTCTTGTTTTTTGCATATCGTGGTATGTTGCCTGTTGGCAACTGGGGTTTTCTGCGTGAAAGCAAAACCTGGCCCCGCGCGGTGGGTGGGATTTGCGCTGCGGAGAAAGGTTATAGGAAAATAGCGTAAGCGTTCCAGGAAGGAGAAGAGGACTCATGCGCAAGGTGACCGTTGTCGGGGCGGGGCAGGTAGGCTCGACCACGGCCATGCGGCTGGCGGAGCGGGGCATGGCGAACGTTGCGCTCATCGACACCTGCGGCGACCTGGCGCAGGGAAAGGCCCTGGACATCGCCCAATCCTTGCCGCTGACGGACTCGACCTCCACTGTGACGGGGGGCGGCGATTACGGCCTGGCGGCAGGGAGCGACGTCGTCGTGATCACGGCCGGGTTCCCGCGCGAGCCCGGCATGTCACGCTCCGACCTGCTGGGCAGGAACGCCGCCGTTGTGAGGGAGGTGGTTCGGGCCATAGAGGTGGAGGCGCCGGGCTGCGTGCTCATCGTGGTGACCAATCCCCTGGACGAGATGACCCACCTGGCCTGGCGGATAACGGGATGGGATCGCCACCGCGTCATGGGCATGGCCGGCTTGCTGGACGGCTCGCGCCTCGCCCATTTCGCCGCGGGCGAGCTGAGGGTGCCACCCGGTAGGGTCAAGCCCATGGTCCTGGGCGGCCACGGAGACGCCATGCTCCCCCTGGCGCGCTTCACCACCGTGGATGGGGCGCCCTTGAGCGAGCGCCTCCCCGCCGTCAAGCTGCGTGAGTTGGAGGATAGGACGCGGGAGGGAGGAGCGGAGGTCGTGTCGCTACTGAAGAAGGGAAGCGCGTACTACGCTCCTTCGGCATGCGTGGCCCGCATGGTGACGGCGATCCTGGAGGACGAGGATTATGAGGTAGCGGCCAGCGTGCGGCTGCAGGGCGAGTACGGAATAGACGGGGTATTTCTCGGGGTACCGGTAATCCTGGGGCGCGGAGGCTGGAGCAAGGTGGTCGAACTGCCCCTGATCCCGCCCGAGATCGAGTGCCTGCGGGAGAGCTCCCGCCTGATAAAGGAGAGAACAGACGAGCTGGACAGATGGCTTGAGGATCATAGCTCCTGAGGAGATCACCACGGCGGTGGAGGAGCTGGCCGTGCGGGCCAGCATCGACCTCCCCGGCGACGTGGAGGAGGCCCTGGCTTGCGCCGAGGAGGCAGAGAACAGTCCTCTGGCGCGGTATGCCCTGAGAATGCTCGTGGAGAACGCGCGCCTGGCGCGGCGGGAACGTCTTCCCCTGTGCCAGGACACCGGGACGTTTCACCTCTTCATCGACCTGGGTGAGGGCACGGCCCTTCCGCACGGCTGTGCCGAGGCGGCGGACGAGGGTCTGCGCAGGGCCACGGCGTACGTGCCCCTGAGGTCGTCACTGGTGGACGACCCTCTCTTCGCGCGCCCCGACCGTGGCAACAACACTCCCGTGCTCATCCATGCCGGAGAGGGAGGCCCGGCCGGCAGGGCGCGGCTCAGCCTGATGGCCAAGGGAGGGGGAAGCGAGAACGCAGCCCAACTCTTCATGCTCCTGCCCGGGGAGGGCGAGGGCGGGGTGGAGAAGGTGGTGCTGGAGGCGGTGCGGGCGAAGGGAGCCCACGCCTGCCCGCCCCTTATCGTCGGGGTGGGGGTGGGCTCGGACGCGGCCGGCGCGATCGAGATGGCGCTGAGGTGCCTGCTGCGCACCCTCGGCAGCCGCCATCCCCGCAAGGCCCTGGCTGCCCTCGAGGAGAGGCTGCTTCACGCCGTGAACGCCACGGGCATAGGGGCGGCCGGGCTCGGAGGAGACATCACCGCCCTTGACGTGCACATCGAGGAGGCCCCGACTCACATGGCCAGCCTGCCGGTGGGCGTCGCCCTTTGCTGCCACTCCCTGCGGCGCTGCCATGTAGAGGTCTGACATGGGATCGAGCAGACAAACCGATGAGGAATGCAGGGACGAAAAGGAGGACGCACAGGCTTTCCGGCGCACCGAGGAAGACCTTCAGATCAAGCCGGCGGCCTACCGTGACCTCCTGCGCAACCGCGACTTCCTGCGCCTGTGGGCGGGTCAGATGGTCTCCGCCATCGGCGACTGGGTCATCGTGGCCGTGCTCTTCGCCTTCGTGGACCAGATATCCGGAGGCAAGAGTTACGCCATAAGCCTGATGATGCTCTCGAAGTTCCTCCCCGCCGTGCTGCTGGGATTCCTGGCCGGGATAATAATCGACCGCCTGGACCGCAAGCGCACCCTGATGATGTGCAATTTCTGCCGGGCAGCCCTGGTGCTGGTGCTGCCGTTCGCCACCAACCTTGCCGCCATCTGCGTGCTGGTGTTTATCATGGAGACCTTCTCCATCATATACGGTCCCGCCAAGGACGCCAGCATACCCGACCTGGTGGAGCCCGACCAGTTGACCAACGCCAACTCCCTCAATATGCTCACGCTTTACGCTTCCATGGCCTTCGGCACGGCCATAGCCGGGAGCATCATCGGGCTCTTTGCATGGCTGGGCAGGGTCAATCCCGAGTTCATCGGCAAGTACATCGATCCCAACAAGGCCGCCTTCGTCGTGGACTCGCTGACCTTCATCATCTCCGCCTGGCTCATCTACCACATCAACTTCAAGCGCCGTTCCAAGGAGGAGAGGGTGCGCATGTCCGCCGACCAGGTGAAACATGACTTCAAGGCAGGCCTGGACTACCTGCGACACAATCCCCTCACGCGCATCATCCTCACCCTGACCCTGACATGTTTCCTGGGCGGGGGGACCATCTACGTGCTCACCGTAGGTTTCGTGAAGTATGTCCTGGGCGGCGGCAACTCCACCTTCATATACGTCCTGACCACCTTGCTCTTCGGGATGATGGGCGGCTCCATCCTGGCGGGCGTGCTGAGGGACCGCATCAGGAAGGAGAGGGTACTCGGACTGGCGATAACCGGTTTCGGCTGTGGAGTCGTCGTCTTCTCCCTCCTGACCGTCATATGGCTGTCTTTCATCGTGGCCTTCCTGGGAGGGGTGTGCATGGGATATGCCATCGTGGGCATGGTGACCCTGCTGCACGAGATCCTGGAGGAGGAGTTCCGCGGGCGTGCCTTCGCCACCATCCAGGTGATCATGCGCGCGTCCATCTTCCTCTCCATCATGCTGGCGGGACCCCTGGCCGACCTCATAACCGGCCTGGGGCGCAAGCTCGGCCTCGAACCCATATCGCTGGGTATCGTCAGGATCGGAGGATCGTTCGAGGGAGACATCGACGGCACGGTGGCCAATTTCAAGTACCTCCTGAACGGACCGCAGATCATTCTCTTCATAGGAGGCATCGTCATCCTCGCAGCAGGCCTCCACGGACACCGTGCCTTCCACCGCTATTTCGGATGGCATATACACGACAAGATATTCAAGAGGAAACCGAAAGCCGTGGGGGAAACCGCCTGGGAGCCGGAGATGGACGAGTCCTGCGATGCCCCGCAGGAAGAGACCGCGGGAAAGCCGGCGGACGGACCTGACCCGGAACGGGGCGGTACGGGCGGGCAAGACGAAAGGGGGAGCCCCGATGGGGAGCAGGATACACCCCCCTGATGGCGGGGGCGCGGATGTAACAGAGGTAAGGCTTCCCTTGACGCGGGAAGTGCGCGAGTCCTTGAGGGCGGGGGATCGCCTGCTGCTCACGGGGCGCGTGCTGACCGCGAGGGACCAGGCCCACCGCAGGATGATCGAGGCCCTCGAAAGGGGAGAGGCGCTGCCCGTGAACCTTCGGGGCGAGGTCGTCTATTACGCGGGACCCAGTCCCGCGCCCGCGGGGAAGCCGGCCGGCTCCATAGGCCCGACCACGTCATCCCGCATGGACCCTTACACGCCGCGCCTGGTGGAGGAGGGCGTGGCGGCTTTCATCGGCAAGGGACCGCGGTCCCCGGAGGTGCGCGGGGCTTTGCTGGAGAAAGGCGCCGTCTACCTGGTGGGAGTGGGGGGCGCGGCAGCCCTGCTGGGTTCCAGGGTACGCGCCATGAGGGCGGTTGCCTACGATGATCTGGGCCCGGAGGCCGTATACGAGCTGGAGGTGGATGGCTTTCCGGTGGTGGTCGCATACGACCTCGCCGGTGGCGACGTCTTCTCCCACCTAGGCTGAGCCGGACCTCCGGCCGGGCATCCCCGGGGTGCCAGGACGCCCGCTCTGCTTGCCGGCGCACCCGCGAACTCTCTCCCGCCAGCCGTGACTGACCTGCAGGGGGCCATGGTGTAATATAGTAATGCTCTATCGGGAAGCGAAGAGAGAAGGAGTCATGGCGGAGATCAACCAACGCGCAAAGGGAGGCAAAACAAAGAGCCTTTTCATAACCTTCGAGGGCGTGGAGGGTTCCGGAAAGACCACCCAGATCAACATGCTGCATGCCCATCTGCTGCGCATGAACGTGGACGTGGTGGCCACGCAAGAGCCGGGCGGTACGCGCATCGGCGAGGAGATCAGGCGCATAATCCTCGATCCCTCCTTCAAGGAGATTCATCCCATGACCGAGACCATCCTCTATGCCGCGGACCGCGCCCAGCACGTATACGAGGTCATCAAGCCGGCCCTGGATGCCGGCAAGGTAGTGATCTGCGACCGCTTCGTGGATTCCACCCTCGCCTACCAGGGGGTGGCGCGCCGGATAGGCATGGAGGGGGTCCAGAACCTGAACGAATGGATAACCGATGACCTCTACCCGGACCTGACTTTCCTGCTGGAGGTGCCATACCGCGTGGGATTGAAGAGGGTCCAGGAGAGGAAGGCGGCTTTTGACCGCCTGGAGGGCGAGGCGAGTTCCTTCCACGAGCAGGTGCAGGAAGCGTACAGGACCCTGGCGAAATTCTTCCCCCTGCGTATCAAGGTACTCAATGGTGAGGACAAACCCGAGAACATACACCACGCCGTAATGCAGGAAGTCAACAGGCTCCTGGGCTGACCGCCCGCGGAGGCCCGCGAGGGCCTGCCGGTTCCGCACGACGCCGCACCAGCGCGAGGCCGATGGCATCGATATCAGTTATGGAGGCCAGCAGGGACGCATGGAATGTAGAGGCTGGAAAGAGATCTACGGGCAGGAAAGGGCCGTAGGCTTTCTCGCGGAGGCCCTGCGGCGGGACGAGATGCCCCATGCCCTCGTGTTCACCGGCCCGAGGGGGATAGGGAAATCCAGCACCGCGCTGTTGTGCGCCGCCGCCCTGTTGTGCGCCGCCGGGGAACCCGACGCCTGCCCCTCCTGTCTCAAGGTGGCGAGGAAGGTGCACCCCGACCTCCATCTCCTGGAGCCCGAGGGCAGCCATATCCTCATCGACCAGGTGCGCGATCTGGAGGGGGAGCTGAACATCAGGCCCAAGGAATCACGGTGCAAGGTAGCCATCATAGACGAGGCAGGGACGATGAACCAGGAAGCGGCGAACGCCTTCCTCAAGACACTCGAGGAACCGCCCCCGGATACCTTCATCATCCTCGTGGCGGAAAGCAGGGAGGAACTGCTGGAGACCGTCGCCTCCCGCTGTCACGAGGTGAGGTTCTCCGCCCTGGGCAAGCGGGATATAGAGGCTTTCCTCGTGGAAGAGGAGGGCCTGGACGGCGCCGAGGCGGAGAGGCTGGCCAGGTTGAGCGGCGGCATCTTCGGCCGTGCCCTGCTCTGGGCCCGCAGCCCCGAACAGGCCGCGCACTGGGGCCGGGGGGTCGAACTGGCCGCTTCCCTGCGCCGCTCCTCCCTGCTTGAGGCGCTGGAAATGGCGGCCGCGGAGAGGGAGCATATAAATGATGTGGCGAGAGAGGCGAATGCAAGGGGTGCGCCGCTTGCCCCCGGCTCCGACGAGCTGGAGGCCTACGTAAAGGCGATGGACAAGCGCGGAGGCGACCTGCTGCGGAAGCGATGGGAGAAACGGGAGAAACGCGAAAAGCAGAAAAGGCGCGGGCAGGCCGCGCTTGACCTCTTCGATGGCATGAGCTCCTTCTACCGGGATATAATGCTTTTGAATCTAATGGAGGAAAAAGGAAAGGGAGCGGGCGACGCCCCCTTGCTCAACCGGGAATGGATGGAGGACCTGGAAAGAGAGGCGCTTCATATCGGGACCGAGGCGGCGATGCGGCAGCTGGAGTCGCTGCACAGGGCGAGGAAGGCCGTGGAGGCCAACGTCGACATAGGACTGCTCCTTGACAGTCTGGTCCTCGAGATCAAGGGCTTGAAGGGATAAGCCGCCGCAGGCGGCGGAGGAGGAGAGTAAATGGCGCAGGTGGTCGGAGTGAGTATGAGGAAAGGATGCAAAGTAGGATATTTCGATCCGGACCGGCTTTCACTGCGCACCGGTGACGAGGTGATCATACCGACGCCGCGGGGCGTGGAGTTCGGCGTGGTGATGTCACCGCCGCGGGAGATCCCCGACAGCGGCATAAAGGACGAGCTCAAGAAGGTGGTGAGACGCGCCACCGACCGTGACCGCCAGCAGAGAGAACGCAACGAGATCAGGCGCGACCGCGCCTTCCGCAAGTGCCAGGAGCTGATCGTCAAGCACCAGCTTCCCATGAAGCTCATAGATATAGACTACGCCTTCGACGGAAGTTCCATCACCTTCTATTTCACCGCCGAGGGCAGGGTCGATTTCAGGGCCCTGGTGCGGGACCTCGCCTCCGCGCTGAAGACGCGCATCGAGCTGCGTCAGATAGGAGTGCGCGACGAGGCCAAGATGATCGGGGGGCTCGGACCCTGCGGCCGCCCCCTCTGTTGCGCGCTATTCCTGGACGAGTTCTACCCCATCTCCATCCGCATGGCCAAGGAGCAGCACCTGCCCCTGAACCCGGCCAAGATATCCGGTGTATGCGGCAGGTTGATGTGCTGCCTCCGTTACGAGCAGGACTCCTATCGGCGTTTCCGGTTATGGGTGCCAGGCGTGGGAGAGCGGGTGGATACGGAACGAGGCCCGGCCAGGGTGGTGGCGCACGATATGATGAACGAAAAGATAACCCTGGAGCTGGACGACGGGGAGAGATTCACCTTGCCGGCCTCCCGTTTCGGTCCCGAGCCCGCGGAGGTGGAGATCGCCATGGAGGAGGCCGAGGACGAGATCGTGGAAGAAAGCGACCTGGAACTGGGCGAGGAACTGGAGTGAGAAGATCGCCCGGAGCGCCCCGCGCCTGACCGCATCTCATCGACATCGTCCCTGCTAGTGTGCTATATATTGTTACTGTTCCGTTGATAGATCCGCCCGCGGGATAGAGAAGGGAAATCGGCAGGAAGAATATGGTAGAAGTAAGGTTTCACAGCCTGGGCGGCCAGGGGGCCGTAACGCTCATCAACATGCTGGCCCAGGCGGGCGACCTCGTCGGGAGAAACGTGCAGGCCTTCCCCTTTTTCGGCGCGGAACGCCGTGGCGCCCCCGTGATGTGCTTTCTGCGCATGGACGACAAGCCCATCGACCTGCGCAGCCAGATCTACCGCCCCGATTTTCTGGTGGTCATGAGCCCGACCGTGCTCGAAGCAGCCATAGCCGAGGGCACAAAGGAAAGCACGGTGTTGCTGGTCAACATGGAGGAGGAGGAGGCGAGGGGCCGCCTGGAGCAGCTCCCGTTTGCCTCCTACGCCGTGGACGGCACCTCCATAGCCATAGAGTTGGGCATGGAGGTGGAAGGCCTGCCGGTCACCAACATCGCCTTCCTGGGCGCGGTGTCCTATGTAACCGAGCTGGTGCCCCTGGAGGCGGTTACCGAGATCATCCGTGAGAACACCCCGGCCTCGCGGCTCGACGCCAGCATGGAGGCTGCCCGCAGGGGGTTCACCTCGGTGGTGGAGATAAAGAAGGCAAAGGCGGCGGCCGGTGGGGGCGGAGCGGCGCGGCGCAGAAAGTAATGTCGAGCAGCCGTGGAGACCGTGGCCGGCGGCGGAAGGAAATCAGCGAGATGCCGAAACGCAAGAAAAAGGACGAGGAAGAGGAGATAGGTTTCGTCACCACCCTGTCCGTGCCCGGCGAGGGCAGCGTAGGCCTGACGGGGAGCTGGCGCATCTTCATCCCCGTGCTTGACGAGGGCAAGTGCAACAAGTGCCTGCTCTGCTGGATATACTGCCCCGAGGCATGCATCACCAAGGACATAAGGATCGACTACGACTACTGCAAGGGCTGCGGCATCTGCGCCGAGGAATGCCCGAGCAAGGCCATCGTCATGGAAAAAGAGGAAAAGAAGGAATGAAACTGGTCGACACCGGAAACCACTTCGCGGCCTGGGGCGCGCGCTTGGCGCGCGTGGAGGTGGTCTCCGCCTATCCCATAACCCCGCAGACCCAGGTGATCGAGGAGATATCGCGCTTTATCGACGAGGGGGAGATGGACTGCGAATACATCCCCGTGGAGAGCGAGCACAGCGCCATGGCCGCCATGATCGGCTCGGCGGCCATGGGGGTGCGCTCCTTCTCCGCCACCTCATCCCACGGCCTGGCCTACATGCACGAGCTCCTGCACTGGGCGGCGGGCATCCGCCTGCCCATGGTCATGGTCAACGTCAACCGCGCCATGGGGCCGGGCTGGAATATCTGGTGCGATCACCAGGACGCCCTGGCGGCGCGGGACACGGGTTGGATACAGCTCTATTGCGCCTCCCACCAGGAGGTGCTCGACACCGTGATCCAGGCCTACCGCATCTCCGAGGACTTCAAGGTCATCCTGCCGGTAATGGTCTGCTACGACGCCATCTTCATCAGCCACAGCTACATGCAGGTGGAGGTGCCGGACCAGGAAAATGTGGACCGCTTCCTGCCGCCTTTCCGCTCCCTTTGGAAACTGGACCTCGACTACCCGCTCACCCACGGCTCGGTCATCTACCCCGACGACTACGAGGAGGTGCGCTTCTCCATGTTCCAGGGGCTGGACAACGCGCGCGGGGCGATCAGGCGGGCGGCGGAGGAGTACCGCGACATAATCGGCAATTACCACGGCGACATGGTGGAGACCTACCGCATCGATGACGCGGACTGCGCCCTGGTGGCCATGGGAAGCATGGCCTCGGAGTGCAAGATGGCCGTGGACATGCTGCGGGATAAGGGATACCGATGCGGGTTGGTACGGGTGCGCTCGTACCGGCCTTTTCCCATCGCGGAGCTTCGCGAACTGTTGTCCCCCATGCGGGCGGTCATGGTATTGGACCGCGGCGTATCCTTCGGTCTCGAAGGAGCGCTTTTCTCCGAGGTCAAGGCGGCCATCTACGGCCACGGCGACGCCATAGTGTACAACCTCATCACCGGCCTGGGGGGGCGCGATGTCAGGTATGACCTCGTCGCGGAGAGGACCGAGGCCGCCCTGGAGGGCAAGATGGCGCCGGAGAGCAACTGGCCCAGCCTGCGCCTGACCGAGCACCACCGCGTGAGCAAACGGGGCCTGGAAGAGTACTGGAAAAGGGAGGGAGTGCTGTGAGGCTGCGCGACTTCCCCGAGGAGGAACTATTCCTGCAGGGCAGCGCCGCGTGCCAGGGGTGTCCCGGCAGCGCCGCCTTGCGCGTGGCCTTCAAGGCGCTGGGCAGGGAGACCATACTCTGCGTCATCGCCTCCTGCACCTCGGTGCTGCAGAGCCCCTTCCCGGTCTCGGCGCTCAACCTGCCCACCCTGAACATGGCCTTCGCCACGGGAGGAGCAACCGCCTCCGGGCTCACCGCCGCGGCGGATCGCCTGGTGGCCAGGGGCACCTTCAAGGAAAAGCCCACCATCCTGGTGTGGGCGGGGGACGGCGGCACCTACGACATCGGCATCCAGGCCCTTTCCGGGGCGGCGGAGCGCAACACCGATTTCATCTACGTGTGCTACAACAACGAGGCCTACTCCAACACCGGCACGCAGCGCAGTGGCGCCACACCCTATGCCGCCTGGACCTCCAACACCACCCGGGGCAAGGACGAGTGGCGCAAGGACGTAGCCCAGATCATGGTAGCCCACGGCGTCCCCTACGTGGCCACCGCCTCCCTTGCCTATCCCACCGACATGTACCGCAAGTTCGCCAAGGCCAAGGAGATAAAGGGCACGCGCTACATCGAGATCCAGGCGCCCTGCCCGCCGGGGTGGAAGTTCCCATCCGCCCACACCATCAAGGTGGCCCGCATGGCGGTGCAGAGCGGCATGTGGATGCTCTATGAGCACGAGGGGGGCAAGACCACCTATACCGCGGGGACGCAGCGCATCATCCAGGGGCAGTCAAAGCTGCTCCCGGTGGAGGAATACCTGCGGGCGCAGGGGCGTTTCCGCCACCTCTTCTCGCCGGAGAAGGACGAGGAGAGGATAGGGGAGATACAGGGGCGTATCAACCACATCTTCGAGACCCTGCAGTTCACCCACAAGATGAAGGAACACATCATGGACATCGAGCTCGCCCCACCCCGCTAAGGGGTCAGCCCTTAACATTCATCATTTCATTAGCAATGCTAATTATAATGATCATGCTTAGCTGCGAGGATGCACATGGGATTCCGCCGAGACCCGTTGCCTGGCCACAGTCAACTTGTCGATCGATATTATTCTCGATTGCCCGAAGGTAAAGCCGTTAGCTCAGCTAACGTTTTGATGAATGTTAAGGGCTGACCCCAGGGGCGGTTGACGATATAATCTATGGTTGTTAAAACGGTGCCGACGTAGCTCAGCAGGTAGAGCAGCTCACTCGTAATGAGCAGGTCAGCGGTTCGAGTCCGCTCGTCGGCTCCATTTTTATTGCAGTTGCCGCTACCATCATCCCCTCGGTGGACTTGATATGGACTCCTTGTAAAGCCGGGGGAGGAAATCACTGAATCTGGCAATCTCCTCGGCGTTGTGCCTTTTCAGCCCCTCACGAACCAGCCGGGCGTCCATTGCCCCCATCGCATCCACCCCCTATATCCGTCGCATGGACTACGGCACGATATGACGATAATCTAATATACCCGGGCCGGGAAAATCTAATATACCCAGGCCGGGAAAAACAGATGCCATAAGAGAAGCGGTAGCGGGCCGAGGAGGTCGTGGCGAAAGATGCTTTACAGGAAGTTCGGGCGCGACGGGTGGGATGCGTCTATCCTGGGTTTCGGATGCATGCGGTTGCCGACCAGCGACGGCATCCCCATCAGCGCCAACATCGTCGAGGACGAGGCCATAAGGATGATCCGGCGCGCCATCGACGAGGGGATCAACTACCTCGATACCGCGTACACCTATCACGAAGGCCGCAGCGAGGTCCTGCTGGGAAAGGCGCTGCGGGACGGGTACCGCGAGAGGGTGCACATCGCCACCAAGTCGCCGGTGTGGCTTGTGGAGAACGCGGACGACTTCGATCGTTTTCTGGATGAGCAGTTGGAGAGGCTGCAGGTCGGGCCAATCGACTACTACCTCTTCCACGGCCTGAACAAGAAGAGGTGGGAGAACATCCAGGCTCAGGGTCTTCTCGCCAGGGCGGAGGCCGCCGTGGCCGACGGCAGGATAGGCCGCGTCGGCTTCTCCTTTCACGACGCCTACGGGATCTTCGAGGAGATAATCGACGGCTACGACGGCTGGTCCATGTGCCAGATACAGTACAACTACATGGACACGGAGAACCAGGCCGGTACGCGGGGGCTCCAGTACGCCGCGTCGCGGGGGATCGCGGTGGTAGTGATGGAGCCGTTGCTGGGAGGGAACCTGGCCAGGCCTCCCGCGGACGTGCGGGAGTTATTCCACGCCCACGGGGAAGGGCGCACTCCCGCGGAATGGGCGCTGCAGTGGATATGGGACCAGCCGGAGGTCGCGGTGGTGTTGAGCGGCATGAGCGACATGGGTCAGCTCGAGGAGAACATCCTCACGGCCCGAAATGCGGCGGAGCGCCGCCTGGGGCGGGAAGACATGGAGCTCATAGCCCACGTGAGGGAAACGTTCGAGCGCAAGGCCGCAATCCCCTGCACCGGGTGCGGCTACTGCCTGCCCTGCCCGCAGGGGGTCGATATACCGGCCATGTTCGAGCTTTACAACAACGGCCTGATATACGACGACCTGCCGGTCTCGCGCTTCCGCTACTTCCGGTTTTACACCGAGGCCGACCGCGCCGGCGCCTGCACCGCCTGCGGCGAATGCGAGGGGAAATGCCCCCAGGACATCCCGGTTAGCGAACGCATGCCGGGAGTGCATGCCGTGCTGGGGGAGGGCCGGCCGTATCCCCAGGGACACGCGAAGTAGGCCATCTCCGGGCTGGTACGTTCCGGGCGCAAGGTCCGGCGGAGACGCGCCGATCCCGCCACAGGACATACGGGCCTCTTTTGTATGCAGAACAAGCCCGGAACTGCCGATATGATCCTTGAGGCCATGCGACGAGGAGGTGTCGGCTATGCTCGGAACGCACAAGTCCCTGCCCCTGTTCGTCCTCTTTCTTACGCTCATCTTCCTGATCTCGGGGTTGTTCCTGCCCGTTTGCCTGGCCCAGGAGGCGGAGGAGCCTCCGTCCGGGGAGGAGGTGCCTGTCCTGGAACAGTTGCGGGAGGACCTGGAAGAATATCTACGGCTCATGGGGGAAGGAGAGACAGAGGAGGCCTTCAAGGTCATGGAGGAGTACCTCGCCGCCCTCAAGGACCTTGCCGAGAACCCCGAAGGCCTGATGGAAGCGGAAGCCCACGCGGCCCACGTTCTCCACGTCACCTCCAAGCACCTTGCCGTGCTCATGAGGGTCTACGACAAGGCGCCGGAGGAGGCGAGGAAGGGTATCGGAAACGCCCTGGTGAAGGGCACCAGGGGCCATGCGAACGCCTTTGAGTTCACGGAGAGGGCAGGAGAAGAGGATGCATGCGACGGCGAGGGCGCCGAAATGGAGGAGATGACGGAGGAAGGCGAGGGCGCACCTGCCGGAAAAGGAAAAGGAGTAGGAAAGGGAAAGGGAAAGGGCAGGGGCAATAAAAATGAGACGACTCTACCCGGGCATTTGCGAAAAAATATGGACCAGAAGGTGGTTTGATCCTCGATCCGAGTTGCTGAAGACTGCCAAGACCGGCGTTTACCTGCGTTCGTGACACAACCGTAACATGTTTGACGATACTTTTACCTCAGAGGGGTTAAGGGCCTGACGGGCGGTGGCGATAATTAAATTGCAATAGACGATCCACGGTTTCCGGCGTGCTGGGAGTCATACGGGCATGAAAAACAAACCTGTTAAGAGGGGCGGGGGCGAAGGTTGCGGCTCGAGCGCCGGCTTCACCGTGGTGGAGTTGGCGATAACCATCATAGTGCTGGGGCTGCTCCTCGCCATAGGCGTTGTTGGTTACGCGAACATCAGGGAGGGAATGAACCTGCAGGCCGCCGAGAAACAGGTGGAAGCGGCCCTCACCCGGGCCAAGCTCTCTGCCCGCCAGGAGAACGTGGAATACCACGTAATCTTCTATCCGGACGGTGGCAGCAACGCGAATACCTACGAGGTCATGTGCTTCAAGTGCGAGAGAACATACGATGAAGCGAAGGATGAGTGGAACGAAGCCTGGAGCCTTCAGCCCACGGACAATTCCGTCGGGGACGAAAAGACCGTTTCCTCGGGCGATCACACCTACGTGCAGATCGGGAACTCCGCGAAGATAACCAGCGGGGGCACGGTCATATTCAAGCCGGTGGGAACGGATCAGGAAGTCTCCTTTGATCCGGCCGGGAGCGAGATGACCATCAACCTCCTGTCCGGGGGTAGGTCTGGAAGCGTTACCGTGGATTCGCAGGGCAGGATCACGAGGTAATTGATGATTGGAGCTGTTCAGGCGCGGCTTCAAGGTCGTCCAAACGGAGGGGTTGGAAATGTGGTTAAGGCGTAAAGCGGGGAAGGAAGGCGGTTTCACCATCGTTGAGATCCTGGTCGCCGGCGTGATCATGGTGGTGGCCCTGGTCCCCATGGTGAGCATGTTCGACACCTCCTTCAAGGGGATCCGTTCCTTCGAACAGTCGCAGAAGAGCCTGAACTGCGCCAAGGTAGCCCTGGAGGAGATACAGGCCCTGCCGTTCTTTACTCCCCACACCACAGAGGGCGATACGGAGAAATGGGACATCGACGACCATTTCTGGGGCGAACGCGATCCGGTCAACTACAACCCGAAGGACCCCGTAGACGGCGGCGTCCCTCTCTGGCAGGAGATCCCGGAGGCGCAGTTCTATGCTTACGGTGAGTTCGAGGAATTCCCGGATTTCCGAGTCGGGGTGCAGCTGGCCTACCTCGATGACGACCTCGGCGTGGCCGACATGCACGAGGACTGGTTGCCCAACGGAAGCGGGCTCGACCGGCCCACGAACGCCAGCAATGAAACCCTGCAGATGGTCCTGGCGAGGATCAGCGTCTACTGGACCAAAAGCAGCGAAGGGGAGTCGAGCTACGTGCTGGAAAGCATCATCAGCGACACCCAGGCCATATATAATTTCGGCGCCGCCAGGATCACCGTGGACCAGATCTCGACCCCGGATGCGCTCCTTAATCCGGACAGGCCCAACGCGGCCGCGCACTGGCCCCCAGCCCCCGATCCCAGAGGTGTGAGAGTGATCGTAGAGGGCTGGGGTTTCGATCCGGACACGGTCTCGGCGCACATCGTGCGCTACAAGTACCCCGACCTCGAGATCGATCTGACTTACAAGACCGAGAACAGGCTGGAGGGCTTTATAAACCTCTCCACCAACGTCCCGGGATCCGAGGACCCCACCGAGCCCGACTGGAAAGGCAGGGCCGCGGTGGGCTACTGGACCCTCAAGACGCGCCAGGAGAACCTCTTCTCCTCCTACCTCTTCAACGGATTTATCGTTGAATACCCGAAGCCCAATATCAAGCGATACGGCAACCTCGCGAACATGGACGAGAGGATTGGCTACAACAACGAGACGGCCGCGATAGTAAAGATCGAGGGCTGCCCGTTCATCAACCTCCTCGACTATCCCTCGGTCCGCCTGATCAGGGAGGACGAGACGGGGCTCATCCTCAACATGTTGACCGGGGTGGTGACCGATATGGTCGTGCCCTCGGGTAGCTATGGGTACACCAATACCACCTGCACAATCACGGCGAGGTTCGACTTCACCGTCGCTGCGGCGGGAGATTACTACCTGCAGATCGTGAACACCAAGGAACCGACGCTGGTCGGACACCGCGCCTCGGACCATGACGAGACCAACGACGGCGTGGCGGACCATGACAACGTCTACACCATCTACGAGTACCAGCCCATCGTGAACGATATCACCGTGCAGGGTTCCGATGACCCGCATACCGCCTACAAGAACGCCGGCAACCCGTGGACGATGAACATAAGCGGAGATCATTTCAACATGGTCGGCTCGCCCCCGGTGGAGATATTCCTGTGCAGCGAGGTAACGGACGGGCTTCCGGCGGGCTCCTGGGTGCAGGGCTCGCTCGTTTCGGTCAATACCACGGAAATAATAGGCACCTTCAACGTCGAAGCACTGCCCGTCGGCGATTACATCGTCTACGTGAGAAACCTCATAAACGGCGTCGCCGGCTGGAGCGGCGATGCCCCGCTGAGGGTGGATTATAAAGCGGGCATCGACGCATTCACTCCCGACGCCTACCCCGCTTTCTACGAGAACTATTACGACGTGATGGCCACCATCGAGGGATACGGCCTCTTGGGCACGACCGCGGTGAGCTTCTCAAACGGCAGCGTGACCTACCCGGTTGATGAGTTCACCGTGAACGATACCTACAGCATCTCGGCCAAGCTGAACCTCATCGACTGCCTCAACGGGAACTGGACCCTGAGGGTGGAGGTCGGCGTGGAGAAGGTCTTCACCTTCCCGTTCAGCGTCGCCCTGGGGCCGGCGGTGATCCTGCCGCCTAACGATGCAAAGCCCGCCATCAAGATAAACAGCTCCGGTGGTGTCGGCACATTCGTAAGCGCAGAGACCTCTACTCAGCGGGCTTACGGCGTCGCTTCCGCAGCGGGTAAGAACGAGAAGGGGGTATTCGAGGTCGAGGGAATGGGCTTCCCCATGGTCGGGTCCACTACCCTGCGGCTGGCGCTTCCCGGGGTGTGGTTCAACTGGATGAACTGCGCGACCACCTGGGATCGCGCCAGCAAGACGGTGAAGATCGTCTCGCTGTCCATGGACTTCCCCACGGCCACCGGGCTCTGCGATATTTCCGTGGAGCGCACCGGAAGCGGGGTATTTGACCTCCATACCGGGCGCTGGGAGCTGGTGAACAAATGAGAATCAGGTCACCTTTTTCAAAGGGCGATAAGGGCGGAGGAGCGTTCCTCTCATCCCTTCGGCAAGAGGGCGGCTTCACCCTGGCCGAACTCCTGGTGACCATGCTGATTATGATGATCCTCATCATCGGGCTCGGCGGCATGATCCAGTCGGGGGCGAGGAGTTCGACCGCTTCGTACAACCTGGTGAGGATGGAGGAGGCCGCGAACGAGGCGGTGAACACCATGACCCGCCAGATACGCGTGGCCACGAGCATAAGCCCGGACAGCGACAACAGCCAGATAATCTTCTCCGGAGACCTGAACGGCGACGACACAATCACCAACCAGGCCTTCCGGGTGGAGGACGGCGTGCTCGTCAAGGACGGCCAGCCATGGGTGGACGGGGTCTCCTCCCTCACCGTCACCTATTACTGGTACGACATGGCCATCAGGGAGGAAGTGGAACTCGAGCCGGGACAGTTCCCGGGATGGAACGACATGATACACCGCGTCCTGGTCACCCTGGAGATGTCCATGGACTCGATGGATGTGGCGCTCAAGCGGACGTACAACGGCAGCGCGACCATCATGAACGCTTTGCGGTGAGGGCCGGGAGGAGATGTCATGAGACGTGAGATGAACGGATATCGGAAGGCGGGAAAGGCGGAAGGGACTACCCCGGCAGGCGAGCGCGGATTCGCCATGGTGCTGGTGCTTGCCGCATTGCTCATGCTCGCCGTCCTGGGGGCGACCAGCCTCCTGCTCATGGTCTCCACCCTGAAGGGAGTGGAGGGCAACAAGCCCGAGGACCGCGCGTTCCAGATCGCGAAGGGCGGCCTGAACGTCGCCCACGCCATGATAGTCGCGAACGAGATCGGCGAAGATGGCTACGGTGATGAAGGATATATCATGGGAGGGAGATACGAGTTCCTGGTGGAGCCGCTGGGTGGATACGACTACAGGATCACCTCCTCCGGCGAATACGATGATGGCGGGAAGACATACCGGCGCAAGATTCAGGAAACGGCCATGTACAGCGCGGAACGCTCGTTCGACGCCATCCGTAACTACATGTTCTTCGCGGGCCGCGACCTCACCATAAACGTCGGAGCAGACAGCACCAACCTCAACGAGATGATCTTCAGCGGCAACATCCGGGCAGAGAGAGACCTCCTCATCAGCGTCGCCCCCTGGGTGAAGATCCCGGACGGGCTCACCGTGAACGGCAGCGTGGAAGGCAAGGAGTCGGTCACCGTGTACGTCAAGACCAGCGGATCGGGCGCCGGCCAGCCGTCGGCCGGTTACGTCTTCGGGGACATCAAATCGGGAGACCTGCGCACCGGTTCGCCCGCGGGATCCGTGACCCTCAGGACCGAGGGAGCGGGAAAAGCGGTGGCCACGCTCAAAGCCGCCACGGGAGGCGGCCTAACGTGGGACATCCACACCAGCTCCTTCACCGCCGAGGAGCTGGGGCCCAATGACGTCCTGGAGTACGGCAACCGGTTAAACGGGCCCGGCATGGAGAAGGTGTTCATCCCCGAGCCCGACCTGGCGTACTACAAGGCGCTGGCCATCGATCAGGGGAATTATCATATCGGCAACTATACCGTGCAAGGCTCCCTGGGAGCGATGGGGGTATCGTCGCTCACCGTCATCTACTGCACCGGCGACATGATCCTCAAGGACGTGAACTGGGAGATCCCGGACCTGCGGGGGATATTCGTCTGCGAGGGGAACTTCACGGCCGAGAACGCCCGCAAGCTGAAGTTCGAGAACAACTCGATTTTCCAGGTGATAGCGAGGGGCGACGTCAGGTTCGACAACGACTGGCAGTTCCCCAAGGGGGGCTCCAGCTCGGAGTTCTTCTTCTGGTCCGGAAACGACATCTACGTCGAGATGGCGATGTTCGCCCAGCAGTTGCTGCAATGCACCGCCGTGCGGGACATACACATCGAGAGCAAGAAGCAGCCCGCCCACAAGTGCAAGACAGAGGTCTTCTACCGGGGGCCGGACATCGATATCGCCGCATGGCCCATAGACATCAAGGTCTATGACTGGAAGGAAATGCCAAGTTACGAATAGCCCTCTCCGTAGCCGCCGCGCGCAAGGGATATTGCCGATAACCGCACGATCCTACCCGCCGCCAGGAGCGTCATGCGCATGACTTGGTAGCATTGCCGTGATCATGCGCCCGTTCTAGGACGGCACACCGAGATCGCGGACCTTTTTCTGCACGCCGCATATCTGTTGCTCATCTTCGCGGCATATTTTCAGTTCGAGTTGACCGGACCGCAGGCGGCGGTGGACCGGGCTCGATCTATTTCCTGCGCCAGCGAGGTTGCGCTTCTCCCTGCTCGTCCCGCTGCGGCTGATAGCGCTTTACGCTGATCTTCTCCCGCGCGGGCTGGGCGGGCATCATCTCCTCCGGCTCCCGCCTGGCGACCTCCTCCAGGCGCTCCTCCTCCTCGATCACGTAGGTGGCGATGAGCTTCATCGGGGTTTCCTTGAGGTAGCGGCACATGGCGCTCCAGCCGCTTGCCACCCGGCCGGTCTCCTCGTAGAGCTCGTCAAGCAGGTCCGAGAAGAGGATGGTGAGCTGCCGCCCCTTGAACTCCATCTCGTAGAGGCGCTGCTCCTCGGGGGAGAAATCCTCGAAGGGCTTGTCCAGGAGGGCGGTGATGGCGGCGGGCACCTTTATGTCGCGTTCAGCGAGCTTGCGCTCCAGCTTCTTGGTGAAGAAGCTCTTGCGGGAGGCGTCGGCGCTTTCCTTTCCGGGTTCTTCCCCGGCGGCCTCACGCGGCGTCACCGCCCTCGCGGTACCGGCGGCCGCGCTCCCTGTTGTTTCCGCATCCTCCGCCTCTTCCTGGTTGATGATGTAGGAGACGCATACCTTGATGGGAGAGTCCTTGGTCAGGTGGCACAAGCTCTTCCAGCTGTGCCGGGTGCTCTGGCCCGCGGCCTGGTATATATGCCGCAGCATCCTGGCGAAGAGGGCCAGCAGCTCTTTCTGCTTGACCTGCGTCTCGTACAGCTTCCTGTCATCGTCCGAGAAGGCGGCGAACGGCTTGTCGAGAAGATCGAGGACGTAAGGGGGGACGGCCATCCCCTCTTCCCGGAGTTTGTCGGCCAGTTTTTGGGTGAAGATACTCTGCTTTTTCTCCGCATCGACGGCCATGCGGCACCCCGTCCTTTTCTCGCGAAATCTTTCCCCTGCCCGCCCGCTTTGCGCGGCAAGGCACGGCCGGGCTCCTCTATATGATTCGGAATCCGCGGGCCGGAGATTTAATGCCCCGGGTCACGGCCCCGAACATCCCGGCTGAAAAGGTATGGAGACGGCGAGAGGCGGCAAGACATGCCCCCGGTGAGACATCAGGACGGCGGCGGGGAGGGGGCAGGCTAAAAGGCAACGGCGCCTGTCGTTACGGCGGTTCCGATTCTGCTAGACTTGTATGACTGGACGACAGGAAAGGAAGGTAAATCGATGCGTCCGGTGCTCTTCCACATAGGCGGCTTCGCGGTCTATTCCTACGGGGTCATGCTCTTCCTGGCATTCCTCGCGGCCATATTCGTGGCGCGCGCCGAGCTGAACCGGCGCGGCCTGGACGGATCGGCCATCTACCTCACCGCTTCCGTCGCCGCCATCACCGGGGTCGTCGGGGCTCGGATCTTCTACGTCCTGGGCAATCTCGAGCATTTCTCCGGCAACTGGGGCCAGGTTTTCGACCTCAACATGCGAGGCCTGGTCTTCTACGGCGGGCTGGCCCTGGCGGTGCCCTCGTGCATCCTGCTGCTAAGGCGCATGAAGCTCCCGCCGGGAGCGGTGGCGGACGCGGTGGGCCTGGGCATGCCCCTGGCGCTGGCCATAGCCCGTGTGGGTTGCTTCCTCAACGGCTGCTGCGGCGGCAAGCCCTCCGGGCTGCCGTGGGCGGTGACCTTTCCGGGGGCGGCCGTGGCCGTTCATCCCGTCCAGCTCTACGAGATGGTGCTGGACCTCGCGGCCTTCGCTTTCCTCCTCTGGGCGAGGAAGAGGTTGCGCCGTGACTGGGACCTTTTCCTCGTCTCCCTCGCCTCGTACGGTCTCATCCGTTTCTTCATGGAGTTCTTACGCATCCATACCGATCCCAATGCGGCCATATTCTTCCAGGTGCTGAGCATGGCTCTCTTCCTGGGATGTTCGGCGACCGTATTCCTCCGAAACCGGCGTGTTGTTACAGGCCGTAGGAGCGGGCGATGATCTCCTTCATTATCTCGTCGGTACCGCCGCCTATGGGGCCCAGGCGCATGTCGCGCCAGGCGCGGGCGATGGGGTACTCCTCGGTATAACCGTAGCCGCCGTGTATCTGGATGGCGCGATCGGCCACGCGCACGGCCATGGACTGGGTGAAGAGCTTGGCCATGGCCACCTCCTTCATCGGCTCCTTGCCCTCGATGTACAGCTTGAGCACGTGGTAGGTAAGGGCGCGGCCCAGCTCTATCTCCGTGGCCATGTCCGCCAGCATGTGGGAGATGGCCTGGAACTTGCCGATGGGCTTGCCGAAGGCCTGGCGGTCCTTGGCATACTGCAGTGCGACCTGGAAGACGATCTCCGCGCCGGACACCGCCCCCAGGGCCATGATCAACCTCTCCCAGATGAAGTTGGCCATGGTCTGGAAGAAGCCGTTGCCCTCCTCTCCCAGCAGTGCGTCGGCGGGCACGCGCACGTCGATAAAGGAGAGCTCGCCGGTGTCCGAGGCCTTCCAGCCCAGCTTCTTTATCTTCTTAGAGGTCTCGAAGCCGGGTAAGCCGCGGTCGATGATAATATGGGAGATGCCCCGGTAGCCCTTCTCGCGGTCCGTCTTCACCAGGGCCACAACCCAGTCGCAGCGCACCCCGTTGGTGATGAAGGTCTTGGAGCCGTTGACGATCCAGTCCGAACCGTCCCGGACGGCGTAGGTCTTGATGCCCGCCACGTCGGAGCCCGCTTCGGGCTCGGTCACGCCCAGGGCGCCGATGGTCTCTCCCTTGATCCCGGGGATGAGGTATTTCTCCTTCTGCTCCGGGGTCCCGAAGCGGTTTATCTGGGGCATGGCGATGCCGATATGGGCGCCGATGCCGGAGGCCACCCCTGCGGACCCGCAGCGGGGCAACTCTTCGGTAAGCACCGCCTCGGCGAGGCGGTCGTCGTCTCCACCGTATTCCTCCGGATAGGACATGCCCAGGAAACCGAGGTCGCCCATGCGCTTGAAGACCTCGCGGGGGAACTCCTCCGCCTCCTCCCACTCATCGGCGTGGGGTGCCAGTTCGTTCTCGATGAACTCCCTTACGGTCTTGCGGAAATCCTCGTGTACCGGCTGAAAGATATCATAGCTCATATCTACCTCCCTGCTTCGTTGCGCGGCTATGGCAGCCGCGGCCGGAAAAGCGCGCCTGGATGCGGTGAGATTATATCATAGGCGAGCCCCGGCGCTTACCGGCCCGAGCCTCAGGGTAACGGTCCCGCCTCCTTCCGAAATAGCCCGGGGCCTCCAGGTAACGGTCTCGCTCGCAAAGCCTCGCTGCGACCGAGGAGTTCCCAGGGCTGGCGACGGTCAAGCAGGTGGGAGCGCAGACGGCAGTCTCGCTCGTAAACAGGTCGCCTATGGCTCGCGGGCCCGTTGAGGCGAGCGCCGCCGAGCGGCATGGGGATTGTTTTCAAACAGGGGCGACAGGATATTATAAGAGTGGCTGGTCGTATGCGCAGTCGCGGGAACAGAGGGAGGTCGAGATGGTGAAGATAGTGGTGCTCGCACCGCTGCCGCAGGAGGTTGCCCAAGGCATGTTTGCCGCCGCGGCGGGAAGCGACGATGTCTTCATAGAGACGTACGCGGGGGATCCGGGGCCGGGCCTCGTCGATGCCGTGAGGGGGGCGGGTGTGATCATCGGCGATTTCACGTTTCGCATCCCCATAGACGCTACCGTCGCCGAGGCGGCGAGGGGCTGCATGCTCATCCAGCAACCCAGCATCGGTTATCAGCACATCGACCTCGAGGCTACCCGGCTTGCGGGCATCCCGGTGGCCAACGTGGGCGCGGCCAACGCCATAGGGGTGGCCGAACAGGCCATCATGTTCATGCTGTGCCTGCTCAAGAGGGCGCTTTATTTCCACGACAAGACCGCGGCGGGGGAGTGGGCGCAGCAGGAAATCTTCACCCTGGGCCTGTCCGAGCTGCACGGCAAGACCCTGGGCATAATCGGCATGGGCAATATCGGCAGGGAGGTGGCGAAAAGGGCCAAGGCCTTCGGGTGCCGCATCGTTTACAGCGACACGGTCGCCCTGCCCGCGGAGCTCGAGGAGGAACTGGAGGCGGAGCGTCTCGACCTGGAGGAACTCCTGCCGGCGGCGGACATAGCCACCCTGCACGTGCCCCTGACGCCCGAGACCACCCGGCTCATCGACCGCGAGCGCCTGGCCATGATGAAGCCGGACGCACACCTGCTCAACCTGGCACGCGGGGAGGTGGTGGACGAAGCGGCATTGGCCGAGGCCCTGGGAGAAGGCCGCCTGGCGGGCGCCGGCATAGACGTCTTCACGCGTGAGCCCGTCGACCCCTACAACCCCCTGCTGGCCTCGGACAAAGTCATCCTCTCCCCCCACGTATCGGGCGGGACCAACGAGAGCAGGGTCAGGATGCTTACCATAACCATGGAGAACGTGAACCGGGTGCTGTCCGGAGAGAAGCCGCTATACGTGGTAAACGGGGTGAGATGATGAACTGCGCGCAGGTGCTTATCGAGGGGATAAAGGCCATGGGAGCGGAGAGGATATACGGCGTCATCGGCACCTCCAATATCTCCTTCGTCGATGCCCTCTACGATCACCAGGAGGAGATTCGCTATATATCCTGCCGCCACGAGCAGGTGGCCGCCAGCATGGCGGATGCCGAGGGCCGCCTTACCGGCGTGCCCGGGGTCGCACTAACCCACTCCGGGCCGGGCACCCTGAACGCCCTCATCTCTGCGGGCAACGCCTACAAGGACTGCAGCCCCATGGTCGTCATCAGCGGCGCCGTGAAAAGGAAGCTCAGGGGATCCGACGGCATGCTTGAGGCCGATCATGTGGGCATCTTCGCCCCGCTGTGCAAGGGGGTCTTCCGGCTGGAGGACGCCGGGCGGGCGGCCGCCGTCTTCTCAAAGGCCTACACCCTGGCGGTATCGGGGGCGCGCGGGCCCGTGCTCATCGAGGTTCCCGAGGACGTATGGGGTGAGGAGCTGCACGGCCCACCTCCTGATTTCAGGCTCTCTGCCGAATTCCGGCCGCCCCTGCACGTGGAGGACGTGTGGCGCGCCCTGGGTACGGTGAAGGAGGCGGAAAGGCCCCTGCTGCTCTCGGGAGGAGGGGTGGCCTACTCGCGAAGCTCGGACCTCCTGGTGCGTTTCGCCGAGGCACTGCACGTGCCGGTGATAACCACCGGCAACGGCCGCGGCACCATCCCCGAGGACCACCCCCTCTGCCTGGGCAGGGCGGGTTTCGGGGGCGGTAACACGGTCGCGGACACCGCCCTCATGGAGGCGGACGTGGTGCTGGGCCTGGGATGCACCATCTCGGACATGACCAGCTACGAGTATACGCTGCCGATCAACGGCGACGTGGTCCTGGTGAATATAGACCTGGAGGCCATGCTGACGAGCCGCTTCCGCGCCAGCTATATGGTGGAGGCCGACGTGAGGGACTTCCTCGTGGAAGCGTTGGGGGCCGTGAGGGATTACCGCCCCCCTTCGCGCGGGAAATGGTGGGGTCTCCTGGAGCCGAAGAGGCGGGAATGGGAAAGCCAGATCGAGGCGTCCATCGCCTCGGACAAGGTGCCGCTCTCCCCGGGGCGGGTGGTGCACGAGTTGGGCCGCCTGCTGTCCGGGGGACATATCATCACCGTGGGCGCGGGCACCCATCTGCTCTATCCCATGGATTTCCTGCCCTGCCGGGAGCCCCTGAGCTTCCTCTCGGCGGTCAACTTCGGCGCCATGGGCTTCGGCTTTCCCGCCGCTCTTGCCGCGAAACTCGTACGCCCCGGGGCAGAGGTGGTGGCCATCCTTGGCGACGGCGATTTCATGATGACCCTGCAGGACCTGGAGACGGCATGCCGAGAGAAGATCGGGGTGCGCGTGCTGGTAATGAACGATAACATGTACAGGGTGCTGAACATCAGGCAGCGCGTACAGTGCGGCGGGAGGATACTGGGAACCTGCCACGGCAATCCCGATTTCGCCGCCCTGGCGCGTTCCTTCGGCGCGGCGGGTTTCAGGCTGGAGCGGGTGGAGGACATCGGCGAGGTCCTGGGGGAGGCGCTCGCGGCGCCGGGTCCGGCGGTGGTGGACGTGATCATCGACCCCGATGACCTGCCCCCGATGAACCTGGAGGCCACCCTGCGCATGGGCATGGGCTGAGAGCAACGCATGCGTCAGAGGGCATGGGGAGTCGGTGATCGATGGTTCGAAGAGCGGAGAGTGAGGACATGATTCCTGTAAGGTCGTTCGACGTGGAGACCTCCACCCGTTCGCAGATGGTGGACATCACCGCGAGGGTGAGGACGGCGATGAAACAGTCTGGCGCCAGGCACGGCGTATGCGTGGTATACGTGCCCCATACCACGGCGGGAATCACTGTTAACGAGAGCGCCGACCCGGCCGTGGCCGCGGACATCCTCGAGCACCTGGAGAAACTGGTGCCGCGGGGCAGGTACCGCCACCGTGAGGGCAACGCCGACGCCCACATCAAGGCGAGCCTGATGGGATTCTCCCTCGCCCTCATGCTGGAGGAGGGCGAGCTGTCGCTGGGCACCTGGCAGGGGATCTTTTTGTGCGAGTTCGACGGCCCGCGCCGCCGGCGGGTATGGGTGAAGGTGATACCCGATGACTGAGATGATAATCACCCTGATGAGCGATTTCGGCCTCTCGGAGGAATGGGTGGGGGCGGTGAAGGGGGTGATCCTCTCCATAAATCCCGCGGCGGCCATCGTGGACATCAGCCATGATATCCCTCCTTTCGATATAGGGAAGGGGGCTTTCGTGCTGGCGGCGGCGCTGCCGTACATGCCGATGGGGGTGCACGTGGCGGTGGTCGACCCGGGGGTCGGGACGCGCAGGCTGGCCATAGCCCTGGTGACGGAGAGAGGGGATGCGCTGGTGGGACCCGACAACGGCCTGCTCATCCCCGCGGCGGCAAGGCTTGGCGGCGTGAAGAAGGCATACTTCCTCGACGAACAGGATTTCTTTCGCACGCCGGTCCACCCCACGTTTCATGCCCGGGACATCTTCGCCCCCGTGGCGGCACACCTCTCCCTGGGGGTGGACCCGCTCGAGATGGGGGAGCCGATGGACCCGGATGACCTGGTCCCGGCGCCGTGGGGCAGGGCCCGGGAGGGCGAGGGCGCCGTATATGCTATGGTGATAGACGCCGACCGTTTCGGCTCCCTGCGCCTCAACGCCTATCCCGAACAGGTACGGGCGCTGGGCCACGCGGAGGGCGCGCGCGTGCTGCTGGGGCTGGGCGAGGAGGACCTGGAGGCCACCCTCGCCTCCACCTTCGGCGACGTGGAGGCGGGCGCGGCGCTCCTCTTCGAGGACTCGTCGGGCGTGATGGCCGCGGGAGTGAGCGGCGGCTCCATGGCGGCGCGGACGGGCATTCGCGCCGGCGATATCGTCATCATCTACGGGCCCGGACCTGTCGACGGCGGATAGGGCCGGGACGTTTGCTGGACCGGACACAGGTAGCAACGGCAGTACGCAGCAAGCCTGTCGGCCCCACGACATCACCGGGCTTCGCGGCGAGAAGGGTGATGCCGCCCCAGCCCCGCCGGATCCTCTACCTCGCCCACAAGCTCTTTCTTGCGCAATACGCGAACTCTGATTAATGTTGTAAACTGTGCTTCGACAGCAGGTCAGCTCAGGACGAGGAGGAGTGCGTATGGCGGGGGAATGCAAGAACCATCAGGCCAACCTGGAAAGGTGTAACTGCACCTACGAACCCTGCTCCCGCAAGGGTTACTGCTGCGAGTGTCTGGAATATCACCGGCGCATGGGGGAACTGCCGGCCTGTTATTTCCCGCCCGAGGTGGAGCGCACCTACGACCGCTCCATCCGGCGCTTCATAAAATGCCAGTAAGGCTCCTCGCGGAAGGAGCCGGGCCGCGCCGGGAGGGTGGTAGGAGAGGCACGCGGAGCCCTTGCCGGCAACCGGTGAGATAAGGATGCATCAAGATAAGCGGAGAGGGAGGGAGAAATGAACGAAGCCTACATCGTGAGCGGGTGCCGCACGGCCATCGGCAAGTACGGTGGCAGCCTCAAGGACGTAAAGACGGGAGAACTGGTGCGCATAGTCATCGAGGAGGCGCTGAAGCGGGCGAACATCTCCCCGGACGAGGTGGACGACGTAGTGTTCGGCCAGGTGGTGCCGCGCACGGACGAGAACTGCCTGGCGGCCAGGCTGGGGGCCCTGAAGGCGGGCATACCCGACACGGTCCCTGCCTCGGGCGTCATCCGAGGCTGCGGCTCCGGCATGCAGGCGGTCATAGACGCGGTGCGGGCGATACGCCTGGGGGACTCGGGGGTGGCGGTCGCGGGCGGAGCGGAGAACATGAGCTCCATCCATTACTACAGCAACGACATGCGCTGGGGAAAGCGCATGCGCAGCGGGGAGTTCATCGACGGCCTGTGGGAGGTCCTGCACGATCCGTATAACGGCCTGGTCATGGGCATGACCGCCGAGAACATCGCCGAGCGCTACGGCGTCAGCCGCGAGGAGCAGGACGCATACGCCCTGGAGAGCCAGCGGCGCGCCCTGGCCGCCATCGCCGCCGGGAAGTTCAAGCAGGAGATAGTGCCGGTAGAGATGAAGACACGCAAGGGTACGGTCGTCTTCGACACCGACGAACACCCCACCGAGACCACCCTGGAGAAGCTGGCCTCACTCCCGCCCGCCTTCAAGAAGGACGGCACGGTGACGGCGGGCAACGCCTCCGGAATAAACGACGCCGCCGCGGCGCTGGTCCTGGTGTCCGGAGAAAAGGTGGAGGAGTTGGGGGTCAAGCCACTGGCCAGGGTGCTCTCCTACTCCTACGTGGGCGTGGACCCCGAGATCATGGGGGTTGGCCCCATCTACGCCGTGCCCAAGGCGCTGGAGAAGGCGGGCTTGAAGCTGGAGGACATCGGGGTCATCGAGCTCAACGAGGCCTTCGCCGCGCAGGCTTTCACCTGCATCCGTGAACTCGGCCTCGACCCGGAGATCACCAACATCTACGGCAGCGGCGTCGCTCTGGGGCACCCGGTGGGATGCACCGGCGCCCGCATCGTGGTCACGCTGATGAGCGCCATGCGGGACCTGGACGTGAAGACCGGCCTCGCGACCCTGTGTATCGGCGGCGGCCAGGGTACCGCCATCATCATCGAGAGGGTATAGACGACCGGAGCTGAAAAGGAGGAGGGTTGAACGAGGTTTTCATCGTCAGCGGTTGCCGCACGGCCATCGGCGAGTTCGGCGGCAGCCTCAAGGACGTCCCCACGGGGGAACTTGCGCGCATCGTCATCGCCGAGGCCATCAGGCGCGCGGGCATATCGCCGGACGTGGTCGACGACGTGATCATGGGGCAGGTGGCAGTGCGCTTCGACGAGCTGTGCACCGCGGCCAGGCTGGGCGCCCTCAAGGCCGGGGTGCCCCAGGAGGCCGCCGCCAATGCCGTCATCCGCGGCTGCGGCTCGGCCATGCAGGCCATCACCCGGTGGGATGCACCGGCGCCCGCATCGTGATCACCCTGCTCACGGCGATGAAGGAGAGGGAGGCGAAGCTCGGGCTGGCCTCCCTGTGCATCGGAGGGGGCCAGGGCATCGCCATGGTCATAGAGCGCGTGTAGATATTTAAGGCCCGAGCCTCAGGGTAACGGTCTCTCCCTGCCTTTCGTCCAGCCCGGGGCCTCCAGGTAACGGTCTCGCTCGCAAAGCCTCGCTGCGACCGACCTGGTAGTTCACCGGGCTGGCGAGGGTCAAGCAGAGGGAAGGCTCGCCCGCTTCCGTTTTTCGCGCGTCTTGTGGTAGCATGGGGGCGTTGACAGTTTAATAACATGCCTGGCGGGTGCCGCAAGGCCCGAGAGGGAAGCCGGTGAGAGGCCGGCACGGTAGCGCCGCTGTAACTGGGGAGCAAAGCCCCGCGAAACCACTGACTACGAGTTGGGAAGGGGGGGCGAAGCGAGGATCCAGGAGTCAGAAGACCTGCCCGACAGGAGTCAGCAAGCTCTCCGCATCAGAGAGGACCTGGCGGCACAGGCAAACCACCTCCGCTCTCTTTTCGAGGGCGGAGATTTTATTTCCATCCCCAGGCATTGGGGTCAAGCCTCGCCCCGTGCCTGGGATGCCGCAGATGTCGGTCCTCCGGCGGATAGAGCCAGAGAGAAGGACGGGACATGGAAAAGAAGATGGTACTGGTGATCGGCGGGGCTCGCAGCGGCAAGAGCACCTTCGCCCAACGCAAGGCGGAGGAATCCGGCCGCAGGGTCTGCTACGTGGCCACGGCCGAGGCAAGGGACGGGGAGATGGACGAGCGCATCAGCCACCACCGCCGGGCGCGTCCAGCCGGCTGGCTGACCCTTGAGCTGGAAGGCGGCACGGTCCTGAACGGGTTACCCGCGAGCGCCGGGCTGGCGCTCCTGGATTGCTTCACCGTTTACCTCTCCAACCTCATGGCGACGAAGGGCCTGGACTGGCCGGTGGAGGAGGAGGACCTCATGGCCGAGGAGGAGGTGTTGCGGCTCATGGAGGAGTGCGAGGGGGAGGCCATGCACATGGTGGAGCGCATGCACGAGGAAGCGGAGACCACCATCATCGTCTCCAACGAGGTCGGGATGGGCGTGGTGCCGCCGTACCGGCTGGGCCGCATCTTCCGCGACCTGGCCGGCCGCCTCAACCAGAGACTGGCGGAGAGGGCGGACGAAGTGTACCTGGTCGTAGCGGGGCTGCATATACTCGTAAAGGGCGGAAGGGGAGGAGAACTTGGAGATACTTGAGAACGCGCTGCGGCGCATCGGCGGCCTGGACGAGGAGGCCATGCGGGCGGCCAGCGCCAGGCAGGACCGCCTGACCAAGCCGAGGGGGTCCCTGGGAGTCCTGGAGGATATCGCGGTGAGGATTGCGGGAATCACCGGCGACCCCCGTCCCTCCCCGGGCACGAAAACGGTGATCGTCATGGCCGCCGACCACGGCGTGACCAGCGAAGGGGTAAGCCTCTATCCGCCCGAGGTGACCGGCCAGATGGTCGCCAATCTCCTGGCCGGAGGGGCGGCCATCAACGTGCTCGCCCGCCACGCCGGAGCGGAGGTGCGCGTGGTCGACGTCGGCGTGGCTGTTCCCCTGGAGGGAGAGGGCCTGATCTCGCGCAAGATAATGGCGGGCACGGCGAACATGGCCGCTGGCCCGGCCATGTCCTGCGAGGCCGCCGTGGCCGCCCTGGAGGTGGGGATAGAGGTGGCAGAAGCGGAGATCGCCAGGGGCGTACGGCTCCTTGCCACCGGGGACATGGGTATCGGGAACACCACCGCCGCCAGTGCCATCACCGCCTGCATCACCGGCCTCGACGCGGTCGAGGTCACGGGGCGCGGCACGGGCATGGACGATGAGGGCCTGGAGCGGAAGGCGGCGGTCGTGCGCCGTGCCCTGGAGGTGAACAGCCCTGACCCCGCGGACGCCCTCGACGTCCTCTCCCGGGTGGGCGGCCTGGAGATCGCGGGTATCGCGGGCGTGCTGCTGGCGGCGGCGGCGGCGCGGCGTCCCGTTCTGGTGGACGGCTTCATCTCCGCCGCGGGCGCGCTTATCGCAGCGGGGCTGCATCCCGGCGCCGCGGACTTCATGCTAGCGTCGCACCTCTCGGTCGAGAGGGGGCATGCGGCGATCCTGGAACGCCTGGGCCTGCACCCCATCATCCGCGCCAACATGCGCCTGGGTGAGGGCACGGGCGCGGCGCTGGCATTTTTCCTCGTGGAAGCGTCCCTGAAGATACTGGCGGAGATGGCCACCTTCGAAGAGGCGGGGGTCTCCGGACCGGAGTAAAGGAGATGGCGATGGAAATCGATACCGGGTGCCTTAGATGAGCGCGGTCCTCGATGCCTTCCGCTTCCTGTCGGCGGTGCCCCTGCCCGCACGTCGTGGGGGAGAAGATGCCGAGCTGGCGGCTGCCGTGGCTTTCTTTCCCCTGGTGGGAGGGGTGCTGGGGGGATTGCTCGTCCTCACCGATTGGGCTTGCGGGCGTGCCTTCCCCCGCGTCTCGCACTTCCTCTCCGCCGCCCTGGTGCTAGCCGTCTACGCCCTCTTCAGCGGGGGGCTTCATCACGACGGGCTCATGGATACCGCCGATGCCTTCTGGGGGAGGCGGACCCGCGAGCAGCGCCTGCGCATCATGAAGGACTCCCGTGCCGGAGCGCTGGGGGTCACCGCAATGGCCCTTTTCCTGCTGGTGGAGCTGGCAGCGATATACGCACTGCCGGCGCAACTCACGGTCTCGTCGGGAAGGTTCCGCTGGGCGGCGCTGCTGGCTTTTCCGGTCCTGGGTCGCTGGGTCATGGCTTACATGTGCGTGCGCTTCCCGTACGCGCGCTTCGAGGGCACGGGAGCCGCCATGGTGGGGAAGTCGAGGGCCCGCCACCTCGCGCTGGCCACGATTCTGGCCGCCGCTATCCTGGCCGGCTGTTTCCTCTTCCTGGCCGACGTGCCCCTGCTGATAGCGGTGCTCCCGCTTGCGGCCCTGGCCTTCGCGGAGATGGCGGGGGGCTTCTTCTCCCGTTCCCTGGGAGGAGTGACCGGCGACGTCATCGGCGCGACCGGGATGCTGGCCGAGGCTCTGGCCTTGCTCGTAATGACCAGCCGCATACCCGCATTGCTGGCGTGAAAGGGTCCGCATGCCATGGA
The DNA here is from genome assembly GCA_028697145.1 of Actinomycetota bacterium. Taxonomy (GTDB): domain Bacteria; phylum Actinomycetota; class Geothermincolia; order Geothermincolales; family RBG-13-55-18; genus SURF-21. The sequence goes on along the minus strand of JAQVFR010000003.1, from coordinate 114,566 downwards.
AGTTCGGAAAGATCCCGCAACGGAAAAAGGAGGAGAAGATGAGAAGGAAATATGCGGCGCTGCCGCTACTCGCCGTCGTGCTGCTCTGCCTCGCCGCGTTTTCGGGATGCGGTGACTCCGGCGGCGGCACCGAGCCGGCGGAGGAATCGCTGCTGTTCACCGATGACCTGGGGCGAGAGGTGTCCCTGGAGGGAGTCCCCGAGCGCATCGTCTCGGCCTCACCCGCCTGCACCGAGATCCTTTTCGCCCTGGGCCTCGGGGACAGGGTGGTGGGGGTGACGGATTACTGCGACTACCCCCCCGAAGCCAGGTCGAAGCCCAGCATAGGGACCTTTTCGTCCCCCAACACGGAGACCATCCTCGCCCAGGAGCCCGACCTGGTGCTGGCCACGGGGTTGGAGCAGCTTGAGTTCCTCGGCCGCATGGACGAGATGGGCATCCCGACCTACGCCGTTAACCCCAACTCCTTCGATCAGACGCTGGCGACTATCCTGGAGATAGGAGAGATCACGGGAGCGGCCGGAAGCGCACAGGACATTGTGGCGGAGATGAACGCGCGGGCGGTGGATATCGCCAGGGCCGTCAGCGCCGCGGAGGCGGAGGGGAAGGAGCGTCCGCGGGTGTTCTATGAGATCTTCTACGAGAACAACGCGTGGACGGCCGGAAGCGGCAGCATCATCTCCGATCTCGTCCGCATGGCCGGTGGAGAGAACATCGGCGACGCCGACAGCAGCGGATACTACGAGTTCAGCGCGGAGCGCCTCATCGCCGAGAATCCCCAGGTCTACCTGGTAGGCAGCGGCTCCATGTTCGACCCCGGCGACATCACCGCCCGCTCTGGTTGGGAGCGCATCGACGCTGTGAAGAACGGCAGGGTCTACACCATCGACGAGAACCTGGTCTACCGCACCGGGCCGCGCCTCATCGAAGGCCTGGAGGCCATGCACGCGGCGCTGTATCCGGAGGATTGATCCCGCAGGAGGTCGCATTGTTCAAGCGAGGACGCTCGACGGCATATACCGCGGAAGCCGGTTTTTCGCGCGGGGAGACCGTGTCGCGAGGAGGCGGAGTCAGCGCTGCAAGCCCGATCGGATCCCGCGTTGCGGCGGAAGGCCTTAGCGGCAGGGCGGCGCGGAAGTGCCGGCGCCTGGATTCTTACGAGATCCACAGCCCCGCGCGCACAAAGGTGACATGGAAGCCGTAGCCGGGATCGCGGGCAAGCTCGCGGCGCTGCGCAGGCGGCGCGTCAGCGTGCTGGTCGTGCTGGGGCTGCTCCTGGTCGCGGCGGTGGTCATCGCGGTCGCCCTGGGCGCGGTGTACGTGCCCATCACCACCTCCGCCAGGATCATACTCTCACGCGTGCCCCTGCTGGGCCGCCTGGTGGACGCTACCTGGTCCCCCGTGCAGGAGACCATCATCATCTCGGTCAGGCTGCCCCGTGTCCTGCTGGCCCTGCTGGTGGGCATGGGACTGGCGCTGGCGGGAGCGATATTCCAGGGCATCTTTCGCAATCCCATGGCGGACCCCGGCATCATCGGTTCCTCGCAGGGGGCCGCCCTGGGGGCGACCTTCGCCCTCTTCTTCGGCATCAGCTTCGGATGGGGCGGGCTTACGGCGGTGCAGTTGTTCGCTTTCGTCGGGGCTTTCCTGGCCGTGCTTCTGGTCTACTTCATCGCCCGGGCCGGAGGGCGCGTGTCCGTCGCCTATCTGCTGCTGGTCGGCTTCGCCCTGTCGTCCTTTCTGTCCTCCATCGTCTCCCTGCTCGCGGTGATGAGCGAGGACCGCTTGCACAACATCTTCTTCTGGCTCATGGGAGGGCTCGGGACGGGGAGCTGGGACGCGGTGCTCGCGGTGCTCCCCTTCATCGTGGTCGGAGCGGCGGTGAGCGCCTTCTACGCGAGGGATCTTAACCTGCTCATGCTGGGAGAGGAGCGGGCGGCGCAGTTGGGGCTCGAGACGCGCAGGTTCCTGTGGATCATGTTCGTCGTGGCCGCCGTGGTGGTGGGGGCCGCGGTCTCGGTCTCGGGCATCATAGGTTTCGTGGGGCTGATGACGCCCCATATCGTGAGATTGCTCACTGGCCCGGACCACCGTTACCTCATCCCCGGTTCGCTTATCGGGGGCGGCCTCTTCCTGGTGCTGGCCGATACCCTGGCCCGCACGGTGATCGCCCCCAACGAGCTGCCGGTGGGCATCGTTACCGCCTTCTTCGGGGCGCCTTTCTTCATCTACCTGCTCAAGAGGAGGAGACATGCCATCGCCTGAGTGGCCGCGCGTGGAAGGGAAGCGGTGGAGCACCCTCGAGGCGAGGGAGGTGCACGCTGCCTATTACCGCGACGACGTCGTCGCGGGCATGAACATCGAGGTCAGCGCGGGGGATTTCATCGCCATCGTGGGCCCCAACGGCTCCGGTAAGACGAGTTTCCTCAAGACCCTCTCCCGCGCGCTGCGTCCCCGCGAGGGCGTGGTGCTCCTGGAGGGTGAGGACGTCTACGGCCTGCCGGCGCGCCGCGTGGCGCGGAACATGGCCCTGGTGCCGCAGGACTCCTCCCTGTCCTTCGGCTTCACCGCCCTGGAGGTAGTGCTCATGGGAAGGAACCCCCACCTGGGCCGCCTGCAGGGTGCTGGGCCGGAGGACCTGGAGCTGGCGCGCCAGGCCATGGAGAGGGCCAACGTATGGCACCTGGCCGACCGGCAGGTGAACGAGCTCTCGGGGGGCGAGCGGCAGAGGGTGATCATTGCCCAGGCCCTGGCCCAGGACACGGGGCTGCTGCTGCTCGACGAGCCCACCCAGCACCTGGACATCAACCACCAGCTCTCGCTCCTGGAGATGCTCTCGTCCATGTGCTCCCGGGGGGTGGCCGTGATCATGGTCATGCATGACCTCAACCTGGCGTCGCAGTATTGTGACCGCATCATAGTCATGCTCAAGGGGAGGGAATACGCGCGCGGTGAGCCCGCGCAGGTGCTCACCGCCGGTGTGTTGCGGGAGGTCTTCGGGGTCGGCTCCATCGTCACCCGCCATGCGGTGACCGGGCGGCCCCACGTGGTCTTTCTGCCCACCTCCGACGCTGGAGCAGCCACTGGACCCCGCGTCCACCTCATATGCGGGGGGGCCAGCGGGGCTTCTTTCATGCGCGAGCTGCTCGAGCGCGGCTGCTACCTCACGGCGGGGGTGCTCAACCTGGGGGACGGCGACGAGGAGGTGGGACGATCGCTGGAGATACGCATGGCGACCGAGTCGCCGTTCTCGCATATATCAGACGCGGCGCACCGCGACAACCTCGAGCTGGTGAGGCAGGCGGACGCAGTGGTGCTGAGCGACGTGCACGTCGGGCCGGGTAACCTGGTCAACCTGGAGGCGGCCGCGACCGCGCTGGAATGGGGGAAGAGGGTGTACCTGTTCTCTCCCCGCCCCGTCGAAGAGCGCGACCATACCGGGGGCGCGGCGCGCGAGCTGTACAAACGGCTGCTTGACATGGGGGCGGTGGAGTGTCGGGAGAAAGAGGAGCTGATCGAGCTGGTGAGCGGGGAGGGGGAGCCGTGACGGGCGTGACGCATGGCCGCGCGCGCTGCATCATGGTGCAGGGCACCGGCTCCCACACGGGAAAGAGCGTCATGGCAGCGGCGCTCTGCCGCATCTTCGCGCAGGACGGCTGGCGGGTGGCGCCGTTCAAGTCCCAGAACATGTCCCTCAACTCTTACGTGACTCCCCAGGGGGGGGAGATGGGGCGAGCCCAGGTGTTGCAGGCCCAGGCGGCGGGCACAGAACCGCATACCGACATGAATCCCATCCTGCTCAAGCCCGCCTCTGACGAAATGGCGCAGGTCATCCTCAACGGCAGGCCGGTGCGGCACATGGCGGCGGGGGAATACCACCTCCTCAAGCTGGAATTCCTGCCCGCCGCGCTGGAGGCTCTGGAGAGGTTGCGCGCCACGTACGACATCGTGGTCATGGAGGGCGCGGGCAGCCCGGCGGAGATAAACCTCGCGGACCGTGACATAGCGAACATGCGCGTGGCCCGGGCGGCGGGCGCCCCGGTAATCCTGGTGGGGGACATTGACCGCGGGGGCGTGTTCGCCGCCCTGGTGGGCACCCTGGAGCTGCTGGAGCCGGAGGAGAGAGACCTGGTGGCCGGCTTCATCATCAACAAGTTCCGCGGCTCCCTCGAGCTGCTGGGGGGAGGCCTGGAATTCCTGGAGGAGAGGACGGGAAAACCGGTCCTGGGCGTGGTGCCGTATATACGTGATCTCGGCCTCGAGGAGGAGGACACGGTCAACCTGGAGGAACTGCGCTCCGCCGCCGCGGGCAAGGACGCCGCGCAAGCCCTGGACATCGCCGTGCTCCACCTCCCGCATATCTCCAACGCCACCGACTTCGACCCCCTGGCCCGCGAGCCGGGGGTCGGTTTGCGATTCGTGAGCGGGCCCGCGCGCCTGGGCATCCCGGACGCGGTTATCCTTCCCGGCTGCAAGAGTACCGTAGCCGACCTGGATTACCTGCGGGAGAACGGGCTGGCCGCGCAGGTCGTCCGCCTGGCGCACCTGGGTGTCCCGGTCATCGGCATCTGCGGCGGCTACCAGATGCTGGGAGAGAGGATAGAGGACCCCGGGAGCGTTGAATCCTGCCGCCGTGAGACGGAAGGGCTCGGGCTGTTGCCGGTCACGACCGTCCTCGGCGGCGGCAAGAGCACGCACCGCGTCAGGGCGGTGGTCGAGCGTGCCGTGCCGTTCATGGGGCTGGAGCCATCCGCCGCAGCCCTCGCGGGATACGAGATCCACATGGGAGATACGCGGGGCGGGTCGCGACCCCCATTGCTTATCACGGAAAGGGACGGGGTGGAGGCAAACATCCCGGACGGCGCCCACCACGACCGCCTCCCCGTTTTCGGGTGCTATCTGCACGGTCTTTTCGAAAACCGCCCCCTGATGGAGGCATTCCTGAATCAACTGCGCCGACGCCGCGGCCTCCCCGAGATGCACCTGGAGCGGGACTGGCTGGAATGGAGGGAAGGGCATCTCGACCGCCTTGCCGTCGTTGTCCGCCGCTCCCTGGACATCCCCCTGATATATTCCCTCCTCGGAAGGTAGAGCGTATGCCGGGCCGGGGTTTGTTCAGCGCCTCCGCACGCACGTCCACTATCATGGAATGAATGTCGGCCGCAGAGAGCGGAGGAGCGGGAAGGCGGGGAGGCGGCAGGAACTGGACCTCCGGGCGCAGAAAACCTACATACGGGAGGGCGGAAATTGACCAGGACCCTGCAGAGCAGATTGAAGCGTCAACGGGCCAGGAGGCAAGCCGTGTTCCTGGTCTTCGGATGCACGGCGGTCGTCGGGATGGTGCTGCTGGTCTTTACCCTCACTTCCCCGCACTATAACGGCGAGTCCTCGTATGCGGGCGCCGAGGCCCAGGCGGCGGAAGAGGCCATCGCGCGGCCGCAGGGCCGGGCCCAGGCCCCGCTGAGCCTCGAAGCCCCACCGCTGAGCCTGGGAGTGGGCGGCGACGTCACCTTCGGGCTGGCCGTGGCCGACGTGATCGCGTCGGAGGGGACCGCCTATCCCTGGACGGATATATCGCCGCTCTTCGGCGCCTACGAGATCATCGCGGTCAACATGGAAGGCCCGCTGTGCCGCGACGACATCCCCGCTTCCGTCCAGTCATCCGTGTGCCTGCGGGGAGATGCGTCCTGCGCGGCGCCCATGGCGGATGCCGGCATAGACGCGGTGTGCCTTGCCAACGACCACATCATGGACTACGGCACCGCGGGCCTGGAGGAGACCCTGAACGTGCTGCGGGCCGAGGGGCTGGCGTCTTTCGGCGCTGGATGCAACCTGGTGGCGGCGGAAAGGCCGCTTGTACTCGAGGCGGAGAACGGCGCGAAGGTCGCCATGGTCTCGTTCTGCGACGTGTCTTCACCGGCCCGCGAGGCCGGGGATGACACCCCGGGTATTGCGGGGTTGTCCCTGGAGCGTATCGGGGAGACGATAGGGGCCGCGGAAACGGACGCGCACTACACGGTCGTTTTAGCGCACTGGGGCGAGGTGGGATCGCAGGAGATAACGCAACGCCAGAGAGAGATAGCAAAAGCCTGCGTCGATGCCGGAGCGGACCTGGTGGTGGGATACCACCCCCACGTGGTGCAGGGCATAGAGCTGATCGAGGGCGTACCGGTGATATATTCCCTCGGCAACCTTGTCTTCTCCCCGGAGAGCGAGACGGGAAAGTCCGCCATATTCGTGGGCTGCCGTTTCAACGGCGGCGGATTGACCGGACTCGAGATCGTACCGCTCGATGTGGATGGGGGAAAACCGGTGCCCCTCTCCGGTGAGCGGGCGGTGGACGTGCTGAATTATCTGAAAACGGCATCCCCCGGCGTTGACTTCGATATGTCGCCCGTGACGGGCACCGCCAATATCATGTTGTGACGCCCAACATGGCCAGAATGGCCTCCATCTCCTCCACTCCGTCGCCCTCCACCCCGATGGTACCCTTGTCTCTTCCGAGATCTCCCTTCTCTTCGCCCGGCCGGGGCCTGTCCCTCATGGTCCACCCTCCTTCCCGGTTACCATTGTAATGCCGGGCGTACATAATGGAGAGTAGGGCCCGGGGCAGGCGCGGGTTATTATGGATATGGCGAGAAAGGCCGTTTATGAGGTGGGAAAAGGAGAGGTTCACCGTTATCTCCAGGGTAAGGGAGACCCTGCGCCGCTGGCCCATGTTCTCGCCCGGCGACCTGGTGGTGGCGGCAGTATCGGGAGGAGCGGACTCCCTGGTGCTGCTGGACGTCCTGGTGCAGCTGGCAGGGGAGCTCGGCATCGAGCTGCGCGTGTTGCATGTGGACCACGGCGTGCGCCCGGAGTCGGGGGAGGACGCCGCCTGGGTGGAGGAAGCCTCCGCCCGTTACGGCCTGCCCTGTTCCGTGCGAAAGGTGACGGTAAGCGGCGGCGGCGCCAGCCCGGAAGAGGCCCTGCGCGATGCGCGCTACGCAGCCTTCGAGTCCGAGCTGGAGGCCACCGGAGCCGCGCGGCTCGCCACCGGGCATAGCGCCGACGATCGCGTAGAAACGCTGCTCCTGCGCCTGCTCACCGGCACCGGCCCTCGCGGCATGGGGTCGATCCCTCCGTCACGCCCGCCCTTCGTGAGGCCTCTCATACGCGTGTGGAGGAGCGAGATAGAGGCGTACTCGCTTTTCCTGCCCATGGCACCCCGGGTCGATCCGACCAACCTGAACACCTCGATCCCCCGTAACCGCGTCAGGCACCGCCTGATCCCCCTGCTCGAGGAGGAGTACAACCCGGCTGTGAGGAGGGTGCTCCTGGCGGAGGCGGAGATGCTCGCCTCGCTGGCGGACGTCGTGGACGTTCTGGCGTCGGAGGCGGCGGTGGAGGTCGTCTCGGCTACCTCGAGGGGAGAGGAGATCGCGGTGGAGGCGATGCGCTCCCGCCCGCTCGCGGTGCGCCGCGAGGTTATCGCCGCATCTCTGCGCCGGCTGGGGGTGGAGCCCGATTTCGACCTGGTCGAGGACATACGCATCAAGCTGCTGGAGATAGAGGGCAGCTCCCGGTTGGACCTCTCCCCCGGGTTATCCGCCCGCCGCGTTTACGACCGCTTGATCATGGGCCCCACCCCGCGTATGGGCCCGCTTCCCGAGACCCCCATACCCGGGGATGGCGTATTCTCCCTGCCGGAGGCCGGGTTACGGCTCGAGGTGAGCACGCGGCGGCGGGGGAGCGAGGATCCGCGCGAGGCGGCAAACGACCCCTGCCTGGCCTGGCTGGATGCGGACCGCCTGGTCTTCCCCTTGCTCGCGAGGGGCATCCGCCCGGGCGACCGATTCCATCCCCTGGGCGCGCCGGGCAGGCGCAAGCTGCAGGATTTTCTGGTGGACGCCAAGGTCCCGCGCGAGGACAGGGCGCGCGTCGTGGTCCTCGAGTCAAGCGGGGAGATCGCATGGGTCGTGGGCATGCGCATCGACGAGAGGTTCAAAGTAGGCGATGGCACCAGGCAGATCGCGGCGCTGAAGGCCGAACGGCTGGGAGGGAGCGCCGGGGAGGGCCCCTGGAGTTCAGGGCGGGACGCGGGTAGACGATAGATATTGAGCGAAGAGCGGCGGCTGGTGGGGGGCTGTAACGCCGCTGGAGACGTATGTGCCGCGGGACGGCGAGGGGAAGACGAAGTGGCGCCGCACTGAGATATCTCATCCGGTGATAGCCGCTGGAGGAGGAGAATCGCATCATGGAACTGGATACGGGAAAACCGCTCATCGGCGAGGAGGAGATAAGGGCTCGTGTCACACGGATGGCCGAGGAGATAACCAGGGACTATCGAGGGCGGGAACTGGTCATGGTCGGTGTGCTCAAGGGAGCCTTCGTCTTCCTCGCTGACCTGGCAAGGGAGGTGGAGTTACCGCTGCAGATAGACTTCGTGGCCGTCTCCAGCTATGGCGCGGATACGGAGTCATCCGGAGTCGTCAGGATAATAAAGGACCTCGATCTGGATATCGAGGGCAGGGACGTCCTCCTCGTGGAGGACATCGTGGACACCGGGCTGACCCTGAAATACCTTGCCGGAATGCTGCGAGAGAGGGGTCCCGCCTCGGTGGAGGTGTGCGCCTTGCTTAACAAACTCGACGCGCGTAAGGTTGATATCGTAGTCAAATATTGTGGCTTCGAGGTGCCGCCGCTCTTCGTGGTCGGCTACGGCCTGGATTACGCGGAGAGGTTCCGGCAACTGCCCTATGTGGGGGTGCTCAAGGAGAAGGAAGGAAGCGGCGAGGAGAGTTGAACATGGGCAACAAGAGGCTGTGGAGAACGGCCATCTTTTACCTCATCATCGTGTTCGTGGTCGTCCTGGTGTGGACCAAGTCCCCGAGCATATTCGGTAACGACAAGACCAAGGACCTTAGCTGGTTCGAGGACAGGCTGGCGGCGGGCGAGATCGCCGACGTGACCGTGAAGGACAAGGACAACATCCTGCAGGGGACCCTTGTCTCGGGAGAGGAATATGAGGTGAGTTACCCCGCCGAGTACGCCGGTGACCTGGTTACCAAGATAAACGAGTACCGTGAGCTGGCCGATTCCCCGGATCCGGAGACGGCCCAGAAGTATGCCGCTTACAAGGACCTCGAGCTCAAGGTGGACTCCCAGGGCGGTTTCGATTTCCTGGGCATCGTGCTCAACCTCCTGCCCTTCCTCCTCATCGTGGTGCTCTTTTTCTTCCTCTTCCAGCAGATGCAGGGAGGGGGCAGCAAGGTCATGTCCTTCGGCAAAAGCCGCGCCAAAGTGATGAACAAGGAGCAAGTCCGCGTCACCTTCAAGGACGTGGCCGGCGTCGACGAGGCTGTGGAGGAGCTGGAGGAGATCAGGGACTTCCTGGCCAGCCCGGCGAAATTCCAGGCCCTGGGGGCCAAGATCCCCAAGGGCGTCCTCCTCTACGGGCCGCCCGGTTCCGGCAAGACCCTGCTGGCGAGGGCGGTGGCGGGCGAGGCGGGAGTCCCGTTCTTTTCCATATCGGGCTCCGACTTCGTGGAGATGTTCGTGGGGGTAGGGGCCTCGCGCGTGCGCGACCTCTTCGAGCAGGCCAAGGCGTCGGCCCCGGCCATCATCTTCATGGACGAGATAGACGCGGTGGGCCGTCACCGCGGAGCGGGCCTTGGCGGGGGCCACGACGAAAGGGAACAGACGCTCAACCAGCTCCTGGTGGAGATGGACGGCTTCGACGTGAAGACAGGCGTGATCCTCGTCGCCGCCACCAACCGCCCCGACATCCTCGATCCCGCCCTGCTGCGGCCGGGCCGTTTCGACCGCCAGATCGTGGTGGACCGCCCCGACCTCAACGGGCGCAGGGACATCCTCAAGGTGCACACCAGGGACAAGCCCCTGGCTGACGACGTGGACCTGGAGGTCCTGGCGCGGCGCACCCCGGGTTTCACCGGCGCCGACCTGGCCAACCTGGTCAACGAGGCCGCCCTCCTCTCCGCGCGACACAGCAAGAAGAAGCTGGACATGGAGGAGATGGAGGAGTCCATCGACCGCGTGATCGCGGGGCCGGAGCGCCGCACCCGCCTCATCAGCGACAAAGAGAAAGAGATCATCGCCTATCACGAGGCCGGGCATGCCCTGGTGGCCCACACGCTGCCAAACGCGGACCCGGTGCACAAGATATCCATCATCCCCCGCGGCCAGGCCCTCGGGTACACCCTCACTCTTCCCATGGAGGACAAGTACCTGGTGACCAAGGGCGAGCTGGTGGACGAGCTGGCCATGCTCCTCGGAGGGCGGGTGGCCGAGGAGATGATCTTCGACGAGATCACCACCGGGGACCAGAACGATATCGAAAAAGCGACCAAGCTCGCGCGCAAGATGGTATGCGAGTTCGGCATGAGCGAGAAGCTGGGGCCCCTGACCCTGGGCCAGAAACAGGGCGAGGTCTTCCTGGGCCGTGATTTCACCACCCACAAGGACTACAGCGACCAGATCGCCTACGAGATCGACAAGGAGGTCAGGCGGCTGGTGGACGAGGCCTACGAGCGTGCGGCGGTCATCCTCAAAGAGAACAGGGATAAACTGGATAGTATCGCCAGGACCCTTATCGAGAAAGAGACGCTGGAAAAAGAGGAACTCCTGGCCCTCCTCGAGGGCAGGGAGATAAGCGCCCCCTCCGGGCGGGAACTCGCGGCCGAGGACGGCCAGAGCCCCGAGAGAGAACAGGAGGAGGTGCGAGCGCCCTCTCCCATCAAGGGGAGCCCGCTTCCCCAACCGGAATAGCCGGCTCGCATCCCCGGGATCAAACCTCGATCGTTGCATTCCAGTCGCGATGACAGTGAAGGAGAACCGCGTGCCGCTAAACACAGCGTTTGAGGCTTCACCCCACACCGGTGCGCTATAATATGGCGGTAAATCCGCGAAGGAGGGATGAAGTGGACAAAGAGAAGATAATGCAGGGCGTACGCATGATCCTGGAGGGGGTCGGCGAGGACCTGGAGCGCGAAGGCCTCGTGAAGACCCCCGAACGGGTGGCCAAGATGTACGAGGAGCTCCTGTGGGGTGTGGACATCAACCCGGCCGACGTGATCCAGGCCATGTTCATGGAGGAGCACGAGGAGATGATCGTGGTCAAGGACATCCCGTTCTACTCCATCTGCGAACACCACCTCATCCCCTTCCTCGGCAAGGCCCACGTGGCCTACATACCCGGCCCCGAGGGCCAGATAACCGGCATCAGCAAACTGGCCCGGGTCGTGGACGTGCTCTCCAAGCGTCTGCAGGTACAGGAACGGATTACCACCGAGGTTGCCGACACCCTGGTCAAAGCCCTGCGGCCGCGCGGGGTGCTGGTGGTCATCGAGGCGGAGCACCTGTGCATGTCCATGCGCGGTGTGAAAAAGCCCGGTACCCTGACCATCACCTCCGCGGTAAGGGGCACCTTCCATACCAACGCGGCCTCGCGGGCCGAGGCCATGTCCCTCATCCGCCAGAAGAGCTGAGGGCGGGCATGAGGTTCAACCCCCGTTTTCTCGACGTGGACGGCCTGGAAGAGGCTTACGCCAGGCTCGACGAACTGAAGCCCAGCGAGCAGGGGAGGGCGATCATGGCCCCCAAGATGGTCTTCCGCGTGGTGCGCGTGGACAACCTGGACACGAAGGCTGCCAACATACTGAAACAGAACATGCTCTCCATCGGGGGCGAGGTGTCACTGCCGCGCGAGGTGTTCGACTACGGGGGCGTCAAGGTCCCGGCGGTCATCTCGGGGAACCTCAAGCATTACAGGCAATTGATATCCAAGCTGAAGAGGCAGCCATTCGGGCTCAAGGCCCTGGCCCTGGAGCTCGAGGAGCTGCTGCGCAGCTCCCTGGCGGAGGTGGGGCGCACCCTGCGCATGGGAGGAAGAGAATATGACCTGGGAGAGCGCACCCTGGTCATGGGCGTGGTGAACGTCACACCGGACTCCTTCTCCGACGGCGGCCTTTTCGCGGACGCGCGGGCGGCGGTCGAGCACGCCCTGCGGCTGGAGGAGGAGGGAGCGGACATCCTGGACATCGGGGGTGAATCCACCCGCCCCGGGTCGGATTTCATCCCCCTCGAAGAGGAACTGCACCGGGTGATGCCGGTAATCGAGGGGGTCATGGAGAGGGCGAGCGTGCCCGTGTCCATCGACACCACCAAGGCGGAGGTGGCACGGCGGGCGCTGGCGGCGGGTTGCGCCATGGTCAACGAGATCAGCGCCATGCGCCTGGACCCGGAGATGCTCCCCCTGGTGGCGGAGGAGAAGGTCCCCGTCTGCCTCATGCACATGCAGGGCATGCCCAAGGACATGCAGGTCGAGCCGCGATACGACGACCTCATGGGGGAGATAGCCTCTTTCCTGCGCGAGCGGGCCGAGGCGGCGGTGGAAGGGGGAGTCGCCATGGCGAAGATAATGGTCGATCCGGGGATCGGTTTCGGCAAGACAATCCAGCATAACCTGGAGATAATCCACCGCCTGGGAGAGTTGAAGTCGCTCGGCTATATACTGGTCCTCGGCACCTCGCGCAAGCGCTTCATCGGGAGGATACTCGACCTTCCCGAGGGCGAGAGGGTGGAGGGCACGGCGGCGAGCGTCGCGCTGGGAATAGCGGGCGGCGCCGATATCGTGAGGGTGCACGACGTGAAGGAGATGGTGCGCGTGGCCCGGGTGGCCGATGCCATCGTGGGCAAGGGATAAGGGGTGAGGAGAATTGGGCAAGGCTCAGAAGCTTAAGCAGCAGCGCAAAGAGGAAGAGGAGAAACGGCGGCAGGAGGAGAGGGCGAAGTTCTGGCGCAGGATCGTCATCATCACCGCCTCCATCGTGACCATCGCCGTGACCGTGGGCCTCATCCTTCTGGTCAATTACATGAAGGAGGAAGAGGCAGAGAAGGAGAAAGAACCCGGGATAACCGCCGAACTGTTCATGGAGACCACGAAGGGGGAGATCGTCGTCGGCCTCTACGGAGAGGACGCGCCCCTGAACGTGCAGCATATCACCGACCTGGCGAACAGGGGATTCTACGATGGCCTTCTCTGGTACCGGGTGGAGGATTTCGTGGTCCAGACCGGGAGCCATTACCAGTCGCTGATGGCGGAGACGGGGGATGCCCAGCCGGACGAGACGAGACTGCAGGAAGCGCTGATGGAGGATCAGGGCGTGGGGGTCGTCATGGACGAGATCGGGATATCCGCCACCAGGGGAGCCATATCTTTCGCCAAGCCGAGTGACCCCCAGACCGGCCAGTACAAAGCCAATTCCGCGACAACGGATTTCTTCATCCTCAAGACGGACAGGACGGACCTGGATCCTTATTTCAGCGTGTTCGGGGTGGTCACCTCGGGGATGGATGTGGTGGACTCCCTGGAGGCGACGGACATCCTGAAGGCCGTGACGATAAGAGAGAAATAGCATGGCCCCCAAGGCAAAAATCCTCATCAGAGGCCTGAAAGTCTTCGCCTACCACGGCTGCACGCAAAGGGAAAAAGAGGAAGGTCAGCAATTCCTCATCGACATCGAACTGGAGTATGATGCCGCCCGAGCGGTCGAGGCGGACGACCTCGCCGGGGCGGTGGACTACGACGAGCTGGCCACAGCCGTACACGACCTCGCCACTCGGGACAGGTACGATCTTATCGAGGCCCTGGCATCGCGCATCGGGGAATACATCATGCAGGAGACGCCCGCGACACTCCTTCGGGTGAGGGTGCGCAAGCCCCACGCCCCGCTGGAGAAAAAGGTGGAGGAAGTGGCGGTGGAGATGGTTTTTGAAAGAGATGGGCAAGGCTGAGGATCGCGCGGTCTTCCTGGGGCTGGGCAGCAACCTGGGCGACCGCAGGGAAAATCTCCTGGCGGCACTGCGCCTCCTCGATGGCAACGAGGACGTGAGGGTGGCGGAGGTGTCGTCGGTGTACGAGACGAAGCCCTGGGGGGTTACCGAGCAGCCGGACTTCCTGAACATGGTGGCGCTGGTGCACACCTCCCTCGGGCCCAGGGGGATGCTCGCGGTCTGCAGGGAGGTAGAGGAGGAACTCGGCAGGGTGCGGGGGAAGAGATGGGGCCCTCGCGTCATCGACGTGGACATCTTGCTCATGGACGACTTAGAGTTAGAGGAGGAAGACCTGATAATCCCGCATCCGCGCATGCTGGAGCGGGACTTCGTCATGGTACCCCTGCTCGAGTTGCGGCCACGCGTGAGACTGCCGGGGAGGGGAGAGGCGCGCCGCCACTTCTCGCGGGGAGACAGCGAGGGGGCGCGCGTGGCCTTCCGGTACGACAAGGAGGAATGGCATGGCTAGGAGGGTGGACCGCTTCGCGATCATCGGCGGCGGCAGGGTGGGAACGGCCGTGGGGAATATCCTGCAGCGCAAGGGAGAGCAGGTGGTCGCCGTCGCCTCGCGCAGCAGCGATTCACTGCGCACGGTCGAGCGATATATAAAAGGGGTCCTGCTCACCACGGACGTGGTGAAAGCAGGCAAAAAGGGCAACGCCATCATCATCACCACCCCCGACGACCTCATCGCCGATACCTGCCTGAGCCTGGCGAGCGCGCGGGCCGTGAAGAAAGGGGACTATCTCGTGCACATGAGCGGGGCCCTGGGCCTGGACGTGCTCGAACCGGCGGAGGAGATGGGCGCCAGGACGGCCAGCATCCACCCGCTGCAGACCTTCGCCGACGTCCGCGGCGCGGTCAGGAACATCCCGGGCTCGGTGTTCGCCGTGACTACGCGAGAGAAGGGGCCGCAGGCGTGGGCGGGGGGGCTCGTGCGCAAGCTGGGGGGCGACCCGGTGCTCCTGGCCGAGGAGGACAAGACCCTGTACCATATCGGGGCGGTGGTGGCCAGCAACCTGCTGGTGGCCCTGGAACATGCCGCGGAACTGATCTACCAGGAGATCGGCCTGCACGAGGAGAAGGCGCTCAAGGCCCTGATGCCCCTCATCGAGGGAACGGTGCGGAACCTGAGGAGGCTGGGGACGGAGAAGGCCCTCACGGGCCCCGTGGCACGGGGCGACATCGGGGTGCTGCGCCGTCACCTGGAGTGTCTGGAGCACGAGGAGAGGGAGCAGCTCCTCAAGGTCTACACCTCTTTGTCCATGTTCGCCCTCGACCTGGCCGAGGCCGAGGTGAGCAAGGCGCGATGCGAGGAGATCGAGGAGCTGCTGCTGCACTTCTCGTAGGATCCCGCCTCGCTAGGCAAAGGAGCATGAGATGCGCATCGTCACCTCTATCGGGGAGATGAGGGACACGGTCAGGGAGCGGCGCGGGGCGGGGCAGTTGGTGGGGCTGGTGCCGACCATGGGCTTCTTCCATGCCGGGCACGTCTCTTTAATGCAGGCCGCCCGCGAGGACTGCGCTTTCGTGGTGGTGAGCCTCTTCGTGAACCCCACCCAGTTCGGTCCGGGAGAGGACCTCGCGGAGTACCCGCGCGATCTCGACCGCGACGTGGAGATGGCGGAGGCGGCCGGGGTAGACTGCATCTTCCACCCTGAAGCCCGGGAGATGTACCCCGAGCGCTTCCTCGCCTACGTGGAAGTGAAGGAAGCAGGCGAAGTCCTCTGCGGCGCGTCGCGCCACGGCCACTTTCGCGGGGTGGCCACGGTGGTAGCCAAGCTTTTCAACATCATCCCCGCCCACCGCGCATATTTCGGTCTCAAGGATGCCCAGCAGGTGTGGGTCATCCGCAGGATGGTGCGTGATCTGGACTTCGACGTCGAGGTCGTGGCCTGTCCCACGGTGAGGGAGGAAGACGGACTGGCCATGAGTTCGCGCAACATCTACCTGAAGCCCGAGGAGCGCAAGGCAGCCACCGTGCTCTATCGCTCGCTGCGCCTCGCCGGGGACCTGGTTGCAGGGGGAGAGCGCCACGCGGCCAGGGTCCTGGAGGAGATGAATGCGCTCATCGCGGGGGAACCCCTGGTGCGCACCGAATATGTCGAGGCGGTGGACTGGGAGACGCTAGGGCCGGCAGGCATGCTCCGCGGCGAAGTGCTCATCGCCCTTGCCGCGCGCGTGGGCAAGGCCCGCCTCATCGACAATATCCTGCTGGATGTGCCCGCCTGAGGACGGCGGCCGGCGATATCTCTCTTTGCTGTGTACCTGGGCTTTGATGTGTTATATTTTAGTTGGCGCGAGCCAGGTGTTAAGCTGATAGCGGGTGTCGCCCGATAGAAAGGCAGAGCGAGGGGAGACGGAAGAAGTGGCACAGCGCACGATGCTCAAGAGCAAGATACACAGGGCGACCGTGACCGATGCGGACCTGCACTACATCGGCAGTATAACCATAGACAAAGAACTCATGGCGGCGGCCGACCTCATGCCCTACGAGAAAGTCATGGTGGTGGACATCGACAACGGCAGCCGCCTGGAGACGTACGTTATCGGGGGAAAACCGGGGTCGGGAACCATCGCCATGAACGGGGCCGCGGCCCGTCTCATTCACAAGGGAGACATCATCATCATCTTCTCCTTCAGCATAGTGGATGAAGAAGAGGCTCGCGGCATCAGGCCGCGGGTGGTTTACGTCGACGAACAGAACCACGTCAGCCACATCGAAGACCACGTGACGGCAGATGACATCTGCTGAGCGCTCCGGCCCGGGCCAGCGAGCCGGGACCACGGCGCATTTCCATCTGAACCTTTCGCGTCAAGAGATAATCCTCTATATATAAAGAACGGGCATTCGCCGGACCTGGATGGCGTGGCGCCCAGCGCGGCGGGGATGGGCAGGTAAGGGCCGGGACACGGGGAGATGGATTCGAGAGATGGAAGGGGACAAGGGGATACTTGAAAGCCTGGAGCGGTTGCGCCGGCGGCGCAACGCGGTCATCCTCGCCCATAACTACCAGAGGCCGGAAGTGCAGGACGTGGCCGATTTCGTGGGCGATTCCCTGGGCCTGGCGCGCCAGGCGGCCGGGGTTGACGCGGAGGTCATCGTGTTCTGCGGCGTCAATTTCATGGCGGAGACCTCGGCCATCGTCAACCCGGACAAGATAACCCTGTTGCCCGAGCCGCGAGCGGGCTGCCCCCTGGCCGACACCATCACCCCCGAGGGGTTGATGACCCTTAAGAAACTGCATCCGCGGGCCGTGGTGGTGACCTACGTGAACTCCAGCGCCGCGGTGAAGGCGGAAAGCGATTACTGCTGCACGTCGGGGAATGCCGTCGAGGTGGTGATGGCGATCGACGCGCCCGAGATCATCTTCACCCCCGACAAGAACCTCGGCCGCTACGTACAGAAGGCGACGGGGCGGGAGCTGATCATCTGGGAGGGATGCTGCCCCATCCACGACAGGATCACCGTCGAGATGGTGCTGGAACAGAAAGGCCTCCACCCCTCGGCGCTGGTCGTGGCACACCCCGAATGCAGAGAGGACGTGATCGAGCTAGCGGACGAGGTGGCCAGCACTTCCGGCATGTTCAAGGTGATCGAGGAGGCCTCCTCCCGTGAGATAATCGTGCTGACCGAGGCGGGCATGGGATACCCGCTCGGCAAGAGGTTTCCCGACAGGGAGCTGTTCTTCCCCAGCGAGGAACCGCTGTGCCCGGACATGAAGCTCACCACGCTGGAAAAAGTGGAGAAGTCCCTGCGCGAACTGGAGCCCAGGGTCACGGTGCCGGAAGACATCCGCCTTAACGCCCTGCTGGCCGTGGAGAGGATGCTTGAGATAGGGTAGCCCCCAGACCGGAGAAAGGTGCGCTGTGATCCCACGCTATCTCGTCAATTTCGACCTGGAGGACCTGCCGGGTGTCGGCTTCGACCTGGTAGTGGTGGGGAGCGGCGTGGCCGGCCTCTCCACCGCGCTGCGGGCGGCACGCCGCTTCCGGGTGGCCCTGCTCACCAAGACCACGCTCACCGTGACGGCGACGAGGATCGCACAGGGGGGCATAGCCTCCGCCCTCGGGGCCGATGACAGCCCCGAGCTCCATTTCGAGGACACCATCAAGGCCGGCAAGGGGCTGTGCGAGGAGGAAGCGGTGTGGACCCTGGTGCGCGAGGGTCCGAGGCGCATAACCGAGCTCATCGAGGAGGTAGGCGCCCACTTCGACTGCGTCGACGGGCACCTCGACCTGACCATCGAAGGCGGTCACTCCAGGCGCAGGGTCGCCCACGCGCAGGGGGACGCCACGGGCAGCGAGCTGGAGGCGAGCCTGACACGGCGACTCCTCTACAACAAGCGCCTCGACGTTTTCGAGAATTACTACGCCATCGATATCCTCACCCTGGACGGACGCTGTGCCGGCGTCCTCGGCATGAACGCCGAGGAGGGGACGATGAATTATTTCCGTGCGCCGGCCGTGGTGCTGGCCATGGGCGGCATGGGCCAACTGTACCCGGTGACCACCAACCCGGAGATATGCACGGGTGACGGGGTGTCCATGGCGCTGCGCGCCGGGGCGGAGGTCGCCGACCTGGAGTTCCTGCAGTTTCACCCCACCTCGCTGCACCTGCCGGAGACGCCGCGCTGGCTGATCAGCGAGGCGTTGCGGGGAGAGGGGGCCGTGATAGTGGATCACTCCGGGAACAGGATCATGGACGGCGTCCATCCCCTCAAGGACCTGGCGCCCCGGGACACGGTGGTCAACGAGATGGTAAGGGTGATGAAGGAGCAGGGGATCGATCATCTCCTCCTCGACGCCACGCACATCCCCGCGGATAAGCTCAAGGAACGCTTTCCCACCATCTACAGGCATTGCCTGGAGGCCGGCGTGGACATCACCCAGGTGCCCATACCGGTATCGCCCGCCGCGCACTATATGAGCGGGGGGGTGGTGACGGACCTGCACGGCAGGACGCGCGTCAAGGGCCTCTACGCTTGCGGCGAGGTGGCCTGCACCGGCGTTCACGGAGCGAACCGCCTGGCCTCCAACTCCCTCCTGGAGGGACTGGTTTTCAGCTGGCGCATCATGCAGGAGCTGCCGCGGGCCGTCTCCGAGGGAGCGAGGGAGCTGGATGGTCTCAGTGGGCTCAGGCACAGGTCCAAGAGGAGCCGCCTTCCGGTGGAGATGAGCCTGCTGCGCCGTTTCGTGCAACAGATGATGATGGACTGCGTAGGGTTCCGCAGGAGCAAGGAGGGCCTGGAGGAGGCCATGGAGTTCATCGCGAAGAACCTCGAGGTCCTCAGGGTGGAATACCTCAATCCCCAGGGATTCGAGCTCCAGAACATGATCACCCTCTCCGCCTTGATGATAAGGGCTTCGCTCCTGCGCGAGGAGAGCCGGGGCTGCCATTACCGCGTCGATTTTCCCGGTCAGGCGGAGTTCTGGCGCAAGCACATCGTTTTTCGCGTCGAGGATGGCGAAATCGCCCACGAGCTCAGGGCGGTCGGCGCGCTTACGGGTGCCGGAGACGGAGGGGTGGGGGATGAATAACAGCGACCAGGCAGGGCAAGATCGGGACCTGGCTGCACCGCAACGCGGTCAGAAGCGAGGTCACGGTCTTGAGCGGGCGGCGCGGCAGCGAGAGGGGTAGGGAGAATGGACGAGGAGTTTCGACATATTTGCCTGGAGGCGGTCAGGAGGGCGCTGGACGAGGACCTCCAGAGCTCGGGCGATATCACCTCCCGAGCCCTCATATCCCCCGGGGCCAGGGGCAGGGGGCGGATGGTCCTGCGCGAAGACGGTGTGGTGGCGGGCCTTCCCCTGGCCTCCATGGTTTTCAGGCTCCTGGACACCAGGGTGAAATTCATGCCCACGGCGAACGATGGAGACCACCTTCCCGCCGGCAGCGAGATAGCCGTGGTGGAGGGCCCGGTCCTGGTTATCCTGGAGGGTGAGAGGACGGCATTGAACTTCCTGCAGAGGCTGTCGGGGATAGCCACCCTGACGTCGCGCTTCGTGGCCGCGGCCGCCCCCCATGGAGCGGTGATAATGGACACGCGCAAGACCACTCCCGGCTTGCGGAGCCTGGAGAAATATGCCGTGCGGGCCGGGGGAGGCAAAAACCACCGCTTCGGTCTTTACGACGCCGTGCTGATAAAAGACAACCACGTGGCGGCCGTGGGCGGCACCGGCAAGGCGGTGAAGTCGGCCCGGGAGGCCGTAGGGAAGGATATGAGCATCGAGGTCGAGGTGCAGCGGCTCGAGGACCTCGAGGAGGCCATCCAGGCGGGGGCCGACGTGATCATGCTGGATAATATGGACCCTGGAGAGGTGAGGGAGGCGGTGGAGAGAGCGCGTGGCCGGGTAAGGCTGGAGGCCTCTGGCGGGATAAACCTGGAAAACGTGGCCGCCTACGCGCAGACCGGGGTGGATTTCATCTCCGCGGGTGCCCTCACGCACAGCGCCAGGGCTCTGGATATAGCGCTGGATCTACTCTCTGAGTAGTTGCTGGAGAGGTCGTTGGTCTGAGGTAATGGCGATCGGGGGTAGGATAAAACCTGGCCCTGGCACTGCGCGCAGGCGGCTTTGGGGGGGTGGGTGTCACGATCTTCCCTGCGTTTCCCCGGATGAGACCTGGTCTCAAAAGGCAGGGGTGGCCATGTATCGGTACGTTAGGCACAAGGTAAAGGGATATGGTGCCAGGATAAATCCCGGCACACGCAGCTGCGCAGACTTGACGTTTCGCGCCGCGGGCGCTAAATGCAGCGCGTGAGCCCTGTTGGTGGTTATGGAGAGAGCGGAAATGCGCAGATAAGCGGGAATACAGAGTGGCGGGAACAGCCAGGGTCTAGGATAATAAGTGAGGTGTCGCACCGGAGGCAAAAGGGTCTTGTCGATCCGACAACTGGAGGTCCATCATGTTGCTTGCCATTGACGTCGGAAACACCCAGACGGTGATCGGGGCTTACCGTGGAGACGAGCTGGTGGGAAACTGGAGGATCTCGACCGACTCCAACAAGACCGGGGACGAACTGGCCCTCAACTACCAGGGCTTTCTCCTGCTCAAGGGGCTTTCGTTCTCCGCGTTCGACGCCGTGATCATCTCCTCCGTGGTCCCTTCGGCCACCATGGCCCTGGAGCATATGACCAGGGAATACTGGGACTTCGAGCCGCTCATCGTGGGCATCAACGTGGACGCGGGCATCAGCGTCCTCATCGACAATCCCGGCGAGGTCGGGCCCGACCGGCTGGTGAACGCGGTGGCCGCCTACGAGAGATACGGCGGGCCGGGTATAGTGGTCGATTTCG
The DNA here is from genome assembly GCA_028697145.1 of Actinomycetota bacterium. Lineage (GTDB taxonomy): Bacteria > Actinomycetota > Geothermincolia > Geothermincolales > RBG-13-55-18 > SURF-21. Next base: position 93,434 of record JAQVFR010000003.1, on the reverse strand, counting down.
GCACCGCGACCACGTTTGACGCCATTTCAAGGCAAGGCGAGTATCTCGGAGGGGTGATAGCGCCGGGGATCGAGATATCGTCGCAGGCCCTGTTCAGAGCCGCCGCCCGCCTCACGCGCGTGGACATGCGCCGCCCCCCGACGATCATCGGCAAGAACACGGTATGGAGCCTGCAATCGGGCATCGTCTTCGGCTTCGCGGGCCAGGTCGACCGCGTGGTCGAACTCATGCAGGAAGAGCTGGGGGAAGGGGTCACGGTGGTGGCGACGGGAGGGCTCGCCGAGGTGGTGGTGGATGAGTGCCGAACCGTGCAGTTCCACGACCCGCTGCTCACCCTCCACGGCCTGCGGTTGATCTACGACAGGGAAAACAAGGGGAAATCGCAATGAGCCCCCCCGGAGTGCAAGGCCAAAAGCTGGCCTGCTGGCGGCGTTACTAGCGGGGATACCGATTAACACCGCAGATTTATTGACATGTATTACCCCTGCATATATTATGTTACGGGATTGGCAGGACGCCAGTTGAAGGGCTGGAAAACCAGTTCCGGCGGGAAGACGAAGGCCGGCCAGAGTCGAAGCAAGAGGTCGAAACAGCATGGCAGGAACAAAGGAAAAGGTGAAGAAGGGCAAAACCGAGAAAGTCAGGGTAAGGGGCAAGGAAGAGAAACACATATCCGACCAACTGGAAGAGAAGTTCGTAGGGGCAAAGACCGAGGTTTTCAGCCGCATATCCGCCAAAGAGGTGGAGATCCGGACCAAGACGAGCAACGAGAGGATCAGGGGAGATCGCCTTATCGAGGATGCCAAGGGGCAAGCAGCCGCGATCAAGCGCAAAGCCACCCTGGAGGAGATCGGAAAAGACGCTTATGCCAAGATGATCGCCGCCGCCCACGAGGAGATCGGCGAGATAGAGAACGCCACCGCCAAGGAGATCGCCGAGGTCGAGAGAGTCGGCGAGAAGAACCTGGACCAGGCGGTGGATTTTATTGTCAGCGCGATTTTCACCACGGCTCAGCAGGCCTGAAGCCCTGCGGCTTCTGAGCCGCGACGCGGTGGGGCGGGAGAGCGAGGATAAGAGAAGGATCACATCGGACATGGTCGACAAGACGGGAAGGCAATAGGGGGAAACTGGCATGTTATTGACGATGTCAAAAGTGGAGATCGTGGGGGTGAAGACCCTGTTCTTCCAGGTGCTCGAGACCCTGCAGGACCTGGGCACGCTCCATCTCGAGGACATCACCAAGAAGAGGGGCCCGCGCTACGCGGATCTTATCCCCATGGAGATGGACCCGGCACTGGAGGAGGAAAGAAACCTTTTACAGAACCTGGCGATGCGCAACAACGCCATTCTCTCCGAACTGGCGCCGCCGAAGGAGCGGATAAGCAGCGCCGTTATTGACGAGAAATACGGGTCGTTCCAGGGCAGGACCCTCGCCGACATATCGGCCATGGTGGAAGAGGAAGAGAGCGCGACCAGGGAGCTGATCTCCTACAAGAACGAGCTGGAAGTGGAGATGTCCCGCCTCTCGAAGTACGAGCCCATCATCAAGAAGGTCTATCCCCTGGCCAGCAAGGTCACCACCACCGAGCAATACACCTCCGTAGCCCTGCTCATCGAGGAGCGTTACAAGCAGGTCCTGGATTATATCGAGCAGGAGCTGGAGAGGATTACCAGCGGGCAGTGCGACGTATTCTCGGCCCGAGTGGACGAGAACACCCACGCCGCCATCCTGGTATTTCACAAGCGCTACTCCGAGCAGGTGCACAACTTCCTGGCCGCGGAGAACGTCAACCAGGTGCGCCTTCCCACCGAGCTTGCCGACAAGCCCTACGACGAGGCGCTGCAGGAGATAGAGACCCGCTACAAGGAGATACCCCCCAAGCTGAAGAAGGTCAAGGAAGACCTGGAGGATATTTCCAACAAATGGTACGCAACCCTGGTGGCGCTAAAGGGATATCTCGCCGATCGCGTGGAATCCCTCAACGCCATCCCCAAGTTCGGGCAGAGCGGGCACGTCTTCGTGATCACGGGCTGGATGCCCTCGGACAAGGTCGAGGAGACGCGCAAGCTCCTGGAGGAAAAGTACGAGGGGAAGGTGGAGATCACCGAGGAGATGCCCACCCACGCGGAGATGGAGGAGGCTCCCTCCGCCATGCATAACCCGGCGGCGGTCAAGCCCTTCGAGTTCATCTACCTCCTCATCAAGCCGCCAAAGTACGGGCATCTCGACCCCACCTTCCTGGTGGCCATCTTCTTCCCCCTCCTCTTCGGGTTCATGCTGGGGGACATGGGGTATGCCCTGGTTATATTCGGGGCGGTATGGCTCATGAAGCGCATCATGAAGAAACGCGAATCAAAGAGCGTCTTCATGACCCTCTTCGCGAATGTTCTCTTTATCTCGGGAATATCGTCTTTCATATTCGGTCTTCTCTACTTCGAGTTCTTCGGAGACCTGCTCTTCCGCCTCTTCGGCTGGAAAGATGCCGCCGGGCACGCCGAGGTGCAGTGGATATGGGGTTACACCTCCAACGGCAAACCCTGGGGATGGCCCCTTGAACGTATAGCCCAGGCCAACGAGAACCTCTTCGGCCTGCTGCTCGTCATCGTTATCTGCATCGGGGCCCTGCACATGGGCGCGGCCCTGACCATCGGGCTCATCGACGGCATACGCCATCACGACCGCAAGCATGCCTTCGAGAAGGCGGGGTACCTGATGTTCATCCTCGGCCTGGTCTTCGTCGGCCTCGGCATGTGGGCTTTCAAGGACGCCAAGAGCGTGCTCATGCCGCTGTGGGCGGTGATGGCGGTGGTCGGCATCGGATTCGCCGGCTACGGTGGAGGCTTCGGGGGCGGTCTGGAGGCGGCGCTCACCTTCGGCAACCTCCTGTCCTACGCCCGACTCTACGGCATCGGACTGGCCTCGGTGATCCTGGCCGAGGTGGCCAACGAGCTGGGCGCGGAATTCGGTGGCGGCTTCATGATCATCCTGGGGGTGATCGTCGCGGGAGCGCTGCATACGTTGAACATCGCCCTGGGAATACTCAGCCCATCCATCCAATCCCTCCGTCTCAACTTGGTTGAGAGTTTCACCAAGTTTTACCAGGAAGCAGACGTAGTCTATAAGCCGTTCAAACGATCAGGAGGTGAATAGCTTGGAACTTGGACTCATCGCCATCGGAGCTGCCCTTGCTATAGGCCTGGCCGCTCTGGCGACCGGGTGGTCGCAGTCGAAGATCGGGGCTGCAATGGCGGGAGCGCTGGCGGAAAAACCGGAGCTCGTTGGTAACGCAATCATCATGATCGCCATTCCCGAGACCATGGTAGTACTGGGATTCGTTATATCCTTCCTGATTATCGGGCTGAAACCCGGAGAATAATCCGTAGGACGATACCCGGCACGTACCCAACCTTAACACTACAGGAAGTGAAGGCATGTCTATAGAGGACATCCTGCAGGCGCTTGACGACCAGTGCCGTCAGGAGTGCCAGGAGATCTTCAGCCGGGCCGAAGCGGAGGCCAAGCAGATCCTGGACAAAGCCCAGGTGGAAGCCGAGGCCATCCGCCAGGCCAAGCTGGCGAAAGTGAAGGCGGAGGCGCAGAGCGAGACGACCTCCATGCTCTATTCCGCCCGCCTGAAATCGAAGAACGCGGTCATCTCGGCCAAGGAAGTGATCGCGGAAAAAGCCCTGGCGCAAACGGAGGAGAGGTTGCGCGACCTGAGGTCGCGCCAGGATTACCCGTCCATCCTGGAGAGCCTGATCGACGAAGGGATGACGCGTATCAGCGGCAAGGTCGTGGTGCACGTCGATCCCGCGGACGAAGCGGCGGCGGAGATGGTGATGCGCAAGCGGGGGTGCGATTACGAGCTGCGCTCAGATATCGAGACCGCCGGAGGAGCCACGATCACCGACGCGGATGGAAGGGTGAGGATCGTCAACACCGTGGAGGAGAGATTGAACCGCGCGCGAGAAAAATTGCGCATGCACGTCTCGGGAATCCTCTTCGGCGAGGAGGTCAAGGCCGCGGCGGGAGGGGGTTAAGCCCCCTCTTTCGATGTCGGCGGCGAAAGGCGGAAATAATGGTTCAGGTCCCGCTGAAAGATTACAGCTACGCCAATGCCAGGGTGCGGGCTATGAACGCCCGCCTCCTTGACGACAGCGTATACAAGAGCTTGCTCGAAGCGCCGGATTACAACCGGGCCATCGCGGTACTGGAGGAAACCGAGTACGCGGAGGACATCGAGCATTTCATGATGGAGGGCGCCCGGCCAACCATCATGGACCGCGCCTTCAACCGCAATTTCGTGCGCAATTTCTCCAGGATAAAGGAATTCTTCATGGGCAAGCCCGAGGAGATGATGAATGCGCTCCTCGCCCGCTGGGACCTCTATAACCTCAAGACCGCCCTGCGTGGCATGCGCGCCCTCGTCCCCAAGGCGGAGATCATGCGCAACATGGTACCCATAGGTTACCTGGACGAGGTGGTGCTCGAGGAGATCGTGAGCCAGCCCGACCTGCGCGCCTCCATCGACGCCATCGTGATGTTCAGCATCGACTGGCGCGTCCCCTACGGGCAGGCTCTCACCGAGCACCTCGACGAATACCTGCGGGAGCAGGACCTCTCCATCCTGGAGCTGGCGCTGGACAAGCTGCATTACACGAAGATCGTCGAGCAGCTCAAGGGGGGCGATGCCAACACCGGGCTGGTGCGCGAGGTGGTGAAGATGGAGATCGACACCATCAACATCGTGACCCTCATGCGCATCTGCGGCCTCGAGCTCGCCGACGCCAAGGCGGAAGATTATTTTGTGCCTGGCGGGACCATCGCCACCGCCAAGGAGTTCACGAGGATCATGGAGCTGGGGCAGCCGGAGCAGGTGTACGAGGCGCTGTGCAGGAAGACCCCTTACCGCAAAGTCCTGGAGAAAGCATGGAGCAATTTCGAGGAGCGCGGAGAGAGCGCGTTCGAGGACGAGATGGAGAAGCACGTCATAGAGAGCTGCCTCAAGATGTCCAAGGATCCCCTGGGCATCGGGGTGATCATCGAATATATGTGGAGGAAATACCTGGAGATAACGAACCTGCGCATCATACTGCGCGGAAAGAGCATCGGGCTGATCGAGTCCCAGATCCGCAAGGAACTCTACATGCGGGAGACGGAAGGACGGGAGAAGTAGCGGCCCGGAGAGGTGGGGACCGGTGTACAAGGCCATAGTGGTGACCGACCCGGAGACGGCGGATGGGTTCCGCCTGGCGGGCGTGAGCGTGGTGGAGGCCGAGAACGCCGACGAGGCATCGGAGAAGATCAAGCTCCTCCTGGATGACCCCAACGCCGGCATACTGGCCGTAAACGAGCACTTCTACGATAACATCGACGAGAAGACCCAGGAGAAGATAGACAGCATCTACCGGCCGATCGTCATCCCCCTCCCCATCAAGGAGACGGTGGAGATGGCGGGGGAGCGGCGGGCGTACCTGGCCCGCCTCATCCATCGCGCCATAGGGTTCGACATAACCCTGCGGGGTCGCGAGGGAGAATAGGTGAGCCGGTGCGATGCGATGGATATTAGCAGGCGGGAAGGATTAGGAGACGGGAGAGTGTCGGTATGATCGAGGGAACGATTGCCAAGGTATCCGGACCCGTGGTGAACGCCGAGGGTATGGCCGGCGCCAAGATGTATGATATCACCAAAGTGGGCGATCTCGGGCTCATCGGTGAGGTGGTGCGCCTGGACGGGGACGTCGCCATCGTGCAGGTCTACGAGGACACCTCGGGCCTCAAGGTGGGGGAGAGGGTGGAGTGCACCGAGGAGCCCCTGCTCATCGAGCTGGGGCCGGGCTTGCTGTCCTCCATCTACGACGGCATCCAGAGAAGGCTGGTCGATATCGCCGAAGAACACGGCGACTTCATGGTGCGCGGCGTCACCACTCTCGCCCTTCCACGTGACCGCACCTGGACCTTCGAGCCCATGGTGGAGGAGGGCGACGAGGTCGGCGAGGGGGACATCGTGGGCGAGGTTCAGGAGACCGCCCACATCGCCCACCGCATCATGGTCCCGCCCGGCATGTCCGGCAAGGTGGCCCAGGTCAAGGAGGGCGATTTCACGGTCGACGATACGGTGGTAGTCCTGGAAGGCGGAGGCGAGATCAAGCTGCACCAGACCTGGCCGGCGCGCGTGCCCCGGCCGGTCAAGAACAAGGAGAACCCCACCGTACCTTTCATCACCGGCACCCGCATCCTGGACACCTTCTTCCCCATCGCCCAGGGCGGATACAGCATCATCCCCGGAGGTTTCGGCACCGGCAAGACGGTGACCGAGACCACCCTGGCCAAATGGGCGGACGCCGACATCGTCATCTACATCGGCTGTGGGGAGAGGGGCAACGAGATAACCGAGGTGCTGGCGGAGTTCCCCAGCCTCATCGACCCCAAGACGGGGGTGCCGCTCATGCAGCGTACCATCCTGGTGGCCAACACCTCGAACATGCCCGTGGCCGCCCGCGAGGCTTCCATCTACACCGGCATCACCCTGGCCGAATATTACCGCGACATGGGCTATAACGTGGCGCTCATGGCCGACTCCACCTCGCGTTGGGGAGAGGCGCTGCGCGAGGTCTCCGGGCGCCTGGAGGAGATGCCCGGGGAGGAAGGGTATCCCGCATATCTGGCCACACGCCTGGCGGACTTCTACGAGCGTTGCGGCCGCGCGGTCTGCCTGGGAAGCGACGAGCGCATGGGCTCCATCACCGCCATCGGGGCGGTCTCGCCCCCCGGCGGCGACTTCTCCGAGCCTATGACCCAGAACTCCCTGCGCATCACCGGGGCCTTCTGGGCGCTGGACACCTCGCTGGCCTACCGCCGCCACTTCCCGGCTATCAGCTGGATAAAGAGCTACACCCTTTACCTCGACCAGATCCAGGAGTGGTACCTGAAGAACGTGGACGAGGAATGGAGGGCCTTGCGCGACAAGGCCATGAGCCTGCTGCAAAAGGAGGTCGAGCTGCAGGAGATCGTGCAGCTGGTTGGGCCCGACGCCCTGCCCGACTTCGCCAAGGCGGTGCTCGAGACCACGCGCATGCTGCGCGAGGACTTCCTGCAGCAGTTCGCCTTCTCCGACACCGACGCCTTCTGTTCGCTGCGCAAGCAGTACCTGATGCTCAAGGTCATACTCACCTATTACGACTGCCTGGAGGAGGTGCTGGTGCAGGGCGTGCCGCTGCGTCAGGCCACCGAGCACCCCATCAAGAACGAGATAGCGCGCATGAAAGAGATCCCGTCCGAGCAGGCGGAGGAAAAGATATCGGATCTGGTGGATAGAGTCCAGCAGGAGCTCAGGTCGCTGAGCGAATGGTAAGGAAGAGGAAGCGGGAGATTAAAGATGTCGAACGGTAGTACTTACCTGGCCACGACGGAATACCGCACGGTAGGAGAGGTCGCCGGACCCCTGCTCTTCGTGAGCAAGGTCAAGGGCGCTTCTTACAACGAGATGGTGGAGATACACTCCGCGGACGGCTCGACCAAGTACGGACAGGTCATCGAGCTTTCGGGTGAACTGGCCGTGGTGCAGGTCTTCGGCCCCACGGCGGGGCTCGACGTGGATAAGACCAACGTGCGTTTCCAGGGAGAGGTAGCCAAGATGCCCTGCTCCGCCAACCTCCTGGGGCGCGTCCTCAACGGCCTGGGGCAGCCCATCGACGGGGGCCCCGAGGTGTTCCCGGAGGAGGAGCGGGAGATCTCCGGCTCGCCCATCAACCCCTGGAGCCGTGAGGAGCCCCGCGACTTCATCCAGACCGGGGTTTCCGCCATCGACGGCCTCAACACCCTGGTGCGCGGGCAGAAGCTCCCCATCTTCTCGGGAGCCGGCCTTCCCGGTAACGAGCTCGCGGCGCAGATCGTGAAGAACGCGAAGATCGTGGGAGGGGAGGAGTTCGCCATCGTCTTCGCAGCCATGGGCATCACCCGCCGCGAGGCCTCTTTCTTCCAGGACAGCTTCGCGCGTTCGGGCGCCCTCGAGCGCGTGGTCTTCTTCCTCAATCTGGCCGACGACCCCACGGTGGAGAGGCTGCAGACCCCGCGCTGCGCCCTTACCGTGGCGGAGTTCCTGGCCTTCGAGCACGACATGCAGGTGCTGGTCATCCTCACCGACATGACCAACTATTGCGAGGCCCTGCGCGAGATCTCGACCGCGCGCGAGGAGGTGCCGGGCCGCCGTGGATATCCCGGTTACATGTACACCGACCTGGCCTCCATCTACGAGCGGGCGGGGCGCATCAAGGGCAAGCCCGGCTCCGTCACCCAGGTGCCCATCCTGGCAATGCCCGACGACGACATCACCCATCCCATCCCCGACCTCACGGGATATATCACCGAGGGGCAGATCGTGCTCTCGCGCACCCTGCACCGCCGCGGCATCTTCCCCTGCATCGACGTCTTGCCCTGCCTCTCACGCCTCATGAACCTGGGGATCGGCGAGGGGCGCACGCGCGGGGACCACCGCGGCGTCGCCGACCAGCTCTACGCCTACTACGCAGAGGGCGTGGACCTGCGGCGCCTGGTGGCTATCGTGGGAGAGGAAGCCCTCACGGACATAGACCGCATGGCGCTCAAGTTCGCCGATGCCTTCGAGCAGAACTACCTCGACCAGAAGGAAGAGAACCGCGAGCTGGACCAGACCCTTGAACTGGGGTGGAAACTCATCAGCATGATGCCTAAGGACTCGATAAAGCGCATCAAGATGGAGTACGTGGACAAGAACTACAACCCGGAGATGGCGGAGGAGTTCGCCGCAGCCGAGAGCTGATCGCGCGCGGCGGAGCAGGAGAAGAAGGCGCATGGAACAAGTCCATCCGACCCGGAGCGAGCTTTTAAAGCGCAAGGCCAACCGCGCACTGGCCGACCAGGGGATGAACCTTCTGAAACGCAAGCGGGACGCCCTGCTCGCGGAGTTCATGCCCATCATCGATGAGACCATGCGTCTGTCGCTGCGCCTGGAGAGAGTTACCGCCGACGCCCAGTTCGACCTGGCCATGGCCAAGGCCAAGGACGGGGGCACGAAGGTCCGCTCGGCGTCCTACGCCGCCCAGGGCGATGTGCTGGTGGATATCACGGGTACCCACGTCATGGGGGTCCCTATCCCGGTCATCCGCAAGGGGCAGAGCAGCATGCGCAATATCCTCAAGCGGGGGTACGGCATTACCGGCGTCTCCAGCAGGGTGGACGCGGCGGCGGAGAAGTTCGAGGAGATCATCGACGTTATCATCGAATCCGCCGACATCGAGACACGGCTGAGGCGCCTTGGAGAGGAGCTGCGCAAGACCAACCGCCGCGTGAACGCGCTGGAGAACATCGTCATCCCCGATTACGACGAGCAGATCAAGTTCATCCAGATGAGCCTCGAGGAGCGCGCCCGCGAGGACATCTTCCGCCTCAAGAAGGTCAAGAAGGCCCTGGAGCGCAAGGAAGCCGCGCGTATGGAGAGGTTGCGAGGCTAGCGGCTCGATGGGGTCAGGTCTTGTTTTTTGCATACCCCGGTATGTTGCCTGTTGGCAACAGCGGTTTTCTGCATGAAAGCAAAACCTGACCCCGCGGCACAGGCGGAGGGTGGGTGCAGGTGGTATCATTTTCGGTATGAAAAAGAGCAAGTTCGTTATCACAGGCGGGAATTCCCTGCGGGGGGAGGTTCGCGTCGGCGGAGCGAAGAACTCCGTGCTCAAGCTTATGGCCGCAAGCCTGCTCACCCCCGAGGAATGCGTCATCCGCAACGTCCCCCGCATCACCGACGTGGAGATAATGGTCGAGGTGTTGCGGCACCTGGGGGCGGAGGTCGAATGGGACGGCGAGGCGCTGAGAATACGGTCCGGGGACTTCTCGTCGCGGGAGGCCCCCTACCAGCTGGTGAGAAGGATGCGGGCGTCCATCGTCGTCCTCGGGCCCCTGGTCGCCCGCTGGGGCGAGGCGTCAGTGGCCATCCCGGGAGGATGCAACATAGGCTCGCGCAAGATCGACATGCACCTCAAGGGCCTGGCAGAACTCGGGGCGGAGATAAGCAGCGAGCACGGCTACGTGCGTGCGCGCGCCCCGCGGCTGAAGGGGGCGCAGATAATACTGGATTTCCCCAGCGTGGGTGCGACCGAGAACCTCATCATGGCGGCCGTGGGGGCAGAGGGACGGACGGTAATAGAGAACGCAGCCCGCGAACCCGAGATACAGGACCTGGTCGCCTTCCTGCGCTCCATGGGAGCGGAGATCGAGGGGGCGGGCACGGCGGTCATCGAGGTCACAGGACCGTCAAGGCTGAGTGGAGTGGAGCACGAGGCCATCGGAGACCGCATCGAGGCCGGCACCCTGGCAGTTGCGGCAGCGGTGACCGCGGGAGAGGTGGTCGTGAGCGGCATAGACCCGGCCCACCTGGGCCTGCCTTTGGAGAAACTGCGCGAGACGGGAGTGGAGGTAGAGGAGCGCCAGGACGGCATGATGGTCAGGGGCGACGGCGGGTATGAGCCGGTTAACCTCGCCACCCTGCCTTACCCGGGTTTCCCCACCGATCTGCAGCCGCAGATGATGGTCCTTCTGAGCCTTGCCTCCGGCACCAGCGTGATCACCGAGAACGTCTTCGAGAGCCGCTTCATGTTCGTTGACGAGCTCAACCGTATGGGGTGTGACATCGATATCGAGGGCCATCATGCCATCGTGCGGGGAGTCGGCGCCCTGAGCGGCGCCGAGGTCTGCGCCCCGGATCTTCGCGCCGGCGCCGCCCTGGTGCTGGCCGGACTGACGGCGGAGGGAGAGACGCACCTGCTGGACGTGCATCACGTCGACCGGGGTTATCAGAGGCTGGAGCAGAAGCTCTCCGCCCTGGGGGCGGATATAGCCCGCGCCGGCGTGGACGACGAGTTCAACGGCGGCCCGGAATAACTCCGCGGACGATTCGGGAGGAGCCAGCATTGCACGGAAGAAAAACGACGGAGACCGCCCTGCGCGCCGCCGCCTCCATCCTGATCGCCGCCTTGCTGTGTTTAGGCATCCTGTCCGGCATGGTGTGCGCCGCCTCCGAGGCCGCGGAAACCGATACCGAGAAGAGAGCGCTTGCGGCGCGCCTCGATAAGTCGCATTATCCCCCCGGCAGTTTCAAGCCCGGGGAGGTCGTGGTGGTGCTCGAGACCCCCTCGCTCCAGGACCTGGGCAGCCTCATCGGGGAGTTCGCGGCCATCCTGGCCGGAGACGCTGGGGAGGCCCTCTCCGAATTCGTCGCGAGCCGCCGCAAGACGGCGATAAGACTGCGGCTGCGTCCAGGGCAGGACGAGCTGGAGGCCGCCCGCAAGCTCATGGCTTCGCCGCTGGTCAGAGCGGCCGAGCCGAATATCGTCTTCAGCGTCTGCGCCACGGAGCCGAACGATGCCCTCTATGACGAGCAATGGAACCTGAGCGGCGCCTTCGGAGTTAACGCCGGCGAGGCATGGGACATGCAGCAGGGGTCGCCGGGAATGACCCTGGCCGTGATCGACACCGGCCTGGAATATACCCACGAGGACCTCAGCGGCCGCCACAGTGGGGGGTGGGATTACTTCAACAACGACCCGGACCCCTGGGACGATAACGGCCACGGGACCATGGTGTCCGGGATGGCCTGCGCCAACACCGACAACGGTATCGGCATAGCCGGACTGGACTGGCAGGCGCGCATCATGCCCCTCAAGGCGCTGGGGAGCGATGGGGAGGGCTACCTGGACAGCGTGGTGAGCTCCATCTACCATGCCGCCACCAACGGAGCCGACGTGATCAACATGAGCCTGACCTCGTCGATTTACTCGCAGGAACTGGCCGATGCCGTCGAGTTCGCCATCTCCATGGGGTGCGTATTGACGGCGGCGGTCGGAAACGAGGGCGACGCTCGCGTCAATTACCCCGCCGGCATCACCGGCGTCATCGGCGTCGGTTCCGTAGGCATGGACGGCAGCCGATCCTGGTTTTCCAACCGTAACTCCAGCGTGGACATTGTGGCGCCCGGAGAGAGGATCTACGGCACCATGCTGAACGACGATTACCAGTTTGGCGCAGGCACGTCGGAGGCCACCCCCCACGTGTCGGCTGCCGCCCTGCTGGTGCTGGCGGAATACCCCGGCTCCACCCCGGACGAGGTGTGGCGCAGGTTGAGGGACAGCGCCCGCGACCTGGGAAGCCCGGGTTATGATGAGGAATACGGCTGGGGGCTGCTCGACGCCAGTGGAGCCCTGAGGGTACCCCTGGTAACGGTGACCTATCCGCTGGACTACTCCTATCCGGCCTCGGGAAAGGTGTCCGCGGCGGCCGCCAGTACCAATACGACCGTAAAGTACCTGGAGTTCCACCTGGACGGAGCGCTCATCGAGTCCTATTCCGAGCCTGTACCAGGGTTCAACTCGAGCCACGAGTTCACGTCATGGGACCTCAGCCAGCTCGCGGAGGGGACCCATATCATAACCGTCAAGGCCATCGATCCCGGCGGCACATGGGAGGGCGAGCACGCCGTGACGGTGTACAACAACCGCAGCCAGCCGCGCCCCTCCCGGGACTGGTACCTGGCGGAAGGAAGCACCGCCTGGGGTTTCGAGACCTACGTGCTGATCCAGAATCCTAACCCCACCCCGGCAGAGGTTCAGGTGGATTTCATGAAGCCCGGGGGCGCGACCCAGGGTCATTCCTACGTGATGGGCGGCAACTCGAGGCTTACCATCGCGGTCAACTCACTCGTAAGCGCAAGCGACGTCTCCACCCACGTGAGGGCAGACGTGCCGGTGGTGGCCGAAAGGGCCATGTACTGGGGCGGGAGGAGGGGAGGCCATGTCGCGGTGGGATCGAACTCATTGGGATCGGACTGGTACCTGGCCGAGGGTTCGACCGCCTGGGGTTTCGAGACATACGTGCTGGTGCAGAACCCCAACCCCACCCCGGCAGCGGTGCGTGCGACCTTCATGAGGCCGGACGGTTCCACCCAGCAGTTCGATTTCTCCACAGCCGCGTTTTCGCGCCTCACCCTCCCCTTGAACGACCTGGTCGGATCGAGCGATGCCTCCACCCGTATCCAATCCGACGTGCCGGTGGTGGTGGAGAGGGCGATGTACTGGAACGGGAGGGACGGTGGCCACGCTACCCTGGGGGTCGCAGGCGGATGCAACACCTGGTACCTCGCAGAGGGATGTACCGATTACGGGTTCGAGACCTGGGTGCTGGTGCAGAACCCGAACGATGTCCCGGCGAGCGTGACCTTTTCCTTCATGAGGCCTGATGGGAGCGTGGTGCGAGCGGTGCGCACGGCGGGCCCGCGCTCGCGCCTTACCCTGAACATGGCCGAGTCGGTGCCGGGAAGCGAGGTGTCCACCTACGTGCGCAGCGAACAACCGGTCATCGTAGAACGGGCCATGTACTGGCCCCGGGGCTCCCGCGCCCGCGCGGGCGGGCATGGCAGCTCGGGATCTCTTACGGCGTCGCGAGAATGGTACCTGGCCGAGGGCACCACCGCGTGGGGATTCGAGGAATTCGTCCTCTTGCTCAATCCCACGGAGCGCGTCGCCCATGCTACCCTCCGCTTCATGCGCAACGACGGCAGCAGCCTCGACTACCAGGTGAAGCTGGGAGCGTACGAGCGTGCAACCGTTACCGCGGGCGAGGTGGATCCCGGCCGGGATGTTTCCGTCCAGGTCACCTCGGATACCCCCCTTGTCGTGGAGCGCGCCATGTACTGGTCCGAGCGGGAGGGTGGGAGCGCCGCCCTCGGGGCATTGAATCCATGACGGCGGCGGGGGGAGCCGAAAGCAACGATTGACTCCGTGATGCCGGATGATGGGGACCGGGGCGAGGGCGTCGGACGAAACGGGAAACCAGGTGCCGGTCCGGGCCGCCAAGACAGCACCCCGGTCAAAAGATGCTTGCTTGCGTTGTTACAAATGTGTTACCGTGCTGCTACAATGGTGCAAATTAGCGTACTGGGGGTTTACAGGGCTGCCCGTCTTGATGTTTATTATATATAGTCAGGATATTTGTATAATATCGATTGGCTGAAGGTTTGAAGCGAGGATATGGATGCTGAGGACTTCAGTCCAGACAGTGATCAACATCGTGGTCATCGTCCTGGTCATCGGGGCGCTGGTCGTGGGCGCTCTGGCCTTCATCCCTTCCCGTAATCCCGCCGGACCCCTCATCGGCAAACTCGCCTGTACAAAGCGCATCCTCTCGGGCCTCATCGAGAACCTGGACCCCGCAGCCCTGGCCGAGGCGATGCGCAACAATCCCCAGATGATGGCGGACCTCTTCACGGCGCTGGAGGGAGAGGGCGTCGAGACCATAGCAGATGGGATAAACGAGAGCCCGGAGTTCGTAGCCGCGCTTCTCTCCGAACTGGACCCGGCGACCCTGGCCTACGCCCTGAACGACCAGGTCGCGGCCGATTTCATCACGGAAGTGATGGAATACCTGGATCCCGAGGCTATAGCCACCATAGTCAACGAGAGCGGGCCCGTCGTGGCGGATCTCCTGGGGCAGCTCGATCCCAAGGTCATAGCGGACGCGCTGAACGTGAACGTGGAGTTTCTCACGGCCATGACGGGGGCCATGGACGCGGCGGTCATAGCGGGAGCGGTGAACGCCAACGGCCCCTTCGTCACCTCGCTCATAGGGTTCCTGGACCCGGCCGTCCTGGCCGGGGCGCTGAACGGCAACCCGTCCATGGTGGGCGACCTCCTGGGGTATCTGGACACCGCCGTGGTGGCCGGCGTGGTGAACGCCAACGGCTCCTTCGTCTCGGGGATCATGAGATATCTCGACCCCGCGGTCCTCTCGGCGGGGATGAACGCCCATCCCACCTTCATGTCCAGGATGATGAGCTACCTCAATCCCGCGGTCATCGCGGCGGTTCTCAATGCCAATTCCGGCTCCACCGCCGACCTGGTGGGCAGCCTCTCCGACCAGCTGCTGTCCAACGTGCTCGCCCTCACCGCGCACGATCACGTCTGGATCAACGATCTCATGGCGAGGCTGGACCCCGGGGTGATAGTGGCGATGATGAACAACTCCTCCCCGTTCACATCGGGTCTCATCAACGCCATCGACCCCGCCTGGGCGGCGGGCATTGCCAACGCCAACCCCGACCTCATCTACAAGGTCATGGACAGGATAGATCCGGAGCTGGTGGCGACCATGCTCAACAACCAGAGCATGGTCACGCGGGTGCTCCCCCTCATCGACACCGCGGCGCTCGGGGCTGCCCTGGGGGAGAACACCGACTTCGTTACGCGCCTGCTGCCGCTGCTCGACCCCGTGATGGCCGAGATGACCAACGAGGCCCTGGAGGGTAACCCGGAGCTGGCCAAGGCCCTGCTGGCAAACCTGGACGGGGCGCAAATAGCCTCCGCCCTGGCCCAGGCCCCGTCTTTCTTGACCGGCCTGGTGCGGGGGATATCCCCCGGGCTGGTCGAGGCGGCCCTCAAGGGATCGAACGACAACCCCCAGTTGCTGATAAACCTGACCAACAGCCTGGACGCTGCACAGGTGTCTCACGCCCTGGACCTCTCGGGACTGTTCGTGCCCACCCTTCTGGCCATGCTGCCCAATAACGTCGCCCAGGCCGCGGCGCAGGCCCTCAACGCCAACCCGGCCATGCTGGATACCGTACTCGGGACGGCGGATCCGGCGGTGCTGGCCGGCATCCTGAACTCGGGGGCCGCGGATGCGCTCATCGCCGGGCTCATACCGCTCCTCAACGAGGGGGCAGCCCAGGCCATAGCGAACGGGGTCAATACCGACGCCGGCCAGCCGCTGGCGCAGTCCATGATCCGCTCGCTGCTCGTCTCGACCGACGCAAGGGTGGTTGCCGACGCGGTGAACTCGAATCCCGACTTCGTCGCGGGCATGCTGGAGAACCTCAACGATACCGCGGCGGCGGCCATAGCGGACGGCATGAACGCCAACCCGGCCACGGCGACAACAGTGGCCCGCTATCTCAGCGGCAGCACCAGCCGCCGGATCGCGGATGCCCTCAACGCCAATCCGGCCATCATCGCCCCCCTTGTTCAGAACCTCTCCCCGCAGGTGGGAATGGCCATTGCCGAGGGGTTGAACCAGAACACAACGGATTTGACCACGCAACTCATGGCTAACCTAAACGACCAGGTCGCCGTCGAGATAGCCCAGGGCCTCAAGAACAACACCCAGCTTATAACCACCCTGTTGCCACGGCTGGACGCCAACGTGGGGCACGAGGTGGCGATGGGCCTGAACGAGAACGCAGGACCCGGCGGAGGAGGTTTTCTACAGGCACTGGTGGAGGCGACCGACCCCGCGCTCGCCCAGGTGATCGCCGATGTCATGAACCCGCCCACGGGGCCTTACCCCATGGACGACTTCATCGCCACGCTGATCCAGAACCTCAACGCCCAGACGGCTGATGCGGTGGCGCGGGGGTTGAACGGCAACGCGGCGCTGGTGGAGAACATCCTCAACCACCTCGACGGGGCGGCCATGGCCGAGGGTCTGAACGCCAACGAGGCATGGATCACCTCCCTGGTGGGGGCCCTCGATGCCAACGCGCTGGCAGATGCCCTCAACGCAGCCCTGGCCACGGCCGGCGGCCAGGCCTTCGTGGCCGATCTTCTCTCCACCCTGAACGGGGGCAACGTGGCGAAGATAATGAACGCCAACCCCGGCTTGACCAGGGAGATCATGGAAGCCGCCGGCGAGACGGGTCTGGGCACGACACTGCACGACCTGCTGGTGGACGCGGGAGCGGGAGAGACGGGGGGCTTCCTCACGGAGCTGCTGAGGCAGCTCGACGAGGGAGTGATCTCCAGAGTGCTGCAGAACGGGGTCACCGGGGACACTTTGACGGCGGCGGAGAAAGCCAGGCTGCCGTATGCGCCGTATACCATGCTCAAGGTCACGTGGTTCTACGTGTACCTCAAGACCACTATCGATTTCCTGGGCCTGGGAGACCAGGAGGGATGGGCGTGGTCGAACATCGAGGGAGGGGAGGTCCACAACTGGACGGGCCCCGCCTGGGAACCCGCGCCGTGACGAGAGGACCGATAGGAAGATAAGATGCTGGTTCGCAAGCCCGTACAGATCGCAGTGAACGTGGTGGTCATCCTGCTGCTGGTCGCCTTGATCGCAGGTGGGATCATCATGCTCCTGCCCGTCAAGGGGACCATGGGCACCATCCTGGGAAAGATGTCCTCCCAGCGACATACCCTGGCCGGCATCATCGAGGGGCTGGATCCCGTTCAGGTCGCCAGGGCCATTAACGACAATCCCGAGTTCCTGGCCGAGCTGCTGTCCGAGCTGGAAGACCCCGAGATCCTGGAGAGCACCGCGAAGGCCGTGAACGAGAATCCCGATTTCCTGGTGGCGCTGGTAGGCGAGCTCGATCCCCGCCCCGTCGCCGAGGCAGTCAACGGCAACGGCGATCTCATAGCGGATCTCCTGCCGCTGCTCGACCCGGAGGTGCTCGCGGGGACGGTGAACGCGAGCTCGGATTTCGTGGCCGCTCTCCTGCCCGAGCTTGACCCCGAGGTCATCGCGGGCATCGTCAACTCGAGCGGTCTCTTCCTCACCGGGCTGGTATCCTACCTGGATCCGGCGGTCATAGCTACCGCGGCAAACGCAAATCCGGAGATGACGGCGGAGCTGCTCAAGGTGCTGGACGCCGCGGTCATCGCGGGAGCGGTGAACGCCAATGGAGGGTGGCTCTCCAGCGTGCTCTCGCTCCTCGACGCCGCGCCCACGGCCCAGGCCATAAACGCCAACCCGGGCTTCGTGTCCAGGCTGTTACGGGGGCTCAATCCCAGGGTGCTGGCATCGGCCATGAACGCCAACCAGTCCCTCGTGGTGGGCCTGACCCGTTACCTCGACCCGGACGTCGTGGTCCGGGCCGTGAACGAGAACAAATCTTTCCTCATCGGCGTAGTGGACCGCATGGACCCGAGGGCCTCGGCGAACATCGCCTCGGACTACGCGGTTCTCTCCCGCATCCTGGGGCTGCTCAACGCGGCCCCCATCGCCGGAGCACTAAACAGCAACGCCGCTTTCGTGAAGGACGTAGTGAGGAGGCTCGACCCCCAGGGCCTGGCCGCCTCCCTTAACGGCACGGGAGACGCCGTGGCCGCCATCGTCTCCCATCTGCATGACGACTACATCAGATACCTGGGCAACAACGAGAGCTTCCTTGACGACGTCATAGGGCTCATTGACTCCAACGTGCTGGCCGCGGCCCTGAATGCGAACTCGGCCTTCGTCACCTCCCTCATCGCCAACCTGCCCGCTTCCCTGGGAAAGGCGGCGGCCGAGGGGATAAACCTCTCACCCGATTTCATCGACCGCGTCATCTCCACCTCCAATCCCACCTTCCTGGCCGGAGTGCTGGAGAGCGCGGGCGGGTTCGTGGAGGTGCTGGTGGCCAACCTCGATCCCGCGGTGGCGCAGGCGGCAGCGGCGGGTGTCAACGGCAACCCGGCGCTCATCAACGCCGCCCTGGACAACCTCGACGTAGATACGCTCATCTATATCCTGCGGCGGACGACGGGTTTCTCCGAGGAGCTCTCGGCCCACCTCTCGCCCCTGGCGGCGGCGGGCATCGCCATAGGGCTCAACAACAACGCCGATTTCATCTCCACCCTCGTCGGGAACCTCAACGCCCACGGGCTGGCGATGCTGCTCTCGGCGCATCCGGGCACGACGCGGCAGCTCTCGGCCTACCTGAACGCCCATTTCGCCCAGGCGGTTGGCACGGGCCTCAACCGGGGCGGGACCTTCCTTACCCAGCTCATATCGTATCTGGACCCGGCGGTAATCGCCGACGCCCTGGACGAGAATCCCGCCCTTACCCGGGAGCTGGTCGCCAGGCTGGACGGGCGCTTGGGGCGGGGGGTGGCTGACGCCATCAACAGCAAACCCGATTTCCTGGTGGCACTCCTGGGCAACCTGGACTCCACCAGCGGGGCGGCCATTGCGGAGGGCACCAACCTGAACAGCCTGGAGGGTCGAGGTTTCCTCGAAAACATCCTGAGGTACCTGAACTCCAACACGGCCGGCGCGGTGGCGCAGGCCCTGGAGACAAACCCCTCGCTCCTGCGCGAGGTGGTCGGCAACCTCTCGGCGGAGACCGGGCAGCGCATGGCCGAGGCGACCAACGACGCCGTCGCCATAGCGGAGTCCGAGGGCAGGAAGAGCCTGATGCAGGTGCTCATGGAGAACATGGCCCCGGCCACCGCCCAGGCGCTGGCCGAGGGGCTCAACCAGAGCGCGGCGCAGAACCCCGGTTTCCTCACCGCCCTCCTCGTGAACCTGGACGAGGAGACGGGGAAGGCCGTGGGGCGCGGTCTCAACGCCATGGCGGTGGGCGAGGGTTCGTCCGCTTTCTTCCAGGTACTGGACATCACCCTGGGAAGCACCCAGGCGCATACCCTGTCGGCGATCACCGGCGCCCTGGAGACGCCTCAGGGGAAGGCCTTCCTCAACGCCCTGCTCTCCAATCTGGACGCGGCGGCGCTGGGAGCGGGCGTCAACGCCGGCATCGACGCGGCACCCTCCCATTTCCTGCGCAACAACCTGGCCGCCACCGATGCAGATATGATGGCGCGCATCACCAGGGGAGTAGGCATGGACCTGGCCAGGGACCTGCTGGGCCTCAACCCCAACCCGTCGCCGCTGGATGCCTCGCTGGTGGCGGACGCGCTGGCCGGAGGTATCCAGCCCCTGCTCGAGGGGCTACTCTCGGAACTGGACGCCGAGGGTACCGCGAGCGAGATGAGAGACATCGTCAATCTTACCAGCACCTATTCATACGACCCGGTCACGGGCCTCAACACCCGTTCCTACGAATCGCCCCCCGGGGTGGAGGCCTTCGACCTTCTCACGGACATGATGGCCGATAATGACGCCCTGGCACAGGTGCTGGCCGACGCCATAACCAACAGCATCAACTCCGATACGGATAGCAGCGGCCTTCTGCATAACCTGGGGATCAAGGTGAGGCTGAGGTTCTACGGGAGCCTGCTGGGGATTCCCATAGGCCTGGACCTGCCCGGGACGGGTTATGTCGACGGGGCCTATACGGGCCGACTGCGCCATGCGGTGACGGGAGAATGACAAGAGGTTTGACGAGATGTTCCTTTTGAAGAGACCGATACAGCTGATAGTGAACATAGCCGTCATAGCGATGCTGGTGGCAGCGGTGGTGGTTGGCGCGGTGATGCTGCTGCCATCGCGCAGCCCCATGGGACCTCTGCTGGGCAAGCTGGCCTGCGACGTGGACCTGCTCACCAACATGCTCAAGAGCACTACGCCCGAGGCGGTGGCAGAGGCCATCAACGACAACCCGAAGTTCATCTCCGAGCTCCTGGGCGCCATGGTCGACGAAGGGACGGTGGCGGTGATCGCCGAAGCCGTCAACAACAACCCCGACTTCCTCACCGGGATCATGCCCTACCTCGACCCGGAGTCCATCGCCTACGTGGTGAACAACGCTTCGGACCTGGCCATAGGGCTGCTGGGGTACCTTGACCCCGCGGTCATCGCCGAGGCGGTGAACGCCAACGGGGAATTCATCGCCGGTCTCCTGCCCTATCTCGATGCCGAGGCGCTGAACGCCGGCATAAAGGTCAACGGAGAGTTCGTGGCCGCCCTGATCTCCTTCCTGGAACCCGAGGTCATAGCCGGGATCGTAAACGCCAACGGGCCCTTCCTGACCGCCCTCGTGGGGCTGCTGGACCCGTCGATCACCGGCCGCATCGTGAACGAGAACGGCGGATTCCTCGCGGCCCTGGTCTCCTACCTCGATCCAGCGGTGGTGGCGGACGTGGTCAACTCCAACGGGCAGATGCTCTCGACCTCTCTGGATTACATCAACCCCGCGGTGATCGCCTCGGTCGTGAACCAGAACGGGTCCTTCCTGACCGCGATCATGGGCTACCTCAACCCGGCCGTGCTGGCTGGCGCTCTCAATGCCAACATAGCCACGGTGGTGCGGGTCACCCGCTCCATAACCCCGGATTTCGTATCCGACATCCTGAACAACACCACCATGCTCTCCGCAAGCGCCCCGTTCATGCAGCCACATCCGGTGGCGAGGGCGCTCATGGGCGCCACGGATTTCGTCAACGACCTCATCTCGTTCCTGAACCCCGACGTCGTGGTCGACCTCATCAACTCCTCCATCGAGCTGGTGGAGAAGACCACGGACTACGTTGATCCCGCTTTCGCGGCCGACCTCATCGGCAACCAGGCCATGCTGTCGCGCGTGCTGGGGCTCCTGGACGCACAGGTGCTCGCCAACGTGGTCAACGCCAATCCGGACATGGCGGCGGAGCTGCTGCCGCTCCTGCAGCCGGCGGTGGGAGCGGGCGCGGGAGCGGGAGTGGGGGCCAACCCGGCCCTTATCGTGGAAGCGCTCAACGCCCTCAACCCCGCCATACTGACGGGCGCGCTCAACGCGCATCCCGAGATAACCGAGGAGCTCTCGCGCATCATGCCCCCCTCCCTGTCGCCGTCCATAGCCTCAGGTATCAACCAGAACCCCGAGTTCCTGGGAGAACTCCTCAAGAACCTCGACCCCGCTCCGGTCGCGGCGGCACTGGGGACCCATACCGCCTTCGTCTTCGACCTCGTATCACAGCTGCCGCCCGGCGTTGTCGCCCCCATGATCAGGGGCTCCAACCGCAATCCGGACTTCCTGGCCTCGGTGCTCTCGCACCTCGAGGCGGGACCGGTGGCGGGTGCGCTGAACGATAACCCGGCCTTCCTCCAGACCCTGCTCTCGGACCTCACGGGCCAGATGGGAACGGCGATGGCCCTGGGCGTGACCGATAACTGGCTGGCGGGAAGAGGCTTTCTCTCCGCCGTCATAGGCGCGCTGGACCCGGCGGTGCTGGCCGTGGCGGTGAACGCCAACCCCGCCTTCCTGGAGGGTTTTATGGCCAACGCCAGCTCGCTCACGGCTGAGCAGCTCGCCCACGGCATCAATCAGAACGTGGCCACCCACCCCTTCGGGTCGGACCTCATCTCGGTGCTCGTCACCAACATAAGCACCACCGCGGCCGCGGCCCTGGCCCAGGGCGTAAACCAGAACGTGGCTGGAAACCCGGCGGATAACCTGCTCACGGGGCTTCTGGCCAATACCAACGGGGCCACCGGGGCGGCCATAGCGGCGGGCCTCAACAACAATCCATCCTTCATACGCGTGGTGCTGAACGGCATTACCCCGGCTACGGCCGTGGCGGCGACGAACGCCGTGAACCTCTCCTGCCAGAGGGCACAGACCGGATACGGCGGAAACCCGCCCGAGCACTACCAGTTCCTGCGCAAGCTCCTGGCCAACCTGGGGCCGGGTGTCGCCCAGGCCTCGTCGGAGGGGTTGCTGGCAAACGCCGAGCTGGAGGCCCTGGTCGGCGCCCTGATCAACAACCTCAGCGCCTCCCTGGTGGCTCCGGTGATCGCCGCCGGGCTCAACGGGAACCCCGCGGTAGGGGACATGGTTCCAGCCCTGCTCGGGCAGCTGGACGCGACCACCGCTCACACCATAGCCCTGGCGCTGAACGCCAACCCGGACATGACCACCATGCTGCTGCAGGAGCTGGACCCGGCCTTCGTGGCCGGCCTGCTGGGAGAGAACACCGACTTCCTCGCGGAGGTCATCTCAAACCTGGACGGCGCGGTCATCGCGGGGGCACTGAACGAGGAGTACGCCATGCACACCGTGGGCCCGGACGAACACCCCGAGCTGTCCCTGGTGGGCCGCCTGCTCTCCTCTCCGGACTTCAGCGGGGCGGACCTGGCGGGCCTCCTCAACGAAGCCGGTTACGACTTCCTGGTGGACCTGCTCGCCCACCTCGATCCGGGGCCCATCGCGGCGGCCGTCAACAGCAGCGGCGAGGAATTCCTGACCAAGCTGGTTGCCTTCCTCGACCCCGACCTGGTGGTGGCGGCGATCAAGGCGGACCGGATGCCCAACTACATCGCGGGTATCCCGGGAGGGGCCGTCAAGGATCTCAACATACACCTGTATGTTTATTTTGCCATGGGCCTGCCCATCGCCTTGGGGCCGGCGAACTTCAAGGTGTTCGACGCGGACATATACCTGCCGCCCGCATTCCCCGATATGCCCCCGTACCCGGGCCCGGCGCCACCCTGGTAGTCAGGCCATGTCCCTCCGGTTTCCCTTGGCCGCATGAGGCGATGTCCGCCGGGAGCCCGACGCCTCAAGCATCGCCCGAACACCTGCTTGGACGGGCCGGCGCGGCTTCTCGCCCGGACCCCGATCGGGACTCACGGGGGAGGCGGCGGGATCGTGACGTTGATGTTGACAGCCCGCAATGCAGGGCATATAATTCACTCCGATTGTTAGCAATGCTAAAGGTTAGAGATGAACTCCATAATCGAAGTAAGAGACTTGGTAAAGGAATACGGGGATCTGGTCGCTGTCAGGGGCATCTCATTCGCGGTGGAGCGCGGTGAGATATTCGGGTTCCTCGGCCCCAACGGGGCCGGAAAGACAACCACCATTAACATCCTGTGTACGCTGCTCGCACCCACCTCGGGAAGCGCGGTGCTTGACGGCTGCGACGTGGTTAAGAACAGGGAGAGGGTGCGCGAATCTATCGGCCTGGTCTTTCAGGACCCCTCCCTGGACGACCGCCTGACCGCACGCGAGAACCTGGAGTTTCACGCCTACGCCTACCGCGTTCCCAAGGACGAGAGGAGCGAGCGCATCCGGGAGGTGCTAGAGATGGTGGAGCTCCTGGACCGCTCCAAGGACCGGGTGGAGACCTTCTCGGGGGGGATGAAGAGGCGCCTGGAGATCGCCCGCGGCCTGCTGCATTATCCCAAAGTGCTCTTCCTGGACGAGCCCACCATCGGGCTGGACCCCCAGACGCGCAACTCCATCTGGTCCTACATCCACGACCTTAAGAAACGCCATGATATCACCATCTTTCTCACCACCCACTACATGGACGAGGCGGAGAACTGCTCCCGCATCGCCATCATCGACTACGGGGAAATCATCGCCATGGACACGCCGGAAGGCCTCAAAGGCCAGGTGGGAGGGGATGTTGTGAAGGTGACCACGGAAGACGACGTAGAGGCGGAGAGGGTGCTCATCGAGGACTTCGGGGTGACCATGATCCAGGACCGGGAATGCCTCTGTTTCGAGGTGGAGAGCGGAGAGAGGTTCATCCCTCGTTTCATCCGTGATTTCCCGGTGGCGGTCAGCTCCATCAGCCTGCACCGCCCCACCCTGGATGACGTGTTCCTCAAACTCACGGGCCATGAGATCCGCCCCGAGGGTGCCGACAGCAAGGCCGATGTGCGCGCCTTCCTGCGGGGCCGCAGGGGACCGGCAAGGAGATAGGCAGGCAAGATGGAAGACGCATGCGCGCCAGGCAATACCAGGAGTCCGAGCTGGCTGGCCAGGCTGGGCATCGGGATCTATATAACCTGGCTGCGGGACGTCAAGCGGTTCTTCCGCGACCGCATCCGCCTCGTCGGGGCCTTCGCCCAGCCCCTTATCTATCTCTTTATACTGGGCACCGGCCTGGAATCGGCCTTCCAGGCCTTCGGGAGCGGCGAGACCAAATACGTCACTTACATGTTCCCGGGCATCCTGTGCATGACCGTTCTCTTCACCTCCATGTTCTCGGCGATCTCCATCATCTGGGACCGCGAGTTCGGCTTCCTCAAGGAGATGCTGGTGGCGCCCATACCGCGCTCGTCACTCGCCGTGGGCAAGGTGTTCGGGGGAGCCACCACCGCCATCATGCAGGGCTTCATCCTGCTCCTGTTCATGCCCCTGGTGGGGATACCCTTCGACATCGGGAAGATATTGCTGATGCTGCTGGTGATGTTCCTGCTCTCTATCAGCCTGACCTCGTTCGGCGTGGCCTTCGCGGCACGCATGCATTCCATGGAGGCCTTTCCCATCATCATGAACTTCGTGCTGCTGCCCATGTTCTTTCTCTCCGGGGCCATGTTCCCCCTGCAGGGCCTGCCGGGGTGGATGACGGTGCTCACCAAGATAAATCCCATGAGCTACGCCGTGGACGCCGTGCGCGGCGTCGCGCTCAGGGGCATCGAGATCACCTCGACGGCAGCTTTCAGCCTCCCGGAGGTGCCGGCGGGGTTGGCGTCGAATCCCGAGTTCGTCAACTGGATCGCCAACGCGAAGGCAGCGCTGCCGCAGCCGGCCCAGATGCAGGTACAGTATTATCCCTTGAGCCTCAGTCTCCTCATCGTCGTCGCCTTCGGGATATTCCTGATGACCATCGCCGTCGTACAGTTCAACCGCCAGGACTAGCCCTTCGCCGGCGCGCGGGTTAGGGCTGGAAAATAATGATATAATCCGGTTATGGTCGATGAATTGCCTCGTGCCATAACCACAGCCTCCGGCCTGATCAGCCTGGCCATAGGGGTTTATGTGTTCCTCAGGGGCCGGCGTCAGACGGTAAATAACATCGTTTTCCTCATCTCCGTATTCATGGCGGTGTGGGCGCTGGGCGAGGCCATGACCATGACGGCGAGCGACCTCGGGGGCAAGATCTTCTGGACCCGCGTCCAGGGGATAGGGGAGATGCTGCTCATGCCCACCTATCTTCTGCTCGCCCTGCATTTTCCGCGCGCCAGGGGTTTCATGCTGGACAGAAAGAAGGCGACAGCCACTGTCGCGGTCCTCTATGCCCCCTGGCTGCTGGGATTGCTGCTCCTTTTCACCACGGGGGCCATATACTCTTCTTACTTCCTCGTGGACGTGGGCCAGGGAGTGAACGTGGTGCGGACGCCGTTCTTCTGGTTTCTCACCGCCCTGGGCTTTGCCATCATCAGCGCCTCGATGGCGATCTTCCTGTACGAGCGCAGCCGCAACTCGAGCAAGGTCGCCCGCAAAGGCCTGTTCATCCTGGCCATGGCCCCCGTGCCGATGATGGTGGCGAACGTCATCCAGAACTTCGAGATCAGCCACTATATCACCACCCCGCAGTCCAGCCTGATCTTCGTGTGCATGCTGGCCTACGGGATACTGCGTTACGGCCTGTTCATCGATATACGCTCGGTGACCAGGAACATGCTGACGCATGCCGTGGTCATGGCGGTTAACCTGGCCGTGTTCACACTGCTCTGCGCCTTTTATGCCTACGGGCTGGACCTCGGTTTCGGCTGGATAGCCTACTTGATGTTCGTTCTGACCGGCCTCCCCTTCATGGTCGGCTACCACGCGGAGCTGAGGTTGGCAAGGAGGCTTACCGGGCGCTACATATACGGCCGCGAGTTCGAGGAGGGGAGGCTGCTGCAGGAGCTGGCCCATTCGATACGCACGGTGAGCAACCTCGATGAGCTGGCTGCGAGCGTCGTCGAAGAGGTAAGGAAGTCGATGAACCTGGGATCCTGCGCCCTGATGATGGTCGAGGACGGCGGCTACAGGATGGTGGGTTATTCGGCCTGCCGCGACCATATCGCCTACCACTTCCGCGATTGCGTGGAGGAGGGGGTGCACGTGCTGGAGTGGGATGACTCCTACACCACCTATTGCGAGAGCAACAGGTTCTCAACCTACTGGCTGGTGGGAAACCGGGTCAACCGGGGTTTATGCGAGCTGGAGTTCCTGCGCCTGGGCTCCCTGCGCACCTACGAGGGCGGCGGGGTGGTAAGGGAGATGCACTGGCGCGACGAGGAGGGCGGGGCGATACTGATACCCCTGGAAGTGCACGGGGAAAGGACTGGGCTGCTCTGGCTGGGGGGAAGGCTGGACCAGGCCCCCTTCACCATGGATGAGCTCGATTTCATGGTCGCCCTCTCCACTCAGGTGGCGGTTTCGCTCCTCAACTCCAAGCTCATGCAGGAGTTGCTGGACAAGAGCGCGCGCCTGCAGGAGCTGATCCAGGACACCTCAAAGGCCCAGGAGGAGGAGCGTATACGCATCTCGCGCGAACTCCACGACGGGCTTGCGCCTTATTTCCTGGACTTCATCTTCAGGCTCGAGATGCTCGAGGCGCAACTGGCCTACTTCCCCGTCCTGACCGATTCCCTCGAGGGGCTGAAAGAGAAGGCCCGCGAGGGCCTGAGGGACTTGCGGCAGGTCATAGGGGACCTGCGCCCATCCGCGCTGGACGTGCTGGGACTGGAGAAGTCCCTGTCCACATACCTGGAGCGGTTCGCCGCCGAGAATGGGCTGGCGGTGGAGTTCATTACCCGGGGGAGCCTGGAGAGACTGGATTCGCTCACGGAGGTCACTATCTTTCGCGTGGCCCAGGAGGCGCTGTCGAACATCGCCCGCCACGCGGGTGCCGCCAGCGTGAAGTTCATGTTGAAGGGGGGCGACGGCTGGGTGGAGATGGCGATAGAGGACGATGGGGCCGGTTTCATCGAGAGGGAGGTACGGGAAAAGATCGTGACGGGGGAGTGCCTCGGCATCAAGGGCATGAGGGAGAGGGCGGAGCTCATGCAGGGCGACCTGGTGATAGATACGCGCCCCGGAGACGGCACCAAGGTCAGCTTCTCCTTTCCCGTGCCCCAAAAAAAGTAGGAAGGTCTGGGGTGAAGAAGACGATACGCCTGGCGATAGTGGACGACCATGAGATAGTGCGCATGGGGGTCAGCCGCGTTCTCGAGGGGGAGAGCGGGATACGCCTCGTGGGAGAGGCCGAGAACGGCGCGGAAGCCCTGGACCTGGCACGCCGCGAAAGGCCGCAGGTCATGCTGGTTGACATCAAGTTGCCGGACATAAGCGGCATAGAGGTGGTGCGCAAGCTCAAGAGCGACCCCGAGACCGCGGAAATACAGGCCATCATCCTCACCGTATACGACGACCTGGAGATAGCCGCGGAGGCCATTCGCGCCGGGGCCATAGGTTACATACTCAAGGATTGCGGAAGAGAGCAGCTCTTGAAGGCGATCAACAGCGCCTCCGAAGGAGTTCCCCTGGTCGCCTCCTCCATCACCCGGGAACTGGTCGCGGTGCTGCGATCACAGGGAGGCCTCCTGACCACGGTAAATAACGGAGAAGACCCACTTCTCTCGCTGACCGACCGCGAGGCGGATGTGCTGCGGCTCGTGGCCAAGGGCTACAGCAACAAGGCGGTGGCGGGGGAGCTGGGCATAACCCTCAGCACCGTCAAGACCCACCTGCGCAACATATTCCGCAAACTGGGCGTGGAGGACCGCGCGCAGGTGATCATCAAGGCTATCAAGGAGGGGATGTTCTGACCTCGTTTCCGGCGCATGCGGGCTCGCAACCGCACCGCCGAAAATGCCTCGCTGTAGATGTCCCGCCGCGCTTTCAAGCGCCATCCCTTTATGATATATTTCTTACGGCAACACAAGCTCCTTGCGCGGGCCTGCGCCGGGGGCAGGCATATCTCACAGGGCTTGAGGTTTTTCTGGTTTGAAGGGATCCCTCCCAGCATGGATTCCGCGCGTCAAATGATAGCGGTAGAGTATCTATGGAAGATTATGGCAATCCGGACGTAATCGATCCGGCGGCGGGCGGTTCGGTAAAGGCCGAAGTGATCGGCTTCTTCAAGGCCAATCCGTTCCTCCTGGTGAGCGAGGGAAGGCTGGCCTCCCTTTTATGCAGGCCCCATGACATGGTGTGCGAGGCCGTGAAATCCCTCGAGGAGGCAGGGCTGTTGACGAGAAGGTTCGGGGAGGCCCTCCTGGGCGTAGCGGAAAACCTGGTCCAATCCAAACCGGCGGAGACGGCCTGACACCCGGCGCGCTGCGTCTCGATTATCTCCGTGACTTCAGCATGCCGGCTCCGCATGCGCGAAGCCGCGTTACGTCGCCGGGACTTTCCCGCGGGACGGTTTTCATCCCAAAGCACGCTTTCGGGAGAAGGAATATCTGCCGATATCTCTAACCAGGAGCCCATGAGAAGGTGGCGTGTGATTAAACAATATTATTGTTAATTAACGGAGTCTATTGTTAATATATAAGGCAACAAAGAGGAGGGATATGCCCGAAGAGACAAGACGGGAAGGAAGAGGCCGGAAGGCGCTGGCGGCTTTCATGGTCGTGGCGGTGCTCGTTACGGCCCTCCTGGGCGCTCCGTTCCCCAGCGACGAGGGGGCGTCGGCCGGCGGGGGCAGCGTGACCTTCATCGGCCACGGCCGGGGCCACGGCGTGGGGCTGTGCATGGCGGGAGTATACTACCGGGCCATGCGCGGAGAGGAATACCACGACATCATCCGCGCCTACTATACCGGCGTTGATTTCTCGCGCGTGAGCGACGACATGCCCATCAGGGTCCTCTGCCGAGATAACGTGATAAGGAAATATACGCTGCGGGAGTATCTGTACCGCTTGCAGGAGGAGCCAGACAGCTGGCCGACGCAGGGCCTCAGGGTGACCATGGTGGCGGCCAGGACCTATGTCCTCTCCTGTAAAGACCGCGACAAGCACACCAAAGACGGTTACGATATCTGTCCGTACGGGAGCTGCTGCCAGGCCTTCGTAGAGACCATCGACCCGAAGACCAGGCCGAACACGGTGGCAGCGGTGAACGCCACCGCGGGGGAGATCATTACCTACGGCGGAGAGCCTATCGTCGCCGCCTACAGCTCCTGCTGCGGCGGCTATACGGCTAGCATGGAAGAGGCGTGGGGGGGTAGTAACCTGCCTTACCTGAGCCCCGTTTACGACGACGCCTGCGCCAGCGACGAGGACCACGACTGGAAGGTGACCATGTCCTGGGAAGAGCTGCAGGCCAAGCTTAACTCCCATGCTGACACAGCCGTGGGGACCCTCTACGGCTTCGAGGTGGTCTCGCGCTGGACCTCGGGCCGCGTCAACCGGATCCGCGTGGACGGCAGCGACGGCAGCAGGACGGTGAAGGGGACCCTCTTCGCCTCCGTGGTGGGCCTGCAGACGCATTTCTTCTTCCTGAACTCACAGAACTTCGACGAGTACCTGCTCATACAGAACCCGGGCGAGGAGACCGTGCTGTGCACGGTGACCTACATGTTCCCCGGGGGAGGGACGATGCAGGAGGAATGCGAGGTGGGCCCGCGGTCCCGCCACACCATCTGCGTGAACGACCGCATCCAGAACTCGGACGTCTCCGTCAAGGTCCGGTCGGATCGGCCGGTCGTCGCGGAACGCGCCATGTACTTCGATTTCCTCGGAAGCGGCCGCAAGGGCGGGCACGCCTGTATGGGATCGAACCAGCCCCGGACGGAATGGCATTTCGCGGAGGGATACACCGGCGGCGATTTCGATACCTTCTACCTGGTGCAGAACCCCGACGACCGGGAGGCCCGTCTCACGGTCTCCTTCATGGGCAACGCGGGCGAAGTCGACGAGCTTTACTACACCCTGGCTCCCCATTCCCGCACGACCATCTGGATGAACCTGGAGCCCGGGCTCGACTGCGGCGAGTTCTGCGTGAAGATGGAGAGCGACCTCCCGGTGGTGGCGGAGCGGGCCGTCTATTTCGGGTACAAGGGCGCGAGGGGAGGGACGGTGGCGGAGGGGGCGTCGGCTACCGGATTGACATGGTACTTCGCCGAGGGATACACCGCCGGCGATTTCGATACCTGGGTCCTGCTGGCCAACCCCGACGAAAAAGAGGCGGAGGTGACGCTCGAATTCATGCTCCCCGACGCCACCACCCGGAAAATCGACATCGTGGTGCCGGGACGCAGCCGCGGCACCGTGCACGTGGACGACCTGCCGGGCCTGGAACAGACGGAGTTCTCGCTGCGCGTGCAGTCGGATACACCCATAGTCGCGGAAAGGGCCATGTATTTTATCTACGAGGGCAGGGGGGGAGGCCACGATGCCCTGGGCGTATCCCAGACCTCGCGGCGCTGGTATTTCGCGGAGGGATACACCGCGGCGTACTTCGATACCTATATACTGCTGCAGAACCCGGGACCGGACCAGGCCGCGGTCACCCTGACCTTCATGCGTGATGACGGGGAGGAGGTCACGAAGAGGGCGGTGATCGAACCCCATGCCCGCTACACCGTGCACGTGGACGATCTACAGGGCCTGGAGGAAGCGGAGTTCTCCACCCTGGTCGAGTCGGATAAGCCATTGGTAGCCGAGCGCGCCATGTATTTCGTCTACAGGAACCGTGACGGGGGCAGCTGCTCGCAGGGCACCATCTCCCCCTCCGAGGAATGGTATTTCGCCGAAGGCTATACCGGGAGTTGATGGAAGTGCCGGGCTTGCCGGCCCGCCGCCAGCTCGCCTCGCGCGAGACTATAATGGCTACATGGGGACGTGAGTCCACCGGGGACTAGCTGGTAGAGACGAGGAGAGGGCCGATCTCCAAGCGCTACATGGTCATCGTCATCGTCATGGTCGCCTCCTGCATCCTGCTGGTGGGGATCAGCTATTTCATGCTCGACATCCTGAGCGGCATGATCGTGGTCCCCAAGACGAAGGTGAAGGAGATCGCCGGCGAAGGAGAGCTGGTCGTCCCCGTGGAGGAAGCAGAGGTGCTCTGCATGCAGGCGAGCGCCGACGGGCGCTTTCTCGCTTTTATCGGGGGGACGGAAGGCAGCGAGGGCGCCGTACTGAGGGTCGTCGGGCTTGACGGGGACGCCGGCGCCGTCTTCGAGCGGGAGATAAGCGGACGAAGACTCGCCTGGCTCGGCGACACCTCTCGCGTCGCCTTCGAGGACGCCGATGATATCCACCTCCTGGATATGGATGGAACGGAGACAAGAAACCTCACGGAGAGCCCGGAGAAGGACAGCGATCCCATACCCTCGCCCGACGGCAGGTACATATTATGGACGGTGTCACCGGCGGCCGCGTCCGGAGACGCTCCCGCCTTCTGGCTGATGGGAGCGGAAGGAGAGGACAAGACGTTTCTGGCGGAGGCCCAGGACCTGGCGGCATGGGACACCTCGGGGCTCGGGATCATCTCCCGCCGCGGGACCGCCGTCATCGGCGAGGAGGAGAGCTACCGCCATCTGCTGCAGACGGCTGTCCCGGGCAGGCGGGGATGGGAGCATTACGCCGACTGTGAGGGAGAGGTATATTTCATATGGTGGCTCCGGGAGGACACGGTGCTTTACGTGGGGCCCACGTTCGTGAAGGGACAGGACAGGGTGAAGGGGACCTGGTCGAGGGTCGAACCACCCGACAAGATAAAAAGGGTGGCGTCTACCGACGGGCTGGGATACGAGATCTCCTATTACGACTTCTATCCCTCGCGCACGGACGAGAGGCTTGCGTACGTGGGAGAGAGGGGCCTGGAATACCTGGATCACGGGGAGCGGGTCATATATCGCTACACCGGCCTGGAGGCGAGGACGCCGCTGGCCTGGAACGAGGCAGCCAACGAGATATTATTCGTGGGCCGCGGGGGCATACGGCGCATGGGCGCGGGAGGGGACTGAGATGGACACGGCGCGCAAGACCAAGATCGTAGCGACCCTCGGCCCGGCATGCAGGGACGTCGGTACGCTGCAGGGCATGATAGCGGCGGGCATGGACGTGGTCCGCATCAACGCCTCCCATTCGAACCGTGACGACATGCGCGAGGGAGTCAAGGCCGTACGCGAAGCCTCGCGGCGCGCGGGCAGGGAGGTGGGTGTCATCCTCGATCTCATGGGCCCCAAGATAAGGATCGGCGAGATCGACGACGGCGGCGTCCGCCTCGAGGACGGGCAGGGCTTTGTGCTGACGGCGGCGGAGGTCGTGGGCGACGCCAACCGCGTCAGCGTCGGCTACGCAGACCACCTCGAGGCGGCGCTGCACCCCGGGGACGCCGTGCTTCTCGACGATGGCAACCTGCGGCTCGAGGTCATAGCCGTCTCCGCGAACGAGGTGCACTGCCGGGTGATAGCGGGAGGGTGGTTGAGTTCTCGCAAGGGGATCAACCTGCCGGGAGTGTACCTCGACGTACCGCCCCTGACCGCAAAGGACCTCTCCGACCTCGAACTGGGGCGGGAGCTGGGGGTTGACTGGGTGGCGCTCTCCTTCGTGAGGTCGCCCGGCGACGTCACCACATTGCGCGAGGAAATGAGGAGGTTGGACTTCGATGCCCCCGTCATCGCCAAGATCGAGAAGAGGGAGGCGGTGGAAGCCCTCGAGGCCGTGGTCGAGGAAGCAGACGGGGTGATGATCGCCAGGGGAGACCTGGGCGTGGAGATGGCCCTGGAGGAGATACCGCTGCTGCAGCAGAAAATAATCGAGGTAGCGGCAAGCCTGGGCAAGCCGGTGATCACCGCCACCCAGATGCTGCAGAGCATGATCGACAGTCCGACGCCCACGCGGGCGGAGGTCTCCGACGTGGCCAACGCCGTGTTCGACGCCACCGACGCCGTGATGCTCTCTGGGGAGACGGCGGTGGGGAGTTTCCCGGTGGATACCGTGAACACCATGCGGAGGGTCGTCCTCAAGGCGGAGACGGTGCTTCCCTACGATCGCTGGCTGGACGAGCGCAGGCGCTGGATCAGCAGCGGCATGGTGGAGGCGGTGTGCTTCTCCGCCTGCGGCCTTGCCCGCCAGACCCGCGCTACGGCGATCGTGGCGCCGACGGAATCGGGGTTCACGGCGCGCCAGATGAGCCGCTTCCGCCCTCGCCAGCCGATCCTTGCGTCCACTCCGTCTCTGGCGACGGCACGACGGTTGACGCTCTTCTGGGGCGTATATCCCCGGCTGGTCCAGGTGAGGGGGAGCATCGAGGAGATGTTCGCCACCGCCAGGGATATCGCTTCCCGCGAGGGATTGCTGGGCGCGGGAGATACGATAGTCGTGACCGCAGGGGTCAAGGAGGGCGACGGGGAGGGCATCCCCACCACCAATACCATCCACTGCGTCACCGTCTGACGCGGGATTGACCCGGTTATCAGGCCGGGCACCCGGATCAGGATCTCGCGAGAACCCTGAGCCAACGCAGGTTATGCGCCGTAAGCCGACACATCCGGTTTTGATTTAGCGCAAGCCTGATTGTATTATTTACTCGAACAAAAAATGACGAAGCGTCATACTCGTGCTGGTGTGGGGAATGGAGGCTGCAGCATGATCTCGGACGAGGCGTATTCGCAACTCGAGGAAGCGGTCGGTCCCGATAACGTATCCCGGGAGCCCGGCGTTCTGGATGGCTACGCCTGGCAGCCAACCAACAACGACCATCCGGTGGAGCGCTGGGTCAAGCGACCGGTTGCCGTGGTCCTGCCCTCCTGCACCGAGGAGGTGCAGGAGGTGGTGCGCGCCTGCAACCGCCACGGCCTCAAGTTCAAGGCCTTCTCCACCGGCTGGGGGGTATGGTGCGGGCCTACCTACGACAACGTGGTGCAGGTAGACCTGCGTAGGATGAACCGCATCCTGGAGATCGACGAGAAGAACATGTACGCGGTGGTGGAGCCGTATGCCATCGCGGCCCAGATCCAGGCAGAGACGATGAAACTGGGACTTAACCTGCACATCCACGGCTCCGGCCCCAACTGCTCCCCATTGGCCAGCGCCACCTCGGGGTGGGGAGTCGGGCACGACAGCGTGTACATGAGCTACAGCCCCCGCAACGTCATGGGCGCGGAGTGGGTGCTGCCCGACGGCGAGGTGCTCAGGGTGGGAAGCCCCGGTTCCGGCCTGGATTGGTTCTGCGGCGACGGCCCGGGCCCCTCCCTGCGCGGCATCATGCGCGGCTCCGCCGGCGCCCTGGGCGGCATCGGCATCTTCACCGCATGCTGCCTCAAGCTCTACAAGTGGACGGGACCGCCGGTGGTGAAGACGCGGGGGACGCTCCTGGACGCCGAATCGGAGATACCGGAGAACATGGGTTTCTTCATGTGCGCTCTTCCCGACCGCGCGAGATTCCTGGAAGCGATGCTCAGGATAGGGGAGTCGGAGATAGGATACAACGCCATGCGCACGGCCACCGCCGCCTACCTGAACGTCATTGCACCCCACCTCTTCGGCAAGCTGACCAAAGCCACCTCTCTGCGGAAAGTGTTGGGGCAAACCCTCGAATACGTGATGCTCTTCGTCCTCGCGGGCGATTCGGAAGGGGAGGTCGGTTTCCAGAGCGCCGCCCTCCAGGCCATCGTCGCGGACCACGGAGGCTTGGCGCTGGACATGAGCGTTATCCGGCCCTTCGTGTCCATGGCCCTCATGGGATTCGTGCGCGCCACCCTGCCGGCGCTGGTCTTCCGCATCGGCGGCTCCTTCAACACCGCCCTCTGCCGCAACGACGCTATCGAAACCCAGGAGAACTGGAGGGAAGAGTGCATGGAGATCAAGAAGGGATGGATCGCCAGGCAGGGGATAATCGACGACCTGGCCGACAATCCGTATTACGTCCCGTACGAGGACAACATGTGGGCCCACTGCGAGGTGGTCTACCAGTTCGATCCGCGCAAAGACGAGCACCGGGCCACCCTGGAGCCCATCTTCATGGACTTCACCATCGCTGCCCTGGAGCAGTGCATGGAGCCTATGTTCTCGTCCGATCCCAGGGTGCGCGGGATAATAGGCCCCCTGGCCGGCTGGTTCAATACCTGGCAGAAAAAGGTATCCGAGCGGCTGGACCCGGGCAGGGCCGCCGACTCCACCCTCTACTGCGGTGAGGCGGAGTTCGACATATCGCGCATCGAACCGTCAAAGGTGAAGCAGCTTGAGGAGCTGGTGAGGAAACACAAGGGGTCCGAAGAAGACCCGGTATAAGGTACCGCTGCCGCGGGCAGCCGGCCTGGTTCAGCAGGGGAAGGCACCGCTTGGCTGCCCGACCTGCTTTCCTTCCACAAGATCGACATGATCGTCATCAAGGGCAGCGGGCGCACCATGACGCCGCAGGTGGACTTCGCCTGCGACAGCGATAGCTGACGCGGCGGTCGGTAATGTTCCGCGAGGGCCCTGCTGGGCTTTTACCCCTGCTAGACCAGGAGAACGCGCCACTTTATTTCAAACGTACTTTGCCTTATGATTTGTCCAGGGAAGATGACAGCGTGTCGGACACAAGCGACAACGACTGCGTAAACGGTCCGTGCCAGGACATGGAGGTGGCTGCATGATCTCGGATGAGGCATATAGGGAACTCGAGGCCGCGGTAGGTCCGGATAACGTATCGCGCGAGCCCGCGGTGCTGGAGGGTTACACCTGGCAGCCTTTCCTCAACGACGACCCCGCGCTGTGGATCACCCGGCCCGTAGCGGCTGTCCTGCCGTCCAGCACCGAGGAGGTGCAGGAGGTCGTGCGCACATGCAACCGTCACGGCCTCAAGTTCAAGGCGCTCTCAACCGGCTGGGGCGCGGCGTCCGGGCCCACCACCGAGGACGTGGTGCAGCTGGATATGCGCCGCATGGACCGCATCCTGGACATCGACGAGCGCAACATGATCGCCGTGGTCGAGCCCTACGTCAGCGGCGCCCAACTCCAGGCCGAGACCATGAAACTGGGGCTCAACACCCACATCATCGGTGCCGGTCCCTCCTGCTCGCCCCTGGCCAGCGCCACCTCCATGAGCGGGGTGGGGCACGACTGCATCTACATGGCCTACAGTGCGCGCAATGTCGTGGGCGTGGAGTGGGTCCTGCCCGACGGAGAGGTGCTGAGGTTGGGCACCCCCGGGTCCGGCCTGGGATGGTACTGTGGCGACGGCCCCGGACCCTCCCTGCGGGGCATCATGCGGGGGGCCCTGGGGGCGCTCTCGGGCCTGGGGGTCTTCACCAAGTGCGCCCTCAAGCTCTACAACTGGCCGGGACCGGCCCGGCTGAAGAGCGAGGGCCTGGTGCTGGACTCCCGCGTGGAGGTGCCGGAGCACATGCGTTTCTACATGATGTTCTTTCCCGGACCCCGGGAGTTCGCGGACGCGCTCTACAAGATCGGGGAATCCGAGATCGGATACGGCTGCGTCAGGATAGCCCCGGTGGCTTATACCGCACTGGTCATGCCCCACACCGGCTTCTCTCTCCTGGACACCAAGGCCATCAGGCCCATACTCGCGGACACCCTCGCCTACCCCCTGACCCTCGTCCTGGCCGGAAGCTCGGCGGGGGAGATAGCCTTCCAGGAGCAGGTGCTCAAGCGCATCGTCCTGGAATACGACGGCTTCATGCTGGACCTGAACAAGATGGGGCCCATGGCCTCTTTCATGGGACTCAACCTGCTGCGCGTGAGCATCATCCCCCTGGCCTTCCGGCCCGGCGGCATCTTCGGGACCTGCCTGGACGGCAACGAGGCCCTGGATACCCAGATGAAGTGGGTGGATGCCATCGCAGAGGCCAAGCAGGAGTTCATGGAGAGGGAGTGCATCATGGAGGACGGGGGCAACAACCCTTATTTCGTCCCCTACGAGAACAACACCTGGGCCCACTGCGAGGTCCTATACGCCTATTCGGTGGACAACAAGGGAGCCCTGGACGCCCTCAATCCCATCGAGTTCTCCGCCACCCTCAATGCCATCGAGTTGTGCATGACCCCCCTGTCGGCTTTCATCGCGCCGGTACGAAAGGCCCTGAGCCCGCTGGCGGGAAACTACAACCGCTGGCAGAGAAGGATATCCTCCGCCTTCGACCCGCACGCCGCCGCCGACACCGGCTTCTATACCGAGGAGGCGGATTTCGCCTATGAGCGCATCGATCCCGCGAAGAGGAAGAGGTTCGACGAGCTGCGGGAGAGGCTGAAATGGACCGATTCCGGCCCGCCGCGATAGCCTTGACGGCACGACTCTGACCAGCATGCCCCCGCTTTTTCCGTGGCTTGCGCCGTGCCACGCGCCATGCATACGGAGCAGGAATAGATCCCGCCCATCGTTGAGAAGTCCGTTAAACCGGATGCGCTTGTAAGTTAATGGTGGAATATTATACTATTGTTGTAGTATGCAAGAGTTGTTGGCAAAAAAAAGAAGAGTAAAAAAATGAGCAGGGTATCGCAACCCATGGGCCACAGGACAACTCGCGCTTCACGGGCCGCGCCGCGCCGCCAGAGAGATGAAGCCCGCGAATTGCGCCTCGTGCAGGGGAGCAGGGTAAGGGAAGCTGGAAAGGAAGGCTCGGATCATGCCGCCCCCAGGCGGCGCGAGGCGCCGGCTGGTGTGAGGAGAAGGCGCAGGACAGCGGCGGTCATACTGACCCTGTTGGCGGCGGGCCTGATCGTCTACGTTCTTTTCGCTCCGGTGACGCGCGTGATCGAGAGCCGCCGTAATCTATCGCGGGCCGAGTCCCAACTGGCGGAGGAGAAAGCCCGCACCGCGGTCCTGGAGGAGCGCAAGGCATGGGACATGACCGATACCTTCGTGGAGTCGGAGGCGCGCGGCATGGGCTTCGTCAAGCCCGGGGAGATACCCATCATCGTCCTTGATTACCATGAAGAGGAGACGGATACTACCTCTTCCGGCGACCAACCTCCCCCCTGAGCCCGCGGTCAAGGCATATGTCCCTTGCCCGGGCCGTCTCCCCGGTATTCCATATCCCTGCTGGCCTGCTCGCTTTCCGGGGCATCGATCCTCGGCTGGGAGGCATCCGGGGCCGCTTCCACAGGCTCATCGCCGGCCTCAAGGGCATCACCTGAAAGGGTTCCTTCGCCGCAAAGGGGGCTGGACTCCCCCGGTGCGCTGCCGCTGCCCGAGGGCTCGATGAAGGTGGCGGAGCTTGCCCCCTCCTGAGGTGACGAATCCTCCGTGCGAGGGCAGTCACCATCGCCCTGGCCACCTTCCTGCGCCGGCGCCCCGGCGCCCTGCTGCCCGCAGCGCTGGCGCATGCGCGCCCTTTCCTGGTCGCAGATACGGAAGGCGCCCTCGATCGGCTCTTCCAGCCCTGATGGCTGCCCCCTTCGTATTTCCTGCATCATCAGGGCCTGCCGTTCCAGCATCTCCTGGAACTGCAGGGAGAGGCGCTCGGCATCCTCCCCGGACACGGCCCCTGCGAGGGATCCGGCGACTTCGATGTTACGGCCGTACTCGCGCAGCCAGCGCTCCGCCCCTCCGGCCTTGCCGGACGCGGCCATCCTGCGCAGTTCCTCCATGCGGCGCTCCGAGAAATCCATCTCCAGGCGCATGTCACCCGCGCTGGACAGGTTGAGAATAACGCGCGCTCGCTCGAAGAAGATCTTGGTCCCGTACAGGGGGGAGTCGGGCTGGGCGTCCAGGGAGAACGCATACGCTCCCGTAGTGGATAACGTCATCACCAGGAGTACGGCCACGACAACGACCAGCGTGTGGCGCAAGAGAGCGGGATTGCGGTAAGCGCGCCTGGCGGTGGCGGGCGCTTTCCCGCCCTCCTTGGCCCTCGCCCTCACCAGCACGCGCTGGAGGCCGTACTCCCGCAAACGCTGCGGGGCGGGGGGGATCTCCACCTCAGCCAGGAAGGCGGCTGCCGCCGTTTCCAGGTCGTCTTTGCCGTTGCTTCTCCTGCCGGCCATCATCTCCAACCTCGTTCCTCGAGTATTCTGCCTAGACGGCGCAGTGCGCGGTGCTGCAGGGCGTTCACCGCTCCTTCGCTGCGGCCTATGGCCCTGGCCACCTCCGCGTTGCTCATCTCCGCGAAATATTTCATCGCTATAACCTGCCTCTGGTTGGAGGGCAATTCCTCCAGGGTCTCCCTCACGATCCTTGCCCTCTCCTGCTCCTCCAGGCTATCCGGCGCCGAGGCCGTCCCGTCTTGCAGGTCCTCCCTCAGTTCTTCCCTGCCCCTCCTGCCCTGACGCCTCTGGTGGTCCACCAGCAGGTTGTGGGCAATGCGAAAGGCCCAGGCCTTGAAGGGGCCTCGCCTCGGGTCATATCTGCTGATATTGACCAGGCACTTGAGAAAGACTTCCTCGGCCAGGTCCTCGGCATCCTCCCTGGAGCCAATGTTCCAGTACAGGTACCTGAACACCGGGTCGAGGAGGGTCCCGTATAATTCCGCAAAGGCACTCTCATCGCCTGCGGCACTGCGCAGTGCCAGTTCCTCCAGGGGCGCCAAAAACTCCGCCTTTCGCTTTTACCTGTATATACGAAGTAAGGGTCTCACATGAACGCTCTGATAGCCATGACGATTACTTATTGTACCGGTGCGTCGGCGAAAAATAACGCGTACATGACGATAGCCCGGTTCGTATTAAAGGGTAAGAACGATTCTGGCAAAGGAGGTGAGCTGGATTTGAAGAAGAGAGGAACGATCATCGCGGTGGCCGCAGTGGCGCTGGCGCTGCTCGTCTCGGCTGGAATTGCCGTAGCGGCAGGGGTGTCGGACGGGGGAGCCGGCAGATGCGCGGAGGGTGAAGGGATCACCCGCGTGGCCGGCGACGCCTTCTCCTTCGGGTGCCGCAACGCCGGCGAGGAAAGCAATATCCGCGCGGAGAACTGTGTCGGTGCCGAGAACGGCGCGTGCGAAGGCGACTGCGTTCAGGAGCGTTTGCGCGAGCGCGACTGTGACGGAGAATGTGACGGCGATTCCACCCAGAGCCGCAAGGGATGGAGCGACGAGACCCCGGAGGAAGGTGCCGCGGCGGGACCGCAGGCGCGAGGCGCGGTGCAGGGCGGCGAATGCGCCGGTGACTGCGACCGCACCCGGGACAGGCTCTGTGACGGTTCCTGCGACAGCACCTGCGATGGTGACGGCGCGCAGAACCAGGACCGCGGCGGGAGCTAAGAGACCAGAGGAGGCGGGAACGCCCTGTCGAATACAGGCAAAAACCCCCGCCCTCCCATACGGATACAAAATAGAGAAACGAAAGGACCATCAAATAGGCTGGAAAAGGCCCCCACGGGGCCTTTTCATTGTTGTCCGGGCGCAGCGGGCGGTGATAGAATCTTCTTGCTTTGCATGGGGAGGGGTAAATGCGGAAAGGAGTGAGGCCATGGTCGACCACAAGTGGATCGGGAAGGCTTACGGACCGCTCAAGTACGAGATCGGTCGAGAGAAGATGAGGGAGTACGCCTCGGCCGCCAAGGACGAGCGACCCATCTATCACGACGAGGAATTCTCCAGGGGCACGAAGTACGGGGATATAATCGGCATGCCCAACTTCGCCGCCGTCTACGCCTTGCGCGGCGCGGGGATGGTCCTCCTGGACCCGGAGGTCAAGCTCAACTTGGCCATGCTGGTGCACGGCGCCCAGGAGTTCGAGTGGTTCACGGTGGTGAAGCCGAACGACATCATCGTGGAGACCGGGAAGATAGCGGACATCTACGAGAAGGGCAACCTGGACTTCGTGGTCTACGAGGGGGAGGCAAAAAACCAGCGAGACGAGCTGGTGTGCCGTTCCCGGGCCACCTTCATCATCCGGGGAGGTTGATCGCCATGACGGAACTCACGAGCCTCAAGTACGACGATATCCAGGTGGGCCAGGAAGTCCCGGCCTTCACCCACAAGTTCGACCGCATGGACGCCATCATATACGCAGGGGCCAGCGGCGACTTCAACCCTATCCATACCAATCCATTTTTCGCCAAGGAAGTGGCCATGCTCCCCGACGTCATCGCCCACGGGCTCTTCAATATGGCCCTGCTGGGGAAGACGGTCGTGGACTGGATCGGCGATCCCGGCTATCTCAAGAAGCTGTCCTGCCAGTTCCGGGGCATGGTTATACCCGAACAGACGGTGATCTTCAAGGGAAAGGTGCGGGAGAAGCTGGAGGGCAACCTTGTTGTCCTGGATGTATGGGCCGAGAAAGACGACGGCAGCGAGGTGCTCAAGGGGGGAGAGGCGACCGTCTATCTTCCCTGACGGGGGCCCTTTTCTCTCGTCATCACGCCCCGGGCCGAAGGCCGACCGGGACCCCACTGGGCGAACAAGGGTATATTCTCACGCAACGGAAGGGGCGCGGCGATCCGCGCCCCTTTTCATCGCGTGCAAATCCGCTGAACCTTGCGTCGCCCATGCGGCGCGGCCGGTTTCCTCCCTTTTGAGCTGACCCATGTTTGTGGCCGGTATCCTCCCGCGGTATGCAGCCACACCTGCGGCGCCGCCGTTGCGGGCGCTATCAGGCGTACAGGCCCATGGTGGTGGCGATGATCTCCCGCATGATCTCGTCGGTACCGCCGCCGATGCGCCCCAGGCGCGAGTCCCTCCACGACCTCTGCACCGGGTACTCCATCATGTAGCCGTAGCCGCCCATGAACTGCATGGCCTCGTCGGCCACCTCGCAGGCCACCAGGGAACTGATGAGCTTGACCATGGATATCTCACCCGCCGGGAATTCTCCCTGGTTGACTTTCCACGCACAGGAATAGAGGAACGCCTCGCAGGCCTCGAGCTTGGTCGCCAGGTCGGCGATGCGGTGGGCGATTGCCTGGTTCTTACAGATGGGCTTGCCGAACTGCTCCCTCTCCTTTGTGTACTGAATGGCCTCTTGCAGGACCAGCTTCGAGCCGGCTACGGACAGGGCGGCCGCGATAAGCCTCTCGCCCTGCAGCTCCCACATTATGTGGTAGAAGCCCTTGCCCTCCTCGCCCAGCATGGAACCGTCGGGGATGAACATGTCCTCGAAGAAGATCTCCGCCGTGTCAGAGGCGCGGCACCCCACCTTGTCCAGCTTGCGGGACTTCACGAAACCGGGGGTGTCGCAGTCCACCAGGAACAGGCTGATCCCCTTGTAGCCCTTGACCTTCTCGGTGCGCGCCACCAGGGTCATGAAATCGGCGCGCCAGCCGTTGGTGATGAATATCTTATTGCCGTTGACCTTCCAGCCACCGTCGACCTTCTCTGCGTAGGTGGTCAGGCTGGCTACGTCGGACCCGGCGCCCGGCTCGGTGATGCCCAGGCAGGCGATCTTGTCGCCGGCTATTGCCGGAACCAGGTATTTCTGCTTCTGCTCCTCGTTGCCGAACTTGAGGATGGGAGGGGTGGCCATTCCCACCTGCACACCTACGGCCATGCCCAGGCTGCCCGACCCACAGCGGGTTATTTCCTCCATGAGCACGATCTCGGTGAAGTAATCCCCGCCGCCTCCCCCGTACTCCTCGGGGTAACGCAGCCCGAGGAAGCCGAGTTCGCCCATGCGTTTGAAGACCCAGTTGGGGAACATCTCCTCCTCTTCCCACTCCTCGGCGTGGGGCGCCAGCTCCTTCTCCACGAACTCCCGTATGCTTTGCCTGAGCATATCGTGTTCCTCGGTGAAATAAGGACTTGATCCCATTCCCTGCTCCTTTCGCCGGACGGATTATTAACCGCAACTTAACATTCCGGGAACAATAATAAGATAACCTCAACCAGCGAGGATTTCAAGCTCTGGCGTGCTCGCGTATCCGGGTTCGCAACGGGTCGAGGCCGCGGGGGCCGGCAAGGTTCAAGCACCGCCGCGGTTTTCCCCGCAAAGCTCCGCGAGCAAGCCGGGAAACCGGAGGCCGAGCGAAACCCCGACCTTAGTTGATATATAATC
The DNA here is from genome assembly GCA_028697145.1 of Actinomycetota bacterium. Taxonomy (GTDB): domain Bacteria; phylum Actinomycetota; class Geothermincolia; order Geothermincolales; family RBG-13-55-18; genus SURF-21. The sequence continues at coordinate 50,170 of JAQVFR010000003.1, read as the reverse complement.
ATGCTGACAGGTTCGGCGTTCATGTAGCAGGCAAGGAGGATGGTTGAACATGCAGTACTTCGAGGATTTCAAGGAAGGGGAGGTGTTCGTGAGCCGTGGCCGCACCATCACCGAGGCGGACATTGTGAACTTCGCGATGTTCAGCGGAGACTGGTACCCGCTGCACATCGACAAGGAATGGGCTTCCAAGACCCCCTTCGGCGAGAGGATCGCCCACGGCCTGCTGGTCATGTCCGCCGCCTCGGGCCTCATGCCCGTGACCGAGATGGCCATCGTCGCTTTTTACGGCATGGACAAGGTGCGCTTCGTCGGCCCTACCAGGATCGGGGATACCATCCGCGTCGAGGCGGAGACGGTGGAGAAGAAGGACAAGGGCGAACTCGGCGGGGTGGTCACCATCCAGCAGAAGATCAAGAACCAGCGGGACGAGGAACTGGTGCTGGCGACGATAAAGATATTCATCGCGCACAAGAAATAATCGTCCGGTGGGCGCTTCGGCATACGCGGCGCCGTGAGGTCATGAAAGGGAAGAAGTGAGCCGCAAGCCAAGCCCGGCCCGGGCTGCCCCGGGGAAACGTGCGGTGCCTTGAAGGCCCGGGATTATCTGCGATCGAGTTATCCATGGAATACGAATCCCCGGGGACGGAAGACTTGAAGACGCTGGGGAGACAGCTCGGCCGGCCAGTGCGCGGTGAGGTGAGGGTGGCCGCCCGCTGCCCTCACGGCGTGGTCGAGGTGATCGCCAACCCTCCACTGCTTCCCGACGGGACGCCTTTCCCCACGCTGTTCTGGCTCACATGCCCCTTGCTGCAGCGCCGCGTCTCCGGCCTGGAGAGCGGGGAGTTGCGAGGGCTTCTGCGGCGCAAGGCGGAGGAGGTGCCGGGATTCGCTGAAGCGCTGCGGCAGGCGGAGCGCGACTATGCCGTGGAGAGGGAGAAATGGGCGGATAGACTGGGGGCGGGGGAAAAGGCGAGAGAGTATTTCTCCGGCCGGGAGGGCATCGGTGGGACGGTGGCCGGGGGATTGAAATGCCTCCACGCTCACCTGGCCCATTTCCTCGCGGGAGGAGATAACCCGGTGGGGGCGGAAGTGGCGGAGGAGCTGAGCGGGGCGCAGGAGCGGGAGTGCGAAGGGAATTGCGGCCCCTTCCTGAGGGAAGAGGGGAGGCGATGAGGGCGATACGCGTGGCGGGCGTGGATATCGGCACCAACTCGGTCCGCCTGCTCGTGGCCGAGGTCTCGGGTGCGGCCGCTTCGCCCGAAATACGGACCATGCACCGCATCATGAAGATAACCCGCCTTGGACAGGGCGTGGACGAAACGGGGAGCCTTGATGCGATGGCCATGCAGCGCACGGCGGAGGTCCTGCGCGACTACCGCGAACTGATGCGCGGGGAAGACGTGATGGCCTGCGAGGTGGCGGCGACCAGCGCCGCCAGGGACGCGTCCAACGCCGGGGAGTTCCTGGGCCTGGTGGAGCGGATCATGGGTACCAGGCCGCGCGTGCTCTCAGGCCGGGAGGAGGCGCAGCTCTCCTTCCTGGGATCCACCTACGACCTGGGGGAATTGTGTCCCCGCCGCGATACCGTTCTGGTGGTGGATATCGGAGGCGGCTCGACGGAGATAATCCTGGGACGGGACGGAGCTATCGTGGAGGAACTCAGCCTGGACGTCGGCTGCGTGCGCATGAGCGAGAGGTTCCTGGTCGGAGACCCGCCACGCGCGCAGGAGGTGCGGGAGATGGAGGAATATATCGGTTCCGTGCTCTGCCCCCACGTCATGCGCATCGCCGGCTTTTCTCCGCGGCTCATGGTGGGGCTGGCGGGAACGGTCACCACCATCTCCGGGATCAGGCAGGGGCTGGAGGAATACGATGGGGATGCAATCCACCATTCCTGGTTGAGTCGAGAGGAGATCACCGAGATATATCGGTTTCTCCAGGCGCTCCCCTTGGCCGAGAGGAAGGAATTCATGCGGCTGGAGCCCGGCCGGGCCGATGTCATCGTGGGTGGGACCGCGGTGCTGGTCGTGTTCCTGCGCGAGCTGGGATGGGAGCGCCTGCTTGTCAGCGAGAAGGATATCCTTGATGGCCTGGCCATCACCGCGGCACGTGGGTGCGGCGCGTGAGGATGGCTCACATGCGCAAGGCCGAGGCTCCAAGTGGGAGAATATGAGATAAAATCTCAGGTAAAAAGTGGTAGCGCTGGCGGCGCGAAAAGTATAGACTTATGTGGGGCGCGAAAGCGCTCCTTATCGTTATGGGAATCTCTTTCTTCATGATACGAGGCCGGGAGAGGGCAATGAGCGAGAAGAAGATCATGGTCATCGACGACGAGCCCGCCGTTCATCGCCTGCTCCAGATAATCCTCGAGGTAGAAGGTTACAGGATCACCGGCCTTGGCTCGAATGAGAGCACAAGGGATAGTGTGACCGCGGGAAAGCCGGACCTCATCATCCTGGACATCATGATGCCCGAACTGAATGGCTTCGATGTCCTGCGCATGCTCAAGTCGGACGAGGAGACACGGGATATACCCGTGGTCGTCCTCACCGCCTGCAACCGGCGCCAGGAACGCGAAAAAGCCCTCAGGTTGGGGGCAGCATCGTATCTCACCAAGCCTTTCCAGCCCGCCGAGCTAGTGAAGGTAATCCGTTCCGCCCTCAACACCACGTGCGCAAACCGTTCCGCGGGTTGAGCCGCCTGTCCTCGCCGCTGATCCCCTCGAACATCGTAACGTGCTGCTGCCCCGAACCGATACGATCACGCGTGGGAGCTTTGATTGACGCTGAAAATAGGCGGTGCTAGCATGGGGTTGCCTTCGCGGGGAGGCCTCATGCACAGGTTATAAGCGGCGTGCCCGGGTGGTGGAACCGGTAGACACAAGGGACTTAAAATCCCTCGGGGAAACTCGTGCGGGTTCGACTCCCGCCCCGGGCACCACCATGTTTACCAGCGGTTTTATCCTGAGGGGAATGGGGGAGACTGACCACCGAATCGTCACTGTGGCTGAAATTGTGGCTAAAGTGTGGTTGTAGGCTTTCCATATGACCACCTAGCCTGCGGATCGCCTCCATAGGTCAATAAACCCAGAAATTTAAGAGGGCCGATCCCTTACTTTCTATTGCGCCTAATTGGGATACTCCTCCGTCCACACACCGTGCTATCTCGGACAATTTACTCACCGTCGCTCTTTGGTGTCCCTGGCTCCCTTCCGCCTCTTGATGCGCTCGTAATAGGAACATGCTTCACGGTGATATCCAGACGGCGGGGGTCACCGCCTCGATGAAGGCTCACCCCAGACACTTGTTGCACTGCCTGGTAATCCAACCATGGCATATCTTTTCTCCAGAGGCATAAGTCGAAGGAACAAGCCCGGTAAAGGCGGCGAACCTGGAGGATGAATGAAATCTCGGAGTATCACCGACCTCATTGCGGATCAGGCCAGAGAAGCTTATCTGGAAACAGTGAAGAAAAGGCGCGTCTATAAATACTGAAGGGTAGATAAGGTAATTAACACCATTATATAAAATAGTAATATCCCTGCAAATAGAGTATATAATGCAAATGGTTGCTTTAACTAAATAATGATGAAGGATATACTAGCCAGTAGATATGTGCTATACTGAAGGCTATCAGTTTCCCATGTGGTCGACGAAAGGATCAAGACGTGGCCAAGACCAGCTGGTGGGAGATCCTAAATACGTCCGCAGCGCTCTTCAGCAGGAAGGGGTACAGTTCCACTACACTGGAGGATATCGCCTCCGAACTGGGAATCTCCAAGCCCACGCTCTACCATTACATAGAGGCGAAGAATGATCTCCTCTACAGCATCTGCGACCAGGCGGTCAGCAAGCTACTCAACCAGGCACGCGAGGTCGACAACTCCACGATGACGGCAAGGGAGAAGTTGGCAGAGCTCTTTTGCATGCACCTCTCCCTGTTCTCGGAGTACGGCGACTTCGCCAGCGTCTTTTTCGCGGAGGAGAAGGAGCTTCCGGCGCGGCAGAGGGCGCGCATCCGCTCATTGAGCCGGGAATACGAGGGGATACTGCGGGCTGCCCTCGAGCAGGCGGTCGAGGAAGGCACATTCGAGGAGATAGACGTGCCCATGACCGCGCGCATTATCTCGAGCATGTGCAACTGGCTTCCCGTTTGGTACAGAAAGAGTGGGCCGTTGACAACAGACGAGGTCGCGAGTCTCTTTCTGGAGTTCATTACCAGGGCTTGCGCAAAACGGCCGGGGGGGCAGTGAGGACGGGGCTAGCGGTAAGGAACATCGATTCGAAGGGAGCAAATGACGATGAGAACGGGGAAAGAGTACCTGCAGAGCGTCAGAGACATGAAACTGCCGCTCTACATCGATGGCGGGAAGGTCGATAGCGCCATGGACCACCCGTCGGTGCAGGCCGCCGCCGAGGCGGTAGCCTTCACCTACGATCTGGCATGCGAACCCGCATACAGGGACAAGGTCATCACAACCTCCCATCTTAGCGGGGAGCCGGTGCCTATATTCCAACACGTCCCACAGAACGCAGATGAGCTGGTGGCCAAAGTAAACGTGACCCGCTACTGCAACCGCCAACTTGGTATGTGCTCCTTCCGCTGTATCCAGAACGCCTACGCGCCCCTGCTGTATATCGCCGCGAAGGTGGATGCGGACAATGGCACCTCCTATCATCGCAATGTGTCCGACTGGATAAGGTACATGCAGGAGAATGACCTTTTGGCCTGCCCCGCCATCACCGACCCCAAGGGAGGCCGTAAGATCAAGGCATGCGATCAATCCGACCCGGACATGTATTTGCGCGTGGTGAAAAAGAACGGCGATGGTATAGTGCTTAGGGGAGCGAAGCTACACCAGACCGGAGCCGCCATCTCGCACGAGAAGCTGGTGTTGCCCTGCACGACCCACCGTCGGGGCTCCGAGGATTACGCTGTGGCCTGTGCGGTACCCACCACCGCGCCGGGGCTGATTCATATATCGGTGCGCCATTCACAGGACGAGCGCCGGCAAAAAGGGGCGGATATAGACCTGGGCAACAGCCGTTACGGGGTGCACGAATGCGTTGTTGTGTTCGACGACGTTTTCGTTCCCTGGGAGCGGGTATTCCTCTGCGGGGAGGTGGATTACCTCGAGGAACTGGTCGGCCTCTTCGGCTCATCACACCGTCCCACCACGGGTGGCTGCAAGGCGGGATGGGCCGACGTGCTGGTGGCCGCGACTCAACTCGTGGCGCGCTACAATGGCCTGGAGGATTCCGCCCACGTCCGGGACAAGCTGGCGGACATGATCGCTATCACTGAAACCGTGTATTCCTGCGGGATCGCTGCCGCCATGCGCGGCTACGAACTTCCCGGAGGCGGCTACGTATCCGATCCCGTGCTCGCCAATAATGCCAAGTACTACGCATCGCGCGCCGTCTTCGATCTCATCAGGCTGGCCGAGGACATAACCGGGGGTATCCTTTCCTGCTGCCCGAGCGAGAAGGAGATGAACAACCCCGAGATCGCGCCTTTCCTGGAGCGTTTCCTCAAGGGCGTGGACGATGTCCCCGCGGAACACAGGATTCGCATGGTCAGACTCATCGAGAATATCTCATGGGGACTTGGCTCCATACTGCACTCCGCTACGCACGGCGGGGGATCCGGGCAGGCCTGCAAGATGGAGCTTTTTGAGTTCTCTAAGCAAGCCCCGTACCGGCAGGAGGCCATCGAATCGGCCAGACGGCTATGCGGAATCACTGGCTAGTCGCCACTTCGGCGGCCAGGGGGGGAAGCCGAGGTCAGGCCGCTTTGGGAAAGAGAGGAAATATGGAGGGGGGAGCACATATGGCTTCAAGAGGGTCTGGAACAAATCATATTTGGAGGGAGGAAGCCATGGTTTTGGATGAGTTGCACGAGAACCTTTTGAGACGAGCGGTCATAGGCGATCTGGTCAGCCGGTCGGCGGCGCGTTTCCGGGAAAGAACCGTATTCATCTATGGAGAAGAGCGCATCAGCTTCAGGGTGCTTAACGAGAAGAGCTGCATGGCGGCCAACGCCTTTGCCGAACTGGGGATCAAGCGTGGAGACCGGGTTGCCTTTATGACCCACAACTGTATGGATTATCTCTATTGCTGTTTCGGCTTGGCCAAGCTCGGGGCGATCACGGTTCCGCTGAATTTCATGCTCAAGGGCGAGGAAATAAGTTATATCATCGGCGATGCCGAGCCCAAGGCCTTTTTCGTGGAGGATATGCTCACGGAAAACGTGCTCTCGGTGAAAGATGGGCTAAAGGGCATCGAGCATTTCGGCTGGCTCAATTTCGGCAAGAAGCCAAAGCCGGATGGCTGGATAGATGTCGGCGATTTTTTCAACGGCGCGTATCCGGCAACGGAGCCGGAGGTCATCATCGATTCCGACGACGTGGCGACCCTTATCTATACTACCGGAACGGAGAGTTTTCCCAAGGGCGTCATGACCACTCATCTCAATTACTACATGTCGCTCCTTCACCTCATTCCGGATGCCAACTTCACACGCGATGACGCCTTTATCATCGACATCCCGATGTTTCATGTCGCTGGCAACACCGTCCTCTTGGGAGTGCTGGCCACCGGAGCACGGGCGGTAATCACCTATGCCCCGGATCCATTACAAACCCTGAAGGTGACGCAGGATGAAAAGATAACCTACTGGGTGTATCCGCCCACCCTCTATGCCGCCATTCCCTCTATCCCGGGGTTCGACGAGTACGATCTGTCTTCATTGAAGAAATTCGTTTCCTTTGGTGCCGTCATCCCGAATGTGGTCATAGAGCGCTGGAAGGGGATCAATCCGGACACCCAGTGGCGGAATTACTGGGGACAGACGGAGAGCAGCCCTGTGGGAACGACTTCCAGCCCGGAAGCATTCGATCAGAAACGGAACGCTATCGGTATCCCCGATACGGGCGTGGCGGTAAGGGTTTTCGACGTCAATGATCGTGAGGTACCGGTTGGACAGGTGGGAGAATTGGTTATCCGGTCTGCAGCAGTGATGAAGGGTTACTGGAAGAAACAAGATCTTACAGCGGCAGCATTAGCCAACGGCTGGCTGCATACCGGGGATCTAGGCTATATGGACGAAGACGGCTGGTTCTATTTTGTCGACCGGAAAAAGGACATGATAAAGACGGGCGGAGAAAACGTCTCCTCCCAGGAAGTAGAAGGAACGCTACTCCAGCACCCGAAGCTGGCCATGGCGGCGGTCATCGGGGTTCCCGATCCTTACTGGATGGAGCTTGTGACGGCGATCGTCGTCCCCAAACCGGATGTGGAGGTAACCCCGGAAGAGATCATCGCTTTCTGCAAAAAGAACATGGCCGGGTACAAAGTCCCCAAGAAGGTTTATGTCCGGCCGGCGCTGCCAATGACGGCTAGCGGTAAGGTTCTCAAGCGGGAGTTGCGGCGGGAGTTTGAGGGCAAATCCAAGACATAAATACTCCTAAGAATACTCGCCAGACGGCGCGTATGCGAGCATGGGCGACCGGCAGCAAGTGGAACTGGCCGATGACGCGTGTTGGCCCGCTTGGGGCAGCGGGCTTTTCTAGATGCAATGGCAGGATCTGTCATACCCCTAGCGATCATGGCGCCTTAACGGTCGTGCGGCCCATAACTTAACAAGCATGCGGTTGAGATGAAAGAATCCTCTGGTTTAGAATAGGGGCGGCTTCTTTAGCTTTTTTGCAGGGGGTAGGCATGCATTACAGCCGCTGCAGCGTATGCGGTGTTCCCAAGATGGTGAGTCGCATGAACCGTTGGGAGTCCAACGGCACCATCGTCAGCAGGGGGGATTCACGCATAAGGCAGGTATTCTACGAGGCCGATCTCCTGCCCGAGCTGAGGCGCCGTATCTCTGAGGGGTTGGGCTTTCCCGTTAACCGCATATTCTACGAGGCGGAGCGTAATTCGGTGCGCATCGTCATCGCGGCACTCCTGCAGTCGCAGACCATACGCCTTACCCTGCGCATACCTCCCTTCAAGTACGGCGCCGTGCGCTTCTTTAATAACATGGCGTGGATGACGGGCACGGCGAGCTCTCGCACCGTCGAATACCGCAGCGGGAAATACGGGGTGGCACGCATGCGCAATCCCTGGGATCTGGACCTCATGGCGGCGGTCGTGGTCGGCGCTTTCGAGGCCCTGGAGGGAAAGCCGTTGCGCTCGTTCTGGAAGAAGGAAGACGGGGAGTACCTCCTCAGGGTCGAGGTGACAGAGTATAAGCCGGAGTTGTCGGAGCGCTTGGAGGTCGAGTTCCCACCGGTGAAAGACGGCGACTACCGCCACCACCGCTGCCCCCGCTGCGGCGTTCCCCTGGACATCAGGCACATGGAATGGCGGGAGGACGAAGGCCTTATCATCGACAAGCGCAGGGGGATACGCATGCTCAACTGGGAGGGATTCCTGCTCTCCCTGGTGGCGAGGGAGCTCATACGGGAACTCGGAGACGAGGTCATCCCCATCATCGTAGACGCGGAGAGGGACTATACCCTGAAGATGCTGGACGACCTTGGTCTGACCAGCACTTCGGAGGAGGCCAGGAGCGACCTGCTGCAGGAGATGCTCTCCCTGCTTCCGCTCTATGGGCAGGGCCTGGCGACCGACGTGGAATACACCGCGGGCGGCGCCCTCAGGGTGTGGGTGGAGAACCCTTACAGCGAGTACTTCATGGCCGGAAGGCTGGCCGCCTTCTACGAGGCGATGGAGGGGAAGAGGGCAAGGGTGGACTGGTCGCTGACCGGTCCTTCGTCGGTTTCCTACATCCTCGCCCCGGGCGGGGAATAGCGCGCTCGCCACGTGCGGGAGGAATGACGAATCAACAGGGCGCAAACCGGACAATCGAGAGACAGCGGCTGGAGGTCGCCATGGGGGTAGAGAAGAGAGGGGATTCCTGGCTAGAGGCTTTCAAACGCATCCGCAAAGCGATGCCTCCTCCTACCAAGGTCAAGCAGGGCAGGAAGGGCAAAGGGGTACCATACAAACGCGAACGCGACAGGCGCGAGGGGCGTGAATAACGGCCTCGCGGCATGTCAGGTCTCATCGGCGGTCCGGTCGAAAAAGGCTTCTCACGGAACAGGAGGGGTTCTGTTTATCGCTCATGCGAAAAGGGGGAAGGGAGTATGGAAGAGGTTTCCATCGAGAACAGGGAGAACAGGTTCATGCACGAGCTGGTAAGCCCCGGGGACAGGTTCCTGGTGAACCTGATCCGGGACTTCGTCGAACGCGAGATCATGCCCATACGAAAGGAGATGGAGGCCAGCACACGCGGCGATTGGAAACTGGTGAAGGAGGTGCAGAGAAAGCTTGTCGACCTTGGCTTTCAGAGCGCGTTCCTTCCGCCGGAATACGGGGGCTGGAACCTCACCTCGGCGCTAACCTACTGCGTCATCCTCGACGAGTTCGGCAGGAGCGAGCCCGCCTGTATTGCGCCCATCGGAGGCGGCACCTGGGCTTTCCGCCCGGCGGTGTTCGCAGAGAACAAGACCCTGCTGGAAGATTTTGCGCCTCGCTTCCTGGGAAGTGAGCCTTACGTCGCCTGCTTCGCCATGACCGAGCCCTCGGGCGGCTGCAACATAGAGAACCTTGACATGAAGGGAAAGGGCATACACACCCGCGCCGTGCTGGACGGTGACGAATGGGTGATCAACGGCGCCAAGGTATGGCCGACGAACTCGGGGGAGTCCGATGTATATTGCGTGGTGTGCAACACAGACCCGTCCCTGGGCGACGACGGTATCGCCCTCATCTACGTGCCTGTCCCTATAGAGGGATACAGCTTTGGCAGGTTCGAGGACAAGGCCGGTTTCCGCGGCAGCCACGAGGGTGACTTCTATTTCGAGGACGTGCGCGTACCCCTGGAGTACCGCGCCGCGGGACCCGGAAAAGACGCGGAGCTGCTGCACGACAACCTGGTCTTTGCCCGCCTCTTTAGTGCGGCGTGGGCGGCGGGCATCGCCCAGGGCGCCTTCGACGAGGCACTGGCCTTCACGCGCGACCGCAAGGTTGCGGGAAAGCCCATACGCCAGCACACCGTGGCCGCGAACATCCTCGCGGACATCGCCATAGGCATCCAGGTGGGACGGGACTCATATGTCAACGCCGCCTACATGTACGACCACCCGGAGACCTACGGGCCGAGGCATTCGAAGTACATGCTGTCGAGGTCCACGGTCGCCAAGGTCTATTGTTGCGATATGGCGGTGAAGGCTACCAACCAGGCCATGGAGCTCATGGGCAATTACGGTTACGCCACCGACTATAACGTAGAGAAGTACTGGCGCGACAACAAGATCGTCCAGCTGTGGGAGGGGGGAGTACAGCTGGGGAAGATGGACGTCACCCGCGGCTACTATGACTACAACCAGTTCTACGAGAATGATCTCTATGAAAAGATGCAGGAGATGCGAAGGAAATGAAGACAGAGGGAGGCGGAGCGCGTGAAGCAGAAAAGGTCGTCCGCCGGCTGAGCCGGCAAGGAGGATAGAGGACATGGCACAGGTATCCATTGAACGCAAGGAGAACAGGTTCGTCCAGGAACTTCTAAGTCCCTCGGACAAGCTCCTTCTGAGCTCGACGCGGGATTTCGTGGACGAGCAGATCATGCCGGTGCGTAGGGAGCTCGACGAGAGCACACGCTCGGATTACGGGCTGGTGGAGGAAACGCTGAAGAAGATGTTGCCCCTGGGGCTGCAGGGAGGGTTCCTGCCGGAGGAATATGGCGGCATGGGCCTGTCCTCGGCCTTGACCACGGCCTTGCTGGCGGAGGAGATGGGAAGGGGAGATGCCGCCCTCTTTACCTCCCTGATGGGCGGCATTCTGGCCATGCGACCGGCGATAAAGACTGACAACCGTGAGGTGCTGGAGCATTTTGCACCCCGCTTCGTACAGGAGGATGAACTATGCCTGGGGTGCTTCGCAGCCACCGAGCCACAAGGGGGCAGCGATATCGAGAACGCCGACCTCATGGGTAGCGGGATAACCTGTGCCGCCGCCTTGCGCGACGGGCAGTGGGTAATGGACGGCACCAAGGTATGGTCGGTCAACGCGGGCCTTGCGGGCGCATATTGCGTGGTCGCGAGCACGGATCAGAGCCTGGGCGACGAAGGGATCGCCCTGGTCTACGTGGAGGTCCCGACGCAAGGGTTTACGTTCCTGGGGTTCGAGGACAAGGAAGGGCTCAGGGGCAGCAGACAGGGCGGTTTCGAGCTCAAGGGAGTGCGCGTGCCGGAGGGATGGCGGGCCGCCGGGCCGGGCTGGGACGCGGAGTTGCTGTGGGACAACCAGGCCTTCGCGCGCATCGTCTCCGCGGGGCTGGCCATCGGTATGGCCCAGGGGACCCTGGACGAGGTCCTTGCCTTTACCACCGACAGGATAGCGGCGGGAAAGCCCATCCGGCAGCATACCGTCTGCGCCACCATGCTTGCCGATATCGCCATGGGCATACAGGCGGGAAGGGACAATTACGTCAACGCCGCTTATTTATATGACCGCCCCGAGGTGTATGGTGACGGCGCATCCGTGCACATGCTCTCCAGGGCATCGGCCGCCAAGGTCTTTTGCTGCGACGCGGCGATCAACGTCACCAACCGCGCCATGGAGCTCATGGGCTCGTATGGTTACGTGACCGATTACTACGTGGAGAAATACTGGAGGGACGCGAAGACGCTTCAGCTATGGGAGGGTGGAGCGCAACTCTCAAGGCTCGACGTCGTGCGCGGCTATTACGACTTCGACCAGTTTCACCGCAACGAGCTGTACGAGCGCATCCGCGAGATAAGCTGAAAGGGTGGCCTGCTCCTGCTCGACCTGCCTTGAGATGTAATCGGCAATGAGAAAGGGCCCCCGGCCGGGGGCCCTTTCCTGTGGTCGTGAACGTCAGTTCCTGCGGAGCTGTATCACTCCGAGCATCAGGGTTATCAATCCGAGGAGCGCGAGCAACCCGGCGGCAAGGACCCATGGCAGCAGGTTCCAGCCCGTCATGGGCAACTGGCCTGGGACCTGGGGCGCAACCTCAGGCTCGATGATTACAGGAGCGACTTCCAGGATGTAGTTGAGGAAGTACTGCTCCGGGGCGACAACGAGGTGCTCGCCGGACTCGATGACGACTGTGAACGAGGTATCGTCCATCGCCGTTTCAACGCCCTCCGGGAAGGGCTCGGCTTCTTTGACCGTGTACTCGCCGGGTTCAAGATCGGCGAAGAGATAGAAACCATGCTCGTTGTTTATTATGGTTTCTTCGATCTTCGAACCGCCCGACCACAGCTCGACTGCGATGGGAGTAGAGTTCCCGTCCCACGGTGTATCTGCTTCGTCGAGCTCGCCGTCCGCGTCGAGGTCACGGTACTTGTAGCCCGAGATGGATCCCTCCTCGTAGTTGAGAAAGGGGGTCTCGTCCAGGACCACCGCCTGCCCGGAGGCAACCTCCACGCCGGAGATGATCAGCGAGGTGCTGGTGTAGATACCGGCACCCAGGACCTCGACCACGTCGTAGGTCCCCGGCTCGACGCCGGTGAAGAGGAACCTGCCGTTCGCGTCGGTCACGGTGGTGGCGACAACCGTAGCGCCCTGCTTGAGCTGGATGGTGATCCCGGCCCAGGGCGCATCCCCTGCGTCCTTATCCCCGTCCGCGTTCATGTCCTCGAACTTGAGGCCGGTGATGGAGCCCTCCTCGTAGTTGAGGAAGTACTTCTGCTCGAGCACCGTCTCCTCGCCCGATACCACCACCACGCCGGTGATGGTGGTGAGTCTCTTGGAGAGGACCCCCGCGCCCAGCACCTCTGCTATGGAGTAGGTCCCCGGCACGACGCCGATGAAGACGAACTTGCCGTTTGCGTCGGTCACCGTGGTGTCGATCAGGTCATCGTCCGCATCGTAGAGCTTGATGGTCACGCCCGCGAATCCGGGCTCGCCGGGGTCCAGCTCGCCGTCGGCGTCGAGGTCACGGTACTTGTAGCCCGAGATGGAGCCCTCCTCGTAGTTGAGGAAGGGCGTCTCGTCCAGGACCACCGCTTGCCCGGAGGCAACCTCCACGCCGGAGATGATCAGCGAGGTGCTGGTGTAGATACCGGCTCCCAGGACCTCGACCACGTCGTAGGTCCCCGGCATGACGCTCGAGAAGGTGAACCTGCCGTTCGCATCGGTCACGGTGGTGGCGACCACCGTAGCGCCCTGCTTGAGCTGGATGGTGATCCCAGCCCAGGGCGTATCCTCGGCATCCTTGTCTGCGTCCGCGTTCATGTCCTCGAACTTGAGGCCGGTGATGGAACCGTATCGGGCATTGATGAAGTCCACATCAGTCACGCAGGGCGGCGGAGGCGGGGGAGGCGGACAGCACAGGATTCCCGCGGTTACTATACCGCTTCCGCTTTCGCTCAGGATGACCGTCCACTCTCCACTGGCAGGGCTCTTCGCATACCACCCGGGGTCCAGGAGTTCCCTCACCGTATATTCGCCCAGCGGGATATCGTTGAAGCAGTACTTGCCTCCATTCGCGGTTACGGTCCTTGCTACTTCATTGCCGGTAGCGTCGAGGAGGATGATGGTCACACCGTCGACGGGTGCGCCTTCCTTATGATCCTCCCACTTGGTGCCGCAGATGGAACCCAGGACAGGCACGTTGAAGCAGAAAGTGACGTGACTTATATCTTTGTTGTACGGTGCATAGAGGCCGGTATCGCCGTAAGCTCCACCAGGGTAGTAGAACAGGTATGCGGCGGTTCCCGCCTTCACGATCACGCACTGCACGGGGTACACGGACGCCCAGTCGAACACCTTGCCGGTGCTGTTGGAGATGGTGATGGTGTTGCCGTTACTCGTGTACGTGCCGTTGGGGGCGGCAGCATCAACCTTATAGGCTTCATCGGCGGGGCTTACCCCGAGTATCGTGGCAGCCAATACGCACTCGGGCTTCGCATCACCCGATGCCCAGGGATCGACCAGTGTCGGTGTCACCGACGCCATCGTCGACATCGTGGGTTCGCATGCGGCCAGGAGTGCAGCGGGAGGCAATTCCTCGCTTCCTCCAGCCCCAGTGTCCGCCACATCTTTGCCGGAGTCGGGGGCTTCCGGTGCCTCACCTGCATCTACGGTGTTCTTTTCCTCGCTTGGGCCAGCGACCGTGTCCTCGCCTCCAAGACCCTCTTCATCGGTCTTATCCTCGACTATATCCGATTGCTCCTCCTTGTCTTCTTTCCATTCCTTCGACGGCGCTGCCGAGATGAGTCCAGACATCAGAGCAAGCAGCAACATAGTTACGGTGGCGAGGAGCGCGATCCATTTTTTGAGGCCTTCCAAGATCTCACCTCCCTTTCTTTTCATGCAGTCGGTTACTCAGCGTGAACAGCGTCATTCCCGCTATTACGCGGGAAAGACACCCTCCCGCCAGGCACGGATAAAAAAGGTGAGGCTCAGGCCATCGATGAGATAGTCGAGATCGTGCCGTTTCAGCAGCATTGCCCCGTGCATCTACGCCGGATGAACTCTGGCCGCAACCGGGAAAACTGCCCATTCTCCGGTCTCAGCCGTTCTCTCTTGGCCCTATCCCTCTCTCCCTTTTTGTCAGCCGTACCGGTGTATAAAAAAACCCGACCACTCTTGCGATCGGGCCGGTTTCACCATTTAGCTCCCCGCGTCCCCAGGTGACCATGTCGAGAACGCGGATCCCAGCATCCCTTGATATATAACTATTGTGCAAGCAACCGTATTATAACATATTTTTCCTTTGTCTATACAGGACCGTATATATATCGTTATATCGTGTTTCCCCATACATGACGAGGCGAAACATCTTTTTGAAGAACGCGGATAGATGCAGGCCACGGCCTTAATGGCATTCCCCACCGGGCTCTCTGCTAAAATCAACAGCAGGTATCAATCAGCACCGTAAAGGGACAAAAACACTTGGTGCCTATTAAGCGAGGTGATGAGAGGGTGGGGGCTTTGAGCCGCGGAAGTTATGATCTGACCGGTCTGCCCCGATCGTCTTTTTACCTCGGTTGCCGGATAAGGACGGGGGAGCAGGGATGAAAACCGTCGCAAGGATCATGTTGATCATGGCGCTTCTCGCGCTCGTTCTGGCCCTGGTCTGCACGATAGTAGGCAGTTCCGCCAACCTCGATGCCTTACTCACGGCGGGCATTATCGGCTGGCTGGCCGCATCCGTACTTCTCTTTATATCGATCGTGCTGATCGTCTGGACAAGGACGAAGAGGCATGAAAAGCGTACCCGAGGTGGCTGAGCATTACGGAGCAGAAGGTTCGCGCCGCCCCGGATACGCCTCGAGACTGCCGCTGTCCAACTGCCGTTCTCATGATCAAAGTTGCCTGATCTGAATCATAGAAGGGCACGAGTCCGTGCTTTATCTTAAGGATGGACTTACTAGATAGATGAAAGCACTAGGTTTAGATCAGTCTAAGAGGAAGCGATGACGAACGTTTTATGAGATGGTCACTAATAACGTTCTGAGCTAATAGTGAAACCGGCCTCTTTTCGAAACAAAGAGGCCGTTTTTTAATTGACCGGATTCACCAACTGGAAAGAGAAAAGGAGGGATTAAAATGAACGAAAGAATAAGAACGCTACTCAGCATGATGCTGGTAGTGGCCATTGCGCTGCTGCTGGCTTTCCCCTTCGTTCCTGCCTCCGCTTCCGATGCGGGAGCCTCCCGAGAGAAGAAGGCTTCGACATCGGAGGCGGTAGTCATCGCAGAGGGGGCTGAGGCGGAAGAGGAGGCAATCGCCGACGAAGAGACCATCGCCGAGGAAGAGGCTACAGCCCTTGAGGAGAAAGCGGCCGTCGAAGAGCAGGCCATAGTCGAAGAAAAGGCGGCCCAGGAGCAGTCGGAGGCCATGGTAATGGTCCAGCAGGACCCCTGGGAGGTCACCAGCCTTGATATATCCAAGGACGTTGACCTGGTCACCGCCTCCGGGCCCGAGATAAGCCTGGAGAAGACGGCTTCCGAGTCCTACATAGAGATGAAGGCGGGAGAGACCAAGCAGGTCAACTTCACCATAGAGGTGGATGCCGAGCTCTCGAACTCATATAACATCGAGGGTAATATCTTCGTGCAGAACACGGGCGAATGGGCCGCTGACGTGATCGCGGTCTCCGACACTGTCTGGTACAAGGCGGGCGGACCTGCCTGGCTCGCGGCGACCTCCAACATAACCACTACGGTTCCCATGGGGGATAACGCCATACCCACGGGTGGACCCCACGTCTATTCCTACTCTGGTACATTCACCCTGCCTGTGCCGTTGGCCAGCGTGACCTCCATGAGCAACCTCATCGAGATCACCATCAGCAACAAGCCCGACCCCCCGAAGCCGGGCATGCAGGACTGGAAATTCCATTATCGCCAGGACTTCGCGAAGCCCGCTGGTGGAGGTTCCACCGAGGTGATGCTGGAGGATATAGAGACAATAGATCCCGCAACGGGACTGAGTTACGAGATAACCTCGACCACCATCAACGGCGCGGACGCAGGCTCCCTGACCGGTCCCTGGATGCTGGACCTGGCGGAGGCCCCGTTCACCATCGTCATCGAGAAGGACCTGACCGCCGAGGAAGCCGGGGTCTATATCCTCAACAACAAGGCCAAGATCGGAGACCTCGAGGATGACGTGGACGTGGAGATCGTGGTCACCGATCCTAGAGGCCGCATAACCGGCGAGAAGATCGACTTCATCACCCAGGAGCCTGTCGCGGGAGTCAAGTTCGTGCTCGAAGGCGAGGGTTTCTACGCCGAAGCCTTCAGCGACGAGAACGGCTTGTTCGACTTCGGATGGATCACACCCGGTGAATACCACCTCTATGAGGTAGTGCCCGAAGGCTGGGTGTCCGTCACCGGGACCGAGCATGACATCGTGCTCGAGGACGGTGACGCTGAGCACTACGTCTTCATGAACAAGAGGCTCTCCAGCATCTACGGGTACAAGTGGCTGGATGCCAATGCGGACGGTATCCGCCAGGACGGAGAGTCCGCGCTCGCGGGCGTGACCATAGTCCTCGAGGGCATGGGTGTCTCCGAGGAGAGAGTGACCGACGCCAATGGTTACTTCGTCTTCGAGGCCCTGCTGGATGGCCAGTACATGGTGATGGAGGAGGTGCCGGAAGGCTACTACGCCACCAGCGCCGCACAGATCGGAGTGATGCTGGGAGCGGGCGAGGAGAAGCGTGTCGATTTCCTTAATGCCCAATACGCCTCGGTGCTCGGCACCAAGTGGCTCGACCTCAACGCCAACGGCGCGTTCGACGAGGGTGAGGCCGGCCTGGCCGGCGTTGCTATCAACCTGCGCGACGCCGAGGGCGATATCATCGCCACCACAGTGAGCGGGGCCGACGGTTCCTACGCCTTCACGGGTCTCAAGGCGGGCGACTACACCGTCGAGGAGATCGTGGGCGATGGATACGTGGCGACCGCGCCCGTCTCGGTTTCCTTCAGCCTCTCCGCCGGGGAGGAGAAGGTAGTCGATTTCTTCAACAACGTGCAGGTGGCAGGGGAGGTGGTCGTTCCTCCCGCCCAGATCGAAAGCGGGCAGACCTTGCCGGTAACCGGCTTCGAGGTCAGCTACCTGCTGCTGATGATAGGGTTATTGATCCTGACAGGCGCTTTCATCGCTTCCTATGGGCTGCTGAGGATGGCGCGTACGCGGTAATCCCACCGCAGGAGAGGGAGGGGGGCTCGCCCCCCTCCCTATTTTCATGCATAGCATGTAGAACCCGACGCGGCGACGTGCCGGAAACAGCATCGATCGCATTGAGCACCGTCATCCAGGCGCTCGCCAAACCCGTATATGATCGAGCCATGGAATGGATGAAGAGATACGGCATACCTATCCTGGTCGTCGCGCTCCTCGTTTCCGCGACGGCGTTCATTCTGCTGCGGGGAGTTGGATCAAGGGAAGAGATCGGACTTCCCGACGGCGGCACCGCTGAGGTAACACCCAACGATGACATGCGCGTGCGCACAGCCGAGACCGACCCGGTCATCGACCCCGAGGCTTTCGCCCTGACCGTTAGCGGAATGGTGGAGAACCCTCTCTCACTCGGCTTCGAGGACATCACGTCCATGCAGGCCGAGGAAAGGCTGGTGGACCTGCCGTGCGTGGAGGGATGGACGGAGACCGCCCTGTGGAAGGGCATCAGGCTCGCGCCGCTCCTGGAGAGGGCGGGCGTGCTCGCTGGGGCGGACAACGTGGTCTTTTCGTCTCACGGTGGATATACCACTTCCCTTACCCTCGCGGACATAGAGGAGACCGATCCATTGCTCGCTTACGGATCCAATGGAGAGATGCTCCCGCAAGAGCAGGGTTTCCCGCTGCGCCTGGTGGTGCCGGACCGTCTGGGCTACAAGTGGATAAAGTGGGTGACCGCCATCGAGGTCATCGTGGGGGAGTACGAGGGATACTGGGAGAGCCGCGGCTACTCCAACCAGGCCGACGCCTCCGGCCGCTGATTCGACATACCCCGGACCCGGAGCGCCCCTTCAAATGGTTTGAACCCCGGGGCATGGTTTATACTCTAAATACCGTATACCGCAGGCCTTTCGTCTGGGGTGCGCGTGGAGGGACGGCTGAAAGGAGCGGAAGTTGAAGAAGATCCTGTGCCTTACCCTGGTGCTCATGCTCGCCTGCACGGCATCCATTGTCCTGCTGACGGGGTGTGGCGGCGATAAGGACGGAGCCACAGCCGAACGGGCCGAAGACGGCACGAGCGAAAACGGCGGTGAGGTCTCCACCGAAAAGGAGAGTGGCGGGGAATCGACCGAGTTGACGGACGAAGGCGGGCGGAAGATAACCGTCGAGGAACCGCAGGAGGAGGGGGAGAGCGGCAAGGTGACCCTCGAGGAAGAGGGAGGAGAGCAGTCCACCATCGAGGTGCAGGAGCAGGCGCCAAGTGAGGATGCGCTGGGCGCTCCAGTATATCCGGGTGCGAAGTATATAGAGGGCAGCGGGGTGAGCGGCACCACTACCTCCGGAGACCAGCAGCTGGCGGTCGCGGGAGCCGAGTTCACCACCACTGACGCCATCGCCAAGGTGGTTTCCTGGTACGAGTCGAAGATCGGCGCGCCCATGGCGTCCGCCGCGGAGGCGACGACGTGGATGCTGCAGGAACAGGAGGGGACGGTCGTCACGGTCGTCGTAGAGCTCTACGAGAACCAGGTTAAGATCACTATCGCCAAGGTAAGCGGCGATATCGATATCGGTCCATAAGGGTTGGGAGCCTCGCGCTCCCCGTTTCCATCCGCAGCAGAGGGAGGTCGTTCACATGCAGTACGAGACGCTCAGATTCGAACTCGATGACGGCATAGGCGTGCTCACCCTGAACCGCCCCGACCGTCTCAACGCGATAAATGCGGTGATGCTCACGGAGCTCAATTCCTTCTGGAAGGAGATGCTCAGCATGTACGAGTGCAGGGTGGTCGTCATGACCGGCTCCGGGGACCGGGGATTCTGCTCCGGGCTCGACCTGAAGGAAGCGGCCAGCATGACCGGGGACGTCATCAACGGAGAGACCATCCAGAGCGGCCAGAAGCTGTTCTCGGATATCATCGAGATGATGCGTTCCTGCCCCCAGCCCATCATCGCGGCGGTGAACGGCGCGGCGATGGGCGCGGGCCTGAGTTTCGCCATGGCCGCGGACGTGCGCCTGGCCTCCCCGGCGGCGAAGTATTGCGCTTCCTATATCAATATCGGAACGGGTGGCGCGGACATGGGTTCCAGCTACTTCCTATGGCGCATAGTGGGATGGGGCATGGCGGCGGAGATGCTGTTGACGGGCCGGGTCATCGAGATAGAGGAAGCCCACCGCATCGGCCTCGCCAACCACGTTTATCCCCGAGAGGAGCTGATGGAAAAGGCCATGGAAATGGCCCGGAGGATGGCGGAGAAATCTCCCCTGGCGCTGCGCATGACCAAGGACGCCATTAACATCGGCCTCAATTCCGGCAACCTGCGCGACACCCTGCGCGTGGAGGACCGCAACCAGGTCCTGCTCATAGAGAGCCTCTACCTCGCCGGCGGCCTGCTGGCGGCCGCCCCCCCCGAGAGCCAGAAGAAAGACATCGGCAAGGATTGAGCGCACCGGTCCGTATTTCCCGGGATGAGGCACCCGCGATCCGTCTAGCCCCGTGGTCTTCTTAGCCGTTCGCGGGGTCCAATGCGTCGTCCACATCGGCGATCAATACTTTCGGCTTCTTATCAACGCGATATGCGCGCTTCCCTCTTGTCTAACTGTGATGTCCATACATTCCAGCCCCTTTGCACATCGCAAGCGCTGCTCGTTGCCCATTCTACCCTTATGAGGGGACGGGCCCCCACACCCCGTCATTTTCCGGGCGCGCGCGAGTTTACGCCGTCAAACTTGGGGGTAATACTCAATCTAGACTTGTTACTGGCAGCGGATCGGGTGACGGAGAGGGAGGTTGCGACATGAGAGATTACGATGCCGTGGTCGTAGGGGCGGGGCTCGGCGGGCTCTCCGCGGCGGCGAACCTGGCGGTGGCCGGCAAGAAGGTCCTGCTCCTGGAGAAACATTGCGTACCGGGAGGATACGCCTCCACCTTTCGCCGCGGGCGCTTCGAGTTCGAGATCTCCCTGCACGAGCTCTCCGGACTCGGCCACGCCGACCGGCGAGGGCCCCTGTACCGCACGCTGGAGAAGTGCGGTGTGGCACAGAAGGTGGAGTTTCTGGACATCCCGGACTTCTACCGCAGCCTCTACCCGGACCTCGACCTCGTGATGCCGGCCGACCACGCGGGCTACGACGAGGTGCTGTGCGAACATTTCCCCGTCGAGAAGGAGGGGATCAGGAAGTTCACCTCCCTCATGTTCGCCATCATGGAGGAAGTCGAAAATTTCACCCCCGACGCCATGGCCAAGGACCCTTCGGCCTTCACCAACCTCATGACCTATGCCGGCGCCAACCTTGCGGACGTGCTGAACGCGGAGGTCAAGGACGAAAAGGCAAGGTCGGTGATCGCGCAGCTCTGGGGCTATTACGGCCTCCCGCCCTCCAAGCTCTCATTCCTCCTCTTCGCCATCGCCAACGCCATCTACCTCAAGTACGGCCCGGTGCACATAAAGGGCAAGAGCCAGGCCCTCTCCCAGGCCTTCGTGGAATCCATCATGGAGAACGGCGGGGATGTGTGGCTCAACAACGGGGCCTCACGCATAGTGCTGGAGGGCAATGAGGTGCGGGGCGTGGTCGCGGAGGACGGCGCGGAGATATCCACGTCTTACGTAGTGAGCAACGCCAGCCCCATCGCCACCTGCATCGACCTCGTGGGGCGCGAGAACATCCCTTCCTGGTACCTCAAGCGCCTGGGCTGGGGGACTATCGGCAACTCCCTCTTCTCCGTCTTCCTCGGCCTGGACTGCCCCGTGTCGGAACTGGGTCTGGAGAACCACGAGACCATGTTCAACATGGACTACGATTTCGAGAACCATTACGAGGTGGCCAGGCGCAGCGCCGTCTTCGAGCCAACGGGATGCGCCATAGCCCCCTATAACATCGTGGACCCGGACTTCTCTCCCCCGGGTACGTGCGCCGTATCCCTTACCACCATGGGTTACGGCGACGTGTGGCTCGACCTCTCCCCCGAGCGGTACGTTGAGGCCAAGAACACCCTGGCCGGCAGGCTCATCGACCTCGCGGACAAGGTGGCGCCCGGGCTCAAGGAGCATATCGAGGAGGTGGAGGTCGCAA
This sequence comes from Actinomycetota bacterium, assembly GCA_028697145.1. Classification (GTDB taxonomy): domain Bacteria; phylum Actinomycetota; class Geothermincolia; order Geothermincolales; family RBG-13-55-18; genus SURF-21. The sequence goes on along the minus strand of JAQVFR010000003.1, from coordinate 28,444 downwards.
CCCCCCTCACCCACATGCGCTACACGGGTAACGCCTACGGGGCGGTCTACGGGTATGAGAACTCGCCGGCGGAGGGGACGATGATGCGCCTCCCCAACCGCGGCCCGGTGCGGGGGCTCTACCTCGCCGGCGCCTGGGTGCGCACGGGCGGGGGCTTTCAGCCCTGCATCAATTCCGGCGTTACGGCGGCGGAGGACGTCCTCGAGGACATGGAGAAGGGAGGCATGGAGGCGGCCGCCATCGACGGCCTCAAGACCTTCTGTGAGAACCAGGCGGCCGAGGCGCCGGAGATAGAAATGGATGCCCACGCGGTCGACAAGTCCATGGCCGGCCTGCACCCGCACCGCCTCTCGCTCCGGGTGTCTGAGGTCCTGGAGGAGACGGAAAGCGCCAGGACCCTGCGCCTGGTGCCGGTGGAGGGGACTCTTCCCGCGTTCCGCGCGGGGCAGTACGTCAACCTCTTCGTCGAGGCGGGCGGAGTGAAGACCTCGCGGCCGTACAGCATCTCTTCCGCTCCCGGAAAGCCGTATTACGACATCACGGTCAGGCGCAAGGCGGGGGGTTTCGTCTCCTCCTGCCTGCTGGACGAGGTGGGGGCAGGGGACGTGCTGGAGTCCACGGGGCCCGCGGGCAGCTTCTACCACGAACCGCTCGTGGACGGCTCCGACCTGGTGTTCCTCGCGGGCGGCAGCGGCATCACCCCGTTCATGTCCATCATGCGCGAGGTCGTGGAGAAGGGGAGTCCCCTGCGCATCCACCTTCTCTACGGGTCCCGCGAGGCGGGGGACATCATCTTCCGCAAGGAGCTGGCTCAACTGGGATCGGAGAACGACAACATCGACGTGGACTTCATCATCTCCGAGCCGGACAGCGACTGGGGCGGACTGTGCGGATTCATCGACGCGGACATGATATCGAGCGCACTGGGCAACGTGGAGGGCAGGACCTTCTATATTTGCGGGCCGCCCGAGATGTACCCGTTCTGCGAGGGCGCGCTGGCGGCGTTGTCGGTGCCGGGAACGCGCGTGAAAAAAGAGGCCTACGGCCCCCCGGACGATGTGACCATGGAGAAAGGCTGGCCTGGAGTCGCGCCCGAGACGGAGTTCGAGGTGGTAGAGGAGCGTTCGGGCATGACCTTCAAGGCCAGGGCCGGCGAGCCCCTCATGAACTCCATGGAGCGGGCGGGCCTGGTCGTCGAGGCCGTCTGCCGTTCAGGGGAGTGCACTTATTGCCGCACCCGCCTGGTGGCGGGCGAGTTCTTCGCGCCCGCGCGCGTTCTCAGGCGCTGGGCGGACGAGCATTTCGGATACATCCATCCCTGCATGAGCTATCCCGTCTCCGATCTGCGCATAAGGCTGTAGGCCCCGCCGCGATCGTTGCTGTAATTCTTTTGTAGGCAGGTCCGAGAAGGAAAAAGAGGAGAGACCACTCAATTGTATATCGTGAGTTTGAGCGCAGGGGATGGTAAAATATCATCCCGTTGAAGGAAACACCGAAAAGCCCAGCGCTTCTGCGGAAAGGGCGTCCGTGTAAGGAAAGGGCCGGTTTGATGATTGGTATGCCGGTCGCAACGCAATGAGACCCGGGTGAGCCGGGTCCCGGAACGAGGAGGTTGGCGAAAAAGTGGTGAGCAAGTCAGGAAGAAAACCCTTGGCGCAGCGCACTGGCGCTGCGTACAACCCACGCTTCGACAGGATAATGTCGGCGATCATGCCAAGGAGCTGGAGAGAGGGCATATTCCTGGGCGCCTGGTCCACCTCCGAGTTCGTGAAATGGGGCTATTTCGCCGTGGCCCTGCACGTGCAGGTCCTGGTCTCCCTGTTCTACCCAAGCATAGCCGAGACCATGTCCGGCTCCATAGGAGGCTTCGCCATCGAGTTCAGCGTATCCATAGCGCTCGGCATCCTCTTCGCGTACTTCATGCTCGGCGGACACCACACCCTGCATGTCCTGGAGGCGGCGAAGACGTACAACCTCGAGCGCAGCCTACAGGAGACCATCGGGGCGAGGCTGGTGGAGAGGCAGGAGGACGGCTCGGTCAAGTTCAGGACCGGCAGCGGCGGCTTCTGGACCGAACTGGCCAAGATGTTCCTCCTCGGGCCCGCCGGCAAGTACCCGGCCATCATCAAGGAGGGCCTGAACTACCGCCTCAACGGCACCCCGGCCCTCAACGTGGCCGCCGCCGGCTCGCGCTTCGACCTCTGGGTGGCCTACATCGCCGGCCTCTCCGGCCTTGCCCTCTTCGGGTTCTCCATCGCCTGGCGCGTAGCTTGGCCGGAAACGCCGATAAATGAGGTCATGGCTTACATAACCCCACGCATCCTCGCCCTGGGCACCATCGCTTTCCTGGGGAGGCATCAGGACAACAACGCCATGTACCGCTACCGCGAGAAGAGGAAGATAGAGGCTGAGCTGGCCGCCCAGGCTGCCGCCGGCACCATGAGAGTGGACGCCGGCCGCGAGGAGATCGACAGCCGCGCGAAGAGCAATTACGAGCGGCTCATCGGCGAGGTGCGTAACTGGGCGGAATACGGGGGAGACGATCCCCGCTTCAAGGGCGTAGCGGTCTACCTGCCCGAGGGGGCGCACAATGCCATCCAGGCGGGCAAGCACACCGAGTACGTGGACGCCGAGGGCAACAAGGGCAACACCTCTCCCGACCTGGTGGCCCAGGAGAAGTGGATCATCCTCTTCCCGCAGGAGACGGACGACGTCGCCAGCCGGGGTTTCTTCGGTACCCTGCGGGTGCTGCCGGCCCTCCAGAACCAGATCGTGGCGGAGATACTTTCCCGGGAGGGAGTATCCGGGGGAGGCCGCGAGAACGAGGGGGGATGCTCCTTCAACGGCTACGGCGGCGGGGACGAGGCGGCCATCAAGCTGCTCATGGAGGCCGTGGGCAAGGCGGGCGCGAAGCACGGATACCTCTACGGCGAGAACGTGTTCCTGGGCATAGACAACGCCGCGGACTCGGACACCATGTTCGACCCCGAGACGCACCTCTATACCTGGCAGGGGCGCAAGATGAGCGGGGATGAGTTGTGCGACCGCTACATAGAGCTCTTCTACCAGTGGGGGCACCAGCTCGCCTCCGAGGACCCCTTCGCGGCGCCCGAGAGCCAGTGGAGGTTCTGGCAGAGGTTGACGGAAGAGCTCGGTGACAAGATGGTCATCATCGGCGACGACAGCCTGGTGACGAACCCTACCATTGCATACGATGCCCTCAAGCAGGGCGTGTGTAACGCGGGCCTGGTGAAGCTGAACCAGGTTGGCACCTTTTCCCAGGCCTGGATGTACATGGAGGTGTTCCACTCCGCCGGCTTCAACACCGTCATCTCCCACCGCTCCACCCAGCCCGATACCCTGCCCGACCCCCTAGAGGTCACGGCCACGCTGGCTGCCTCCTACCGGCCGCGGGGCAGGGTCGTCCTGGCCAAGCTGGGCGGCGTGTTCCTCTCCAACCGCGCCGGCCTTTATTACTACATGCAGAAATCCGCCGAGGACTGGCGCAGCGGGGCGGCCGTCACCTCCGGCGTGGGTCCGGACGTTACCATCAGCTCCGTCACCGCCTTCCCCTCAACCCTGGGGGCGGGCAAGTACGGGCTCATGTCCTCCATGCGCCTCTCCAACGGCATGGAGATAGTCTCTCCCATCCCCGGGGGATTGTCCCGCGGAGAGAACGAGACCATACTCATGGGCCCCGAGGAGGGTATCCCCGTCGTCAACGAGATAGTCGAGAAGCTGGGTCTGGTGGGAATGCCGCTGGGCGCCGTCGGCAACGCGTTCGAGATCGAGCGCATGATCATGGCCATGGACATAGAGAAGGCCAGGGACAAGGGCATCCTCCCGGCGTACTCGGAGGCGGAGTGGGACGCCTACGAGGAGGAAGCGTCCTTCAAGCGCATGGTCGGCGGGGACGTCACCCTCACCCTGGGGCAGCTTCTCATCAAGGCGGTTGCCCTGAGGGACGGATTGCCGCCGTGGCTGGTGTACCGCAACCTCGGAATGGACCTCAACGAGCGCATCGGCCTGAGTTTCGAGAACTACCCCGAAGCGCGCAGGCGATTCTACGAGCCCATCTTCACCGGCGAGGTGGGGGAGGGCGCGTTCAACAAGTAAGGAAGACTTCCAGTACGAGGCAGGCCAAACCGGGCCTGCCTCTATTCCTATACAAGCCGAATGGCTTTGTTCAGTAGTGATTAATGGTTTACAATACCTTTGTCTTGGCTGCATGCATATGGCTGGTCGCAAGCCCGATACCTGATCCTGTGCGATCAGGCTGTTTCTTCGTCTCAGGTGCGGGTGCGGAAAGCCCCTTGGAATCGGCGATCGCCTGGTGACGGAAACATCAGGTCGTTCCGGAATGATTTGACGGCCGTCTTGGCTTATCCGCAGGGTACCCGCAGCGCTGTGCCTGTCGTGGAGATGCGAGAAGGGGGGAAGGTATGACCGCTAAAGGGGTGAGCGAGAGAGGGAAGAAGGTTCTCCTCGATTTCCCGGCGCTGGCGGCCTTGCGCGAACATGACCGCAAGGGGATCGACGAGATACTCGGGATCGTCGAGGGCTGCGCAGAGTACAAACGGGAGGTGGCGCTGCCACGGGCTCTTCAGCTTGACCAGCGCATGGAGCGGGAACCGGATTACTTCGACTGGGAAACGATGAGGGAGGCCTGCAGATACAACATCTTCTCGCTTGCCATCCCCAAGGTGCTGGGGGGTTTGGCCGAGAAGTACATGATCACCGGCATGGCCCTTGCGGTCGAGGAACTGAGCTCGGCATGCGGCGGCATCGGGCTTGCGCTCGCGGCGCACTCCCTCGGAGTGGCGCCGGTCATCGCCTCGGGCGCCATGGCCCACTGGGACACCGTCCTGCATGAGATAGTGGAGGAGGAAAAGAAGGGCAACCCGGTGGTCATGGCCTACGGCATCACCGAGCCGTCGGCAGGGACGGACGTGGAGGAGCCTGAGTTCCTCGAGGTGGGCAAGATCGGCATGGAGGCGAAAAAGGTCAAGGGAGGCTACCTCCTCAACGGCCGAAAGTGCTTCATCTCCGGCGGCAGCGAGGCAAAGTATTTCACGGTCACCGCGGCCACGGACCGCAGCCGGCCCCTGCAGACCTGGACCACCTTCCTGGTGGAGAGGGATATGGAGGGATTTTCCACGCCGAGGGTGGAGCTCAAGATGGGGCAAAGGGCCTGCCACGCGGCCGAACTGCTCTTCGAGGACGTCTTCGTGCCGGACTCGCACGTGCTCGGTTACGAGGGGGACGGCATGGCCAACGGCATCCTCATCATCATGGCCGCCTCCCGGGGGCCGGTGGGGGCCATCGCCACCGGAATCGCGCGCGGCGCCTTCGAGCATTTCCTGGCCTGGACCAGGGAGAAACGCAACGGCAAGCGTCCCATAGACGAGGACCGCATAAGGATGACCCTGGCGGATATGCTGGGGAGCATACAGGAGAACCGCGGACTCTTCCTGAATCACAGCTTTGGCGGCGACGCCGTCTTCCGCGGCGCCTTCACCCATCCCATCTTCCTCTCGACCTTCCTCATTCCGCGGACAATACGCACATCGAAGCCCTACTCGGCTTTCCTCAACTCCTATTACGGCAAGGCTCTCGTCAACGCGCTCTTCCGCTACTTCATAAAGGACGAGGACGTTACGGACATGCTGGCCAAGGCGTCCCTGGCCAAGTTCACGTGCGCGGACAACGCCATGGCTCTGACTTCGCGGGCGCTGGAGGTCATGGGGGCGGACGATTCACCGCAGAGGCCCTGGGTCGAGAAGGCCTACCGTGACGCCAAGCTGACCCAGATCTACGAGGGCACCAACCAGCTGAACCGTCTGGTGGTCTACAACACCGAGATAGCTCAGTCGCTGCAGGTGGAGATCCCCGGTCCCTTCAAGAAAGGGGTGAGATAGATGATCAGGCTGCCGGAATTTCACGAGGACCAGGAGTACAGGATACTGCGAGAGACCGCAGCGGCCTTCGCGCAAAAAGAACTCTCGCAGCAGGCGGAGCAACTCGACCTGGAGCCGACCCGGGGGCGGGTCAGGGAGGTCATCGCCAAAGCGGGTGACATTGGAATGCTGGCGGCCCTCATCCCCGAGGAATGCGGGGGAGGGGGCCTGGACGAATACGCCTTCTGTGTCGCCCTGGAGGAGATAGCGGTGGAGGAGGCGGGAGTCGCCGCCTCCCTGCTGGCGCATAATACCGCCCTGCTGCCGTCGGCCATGGGCGAGCCCGAGGCGCTGATCACCGGCGTGAGCCCCGACGATTATCCCGCATGTCTCGCCTTCCCCGGCGATGTTTCGTTCTCGGGGGGGAGGGTGCAGGGACGGGTGCCCTTCGCCTTCAACGTCCAGGAATGCTCCTTCATCACCCTGATCCCGGCTGGCTCGGGGGGGACGCAAGCCCTCACGGTGCGCGGCGACACTCGCGGCGTGGAGACGACACCCGAGGCGTATCAGATGGGGCTGAGGGCTGCCCGGGCCGGGTCGGTCCGTCTCGACGGCGCCGAGCCTTCCAACATCATCTCCGGGGGGGACATGGCAGGGGCGGTGGAAAGGGTGATGCTGCTGGGCCTGGCGTCCATAGCCAACGGGATTTCGCGCAGCGCGCTGCACAAGGCCTATGCCTACGCGAGCGAGAGGTATCAGGCGGGGAAGATGATCGTAGAGCACCAGCAGATGCGCATATTCCTGGCCGAGATGCTCGCGGCGGTGGAGCAGGGGAGAACCCTGGTCAAGAGGGCCTGCGAGGACGGCGGGATCGCGCCAGCCGTGGTGGCCTGGCTGCGCTGCACGGAGAGCGCGTGCAAGTCGGCCATCGACGGTGTACAGATTCACGGTGGCTACGGTTACATGCGCGACTATGGCATGGAACGCCTTATGCGAGATGCCAAGTATTGTCAGATGTATCCCACCACGAGCCAGGAGGCCTTGCTGCGCCTGCTAGAGGCCTCCGAGGAAGGCTGGCAGCCGTAATTGACGCTGCCGGGGGATTAAAATACCATGGTATCATACCAGGGTATGTAAACTGTCTGCGGTTGGCGATCGCATAGTGCTGCTGAGGCGCCTGTTCTGTCTGTGCGACGTCGAAGTCTTAACAAAGGAGGCAGGGATGGAGGACGTCTATATCATCGGCGTGGGGATGTTCCGCTTCGGCAAGTACCCGGAGAAGAGCATCAAGCAGATGACCGCGGAGGTCATCGACAACCTGCTGGCGGACTGCCCGGTCCAGAAGAAGGATATTGAGGCGGCGTGGTTCTCCAATTCCTTCTGGGGGATAGTCACCGGCCAGCATTCCATACGCGGCCAGGTGGCGCTGGTCCCGCTTGGCATCGAGGGCATCCCGACCATGAACGTAGAGAACGCCTGCGCCGGGGCGACCAGCGCCGTGAACGGCGCCTACCTCGGCATCAGGGCGGGCGCTTACGACGTGGCGCTGGCCATCGGGGTGGAGAAGATGTTCAACCCGGACAACAAGCAGGCCATGTTCGAGATGTTCATGTCCAACGCGGACGTGGAGTTCATCCGTGTCGTGCTTGCCGCTTTCATGGAGGACGAGAAGAAGAAGGCGGCCGAGGCCGAGGCGACGGGAGGGGGCAAGAAGGGAGGGGGCGAGGGCGCCCGCTCTCCCTTCATGGACCTCTATGCCGCGGCGGCGCGGATGCACATGGAGAAATACGGCACCACGCAGCGGCAACTGGCGATAATCGCCGCCAAGAACCATTACCATTCATCCCTGAACCCCCTGGCCCAGTACCAGATGGATATGACCCTCGAGGAGGTCCTCAATGACCGGCCGGTGGCTTACCCCCTCACCCGCGCCATGTGCGCGCCCATGGGGGACGGGGCCACGGCGGCGATACTCTGCTCGGGGAAGGCCTTGAAGCGTTTCACCGGCGCGCGTCCGGTGAAGATCCTTGCATCGGTGCTCACCGGAGGCGCCATCCCCGAGGGAGGCGACATGGACCTCATCGGGGAACGCCTGAGCAGGAAGGCATACGAGGTGGCCGGCGTGGGCCCCGAGGACATCGACATGGCCGAGGTGCACGACGCCACCGCCTTCGGCGAGCTGTTGCAGTGCGAGGAACTGGGTTTCTGCGGAGAGGGAGAGGGCGGCCCCTTCGCGGAGTCCGGTGCCACCAAGCTGGGGGGCAAGCTCCCCGTCAACACCTCGGGAGGGCTGGAATGCCGTGGACATCCCATCGGGGCCTCTGGTATCGCCCAACTGGTCGAGCTGGTGACGCAGTTGCGGGGCGAGGCCGGCAAGCGCCAGGTGGAGGGGGCGAGGATAGCCATGTCAGAGAACGGCGGTGGCTTCATTGGCACCGGCGAAGCGGCCATGTGCATCCATATATTGGAGCGCGTGGGTTGATTTTGGCCCGAGCCTTGGGGCAACGGTCCCGCTTCCGCAGGAGCCCGGCGGCAAGGATGGTCGTCGTCGCAAGCTCCTCCGAGCACCTTGCCCGCCGTGCTGGCGGCGGTCCAGCAGACGGAAGGCTTCGGTTGGCCCGAGCCTTGGGGCAACGGTCCCGCTTCCGCAGGAGCCCGGCGGCAAGGATGGTCGTCGTCGCAAGCTCCTCCGAGCACCTTGCCCGCCGTGCTGGCGGCGGTCCAGCAGACGGAAGGCTTCGGTTGGCCCGAACCTTGGGGTAACGGTCCCGCTCGCGGACTCGCGGCGACCGACCCCATAGTTATCGGGCTGGGGGGCGCGAGGCATGAAAAAGGTTTCGACAGGATGCATCGCGGAAGCGACAGCGCCGAAGGCGGCGGTGCCAGTCACCTGAACGGAGTGCAGCGAGTGCAGGCCTGGCACGCGTACGTATGGTAAAAGGTATGAGATGAAGGGGGAAACGATGGCGTCTGCAAAGTTCAAGAAGGCTTACTTGCCCGCTCACCCGGAGGCGTGGTCGCTCTCGGAAATCATCATCGACGCCGAGAAGTGTACGGGCTGCGGGAACTGCGTCAAGGCCTGCGCCATGGGCTGCCTGGAGATCGTGGACAAGAAGGCGCGGCTGATCGATGGGAAGGTATGTTTTTCCTGTTCCGCCTGTATCTCCCACTGTGAGAAGGGCGCAGTCGGCATGCGGGGCTTCTACAACGTGGAGGAAGGCATCTTCAGGACCATGTCCTACCATGGTGATGACGGTTACCCGAAAATACCGGAGGTGGAGGGTATCGAGGGGCTGACGCCGGTCGAGGAGGTAATCTACAAACGCCGCAGCAACCGCATCTACTCCAAGGACCCCGTGCCGGACGTGCTTGTGCGCCGCGTGGTCGAAGCCGGACGCTTCGCCCCCTCCCACGGCAACTGCCAGCCCTGGGCCTTTATCGTGATCAATGACCGGGCGGAGATGGACTATATCGCGGAGAAGATGGACCCCTTCTGGAGGCTGCTCACCAATTTCTACTGGACGGGCAAGACCAATCCCCTGACGAGGAGGATACTCAGCCTCTTATGCGCGTTGGCTCCCGGGTTGATGGATCAGAGGGGCATATCGGGAGGCACGGCCATCCTCAAGCCGAAAGACGTTTTCCTGGGGGCCCCGTGCCTGATCCTGATCCTCATGGACAAGCGGGGGATGAACGACCCGGGGATTGACGTTGGCATCTGCGGCACCAACATGGTCCTGGCCGCCCACTCCCTGGGGCTGGTCACCTGCTGGCTGTCGTTCAGCATCGGCATCAATTTCCTTCCCTGGCTCAAGAGGGAGCTGGGGATAAAGTGGCCCTACAAGGTGGCTTCGGCCATCGTCCTGGGCTACCCGCGCGTGAACGCGGACACCATGGTGGAGAGGGAATTACCGCCCATCACCTGGCGCAAGGGCGGCAAGGTCTGGACGGAGATGCCCTGAGCCCTCGCGGTCCCGGTCTCGAGGGAGGTTGTGAGAATAGGCCTGGTAGAAAGCCTCGAGGCGAAGAACCCGCGGGTGAACATTCTGCTTAAGCCGTTGTTGCCCTGGCCGCCTGCTCCATGCTGGGCATGGTCCGCATGATCACGGGCACATCGGTCGAATACTAATGACGCGGTAAAAAGGATCGGCGGAATGCGGTCGCCGACAACGGTCCAAGCAGTGCGGAGGTCGACGGCGTACCTAGGATGCCTCTACGGTCAGGTCGCCGTCTCCCGCCAGCTCCCAGGCAACCCGGGCCTCGCGGTCGCTCGCGAGCTCGAATACTCCCTGGGCCAGGCCGGCGAGGAGCAGGTGAAGGCACGGGTTCTCGATGCGCAGGCGCAGGTGGTCCTCTCCGTACTCCATGTCCCTCAGGTTGCCAAGACCGCGCAGCGCCAGGTGTTCCCTGAAGGCATCGGTGTCCATGATCTCGCCGAGGTCGTAGAATCCGCTCTTGACGAAGAGCTTCTGAGCTTCGATTATCACCTGCGGAATATCCTCGCCCAGCTCCTTCTCCAGCTCGGAGAAGATGGCCTCGAACTCCGCGGGGCCGTCGAAGAGCATGCGCCGTGCGTTCGCCCGGTGCAGGATGATGCCCTCGTCGTAGAGGAAATCGTAGCCCGCGAGCGCCGACGGCCCCCCACAGCGGGAGCACCGCGGCAAGCGCAGGTCCCCTTCTTTGCGCGAATACTCCCGTGGCTTGAACCTCTCCTTCAGCTCCACGGGGTGGGTCGTGACAGACGTGGTCACCTCGTAGTAACCCGGCGAGGTCTCCTCGTAGCTGATGCTGCATTCCTGTCCGGACAGCGCCTCCATGGAGCCGACCACCATGCCGCAATAGGCAGGTATGTAGAAGAGGTTTCTCCCTCCCAGCTTCACGTAGTCCCCCTCGTCTCCCTTGATGCGCATAGAGAGAAGTTCCACGTCTCCCAGGCCTACGAGTCTCCCCAGCTCGGTCACGCTTTTCGCCAGAGGCCTGATGGAGGTCATGCGGAATAACTTCAGCACCATGGACGGCATGAGGCTGCGGACGTAATCGTAGGTCATCCTGCGCTGGCTCTCGATGACGAGGTGCTCGATGGGGAGGCCGAGGATTTCCTCGATGCGCGTGAAGACGCCGCCTATGTTGTCGCTTTCTATGAAGATCATACGGTGATCGGGATTGTTCGTCTCCACCATGGTGCCGTTATCCAGCCATCTGTGGGTGGACGTTATCTTTCTGGGAACACCGCATGCGGAACAGCGCTTCATGTTGCAGACTCCCCTGTCCAGAATATAAGTTATCGCTTGCTCTGGTATTAATCGACACGGTAGAGCCGCCACTTTAACCGCATGGAGCATCGAGCGCCGAAGCGGGCTGCAGAGACGATCGCGGGGTCACCGCATAAGCCGCCTCGAGGCCGGACGACGCGTCTAGCGCGGCGTGAGGCGATCCATTATGAGGTCGAAAAGCGTGTCGCAGGTGCCCACCAGGTCGAAGGAGCCGTTTGCCAGGCACCAGTGATAGATCTGGCCGCGGAAGCAGTTGATGAGCATGACCGCCATCTCCTCGCTGGCGATGTCGTCGCGGATCTCTCCCTTCTCCTGGCCCTCCTTTATAAGCTCGTTCGTGATCTTATAGAGGGAGCGCCTGCCGTCCATGAGATAGGGTCTGCGCATGTTCGGAGCGATCTGGGAGTGATAGACCACCTTCATCATGGTGACTCCGAGGTCGGCCATGAGCTTGACCGCTTCGCGGTTGAACACGCGCAGTTTCTCCGCGCTGCTCTTTAAGTCCGCTATGTCATGCGCGACCTTGACGTAGTGATCGTCCATGCGCATGAACTCCTCCAGGATGATCTGGTCCTTGGACTCGAAATAGTTGTAGAAGGCGCCCTTGGTGACCCCGACCTTGTCGCAGATGTCGTCGATGGTGACCTTGTCATAGCCCCGCTTCGCGAACAGGGCGATGGCGGTATCGAAAATCGCCTGCCGCGTGTTTATGCCTTTCTCCGTCCTGGGCGCAGTCCGCTTCTTCGCCATGTTGTCCCCCGTTGCCCGATTCAAAGCGATCATGTCGCTACAACAGAATCTACCACGCCCCGGGAGCGCGAACAACCTGCGCGGATGCCGCGCGCCCGCTACGCTCCCCGGGCGTTTGTCCGCCGCCCCCCCGTTCGCGGAAAATACAAGACTATTCCACTTGACGAGGGGCACCGCATTAGATACCTTGGTATCATACTTGGGTATGTTATATGGCTGTCAAGTCTGGGCGTGTGAGGAAAAGGTGCGAGTGAAAGGGGTGTGCGCTATGCCGGTATTCAAGGACACTGAGTTCATGTACGAGGTCCTTGGCAAGCTCTTCACGAAACTGCTCGAAAACGAAAGCGTCAGCCAGAAGTTCAACGACGAGAACATCAATGTACAGTTCGTCATCAACGACCCCGATGGAGAGATCTGGCTGCTGCACGGCACGGACAAGCCGGGGCTGGCCGTGGGAGCCACCGACGCCGAGGGCGACGTGATCATGTGGCTGGCCGGCGACGACTGCCATAATTTCTGGCTGCAGAACCTGAAGCTGCCCGTGGCCCTGGCCAAGAGGAAGGTCAAGGCCAAGGGTCCCATGGCCAAGATCCTCGGCATGCTCCCCTTGCTCAAGCCGGCATACGAGGCCTACCCAGCTATCTGCGAGGAATACGGCCTTCCCATGTAGCCTTATTGCCGGGAGACGGCGATGCGGAAAGGCGCATGCCGGAGGTTTTCGTAAGAGTTTCCTTTGCAGGGAGGGGGTCCCATCATGGAAAGAAAGATGAGGGAGTACGAGGAAAGGAGGGAGGAAAGCGTCAGGCTTGCCTGCAAGCTCCTCCTGGCCTCGGCGACGACCTCGCCCCGCGTGGGCGGGGTGGACGAGATAAGCATCCACGTCCTGGATTCCAGGGACGAGATAGAGGATTTGGCTATCGCCATCGACAGGATGGCCGCCGACAACCCGCGCTGGGAATTTTTCCGCTCCGACGCGGTGCAGGTGCGCGACTCGGACGTGGTCATGATCATGGCCGACCGCCGCTCGAGCCACGATCCCATGGACTCCAACTGCAACCTCTGCGGGCACCTGCTCTGTGACATGTGGCGTGACGCCGAGAGGGTGCCGGACGCGCCGTCGGTCGCTTTCCGCGGCCCGTTCTGCCTGCTGCGCTCCATGAACATGGCCTATGCCCTGAACGGAGCCGTGACCCTGGCGCGCCAGCTGGGTATCGACCATGCCATCAAGATGTCGGTGGGGGCCGCCGCCCTGAGGATGGGGCTGCTGCCCTACAAGTGCGACATCGCCCTGGGCTTCCTCGCCGCGGTGACGGAGAAGAGCCCCTTCGCAGACCTGCCCAGAGAGTGGGCGGAATACAACGACGAGACCCTGCAGAACCGCCTCATACACCGGCTATTCCCGACCTTCCGGTCCATCTACTGCTAGGGGGGGGTGAGAGATATGGCTATCATCAACGGTGACGATCTCCTCGCGAGCGGCATCGACCGGGCGCTGGAACTCATGGCGGTGGCGGCGAACACCGCGCTCAAGTTCGGTCATCCCAAGATCAGGATATCGGCCATCGGGCCCGAGGAGTTCGACGACCTGTCTGGCTACTGCGAGGGAGTGGCCGAGGTCTCGCCCCTCTTCAATCGCGACGGCCGCGCCTTCGTGGACCTGGCGCAGCAGGACACGCGCGCCCTGCTCCTGGGGGCCAGGCGCAAGTCCGTCTATAACTACGACTGCGGCGCCTGCGGCTTCGCTACCTGCGAGGAGCTGAACAAGGCGGAGGACGTGGAGTCGATCATCAACGGCCCCTGCTGCCATTTCGTCGTCTACGACGTGCACATGGCCGCCAACGCGGCTGCGGCCGTGGCCCATTACATGGGGCTGCACTGCCGTGTCTTTCAGACCATCGGGGCGGCCGCCCCGGCATGCGAGTTCATCGAGGACGTAGATTTCTGCATCGGCGTGGCAGTGAGCTGCCAGGTCCGCAACCCCTTCTTCGACCGCCACAAGTACTGGACGAAGGAGGAATGGGCGGAGAAGTTCGCAGAGGAGTTCCCCTCCTTCACGCGGCGCTTCATGGGCGCGGTGGAATGAGGGCGGAAGCCGCATGACGCATTGAAAGGGTGATATGCATGGGAGAGAAGAACCCGGCGTTGATGTCCAACATGATCGAGATGAGGCTGGAGGAGAACCCGGACAAGGTGGGGCTGATCTTCGAGAACGGCGGCCTCTATCCGGATGAACCCCTTACTTACAGGGAGATAGCCGCCAGTACCTTCAAGATGGCCAGGGCGTACAGAGAATTCGGCCTCCGCAAGGGCGACGCGGTGGCCACCCTTATGCGCAACCACCCCGAGTCCGTCTTCACCACGGGTGCCGCCACGCTGCTGGGGATGATCGCGGTGCCCATCGACCCGCGCACCAAGGGGGAGAAGCTCGGGTATATGCTGCAGGACTGCAAGGCGAAGGGGATCATCACCACCGCCGACCTCCTTCCCGAGGTGGAGAGCGTGGTTAAAAACATACCGGGGATCGAGAGGATCTGGCTCAACCTCAAGCCGGACGCCGACCCCGACCTCGCGAAAAAGTACCCCACCATAAACGAGATACTGGCCGGGCCGGACGTCTTCGAGGTGGAGGGGAGGATAGACGACCCCAACCTGCCCATGGCCATCATTTATACCTCGGGGGTGACGGGCAATCCCAAGGGGGTGGTGATCAAGTCCACCCGCACCGCCATGTTCGCGCAACTGGCCCCCACCCTCATCTGGAAGTACACGCCGGAGACGGTCATCTACACCGGCCTGTCCCTCACCCACGGCAACGCCCTGGCCATCAGCCTGCTGCCCGCGCTGTCCATGGGCATACTGGGGGTGATCAGCCAGCGTTTTACCAAGAGCCGCATCTGGGACATCTGCCGCAAGTACGGATGCACCACTTTCTCCCTGCTGGGCGGGATGATGGCGGGCATCTACAACGAGCCTCCCAAGCCCGACGATGCCGACAATCCCGTGGAGGTGGTCATCAGCGCCGGCACTCCCGCGCCCATCTGGGAGCCCTTCGAGAAGAGGTTCGGGGTTAAGATCCTGGAGTGGTACGGGGCGGTGGAGGGCGGCTTCGCCTACAATCCCATCGGCGTGGGGCCCATCGGCTCTTTCGGCAAGCCCCTGGAGGGCATACAGGAGGCCATCGTCGTGGACGAGAACGACAACGAGGTGTCGCCCGGGGTCACCGGCGAGCTGCTCATGCGGGCCGTGAACGTCAAGCCCGAGGTGGAGTACTACGGCAGGGAGAAGGACTCGCAGGACAAGACCCGCGGGGGCTGGTTGCGCACCGGCGACATGGTGCACAAGGACGAGGAGGGGTGGTTGTACTTCGACTACCGCAAGGAGGGCGGCGGCCTGAGGCGGGCGGGGGACTTCATCATCCCCACCTACGTGGAGAAGGTCATCGGCGAGCACCCCGACATCTCCGAGGTCTGCGTCTACGGCATACCCGCCGCCTCGGGGGCGCCGGGCGAGAGCGACCTGGTCGCTGCGGTCGCGCCCTTCGAGGGCAAGGCCATAGATCCCGCCTCGGTGTTCCAGACGGCGAAGGACGGGCTGGAGCCGAACTCGGTGCCCTCTTACATCCAAGTGGTGAACGAGATCCCCAAGAGCGCTTCGGAGAAGCATCTCGACCGCGTGCTCAAGGACGAGTTCTCAGAAGGCGCCGATAACGTGTTTAAGTTGGAGGACTACTCGTAAGTGGGTCAGGTCTTGTTCGTTGTTAATCCCGGAAGTATACAGGGGCTGTTCCGGGGTACGTAAAGAACCGAATGGTATGGGAATCATTGCCAGGTAACTCGTTAACCGAGACCTGGCACCGAAAAAAGGGGGATACCGTCGTGGGTTATGTTGACCTCAACCTAGGCCTCACCAAGGTGCAGAGGATGAACCGGGATATGGTGCACACCTTCGCTGCAGAGGTGCTGCGCCCCGCCAGCCTGGAGCTGGACAAGTTGACGCCCGAGGACGTCATCGCCAGGGAGGACATCTACTGGGACGTGCTCAGGAAGGGCTACAAGATAGGCATGCACAAGATACTCCTGCCGGAGATCTACGGCGGAGGAGGCTTTTCGCCCCTGGAGGTACACATGCTCTTCGAGGAGATATCCTGGGGGAGCGTCGATTTCATGATCGCCTTCGGCGTGGCCTGTTTCCCGGCCTTCATCGCCAGCATGGTGCCCACCGAGTTCCTCATCGATAACATCATCATACCCTTCTGCGAGGACGAGGAGGCCAAGATCATCGGCTGCTGGGCCATCACCGAGCCCGACCACGGCTCCGATACTCTTGGGCCTTTCACCGAACAGTTCTCCGACCCGGAGATCGCCAGGACCGCCTGCCGCGCCACCCTGGACGGGGACGACTACGTCATCAACGGCACCAAGGCCGCCTGGGTCTCCAACGGCACCATCGCCACCCACGCGTGCGCCTATCTCACCATCGAGCCGGAAATGGGCATGGCCGGCGGCGGCATCTGCGTCATCCCGCTTGACCTGCCCGGCGTGACCCGTGGCAAACCATGGGACAAACTGGGCCAGCGCGCTCTGAACCAGGGCGAGATCTATTTCGACAACGTGAGGGTGCCCAAGGAGTACATGATCATCGACGAAGAGAGCTACGAGGCCATCCTCGACATCACCGTCAGCACTGCCAACGCCTGCATGGGGGCATTTTTCACCGGCGTGGCGCGCGCCTGTTACGAGGAGGCGCTGGCCTATTGCAAGCAGCGGGTGCAGGGCGGGAAGAAGCTCATAGAGCACCAGCTGGTGCGCTACAAGCTCTTCCATATGTTCAAGCAGGTGGAGGCCTGCCGGGCATTCTCCCGTGCGGTCGTGGAGTTCAACTTCAACACCAATCCGCCCTTCACGCAGTACTCCATCGCCTCCAAGATCTTCTGCACCCAGGCCGCCTTCGAGGTGGCCAGTGAGGCGGTGCAGCTCATGGGAGGATTCGGGCTTTCCAAGGAATCGGCCATAGAGAAGCTCTTCCGCGACGCCCGCGCGGGCATGATCGAGGACGGCTCCAACGACTTCCTGGCCTTGGTGGCAGGCGAAGCCATCGTCGGCGAATGAAGCCCTGATCAGTCCGGTCCTGAGGCCGGAGGAGCCTGGAGGCCGAAGCGGCCCTTGGCCCCGCGCACCGTCTCCTGCGACAGGTACATGCCGGCCGCGAAGAGCTTGCTCAGCCCGGGGTAGGCGGAAAGCTCCAGGTATTCCAGGCGTCGGGCGACCTCCTCTGCCTCGGCGCGCGCGCCGGCGGAGAAGAGCATGCCACGCGCACCGGCTCCGGCGGCGTTTCCCACCTGGTTGACCAGGCCCGTGGGGACGGGCGGAAGCAGCGCTATGGCGAGGGCGTCGGCAGGGTCGATAAAGGTGCCGAATGCACCGGCGAGGACGACCTCCTTCAGGTCCCCGTGGCCTATGCCCGCCTCGGCAAGGAGGGCGTCCACGCCGGCCCTTATGGCGCCCTTCGCCTTCTGTATCTCGCGGACGTCGTTCTGGGTGATCGCAACCCCTTCGGGATTGCCTGAGTCCGGGGGGGCGAGGTAAAAAAGGAGTTCCTCGCCGCGGCGTTCCACACCGGGACCGTCCTCCCGCATGCGGCCGGATGTGTCAACGGCTCCCGTCTCCACCATGGCGGCGAGCGCCGAGAGGATGCCCGAACCGCAGATCCCCTTCGCAGTTGCGTCCCCGATGACCGAGAGCCGGAGCCCGCCCGCAGCGGGATCGACGGATACCCTGGCGATTGCCCCGTCTCCGGCACGCATCCCCTGGCTCAGGCCCCCACCCTCGAAGGCGGGACCGGAGGCACAGGAGCACGTGCGCATGCGTCCCCCGGCGTGCAGGGCGACCTCGGTGTTGGTGCCGATGTCCAGGAGCAGGCAAGGTTCCGGACGTTCCCAAAGGCGCGCGGCGGCCACCGCCGCCAGGTGGTCGGAACCCACGTAGCCGGCGATGGGCGGCGGCAGGTAGACCACGGCCGCGGGATTGAGTTGCAGACCCAGGTCCCTGGCCTTGACCTCCAGGGGAAGGTCGGTGGCCGGGAGGTAGGGGCTCATGGCGAGCTGGGTTACCGGCAGCGCGAGGAAGAGGTGGTGCATGGCGGTGTTCCCCACCAACACCATCTCGAAGATGTCTTCACGGCCGAGACCAGCGTCGGCGCTGATCACGTCCAGGTTGTCGTTTATTGCCTCCACCACCAACTGACCCAGGCGGGCCGCATCCCTGTCCATCGCGTACTGTATGCGGGTGACGATGTCCTCCCCGTGCCGAATCTGGGGGTTGAGGAAACCATGACTCGCGAGCACGCGCCCTTCCGCGAGGTCGCAGAGGAAGAGAGCGACCTTGGTGCTCCCCAGGTCCACCGCGAGCCCCAAGGGGTTCCGCGCTCTCGGAAGAAGGCCGAGCAGCTTGCCGGCGCGGGTCACCGCCCGTACGTTCCCTCCTTCCTCGCGCAGCAAGGTAGGGAGCGTGCGCAATCCCTCCAGGTCAGCGCCCTCGAGCCGTACTCCCGGGTGCGATGACCCCAGGGCATCGCGCAGGCGCAGGAGGTCGGAGCCGTGGTCGCCCGGTGAGGCGGGTATCTCCACCTCGAGGTCGTGGAAGCGGACGGCCGGATCGAATCCCCCGACCTCCAGCTCGCAAGCGAGCTGGAGCCTCTCTCCCGTTGCCAGGGAGGAATCGGGCAACTCGATGACCAGGTCGCTCTCCGGGAAGACCTGGCAGGCCAGCCTCTCGCCCCCGTCGAGCTGCTCTTCGGAGAGATGGTCCTCCTCCTCGAGGGTTGGGTCCGTCACCTTTCCCTCCAGGATGCGGACACGGCACTTGCCGCAGGTGCCCATGCCCCCGCAAACACTCTCCACGTTTATACCGGCTCCGTGCAGTGCGGTGAGGAGGTCCTCGTCGCTCGGACAGGTGAACCGCGTCCCGCCGGGCTGCACGGTTATGTCGTATTCCATGCTGCCTCTCTTGTCACGCCTTGTGGGCCCGGTAGTATTTCAGGTAAGCGCGCCCCATGCGGTCCTTGCCCAGGAGGAAATCGGCGGCGCGCATGGAGAGGACCAGGCCCGGTTCCAGTGGGTTGACGATGGCCGCCGACATCCCCGCCTCTATGGCGAGGCAGAGGAAGGCGGAGTTGATGACCGCCCGCTCGGGCATGCCGAAGCTGATGTTAGAGGCGCCCAGGACCACCGGGCAGCCCAGCATCTCGCGGATGAGGGAAATGGAGCGCAGGGTCACGGCGGCCGCGTTGGTTTCGGTGGCGGCGGGGATGGTAAGGCAGTCCACGAGGATGCGCCCGGGCGGGATGCTATGGGCCGAGGCGCGCTCGACTATGCGCTCCGCCCGGGCCAGGCGCTCCTCCGCGGTGGCGGGTATACCGCCCATGTCCTTGGTCATGGCGATGACGTAACACCCCGCTTTGCCCACCAGGGGCAGGACGGCGTCCATGCTCTCGTCGTCCGCGGTGACGGAGTTGACGATGGCTTCAGGCACCCCGTATACGGCCAGGGCCGCGGCCAGGGCGTCGGGATCGGCGGAGTCGACGCACACGGGCAGGCCCGTTTCCTCCGCCACCGCCTTAACCAGGCGGGGCAGCAGAACCGTCTCGTCCACGCCGGGCGCGCCCACGTTGACGTCTATATAGTCCGCTCCAGCCTGCGCCTGGGCGGCCGCGTCGGAGAGCGCCTTGTCCAACTTCCCCTCGCGCAGCTCCTCGGCCAGCCTGGCGCGTCCGGTGGGATTTATCCTCTCGCCGATGATCGCCGTGGGATCACCCGGTCCGAACATGCGAACTCCTTTCATCCCGATGGTATCGCGGCGGCCGCGTGACCGCCGCGCCTGGACACGTCTTGATTATATCAGTGGAGGTGCTGCGCATCCGCTCATGTCTTTCCGCGCGGCGGAGCCTGCATCTCAACGGCTTCTCCCTCCACCCCGCCTGCCGCTTCGTCGGATTCTCGCCGGGGCGAGCGGCCGATGTCCCGCATGATGAGGATGAAGGCCGCTCCTCCCACCAGGAGACCGAGATAGAAATCGATGAAACGCCAGATGAGGGTGAGCAGGCCCGCCACGCCTACGTCGGGAAGGATGCTCTTGTAGACGTAGAGGAAGCCGACTTCGCCGATGCCGCTGCCCCCGGGAGTGGGCACGAAGGGCATGAGGATGTGCACCACCAGCTGCGCCACCACGGCCTGCCAGAAATACGAGCCGTAACCAAGGCCGACGACGGCCGCGGGGATGGCCATAAAACCCGTGAACCAGTAGAGCATGGTCAGGACGACCACTAAAGCCAGTTTCCTCACGCCTATCTTCGCCAGCTGCCGCAGGGATCCCGCGAACGCCTGTATCTCGGCGGAGAGGCGCGCGAGGAAGCGGCGGTACCAGGAACGCCTGCGCAGAAAGGCGGGTGAGTATCCGATCAGGGTCTTCTCCACCGTGGCATGGGGCCTCAGGATGGCCCACAGTACCAGGGCCAGGTAGAGAAGCCCTATGGCCAGAGCGGAGAAGAGGACTCCCTGGATGGTAATGGACAGGTCTATAAAGCTCCGGGCTATCCAGATGGCGAAGGGGAAGAGCAGCAGGAGCAGAGCCGTGGAGATGCAGGCGCCGAAGGAGACCACGGCCACAGCCTCGCCCGCGCCCAGCCCATATTCGTATAGGAAGAACATCTCCCCGGTGACACCGCCCGCGCGCAGGGGGGTGACGAGGCCGGTGAAGTACCCGGCGTAGACCGTCTTCACTATGTTGCGCACGGGGACGTCCCTGCCGGCACATCTAATCAGCAGGCGCATGCGCACAATCGACCACAGCCACCTGCCCAGGGAGAGGCCCGCGGCCAGGACGAGGAAGCCGGGCGAGAGGTTGGAGAGGGCGCTGAAGGTCTCACGATCCAGGGTGACCAGGGAGATGATCACGAGGGTAGCGGCGGAGAGGGACACCGCCAGTATGAAGCCGCGCCGCAGCCTGGAGCGGTCAAGGGACCGCCGCTGCTCCTCGAGGTTTTCTTCGCCCATACCGGCATTTTACTCCAACTCTCCGCGGGGTTGCCGTGAAACCATGCCCGGAACCCCGCGGGAGTCTTAGCGCGGGCGGGATGTGATGAGCTTGCTCATGGTGACTCCGTTGCGCTGATTCCATAATTTAGGAAGGAGGCGGCAAGGATTGACAGGATGCGGTTTCCGGGTGACGTATTCGCGGGTGAAGGGGAAGAATATAGTTGAAACTTGCCGCGGAGGTCACGGGCACTAGCGGTCTTCGCGGACGGGAGCTGATGGAGATGGCGGATATCGGGAGCGAAGAAGACAAGGACGTCACGAGAAGGGTGATAAACGTAGGCGGCATGACCTGCGCCACCTGCGCCACCAAGGTTGAGAAGGCGCTGCGGGGGATGCCCGGGGTGGAAAGCGCGAGCGTTAACCTGGCGTCCGGGAAGGCCACTGTCTCGTTCCGCGCGGGCGAGACAGGCATGGAGGACATCGCCGGCGTCATCGAGGACCTGGGATACAGGGCCGGCCTTGAGAAGGCGACGTACGCCGTGGAAGGGATGACCTGCGCCTCCTGCGTGGCGAGGGTCGAGAAGGCCCTCTCGGGCGTAGAGGGAGTGGCGGCAGCCGACGTCAACCTGGCAACGGAACGGGCGACGGTGACCTACGATCCGGAGCTGGTTTCCTTCGATAAGATGGCGCGCGCCGTAGACGCGGCCGGCTACTGTCTGGTGGCCACGCTCGAGGGCGAGGAGACGCTCGACCGCGAGCGCAGGCGGCGCGAAAGAGAGACCAGGATGCTCAGGATCAAGCTCATCTACAGCGCCGTATCCGCGGTGGTGATCATGTTCCTCTCCATGGGTGGCATGCACCTGCCCCTGCTGCGGGATATCCCCGAGCGCACCCTCTTCATCGTCCTCTTCGCCTTGGCCACGCCGGTGCAGTTCTGGCCGGGCATGACCTTCTACCGCGCCGCCTTCAAGGCGGCGCGGCATGGCACCTCGGACATGAACACCCTCATCGCCGTGGGCACCACCGCGGCGTACCTCTACAGCGTGGTGGCCACCTTCTTCCCCTCCTTCATCAGCGGGACCGGGTTGGAGCTGGCGGTATATTACGACGCCTCGGCCACTATCATCGCCCTCATCCTCCTGGGACGTTTCCTCGAGGCCAGCGCCAAGGGGCGCACTTCTGAGGCCATCCGCCGCCTCATGGACATGCAGGCGCGGACCGCGCGCGTCCTGCGGGAGGGCGAGGAGGTGGATATCGCCATCGACGAGGTGCGCGTGGGGGATATAGTCATCGTGCGACCGGGGGAGAAGATACCCGTGGATGGCATGGTGGAGGAAGGCCGCAGCGCCGTGGACGAGTCCATGCTCAGCGGCGAGCCGCTGCCGGTGGAGAAAGGGCCGGGTGACGAGGTAACCGGGGCCACGGTGAACGGAACGGGTTCTTTCCGCTTCCGGGTGACGCGGGTCGGCGGAGACACCGTTCTGGCCCAGATAGTCAGGCTGGTGGAGGAGGCGCAGGGGAGCAAAGCCCCCATCCAGCGCCTGGTGGACAAGGTGGCCTCTGTGTTCGTGCCGGTGGTCATCTCCATCGCCGCCGTCACCTTCCTGGTGTGGCTGCTGGCCGGACCCGAGCCGTCGTTCAACTTCGCCCTCATCAACTTCGTAGCGGTACTGGTCATCGCCTGCCCGTGCGCGCTGGGCCTGGCCACCCCCACGGCAATCATGGTGGGCACGGGCAGGGGGGCGGAGATGGGTATCCTCATCAAGGGCGGCGAGGTCCTGGAGACGGCGGGCCGCCTGGAGGTGGTTGTCTTCGACAAGACCGGCACCCTCACCTGGGGCAGGCCGGTGGTGACGGACGTAGTCGCCGCGGACGGCGGGGGAGAGGACGAGCTCCTGGCCCTGGCCGCCGCGGTGGAGCGCGGCAGCGAGCATCCCCTGGCGGAGACCCTGGTGGAGGAGGCGCGTAGCAGGGGGCTGGCCCTCGGCGATGCCCGTGATTTCCGGGCTTATCCAGGCCGTGGAGTCGTGGCCGGGATGGACGGCAGGGAGGTGAGGCTGGGCAACGCCGCCTTCATGCGGGAGAGCGGCGCAGACCTGGGGGACCTGGAGGATAAGGCCGAGGGACTGGCGCGAGAGGGCAAGACGGTGATCTACGCCCTGGCGGGAGGCGAAATTCTCGGCTTCGTGGCGGTGGCCGATACCCTGAAGCCCATGGCGCCGGAGGCGGTGCGCGAGCTGAAGAAGCTCGGAGTGGAGGTAGTCATGCTCAGCGGCGACCGCCGTTCAACCGCCGAGGCCGTCGCCCGCCAGGTGGGGGTCGACCGCGTGCTGGCCGAGGTGCTTCCCGCCGATAAGGCCGCGGAGGTAGCCCGCATCCAGTCCGGGGGCAGGGTGGTGGCCATGGTGGGGGACGGCATCAATGACGCGCCCGCGCTGGCCCAGGCGGACATAGGTATTGCCATCGGTACCGGGACGGACGTGGCCCTGGAGACGTCTGACATCACCCTTATCTCCGACGACCTGCGCAGGGTGGCGACGGCCATCGATTTGTCCCGAGCCACGCTGCGCACCATCAAGCAGAACCTTTTCTGGGCCTTTATCTACAACGTCATAGGCATCCCCATCGCCGCCGGCGCGCTCTATCCCATATGGGGCATGCTGCTCAACCCCATCTACGCCGCCGCGGCAATGGCTTTCAGCTCGGTATCGGTGGTAAGCAACTCGTTGCGCCTGAAGCGTTTCGGGGAGCGGAGTGGCGGAAAGGCCCGGGCGGGCGCTGCCCGCCGAGAAGAGGTGAAAAGAGAGGAGGGACCTGAGATGATAGGCAAGGCTACGGACCCGGTATGCGGGATGACGATCAGGAAGAAAGACGCCGCTGCCACCTCCGAGTACCGGGGCAAGACGGTGTACTTCTGCAACCAGGCCTGCGAGGAGGAGTTCGATAAGGATCCCGAGAAGTATGCCGGCTCCGTCAAATGACGGGGCGCAGGCGAGGGCCGGTAGGGATAAGATCTGTGAGGAGATACTGGACATGGATGACGAAGACCGCAACGGGGATGTAGAGCATACGGCGGAGAAGCCGGAGCTTTTCGATTACCCCGCCTCTACCCGCAAGAGGAGCGAGGAGGGCACGGTGGTGGCCGTGCGCGGTGGCGTCGCCGAGGTGCTTATGCGACGCAGCCGTTTCTGCGAGGGGTGCGGCTCCTGTTGCGTGCTGGTGGACTCGGAAACCATGCTGGCGGAGGCGGATAACCGCGCGGGGGCGAAGGAGGGCGACCGTGTGGTCGTGGACCTGCCGGCGAGCGTTTCCATCCGCGCCGCCTATATCCTATACGGCATACCGCTGCTGGCCTTCTTCGTTGGTATAGCGGCGGGGGGCCTGCTCGGCTACTACCTCTTCGACTTGGGGTTCAACGTGCCCCTGGCGCTGCTTTTCGGGATAACCTTTCTCGTGCTATCCTACATTATCCTGGCGCGTGTCTATGCCCCCGGTACCCGCACCTCCTCGCGCTACCGCCTGGTGATCACCAGGATCCTGAGGTAAGCAGACCAACACCGGGGGTAAGCCCTCCATTCTCCACGCGATCGTGAACCTATGTGGCGGACTCAAGCGGCAATGGATTACGTGGAGAGTGGAGGGCTGGCCCCATGTTATACTCGTGGGCAGGGGGTGATAGCTTTGGGCGATGATTTCGAGTACGTAACGGGCGACGGCCTGCCCGTACCCCGCGGTCCCTATTCTCCGGCCGTGGTCAAAGGTGAGATGGTTTTCGTATCCGGGCTCCTGGCCCTCAGGCCCGACGGCACCATGGTGAGCGGGGACATCCGCGAGGAGGCGATGATCGTCCTGCGCAACCTGGATAAACTGCTAGTGTCAGCCGGCAGCGGATTGGGCGGGGTCCTCTCCGTCACCGTCTACCTGGACGACATCGCTGACCTGCCGGCGTTCAACGAGGTTTACGAGGAGTATTTCAAGCCGCCATACCCGTCGCGGTCGGCGGTGGGCGTTTCTCTGCCGCGGCCGTTCAAGATCCAGCTGTCGGCCATTGCGGCCGTGGCGCAGGGGTAGAGGGCGGCGCGGATGCATGGTTCGCCGGTGTTGCGGTAGCGGCCACGAGGCCGCATTGATCCGGAAGGAGAACGGGATGAGCAAAGTGGCGGTAGTAGGGGTGGAGAAGGACATCGACGCCGCAGTCCAGTCGGTCTTCGCTACCTTCGGGGGCATGGAGGCCGTCCTCGGCGAGAAGAAGGACGTCTTCATCAAGGTCAACGGCGTCGATTACAAGTCCCACAGCTACACCGATCCGCAGGTCGTCTCCTCGGTGGCACGCCTCTTCAAAAGGGTGGGGGCCCGCAAGGTCTACGTCATGGAGAACACCACCCAGGCCAACTTTACCCGCCTGGTATTTCGCATCACCGGGCTGGAGAAGGCGGCCAGGGAGGCGGGCGCCGTACCCCTTTACCTGGACGAGGGGAAGCAGGTGGAGATCGCCCTCCCTGCCATGGGATATAAAGTGCATGTCTCCCGTTGGATAAAGGAGCGCCTCATCGACGGCCGCGACGACAACCTTTACGTCAGCCTCCCCAAGCTAAAGACCCATTCCATGGCCACGGTAACCCTGGGGGTGAAGAACCAGTACGGTCTGATCATGCAGAAGGACCGCATCATCGATCATAACTTCAACCTCCACCGCAAGTTCGCGGATATCTACGCCGTGATACGCCCGGACTTCACCCTCATCGAGGGCATATATGCCATGAACCACGGCCACGACGTTGCCGAGGGCCTGGTCGATCGGTGCACGGAGCGCCTGGACGTCCTCATCGGCGGGGATGACACCCTGGCCGTGGACGCCGTCGGCTGCGACATCATGGGCATCGACCCCCGCGAGGTGGAACATCTCAGGCTGGCCGCGGAGGACGGCCTGGGCACCATCGACCTGGACGAGATAGAGGTCATCGGGGATCGCGAGCCTTATCGGCGTGAATACACCTGCGAGCTCTTGGACGTGTTCCCGCAGGACATCCCCATCGTCGAGGGCCGCGAACGCTGCTGCCCCGAGGGATGCAGCTTGAACACGCGCATGGTGCTGCAATACCTCTTCGTGGATTTCCAGGGTAAAGGCGGTTTCACCATCGTCATGGGAAAGGGCCTGGATCCCGAGGAGCTGAAGAGGCTGGAGGGCAGGGTGTTCATCGTGGGGGACTGCGCCATCGAGGAAGCCTACCCGGAGCTCAGCCGCAGACTGGGCAGGAAGGCGGTGCGCACCGCCGCGGGCTGCAACAACCTTCGCGACGTACTCGGGGCCCTCACGCCGCTGATGAAAGTGAACCCGCTCAAAATGGTCCCGCTGTCGCCGCTTGAATCGCTTGGCTTGCTCATCAACGCACGGTTCCACCGCACCACGGCGCGCATAACCCCGATCATAGCAAGGTAGACGAGCCCGGTTTCGTCCGCCTGCCGGGAGTGAGCGCTGGTGGCTTGTAAAGCTGAAGCTGCCTTATACTGATGTAAAACGCCATGAACGTGACCCGGGCGCTTCCCGGGTGAATCCCCCGAGGAGAGTCGAGGTAGGGCATTGCAGGAAAAGATACTGAGGCGGAAGGACAAGGCCCCTGTGCCCAGGGAGGAGTTCCCGGAGAAGCCGTCGCCAGCGAGGCGGAGGCGCGCCCCAGTCCTTTATGTCCCCGGCTTTCTCCGCTTCAACTTCGCCTCGACGGCGCTGCGCCGCAGGCTCAAGAACCTGGATTTCGAGGTCTACAACATCCGTCTTCCCAACCTGGCAGCGGGCGATATCCGCAGGAGCGCGCGCCTGCTCATGACCAGGATGGAGGAGCTGAGGGTGCTCCTGGGGGTGAGGAAGCTCTCGCTGATCGGACAGGGCCTGGGGGGGCTCGTCGCCAGGTATGTGGTCGAGCAGATGGGGGCGAGCGAGTACTTGAGCCGCCTGGTGATGCTGGGGACACCCAACCACGGCTCCGTCTCCGCTTATCCTTTTCTGGGCTTCAGGGCGGCCCGCGAGACCTTTCCCTCGAGCCCGTTCCTGGCCGATATCTCCGCGGGCTATAATGCCATGCTGGAGCAGGGCAAGGAGCTGCCTTACGCTTCTCTCTATACCTCGATGGACATCGCCGTCGTTCCCTGGACGAGGTGCCGCCTGGAAGGAGCGGACAACATGCGCGTGGGATGGCCGTGTGCACACATGGGGCTGGTGCATTCCCGCCGTCTCGTAGGCATACTCGCGGAAATGCTGGAGGGAGAGAAGACGGGGGAGGACGCCTACATCGAGGAGGACGAAGACACCCTTCTGCACGAGTTGAGCCTCTCCCTCGAGGATGAGCCAGAGGACGAGGGTATGCTCTTTCGACGCGGCAAGCTGCTGCTGGACTGCGGATATTATGGTTTGGCCGTGCGGGACCTCAGCCGCCTCATCAAGGTGCGCCCCGATTTTCCCGAAGCCTACCTGCTGCGAGGCAAAGCCTTGCGTCGCAAGATAAGCTACGACGAGAACCCCATCTACAACCGCGCCGTGCGCGATTTCAGCCAGGTGATCAGGCTCAAACCCGGTTGGGCGGAGGCGTACTACGAGCGCGGCGTATGCTATGCGCTTCTCAATGACTGGTCCGACGCCGTGGACAGCTGGGACCGTGCCCTTATTCTCAACCGCGACCTTTACCCGGCTTACCTCGCGCGAGGCCTGGGCAGGATGAAAAGGGGCGATATAGCAGGGGCGGTGGAGGATTTCACCGAGGTCCTGCGCATTCAGCCCGACGAGCCCGAGGCATTGCATTTCCTCTCCGAGCTGGGACGTTAGGTGCCCGAGCCCGGGGGCATGAGGCCCCCAGAAGCCCGGGGCCTCCGGGTAACGGTCTCGCTCGCAAAGCCTCGCTGCGACCGACCTGGTAGTTCCCCGGGCTGGCGTCGGTCAAGCAGACGGAAGCATCCTCCGTCCTCTCCATACCCCCTACCGTCTGCCCACCCCCAAGGCCAGCGACGCGAAGCGCTGCGGGCCAGGATTTATCCTGGCCCCAACCCCCATTACCTCAGACCCAGCGTATCGATACATAGCTACCCCCATCGTTCGAGACCACTCCCCTCCCAGACAAACGCCGGGAAGAACAGGGACCACCCACCCCCAAGGCCAGCGACGCGAAGCGCTGCGGGACAGGATTTATCCTGGCCCCAACCCCCATTACCTCAAGCCCGGCGTAACGATACATAACCTGCCGGTCTGAGCACCCGGCGTTCGCTCAATCGCCCATCCGTCTGCCCGCCCCGGCTCGTTCTTTTCCCCGTAGGGTGGGGTCTGGTCTTGCGTTTTGCGCCGCAGGCGGAGCCGGAGGCGTGAAATGACAAGACCTGACAACAGTCGCCATTACCTCAGACAAGCGTGTCGAAAGCCAAGGGTGTCACGTTTTGCACGAACGCGACAAAACCCCAGTTGCCAACAGGCAACATACCGCGGTATGCAAAAAACAAGACCTGACCCC
>JAQVFR010000046.1 GCA_028697145.1 Actinomycetota bacterium | reverse complement strand
GGCCGGACTGGATGAGGTGCTTGTTCAGCTTGAGGAAGTCTCTCTTCGCGATGAACTCGTTTTCCTTGAGCTTCACGAACTCCTCCACCGGCAACGGGTAATAAGTGGTGGGATCGGAATCCACCAGACTGGCCATGCCCTTGCGGGTCAGGCGTGTCATGGTTTCGTAGATCTTCGGCGCCGGCACTCCGGAAAGCCGGCTTATCTCGTGCGCGTTCGCGGGGTTGTTCTTGAGCAATGCCGTGTATGCTTTTGCCTCGTACTGGGTCAGGCCAAGAGCCATGAGGGTGTGCACAACCTGCTCTACAAGTTTTTGCTCCACCATCTCAACCGTCCCGTCCATTGCTTAACTACTCGGGTAGTATAATAGCCGAGCACCCAAGACTAGTCAATCGAGGAAAGTATGGGGCGGGCTCGGTGACGACGCGGATCTTGCCACCTCCGCGGTTCCCGGGGAGGAACTCCGGTATCGGTTGCCGCAACCTCGGCGTGACCAGGGCCTTTTCGAACTCCGCTTGATCGAACATAAGCACACTCCCCCTCTCCAAGTGGTGCCGCAAACAGCCCTTTAAGTGTTCACCATGATCTGCCCCCGATCAGGTCGTTCCTCATTCTACTTCGCTCAATCTATTCAATAAAAGGGCGGGTAAGAACGGCATCGGCCGCCAGGCCCTTCCTCTTCCGGCCTTGCCGAGCTCATAGGCCTCACGAAGCCGGTCCTTCGATCTCCATGCATCCCGCCTCCGCTTGCAGATACATAGACATCAACACGCCCTCGATGTGCCTTCGCCGGAGGGTCCGACATAACCACATCATGGCATGACCATCGCTGCCATATACCCCTGCCCGGTCTTTCCGCGCCCAGGCAACTGTGAGTTTTTCGCTCGTAAATGGGTATCTTAGGTAATGTGGCTTGATGGACATAGAGGCAAGATATCCATCGCGGTATAAACCGTAAGAACAGACACGAAGGAGGGAACTCCATGAACGAAGAGAGCAGGTGCCCGGTAACGGGCGCAACGGGCCCGCTGGCAACCGGCAGGGGCCTGTCCAACCGCGACTGGTGGCCGGACCAGTTGAACCTCAGGATCCTCCACCAGCACTCCAGCAAGAGCAATCCCATGGGCGAGGACTTCGACTACGCCAAGGAATTCGCGAAGCTCGACCTGGAGGCGGTGAAGAAGGACCTTTATGCCCTGATGACCGACTCACAGGACTGGTGGCCGGCCGATTACGGCCACTACGGGGGGCTCTTCATCCGCATGGCGTGGCACAGCGCCGGCACCTACCGCATGGGCGACGGCCGCGGGGGCGCGGGTTCGGGCGGCCAGCGTTTCGCCCCTCTCAACAGCTGGCCGGACAACGCTAATCTCGACAAGGCCCGCCGGCTGCTCTGGCCTATCAAGAAGAAGTACGGCAGGAAGATCTCGTGGGCCGACCTCATGGTCCTCGCCGGCAACTGCGCGCTGGAGTCGATGGGATTCAAGACCTTCGGTTTCGGGGGCGGACGCGAGGACGTGTGGGAGCCGGAAGAGGACATCTACTGGGGCCCTGAGGCCGAGTGGCTTGGCGATAAGCGCTACTCGGGCGAGCGGGAACTCGAGAATCCGCTCGCCGCGGTGCAGATGGGCCTCATCTACGTGAATCCGGAAGGGCCGAACGGCGAGCCGAACGCGGTCGCCTCGGGCCGCGACGTCCGCGAGACCTTCGCGCGCATGGCCATGAACGACGAGGAGACCGTGGCGCTCGTAGCCGGCGGGCACACCTTCGGCAAGTGCCACGGCGCCGGCGATGCGGCGCTCGTCGGTCCCGAGCCCGAGGCCGCCCCCATCGAAGACCAGGGCCTCGGCTGGAAGAGCGGTTACGGCAGCGGCAAGGGGGGTGACGCCATCACCAGCGGCATCGAAGGCGCCTGGACGCCAAAGCCGACCCAGTGGGACATGGGCTATTTCGACATGCTGTTCGGCTATGATTGGAATCTGGTGAAAAGCCCCGCCGGCGCATGGCAGTGGGAGCCGGTCAATGCGGATGAAAAAGCCCTCGCGCCCGCCGCTCACGATGCGTCGCAGCGGGTCACGACCATCATGACCACCGCGGACCTCTCGCTGCGCTTCGACCCGGTCTACGAGCCCATCGCGCGGCGTTTCCACGCCAACCCGGAGGAGTTCACGGACGCCTTCGCACGGGCGTGGTTCAAGCTGACCCACCGCGACATGGGCCCCCGCTCCCGCTATCTCGGCCCTGAGGTCCCGGAGGAGGAGCTGCTATGGCAGGATCCGGTGCCCGCGGTCGATCACGACCTGATCGGTGAGCAGGATATCGCGGACCTCAAGGAAAAGCTACTCGCCTCGGGCCTGTCGGTCTCGCAGCTGGTCTCGACCGCCTGGGCGTCGGCCTCCACCTTCCGCGGTTCCGACAAGCGCGGCGGCGCCAACGGGGGGCGCATCCGCCTCGCGCCGCAGAAGGACTGGGAGGTAAACCAGCCTGCCAGGTTGAAGGCCGTGCTTGAGACCCTCGAGGGGATACAGGAGGAGTTCAACGACGCGCAGAGCGGTGGCAAGAGGATTTCCCTCGCCGACCTCATCGTCCTGGGCGGCTGCGCCGGCATCGAGCAGGCCGCCAGGAACGCCGGCAACGAGGTGACCGTTCCCTTCGCGCCGGGGCGCACGGACGCGTCGCAGGAGCAGACCGACGTGGAGGCGTTCGCCGTGCTCGAGCCGGTTGCGGACGGGTTCCGCAACTACCAGAAGGCCAAGTACTCCATCAAGGCGGAGGAACTGCTGGTCGACCGCGCGCAACTGCTGACCCTGACCGCGCCCGAGATGACGGTCCTCATCGGCGGCATGCGCGTCCTGAACGCCAACTACGGAGGGTCAAAGCACGGGGTCTTCACCACGCACCCGGAGACGCTCACTAGCGACTTCTTCGTCAACCTGCTCGACATGGGCACGGAATGGAAGCCGACCGCGGAGGACGAGGACACCTTCGAGGGCCGCGACCGCGCGACGGGCGAGCTCAAGTGGACCGGCACCCGCGTCGACCTCGTCTTCGGCTCCAACTCCCAGCTGCGGGCCATAGCGGAGGTCTACGCGTGCGAGGACGCCCGGGAGAAGTTCGTGCATGACTTCGTGGCGGCATGGGTCAAGGTGATGAACGCGGATCGCTTCGACCTCACCTGATCCCGATGGATCTAAAGCCGGGGCACGCAGGTGCCCCGGCGCTCCCGGTGACTACCTGTGGTCAGGGCACTTATCGAAGAACGACCTGTCCTTGCCGGTCGTTTTCACTATCCAGTCCACCTGGGCTTCCGGGATGTAGGGGGTGCCGCAGACGCCGCATTTTACCATGTTGAAATCCCTGCCCCATATGCGGCGCACGCCGTCCTCCTCCTCCATGGCGATGGCTCCGGTGGGGCAGGCATAGGCGCAGGCCCCGCAGCCGATGCACACGTCCGACGCCTTGTAATAGGGGGTGGCGGGCTTCTTCTCCGCTCCGCGGTTGACCATGGCTATGGCGTAAACGCCCACCACATCGGCGCAGACGTTGGTGCACAATGCGCAGGCGATACAGTTAAAGCGGTCGTCCTCGCCCTCATCCAGGCGGAAGCGGACCTCGCTCAGCCCTTCGGCCGCGGCCATCTCCCGTATGACTTCCGAATCCGGCACGCGCGCCATCAGCAGCTCCAGCACGCCCCTGCGGATCCTGTGCACCAGGGGGGTGTCCGTCTTTACCTCCAGGCCCTTGCGCACCGGGTAGTTGCAGGCGGTGACCAGTCTCATCCTGCCGCCCTGGTGGGCCTCCACCAGGCAGACGCGGCAGGAGCCGCCGCTGCTCGCCACCTCGCTGTTGTAGCACAGCGAAGGTATATAGACGCCGTTCTCGTGCGCCACTTCCAGCACGCACTGGTCTTTTACGGCCTCGAAGGCCCGCCCGTCGATGATAACGCTTACCTTTTCCATGCTATGAGATCCTTACCGCGTCGAAGGTGCATACATCCCTGCAGACGCCGCACTTGATACACTTTTCCGTGTCGATCACATGGGCTTCCTTGCGCTTGCCCGTGATGCATTCCTGCGGGCAGTTCTTGGCACACAGGCGGCACCCGGTGCACGCCTCCGCGTCTATGGAATAGGTGATGAGCGCCTTGCACACCCCGGCAGGGCACTTTTTGTCCCTGATGTGGGCGTCGTACTCATCGCGGAAATATTTTATGGTGGAGAGCACCGGGTTGGCGGCCGAGGTCCCCAGGCCGCATAACGCTCCCCAGGTCAGCAGGTCGCACAGCTCCTCCAGCATGGCCACGTGCTCCTCCCCGCCGCGGCCCTCGGTGATGTCGGTGAGCAGGTCCAGCATGCGCGGCAGGCCGTCCCGGCAGGGGGTGCACTTGCCGCAGGACTCCTCCACCAGGAAGTTGATGAAGTACTTGGCCACGTCCACCATGCAGGTCTCCTCGTCCATGACGATGATGCCGCCCGAGCCCATCATGGACCCGGCCTCGGTCAGGCTGTCGAAATCTATCGGCAGGTCCGCCATGCGCTCGGGGATGCAGCCGCCGGAGGGGCCGCCGGTCTGGACCGCTTTGAACCTCTTGCCGTTCAGGATACCGCCGCCGATGTCCTCGACCAGCTCGCGTATGGAGATGCCCATGGGCACTTCCACCAGGCCGGTGTTGTTGACCTTGCCCACCAGGGAGAAGACCTTGGTGCCCTTGGAGCCTTCGGTGCCCATGCCGGCGTACCATTCCGCGCCCTTGACGATGATCTCGGGTACGTTGGTCCAGGTCTCTACGTTGTTGAGGACCGTGGGCTTGTCGTACAGGCCTCTTTCCACCGAGCGGATGTACTTGGCGCGGGGTTCGCCCACTTCGCCTCCCACGGAGCGCATAAGGGCCGAGGACTCGCCGCACACGAAGGCTCCGCCGCCGCGGCTGATCCTGATATCGAAGGCGAAGCCGCTCCCCAGGATGTTTTCACCCAGCAGCCCCTTCTCGCGCGCCGCCTCCAGGGCGGAATTCAGGTTCCTGACCGCCAGGGGATACTCGTCGCGCACGTAGATATAGCCTCTGTGCGCGTCCACGGCGATGGCGCCGATGATCATGCCCTCGATGACCGAGTGCGGGTCGCCTTCCATGATGGAACGGTCCATGAAAGCGCCCGGGTCGCCTTCGTCGCCGTTGCACAGCACGTAACGGGCATCGCTCTGGACGGCCACGCAGGAGCGCCACTTGGTCCCGGCGGGGAAACCGCCGCCCCCGCGGCCGCGCAGGCCCGAATCCTCGATCTCGGTGATGATGTCGTCAGGTTTCATCCTCAGCGCCTTGGCCAGTGCGGCATAGCCGCCCGCCAGGATATAGTCGTCGATGCTGGCCGGGTCTATGTTGCCTATGTGCCTCAACGCGATGCGGTGCTGGTGCTTGTAGAAGGGGATCTCGCTGTACTCGGCTATCATCTCCGACGTGGTCTTGTCCCTGTAGATGAGCCGCTCCACGATGCGGCCACCCTTGATGGATTCTTCCACGATCTCGGCCACGTCTTCGGGCCTGACCTTGAGGTAGAGGATGCCCTGAGGCTGGAGCGCCACCAGCGGCCCGTTCTCGCAGTAGCCGTGACAGCCCGTGGTCTTGATCCCGATGTTCACGTTCAGCTCTAGCCCTTGTTCCTCGATGATATCGGAAAAGGCCTCGGCCACGGGCCTGGCGCCATTGGCCTGGCATCCGGTGCCAAAGCATACCAGTACGGTGGGAAGATCGGCCTTTACCCCGGCCGCGATCTCTTGGCGGTAAGCTTCCAGCTGCTCGATGGAGTTGATGGCTCCCATGTCCCTAACTCCCCACTTGCTTCTTGACGATATCCATGATCTTGGAGGAGCGGGTCTGCCCATGATATTCCTCGTCGATCAGGGTCACCGGCGCCATGGCGCAGGCGCCCACGCAGTTGACGCATTCCAGCGTGAACTCTCCATCCGTCGTGGTGCCGTTGCGCTTCACTTTCAGCTCCCGCTCCAATGTCTCCAGGATCTGCGGCGCTCCCTTGAGATGGCAGGCCGTCCCCGTGCAGACCCTTACGGTGTGCCTGCCGCGCGGGGTTAGGGAAAGGGCCTTGTAGAAGGTGCCCATGGCGTAGATCTTGCTCTCCGGGACCTCCATCATCTCGCTAAGGCGGCGTATGCCCTCCTCGGGGACATAGTGGAACTCGCGCTGGAAGTCCTGCAGGATGGCCAGCAGCGATTCCTCCGTCTTTTCGTAACGGTCTATGATGCGGTCGAACTGAGTCTCGTCCGTCATGCGATCAACCCTCTTCGCTGAGCTTCACCAGTTTGTCGTATTCCGCCATGGTGCGCTTTTGGATGGCATCGATGTCCTCCGGCGTCAGGTGCCGGAAGCGGCCCTGTCCCTCGATATATTCCCGCACGGGCAGGATGGGGGTGGGCCTGTAGGTGAGACGGTATCTTCCGTACTCGTATTCGTAGAGCGGGAACACGCAGCTGTTCACGGCCAGGCGTCCATATTTGATGGCCTCTTCCGTCGGGATGCGCCAGCCCGTGGGGCATACCGACAGTATGTGCAGATATGCCGGGCCCTGGATGGCGGCGGCCTTTTCGACCTTCTCCATGAGGTCGAAGGGAAAGCTGGGGCAGGCCGTGGCCACGTAGGGGATATTGTGGGCGATGGCGATCTTGGGCAGATCCTTTTTCTGTGTGTACTGCCCCTTGGATATCTTGCCGGCCGGGCTGGTGGTGGTGCTGGCGCCCCAGGGAGTGGAGCTGGAGCGCTGGATGCCGGTATTCATGTAGGCCTCGTTGTCATAGCACACGTAGACGAAGTCGTGCCCGCGCTCCAGTGCTCCGGAGAGCTGGCCCATGCCGATATCGGCCGTGGCGCCGTCACCGCCCATGGCCACGAAGTTGATCTTCTTGGGGGGCAGCTTGCCCTTGCGCATCATGGCCTTCATGCCGGACTCGCAGCCGCTGATGACGGCCGATGCATTCTCGAAGGCCACGTGTATCCAGGGCACCTCCCATGCCGTCGTGGGCAGCGGCGAGGAGACGATCTCCATGCAGCCCGTGGCCATGGCCACTATGGTGTTGCGCCCCAGGGCTTTCATGACCAGGCGGACGGCCAGCGCCTCGGCGCAGCCCTGGCAGGCGCGGTGGCCACAGGCGAAATATTCGGCCTTTTCAACCAGCCTCGCCGAGTAAACCGAGAACTTGTCCATGCCTTGCTCCTCACTCGCGCAGGCCGTAAAGCGTGAACCCGGCCAAGTCGCCCTCGGCGGCCTTGGCCTTTCCCCCGAGGATGATCGACTTGAAGTCATCCACGGTCACGTCCCTGCTCGCCAGTCCCGCTACGTAATTCACGATCGCCGGCGCCTGCGGCCTGCGGCACATGGCGCTCCTCAGCTCCAGGGCCACCGGGCCGCCGGGGCCGCCGAAGCTTATGGCGCGATCCAGCACGATAAGGGTGTCCTTGCCGGCAACCGCCCTGTAGATATCATCGAACGGGAACGGGCGCCACAGCCGGATCTTGATGACCCCGACCTTCTCTCCCTGCTCCCTCAATTCGTCCACGGCCGCCATGGCCGTCTCGCCCAGCGAACCCATGGTCACTATGCAATATTCGGCATCGTCGGCCCGGTAGGTCTCAACCGGATGGTATCGCCGCCCGGTGAGGGCAGCCCATTCCTCCCACGCATTGACGCAGGTGGCATAGGACTCCACCAGGGCCCTTTCGCGGGCTATCTGCGCTTCCGTGTATATCTCGGGCATGGCGAAACAGCCCATGGAAACCGGGTCGTCCGGGTGCAGGGGCTTCTCCATCCTGTATTCGGGCAGGTAACGCTTGATCAGCTCATCGTCCTCGAAGTCGATGGGCTCGATCATGTGGGTCATTATGAAGCCGTCGATGTTCAAGGCCACCGGCAGCCGCACCGCGGAGTCCTCGGCCACGCGGAAGGCCCAGAACACGTGGTCGTAGGCGTCCTGTCCGTTCTCGACGAATACATGTATCCAGCCGCCGTCGCGGACCATCATGGTGTCGGTATGATCGTTCCAGATGGACAGCGGCCCGGAGAGGGAGCGGTTGGCGAGGGCCATGACCACGGGCAGCCGCATGGACGAGGCGATGAAGAATATCTCCGCCATCAGGGCCAGCCCCTGCGAACTGGTGGAGGTGAAAGTGCGGGCGCCCACGGCGGCAGCGCCGCAGCATACGCTCATGGCCGAATGCTCGCTCTCCACCGGCACGAACTCCGCGTCCAGGTGCCCGTCAGCCACCAGTTCGGAGAGGTGCTCTACGATATGGGTCTGCGGAGTGATGGGGTAGGCGCTTATGACATCGCAATCCGCCTGTCCTACCGCCTCCGCCAGTGCCAGCGATACCTCTATCCCCTTGCGTTCCTTGGCCATGTCAATCTTCCTCGATCACCATGGATATGCAGCCCACCGGGCATTCCCTGGCGCAGATGCCGCACCCCTTGCAGTACTCCTCATCGGCCTGGAAATGCCCGTCATCCGACCGCTTGATGGCAGCGTCCGGACAATACAGCCAGCAGACGCCGCAGCTTATGCACTGTTCCTTGTCGACCACCGGCCGGAGCGAACGCCAGGTGCCGGTCTTGTACTCCCGGGAGCTGCCGTGCTCGCTGACTGTCGCCCCGATTTCCAGGTCCTGCCACTTTATCTCGTCGATCGGTCTGGCCACGTCAGCCTACTCCTTTATAACCAGTTCATCATAGGCTCTTTTCAGGGCCCTCATGTTCTTCTCTCCCAGCTTGGGCCCGAAGCGGTCCAGCATGGGCCCGCGGATATCGTCGATCCCGAACAGGCCGGTCGCCTTGATGACCGCGCCCATCATGGTGGTGTTCACGATGACCCGTCCGAGCTCTTCCCGGGCGATCTCGTCGGCGTTGACGATACCGACACGGCAGGAGAAGTGGCACGAATCCATTATCTCCTCGTAGGATTTTTTCGAATTGATGATGAGTATCCCGTTCGGCTTCAGGCCCTCGACCGGATCGATCAAGGTCAAGAGTCCCGAGTCGAGGACTACCACCACGTCGGGCTCGTATACCTTGGCGCGGGCTAGGATCCTCTTGTCGTCAACCCTGCAGAAAGCCACCACCGGGGCGCCCCTGCGCTCGGGCCCGAAACTTGGGAAGGCCTGAGCGTATTTACCCTTGCCGATAGCCGCTACGGCGATCAGCTCGGCCGAGGTGACCGCTCCCTGCCCGCCTCTCCCGTGAAACCTTATCTCCAGCATGCAGGCTCCCGTTTGATTACTTACCCTTATGGCCTTTTCGGTCTCGTTTTCCTGCCAAGATTTTTACTATTATATCCGAATATCCCGGCGGTTCAAGTTAAAATACCGTTACCACTACATCGTGGACGGCAAATCCCCGCGCTCGCTCTCCTCCACCCGTTGCGCCCAGGGACTCCATAGTTGCAAGGTGGTCAAGACCCTGATGGGGCCCCATTTGATTGTAAGCGCAAGGGGAGGCATGCACTTGAGCATTGTCATTCAAGGTGGCCCCAAAGTGTGCATTTTTTCGTTCCAGGCCCCGCGACGAGCGGCTTATCGAGTATTGGTGGCGGCGACCTTACCCTCCTCGATGTAACGGTCGATGATCCTCACGATCTCCCGCGCCACCCTTTCCGCCAGCTCCCACTCCAATTCACGGGGGTGGGAGCGGGACAGCTCGTCCTCCACCCCCCACTGGCGCAGCAGGGCGCGGATGTCGATGGCGTCGCTGACCTCGCCCGAATACTTCTCCGTGGATAGCCTGGCGCAGGCTTTCTCGCAACCGTCCACGGCGATGACCGGGACCCGCTTCGCGAATTCCTGCTCCCCTGAATCCCCCGCCAGGTAAAGGGGAAGGCACAGGGAGACGGTGATGCCGGGCCGGTATTTCTCCATCACCAGACGCACCGCGTTGCGGGCGATGGTGCCTTCGGGCTCCTCCTCGCCGGAGCAGGAGAGTACCCCCACGAACTTGGGCCTGGTCTCCAGCGCCATGTCAATCATCCTCCTCGAGCAGGCCCACTATCTCCCCGGCCAGTTCCTCGGACATGATCTCCACCAGTTTACGGCCTCCCTCGCCGACATCCAGCACCGCCTCGGGCTTGAGGTCCTTGTGCTTCTTCAGGTAATCCTGCACGCGGTGGGCGATATCCGGCGCTCTGCCGGCCGCCTCCACGTTCTTGCGCGCGCAGTCTTTGGCGCAGCCGTCTATGGCCACCACGTAGTTATCGCGCACTTTCTCCCGCGCCTCCTCGTCCTCCAGGGTGAGCAGGGCGAGGCAGAGCGTATCCGCCCTGTCCGGCAGCAGGTCCTCGACCACGCGGTAGGTGGCATCCCTGCCGACGGAGGCCGACGCCTTGCCGATGCCGCTGCAGGGTATGACGTACACTTTCTTATCGCTCATTCCGGTTCAACCTCCATTTGCACGTTTATCCGAACCTCTCCTGGTTCTCCTTCCTCACCTTTTCCTTGAGATAGGCGAGATAGGCTTCGCAGTCCATGAGCAGTTCGCGGTCGCCCTCGAAATCGGCCATTTCCACCTCCACCGCCCATGCGGAGATGTATGGGTCCTGGTTGATGAGTTCGGGGGCGTCCACCAGTTCCCCGTTGACCGCAACCACTTTACCGCTCACGGGGGAGATGATGTCCAGGGCGGTCTTGGTGGATTCCAGCGAGCCGGCGTCGTCGAACTGCTCCAATTCCTTGCCGATCTCGGGCGGCTCGAAGAAGACCATGTCCGAGGCGCTCTGCTGCACGTAGTCGGATACGCCCAGGCGGGCCCGCGTGCCTTCCACCCGCGCCCAGCAGTCGTTCTCGTTGAAGAAGTACCCCGCCTTGGGCACCTTGAAGAAAAATTTGCCCTCCATGAACTCGTTCATCTCCACGTGCGCCGTGAAGAGCCCTGAGGGCACCTCTTCTGCGCCTTCCGCCTCTTCCTCCCCCGGACCCCCCAGCGCGGCGAGCAGGCGGCTGAGATGTTCGGGATCGGGAACGGGTTTCTTCCCTCCCCTGATGCCCATCTCCTTGAGCATCTCTGTGACGTTCAGCCGCCCGGCGATCTTCAGGCCTTTGTCTTTGGCCAGCTTGGAGGCGCAGCCGGTCTTGCAGCCGTCGATGACCAGCAGTTCCCCCGTGCCCAACTCTTTCTTATAGCGTGCGGGATTGCGCTGGAAAAGCACCGGGCATACCAGCTCGGCCCCCTCCTCCGCCAGCTTGAGGGCCATCTCTCTCGCCAGGGTTCCGGCCTCCTTGTCCAGCCCGTTGCAGGGAAGTATGACCTTTCCTCTACTTTTACCCTTCATCTCCGCCCGCCTCCTCGCGCATACGTTTGATGGCCGCGGTGGTCTCCTTCTTGTCCGGGAAGGAGAGGGCGTCCGGCCCGCAGGTCTTGGCGCAGGCGCGGCAGAAGACGACGCAGTTCTCGGGGTGGGCCACCACGAGCTTTTTCTCCTCGCCCTCGCGGCGCTCGAAAACACGGTGGGGGCAGAAATTATCGCATTCCATGCAGAAGTCGCACTTGCCGTAGTCGATGGTGGGGCACCAGTCGATCTTCTCCCGCGGCACCCCCATGAAGGTGTTCTCACTCATCCCCGGCCACCCCCATCTCCGCCAGGGCCGCGCGCACCTTGTCCACCGCCTCCTGGGTGGTCATGTCCCGGATGTCCAGGGGCACGAGGTCCTCCTTGACGTCCAGCCCCGCTTCCGCGAAGGCGTCGCGGAACATCTTGTATTGCATGGTGGGGGCGCAGCCCGCTACGATGACCTTCCTCTTTGCCTTGAGGTAGTCGGCGAGGAAACGGTCCCCGTCCTCCTCGCAGAGCTGGGGGTGGATGAAACCGTACTCCACCGGCAATTCTATGCGCACCTGGTTGATGAAGTCCCAGATATCCATCTTGTCGAAACCGGCGCATTTGCCGGTGCACACGCACATGATCAGACCCGGCTTCTCTTTCTCTTCCATGTCAGCTCTCCTTGCCCGTTTGCCGTTATTATTCCCTTGCTTCTTTCAATTTACAAATTAACATTTGTTATTGCCATAATATATATCATTCCCGCGGGAAAGACATCCTACTCCAAAGCCGCGTTCTCACGTCTCAAGCCCCAGGGCTTCCAGGACATCTTTCAGCCGCCTCAGCTTATCCGCCCACTTCTTCTCGCGGTAGAGCGGCATGCAATCACGGAGGGGGTGCTTTTCCTGCAGAAGGAGCAGGGCAAAGGCCAGGCAGCTCTTCTCGCCGCACTCGCGGCAGTTGGTCTGGGGCAGCAACCCGTAGATGTCCAGGGGCTTTATCCTTATCTTGCCCTCGAACACCGGCTGGATCTCGCCCTTGTGATCGTGCGCGTGGTTTATCTTCTCGCACAGCCAGGCCAGGGTCTCCTCCGCGTCGGCGACGTCGTCCGCCTTGGCGATGGTCACCCTGCGCGGGTACACCGTTATCAGCCGGATGCCCTTGGTGAGGGTAAGGGCGGGGCGGTCGCGCACGTAGGTGGCGCTGGCCAGCATGGCGTTGAGGTACGGCATGAGCTCGCTCACGTCCACGGGGACGCGGGCGATGAGCCTTATCTTCGTCTCGTCGGCGAAGCAGGGCTCCACGTGCTCGATGTCTATCTTCTCAACCAGCATCCGCTCAAGCCTTTCCTCTCCCGCCTGGCGCATCGTGGGGATCATCTCCTCGCCCAGTCCTCTTGAAGGCCAATGCCATCTCCCCGAGAT
>JAQVFR010000045.1 GCA_028697145.1 Actinomycetota bacterium | reverse complement strand
GATCCTCACCAAGCGGGAGGACACGCGGAATCCCACCATACTCATAAACGATCCGGGCACCTACCATAACGCCGACTTCAACGTGAAGGCCACCGCCTCGGACGATTTCAACCACAGCGCCGACTGGCTGCTATCTCCGCGCTCCGAGCACTACGACGCCGGCATCCTCCACGCCGACTATTTCTACCGCGAATCGGGGACCTCCACCTGGAAGGACTGGCCCGGGGGGACTCGGGACGCGGACGCCCCCTGGAGCAGGACCTTCCCGGCATCGAGCATGAAAGAGGGGTCATACGATTTCCGCGTGGTGGTCGCCGATACCGCCGAGAGGGTCTCGGAGAACATCAAGACGGGCGTGATCGTGGATCGTACTCCGCCCGCCAAAGTGAGGCTGCAGATATCCGAGCCCGATGGGGACAACGGCTGGTTCGTATCACAGCCTGAAACGGGGCCGAGCGTGTTGGCCGAGGATGCCGTCTCGGGCCTCAAGTCCACCTATTACAGGCACGACGCCGCGGCGGACTGGACCGTCTACTCACGCCCCTTCGCCCTCCTGGAGGGGGAGCATACCATAAGCTATTACGCGGAGGACAAGGCCGGCAATAAGTCCCAGGTGCAGACCTTCACCTACAGGGCCGATTTCTCCGACCCCCAGGGAGGCATCACGGCACCGGCGGGCGGTGGATATTTCCGCGTGAACATGGAGGCCGAGGCCAACTGCCGGGACGCGGTCTCGGGGGTGGCCGCGGTTACCTGGCTCGCGGATGGAGCGCCCCTCGCGGCTGGCCCGGGGGGCAAGGCGGTCCTGGATATCTCGGGGCTCAAGGACGGGCAGCACTCCCTGGTGGCCGAGGTAAGGGATGCAGCGGGAAGGACTTGCCGCGCCGCCCCCGTGCTCTTTTACAAGGACGTCACCCCTCCCAGCGTGGTGGTGGTCGAGCCGACGGGATTGAACTGGGTGCGCGGCATGGTCACCATCAACGCCGATATCAGGGACAACCTCAAAGTCGGCAAGGCGGTCTTCTATGTCGATGGCGTCGAGGTGGACTCGCGCACCTCGGCTCCCTGGATGGCGTCCTGGGACACCTCGACCGCGAAGAACGGCTATCACGCCATCCGGGTAAGGGCCTGGGACGCGGCGGACAACCAGGCGGAGGTCACCGCCTCCGGCGAGGTGACCGTCTACGTCGGCAACAACATCTCGGAGACCAACCACTTTGCCGAGGGCTGTACGCGCGAGGGCTTCGACACCTGGCTCTGCCTGCAGAACCCCGGGGATGAGGCGGCCGCGGTGACCGTCAACTATTATCTCGGCGCGGGGCAGGGGGCGGCCTCCGCGCGCACTTACTCCCTGGCCCCCCATTCCCGCAGCACCATCTATGTGAACGGGGACGTAGGCGCGGGCAAGGACGTATCAATACAGGTGACCTCCTCCAAGCCCATCGTCTCCGAGCGCCCCATGTATTTCGACTACCGGGGCACAGGGGAACATCGCTGGCAGGGATGCCACACCGCCCAGGGCGCCCATTTCGCCCGCGAGGGCTGGTATTTCGCCGAAGGCTGCACCCGCCCTGGATTCGAGACCTGGCTGTGCCTGCAGAACCCCGATAGCCGTGAAGCCCTGGTGCGGGTGGACTACATGATGGAAAACGGCGCCTCCCTGCAGCGTGACTACCGGGTGGCGCCGTGGAGCCGGGAAACGGTGATGGTCAACCGCGAGGTCGGGAGCGGCCACGATGTCTCCATGCGCGTGACGTCCGGCGTGCCCATCGTGGCCGAGCGCCCGGTCTATTTCCTCTACCAGGGGATGTGGGACGGCGGGCACAATGTCATGGGCGCCGCGCGCCCGGAGACGGAATGGTATTTCGCGGAGGGCTGTACCCGCACGGGATTCAACCAGTGGATATGCCTGCAGAACCCCAACGAGAAAGCGACGGTGGCCAGGATCGCCTACATCATGGAGGACGGCGGCCGCATCGAGCGGGAATACAGGCTTGCGCCGCGCTCCCGCTTCACCG
The DNA here is from genome assembly GCA_028697145.1 of Actinomycetota bacterium. Classification (GTDB taxonomy): domain Bacteria; phylum Actinomycetota; class Geothermincolia; order Geothermincolales; family RBG-13-55-18; genus SURF-21. The sequence continues at coordinate 11,195 of JAQVFR010000045.1, read as the reverse complement.
TCAACGTCAACAACGACGTGGCGCGGCAGCACGACGTGTCCGCCTGCATCACCTCGGAACTGCCCATCGTGGTGGAGAGGCCCATGTACTTCCTTTACAATTCGGCCATAGACGAGGGCTCCAACGCCATGGGAGTGTGCAGGCCCGGCTCCTCCTGGTACCTGGCCGAGGGGTGCACACGGTCGGGTTTCGAGGAGTGGATATGCCTCATGAACCCCGGTGAAGTGGCGGCGGAGGTGGTATTGCGCTTCATGCTGGAGGACACCTCCCAGCGCGAGCACACCGTCAGCGTGCCGCCGGGCACGCGGGTGACGGTGAAGGTCAACGACGTGGTGGGGCCGGAGCACGACGTCTCCTGCGAGGTGATGAGCGACCGGCCGGTGATCGTGGAGAGGCCCATGTACTCCATGTACCGGGGGTCGTGCCCCTCCGGGGATACCCTCTCCGGCTACACCTTCAACCCCTAGGCGGATCGCGCAAGGGCGGCAGGGCGGAGGGCGACCCCCTCCGCCCGGCCTCCATGACTCCCGGCGTTTGAAAATGCCGCGCGTTCTCTCCTGATGAGCATATGCTGCATTGGCTCCCGGGATTGCCGTTCATCTCAAGTAAGCCTATTATGGAATTAGTAAAGCAATATTATATTTTCAAGGAGATATTCATAATGGCTTACTCTACCGTGACTTCGAAGGGACAGGTGACCATCCCCAAGGTGGTGAGGGAGAGGATGGGCATAGATGAAGGGACGAGGTTGATCTTCGTAGACGATGGCGACCGCATCCTGGTCTATAAGTTCGAGTCCGATCTCGAAAGCCTGTACGGGGCGGTAAAGCACACGGGCCCGCCGATAGATTTTGCCGCGTTGAAGCGGGAGGCGGGCAAGGCCGTCGCCGATCGCTTCCTCGCCGAGAGCGGGAACGCGCCGGCGGAGCCGATGGACAGCAGGGGGCAGCAGGCGGCGCACAAGGGCAAGGCGGCGGCTGGCGGGAAGAAGCCGAAAGGGGCTGCCGGCAAAGCCAGAGCTTCCGGAACAAGAAGCGCAGCATCCTCCGCTCGGACCGGCGGCAAGCCGAAGGCGATGTAGATGAAGCTCCTGGAGACGAGCGTCATCATAAGGTTTCTGACGCGTGACGATGCCCGCAAGTCGGAGAGATCCAGGAGGCTCATCCTCGAGTCAGACGAGAGACTCCTTGTCTGTGAAGCCGTGGTCTGGGAGACCGTTTACGTGTTGGAGAATGTATATAGATTGTCGAGACAGGAGATATTCAGCCTGCTCGCCCGATTGCTTTCCGCGAGACGCCTGGACTTTGTCAACCGTGACCTCCTGCTCCAGGCGGTAACGATATACGGCGAGCACGCGGTATCTTTCACCGATGCGTACCAGGTCGCATACGCGAGGGCCTCGGGGGCGGAGGCTATCTATACCTATGACGCTGATTTCGTGGCGAAACTGAAGTTCCCCAGCCTGGAGCCGTGATGCCCACGCCTCCCGCAACAGGCTGCCGGTGGGCAGGTAACTCCGGTCGCGGCGCCTGCCCTCCCACGGCAGTGATCCGCCCGGCTTGAACCGGCGCGCCGGGGTGGTTTCGGCGCGGGCCGGGATGGGGGATAACATGAAGGGAAGCAAGTAAAAGGGCAAGGGCTGTTAATACGTTTTGCTGGGCGACGTCGGGCGGCACGGCGCCCATGGCGGCGGGCTTCGGCAGCAATGCGAACCGGGAAGCCAACAGCATGAAGGTCTATAAACACGCGCTCTACGTGGGGACGTATAACAGTAACGGCTGCGAGGTGTGGGAATACAACACCGCGGGCATCTGGACCCAGAAGGTAGGGCAGGGCGCGGCGGGCACTCCCACCGGGCCAGGTTTCGGGAATCCCGCGAACAGGACCGCCGAAAGCCTGCACGTATACGATTCAAGGCTCTTCGCGGGAACCGAGAACCTGAACGGCTGCGAGGTGCATTCCTTTGACGGCCTCGCGTGGAGACAGGATGTGGGTGGTGGAGGCGCGGCCAACCCCGACCCCGGTTTCGGGAACGCGAACAACGGCGTCGTCAGATGCATGGCCACCCGGAACGACCGGCTCTATGCCGGGACCTCCAACGGGACGGACGGCTGCGAGGTGTGGTCCTTCCAGTCCTACACCACCTGGTACCTGGCGGAGGGAGCCACGGCGGGGGGCTTCGAGACCTGGGTGCTGGTGCAGAACCCCCACTCCGTCCCCGTAGATATCGACATGAAGTTCCAGACGGTAGCGGGCGAGGTGCAGGGGCCAGTGGAGACCATCCCCGCGAGTACGCGCAGGACCTACCTGGCCAACGACTGGGTCCCCGCCAGCTTCGACGTGTCCACCCGGGTCGAGTCCACCGCCGGAGGGCCCATCATCTGCGAGCGCGCGGTGTACTGGAGGCCGGACCCGGTGGCCATCCGCTACCTGGTCACGGGCTCCATCGGCTTCTGTCCATAACCGCAGGGCGCAACGGGCACATGCGAGGGCGGGGGTTCCGGCCCCCGTCCTTTTCCCACCCGCCTTCCCCGGGCGGGGAAAGCGAGGGTTCCGGCCCGCGTCCACGTTAGTAAGGAAGGCTGCACGACAAGGCTTCAAGCAAACCGGAGCATTTCCGATAAAGAATATATCGGGTGGGAATCCTTATCGAAATGGGGACCATGGACGCGGAGCGAGCCGACGAGCAGATCAAGAGAGAGCTGGACGAATTGCGCCGGCGCGTGGCTGAACTCGAAGCAGCCGATGTCACCCAGAAGGAACAGCAGATACCGGCACCGGAAAGCGACTACTTCCGCCGCCTCATCGAGAACTTGCACGACCTCGTCCTCATCATCGACGCGGACTTCAGCATCCAATACGTCAGCCCTTCCGCGAAGCGCATGACCGGGTACGAGCCCGGCGAGGTCGTGGGCATGAACGCCTTCGATTTCGTTCACCCCGATGACATTCCTGCCATCACCGACACCTTCACGACGGGAATCCAGGAACCCGGCCGCGTGGAGCGGCTGGAGTACCGCATGCGCTGCAAGGACGGCTCGTGGATCGTCGCCGGGGGTACCGCCGTCAATCTACTCAACGACCCGGCCGTGGGAGCTGTGGTGGTGAACCTGCATGACGTCAGTGAGTACCGCAGGATCGAAAAGGAGCTGCAGGAGTCGGAGGAGAGGTACCGCTTCCTGGTGGAGAACCTCAACGACGTGGTCTTTGCCGTCGATCTCCAAGGGATGCTGCTCTATATAAGTCCGGCCATCGAGCGCGTCAGCCAGTACTCGGCGCAGGACCTCGAGGGCAATCCCTTCATGCGGTTCATACACCCCGAGGACCTGCCCGGGCTGCTGCAGAGCTTTCAGAAGACGCTGGCCGGCAATCTCGAGCCTTACGAGTTCAGGGTGATCGACAAGGACGGCTCCCTCTTCCACGTGCGGACCTCGAGCCGCCCCTTCGAGGAGAACGGCCAGGTGGTGGGCCTGATCGGGATCATATCCGAGATCACCGAGCGCATCCAGGCGGACGAGGCGCGCAAACGCTCGGAGGAGCACTTCCGCGCCATGATACGCAAGAACATCCACTACTACCGCGGCTCCTCCTGACCGTTGTAAAGCGGCTGGCAAGCTCCCGCGCCCGAGGTCATGCGGCCCTTTCTTCTTCTCGCCCCCCACGCTTGCGCAAATACTTGGAGAAGGTGTGATAATGGATAAAGGGTTTCGACGGCAGCGCGGGGAGCGGGGGACGGGCAGGCTGGCCGGTCCGCTCCGGCTCGATTGACGGTCAAGGGGGTGAAGGGCATTGTACTGCGAGATCTGCGGCGTTCCCCTGGGCATAACCCGGGGCAACCTGTGGCATGACGACGGCACCATCAGCGGAAGGTATCCTCCCCACATCATGGGCACTTTCTTCGACGTCGACGAGCTCAACTACCTCTTCCATTCTCTCTCCGAATTCATGCAGTTCGACATCGGCGACATCGTGGCCAGCGGCAAATACCACGATACCAGGGAATACATGGGCGCCCTGGTCGAGAAGATAAAGGAGGCCTCGGGCGGGAAGCTGCCCCCGGAGGAAGAGCTTTACCGCATGATGCTGACCCCGACCCGCATTTGGGGCTTGGCCGAAGTCGGGTTCGAGAGCATCGAGCCCGGGAGGATGGTGGTCAGCGTCAAGGACCCCTACTCCATCCCGCTGCTGCGCGGCGACGTCGCGGGAGTGGCGGACGTGGTCACGGGACGGGAGAACGAGGCCGTGTGGGAAGGCGACGAGAGGGAAGGGAAGATGTTCGTGGCCCCCGCCGAGGGCCCGTCGAAGTTGAGCAGGCTCGCGGACGAGGGGGGACATTACGGCATGCGCCATGAAGTCGGGGAGCTGGAGTGCGAGCGCTGCGCCTCCTGCGGTGCCCCCAAGGAGGTGTCGGGGCTCTTCAAGTGGGACGGCGAGAGCTGCCGTATCGAGGAGAGGTTCTCGGGGCGGCGTTACTGCTTCAACAATACCCAGGGTATCACCGCGGTGCTCGAGACGCTGGCGGAGGAACTCGAGGAGAATATAGAGCAGAGGATGATAGCGATGTCGCGGGAGTATTCGCGTGCCCTCTACGAGGATGTCGCGGGCAAGCCGGAGAGCAACGGCGGCCGGGGGAGTATCGACCCGGAGTTGCAGTTGGGGAGCTTCGCCTGCCGCGGATGGGGCAGGGTCATGGAGATGTCCATGCAGGATGATGAATGGGTAGTAGCCGTGGAGAACCCCCATAACAACATAATGCTGTCGGGAAGGATATGGGGGCTGGCAGAGGCGTCGAGCGGCCTCGATCTCAGCGTCTCGGACAGGACGGCGGATGGGAAGACGCTGCGCCTCCAGCTCGAACCGCTGTGAGACGCGGGCACGCACGGCGGCCAAAGACCGCCCCGCGCACCTCATATATCCAGTATTGCGCATTCACCCCATGCGGGGGGTTATAATCATCTCCATGTGTCGGATAAGCGCCGGAAGGTGATATTGCTTTGTGAATCATGGGCAGGAGTGGGAATAAATAGAAGAAGATGGGAAGAGGCGACCGGCGGATATTGAATACAAGACGCCATTATATATATAATAAAAGCTCGAACTCGGGGGGAGCAAAAGGGGGAAGCATGAGAACGCGCCGCAGTCAGGCAAGAGGCGCGCTTACGAGTATCGCGGTGGCGTTACTGGCTGGTATCGTCCTTTCTGGGACGTTCGCAGCCGCGGACGCCCCATGGCCCCAGCATTCACCCGCGCAGGACGCCGCTAAATACGAGCAATACGCGTACAGCTGCGGCCTGCCCGACGATTGCGACCCCGCGAGCGGCGATTACTGGAAATACACCGGCGACGAGAGTGGCACTGCCTACCAGGTACTCATCGATCTCTTTCACCCGGGCCTGGACCGCAGCGAGCTGGACGGGGCCATGGGGGCCAGCGTGGACGGGGCATGGAGCGTCACCACGGGAAGGCCGGACGTGGTCATCGCCCACCTGGATTCCGGCATGAGGTGGCACGACGCCGCGGCCATGGGCGAGCTGGCGCGCAAATGCCGTCTCAACCCCGGAGAGCTGCCCCCACCACACGGCGCGGACTGCTGGGACTTCAACGGAGACGGCGTTTTCAACGTGGACGATTACGCGGGAGATGCGCGCGTCGCGGACCTCAACGCTAACGGTATCATCGATCCCCAGGACATCATCTGGCGTTTCTCCGACGGTGAGGACGGCGATGATAACGGCTACGCGGATGATATATGCGGCTGGGACTTCCTGGAGGACGACAACGATCCCTGGGACGAGACGGACGGCGGCCACGGCACCGCCGGAGGCATATGGTCGGCGGGCGAGGCGAACAACGGGAACGGTATGGTGGGGACATGCCCCAATGCCATGCTCCTGCCGGTCAGGGTGGGATACTCCTTCGTGGTTGACGTGAACGACTTCGCCCAGGGCGTGGTGTTCGCCGTGGACTCCGGGGCCTGGGTGGTGCAGGCGGCACTCGTAGGCGTCAACAACACCGCGTTCGCCCAGTCCGCCATAGATTACGCTTACTCCCGGGGCGTGGCGGTCATCGCCTCCGCCGGTGTGGGCGGCTCGGCGCAGAACGATTATCCCGCCGCGTGCGAACGCACCATCCAGGTCAACGCGGTGCAGAAGTACGTGGGGTCGGGCACAACGGGCGAGGAGCAGTTCCCGCCCTCCTATCTCTACCTGGGGGGGCAGACCAACTACGGCGCCCGCAATACAGTGTGCGCGCCCTCCGACGGGCACTCGTCCGGGGCCGTGGCGAGGTCGGCGGGGATCGCCGCCCTGGTCTATTCCGCGGCCGAGAACGAGGTGCAGCGGGGGGAGATGTGGCGCTACCCGGGACTGGAAACGCCCCTCTCCTCCGGTGAGGTCAAGCAGATCATCGCCATGACCGCGGACGACATAGATTTCTCGCCCGGTTCGTATGTCGTAACCCTGGGATCCCTCGACGCCGTGATAGGTCCGTCGGAGCGTTACCGCTCCCACCGGGGCTGGGATCCCTATTTCGGGTACGGGCGGATCAACGCCCACGAGGCGGTGATGGCGGTGGACCAGGGGCGCATCCCGCCGGAAGCGGAGATATCCTCGCCCGCGTGGTTCGAGCTGATCAACCCGGGGCAGGTCAACCTGGAGGTGACCGGAAAGGTCGCCGCCGTCCGCGCTGACAGTTACCAGTACACCGTGGAGTGGGCGCCAGGATGGGACCCCGGCGAGGACGAATGGACGGCGGTGAGCGAGGATGGCCCGCGCTACGAGCCGTACGAGGGCGTCCTGGCTTCCCTGGACCTCGGCACGGTCTACGGGGCGGTCATGGACGGCATGCAGGTGAATGGTGGCGGCGATGACCCCGGCCGTTATGCCTTCAGCGTGAGGGTGCGGGTGCGCGACAACCTCGGCAACTGGGGCGAGGACCACAAGGTCGCCTACTGCTTCCACGACCCCGATGCCTACCCGGGGTCGCCCGTGGACCTGGGATCGAGCATAACGGCGTCACCGCGTTTCGCGGACCTGGACGACGACGGCGAGGACGAGCTCATCGTGGCCACAGGAGACGGGCTGGTGCACGCCTTCGAATCCGACCTGGGCGAGGTCCCGGGATGGCCCGTGCACGTTACTCCTCTCCCCCTCCACGAGGGCTCGCAGGGGTTCAAGTCGGGGCAGGTCGGCAAGGTCTTCTACGCCTCGATCACGGGCACCCCCGCCGTGGGCGACCTGGACCATGACGGCAGCCTGGAGGTGGTGGCGGGGGACATGGAGGGCAGGTTATACGCCTGGAACCAGGCGGGGGAGACACTGCCCGGGTTCCCCGTGCGTTCGAACCCCCTGTACTCCATCCCGGACCGCGCGGACTGGTGGACGGAAGGGGCTCTCCCGGACGAATGGCACGCATCGCGCTTCGTTCCCGACCGGGTGCACTCGCTCGACAGGTGGAACCGCCTGGACAATGCATTCCCGCGGGGGCCCGTCCTGTGCAACCTGGACTCCTCCGTAGACGGGAGCCTGGAGATCATTGCCGCCTGCGAGGACCAGCACGTCTACGCCTGGCACGCGGACGGCGGGAAGGTGAGAGGATGGCCGCATAAGCTGGTGGATCCGGAGAAGGTATCCTCGCTCGACCCCCTCACCCATACCTGTGAGTTCCCCGATACTGCAAATATTCCCGGGGGAGGGAGGATAATCACCAATCCCTCCGTCGCCGACCTGGACGGGGACGGCGACCCGGAGGTCATCTGCGGCACCAACGAGGCCTACGCGGGCGAGCCCTTCAACGTCTCCGCCCTTTCCTTCGGCCTCGCTGCTTACTTTCCCGCGCTGGAGCCGATGACGGGCGTAGCCGGGGGAGCGTTCGGCTCCTGCAATACCCGTGTCTATGCCATGCACCACGACGGAGCCGCGCATGGCCTGGAGGCCGGCGCCGAGCCCGCGCCCGATGCCGTCTCCAGGCAGGCTTACCTGGAAGGGTGGCCGGTGAAGCTGGCCGTGGCCGCCCCGGGGATGCTCCCCGAAGTCCTGCAGGGTGTGGGCGGACCAGCGGCAATCGCCGATATCGACGGCGACGGCGTCATGGAGATCGGCGTCTTCTCCGCGGCGGGTCCCGGTTACCTGCTCGAGCCGGATGGCACCTCTTTCCTCGGGAACGATGGATCGGGACTTCCCCTCAGCCTGCGGAGTAACGAGGCCGGATCCTCTTCGAGCGTGGACGACCTTCCGCTCATGTGTGCCTGGGGAGGCGGCAGTTTCGCAACCTTGGGCGAAGGCGGACTCTCGTTCGTCGCTCCCGTCATGGGCCTGGGGAGGGCGGGCGACATGTACCTGCCCGCCGACCAGACCAGGTCAGATGACGCTATCGCGGCGTGGAACGCCTCGGACGGGAGCATGCTCTCGCCCTTCCCCGCGCGGGTGAACGGCACCCTGCTGTCGGTGACGCCCGGCGCCGCGGATATAGACGGCGACGGAGTCCAGGAGGTACTGGCGGGCAGCGCCGGTCGCGATTTTCACGCCGTGAACGCGGCAGGAGTGGAACCCGCCGGATGGCCGAAGTTCACCGGGGGGTGCAGCACGGTGACCCCCGCGGTGGGGGATATGAACGTGGACGGTTCTCGCGAGGTGGCGGCGGGGACGCGCGAGGGATGGCTGTTAATCTGGGAGACCGCCTCCTCATCCGCGGACGCTGCGGACTGGCCGCAGTACGGGCACGATGCCTGGAATACAGGGTGCCTGCACGGCGACGCCGCCAGGCCGGGGCGGGTCACGGACCTCGCGGTGGAGAAGATAATGGAGGAACAGGAGCCGCGCGGGATCAGGCTGGCGTGGACCGCCCCCGGAGACGACGGCTTCCAGGGACAGGCCCTGTGCTACGAGATACGCTTCTCCAGCAGTCCTATCGGCAAGGACAACTGGGAAGAAGCCATCCCCCTCAAGATCGGCAAGCCCATGCCCGGGGAAGCGGGAAGCCCGCAGGAATATTCACTGCAAGGATTTCCCTTCGCCAATCCCGCGAAGGGAACCACCCTCTATTTCGCCCTGCAGGCCAGGGACGAGGCGGGAAACCTCTCCGCACTCTCCAACCTGGCCTCGGTTTCCTACGCGGAGTAGGAACGGACGGGGCGGCCGGCGCATAGCCGGGATCGCCGCAGGCGAAGACACCCAAGAGGTCCCACCGCATCAGCGGCCACATCGCGTCCGCTCTCGAGCACTTGACTGGCATAGTGTCATCATATAATATAACTTGTATAACTTTAGAGATTTAAAGGAGAAGACATGGCAGTCAGGATAATCAGCACGACGGAATTGCGGTCAAAAGCGGCGGACATGGTCCTGGGGCTGCGCCGGGGCGACCGCTTCCTCATCCAGCATTACAACGACATCGTCGGCTATATCACCCCGGAGATACCATCTGACCTTCAGAAGAAGCTGGGCACCAAGGGGAGCAAGCGCGAGGACACCTTCAAGGTAGTCGATTAGGGTCCCGGCCTCCCCGTAATAAACACTCCGGCGCTGCTGGCATCGTCTCCATCCCGTTCAAAAAAGAGGAGTATCCATGCTCCACTACACCCCGTTCAGGTTCTGGCGCATCTCGCGTTCGGAGAGGGCTCAGGCCGTGGCGGAGTTCGCGCTGGTCCTTCCCCTCCTCCTCCTGCTCTTCCTGCTCTTCGCGCAGGCGGTGATGGTCATGAGGGCCCAGATAGCCGTGACCGCCGCCGCGAGGGAGGCGGCCAGGAAGGGGGTGGAGACGGGGAACCCAGCCCTCATAGAGGGAGCGGCGCTCCGGGCAGCCGCCGGGCTCGATCCCGAGAGGATAAGGGTTGTGGTGTCGAGCGGGCCGCGGCGCCGCGGGGAGTGGGTGAGGGTGGAGGTGGAGTATGACGTTCCCATCGCCATACCGGCCGCGGCGAAGTACTTCCCGGCGTTGACGGTAAGCGGGAGGGCAGAGATGCGCATCGAGAACGACAGAGAGGCCAAATGAGGCGGGCGCTGCTTAGCGACGAACGCGCGGGGGTTACCCTTGTCGCCGCCGCGCTCATGGCCGTGATGCTGCTGGTGGGTGTGGTCCTTCACGACGTCGCCGCCATCTACGGAACCAGGGGCAGGGCGCAGACCGCCGCCGACGCCGCCGCGAAGGCCGCGGGCCTCGAACTGACCCCGTACTTCGGCGTGGGGAGCGATCCGCATGGAGCCGCCCGGGAATACGCCGCGCGCAACGGGGCAGAACTCCTGGAATGCACCTGCGGTGCCGGGGGACGCTACGTCTGGGTGACGGTGCGGGTGTCCATGGGGGCCCATCTTCTGCTCGTGGGCGGCAGGCGGGCAAAAGTCACAGCCACCGCGCGCTGCTACCTCGACCCTGCCCCTGGTGCCACCGAATCTTCCACCACATCAACGCTCAGTATATGAAGAACGGGAACGTATCAATGAGCCACCCCGTTCCCTCGCGCACCATCCTGACGCGGGAGGTCTCGGATTCAAGATTGCCCCTGCTCCCGAACTCCACGGTGACGTCGATGCTCACGGCATCCTCGTCCACTTCCAGCTCTTCTGGATTGTAATCGAAGGAGCGCGCGGTCCCGAATATCCCCGAGAACTCCGCCGGGGTCCAGGGGACCTCCAGGCGGTGCCTCTCTTTATAAACAGGGCTCAAGTGATCGAAGATATATTTGGTATCGCCGTCGATGCAGGCGACGAGAAAGTCGCGCAAGGCCTGTTCGGCCTCTATTTTCCCTGTTTCCCCCGCCGCGGGACGCCGGCCCCAGTCGATGGCCGTGAAGGCGTCCACCCTCCATTCCCCCTCCTCCAGGGCGAGCACGAGGGTCTCCTCCGTCTCGCCTCTGTCCGCCAGGTCCACGTCCACGGTGATCACGGCGCGTTCGTCCTCGATGACGATATCCTCATCGGGAGCGAAACGGTAGGAATTCATATAACCCAGGGCGGCGGTTAGGTCTTCAATGGTGATGGGGTCGGGCACTCCACTGGTGTCAAGGTATCCGCGCGACATGAAAGAGCGTAATTCTCCCACCTGGCGGTCTCCAGTGGCGTTGAGGAAAGCGGTGGCGGCCTCGGTGACCGCGGCCGCGTCGTTCCTCGTGCCTTCGCCGCCGCAACCCGCGAGGGAGAAGAGAGCGAACAGTAGGATCAGCGCAGAAACCGCGCCCAACCTCGAGCCATGACCACTTC
>JAQVFR010000025.1:34492-51401 GCA_028697145.1 Actinomycetota bacterium | reverse complement strand
GTAGGTGGGCAGGCCCTCCCCCACCAGCATCTCCCAGCGGGCCCCGTCGTAGCGGTAGAGCTCGCAACCCAGCATGTTGGAGGTACCGGCGTAGAGTTGGTCCCCGAAGACCTGGAGGGCGGGTATGCTGCCGTTGGAGCCGCGCGCGATCCCCCCGTCCGCCACCTGGTTCCAGTCCAGCTCGCTGGTGGGCAGGGGCGCGAAAGCCAACACGGGCTGAGGCGCGGGCGTAAGCGGCACCAGGGCGAACGCGACCAGCAGCGCCACCACCACGACACCACAACGCACGCCCCAGGCATCGGGGTCAAGCCTCGCCTCGTGCCCAGGCACGGGGGTCAAGCCTCGCCTCGTGCCTGAGGCACGGGGGTCAAGCCTCGCCTCGTGCCTGGAGCGCTTCCGGGAATTGCCTGAGAGGAGATCGACTACGGTTTCCGGCTTGAAACGTCCCTGCGACATCGCCGATCCCCTTCCATCCCGCACCACAGCCATACCCGGTCACCAAACCAATTATCCCACACCGGGGCACGGGGATAACAGATACGGGGATCTCAGGCACGAGGCGAGGCTTGACCCCGATGCCTGGGGGAACCTTTTACGGGCTCTGTCCATCCTATTGGGATAAATCGCATAAGGGGCGAGAAATCCACCAACAAAATCCCGTTTCTGGGGCAAGGCTAAAACACGCCCCGGAACCGGTCCGAAGCGATACGTAGCAGGCAGGATGGGAAACGCAAGCTCTTATCCCAGGTGGAGAGGGGCCGCCCATCCCCAAGAGAAGGAGGGACATCGATGAAGAGAGAAAAGCCCGGTGCGACAACCATCGTTGCCGTCACCCTGCTGCTCGTCCTCGGGATGATGACCCCCCTTGCGGTATCACCGCCTGGGGCGTATGCAGAACCCGAAGCACCCGAATGGGTGTGGTCGCCCCAAGTGTCGGGCACGTATCAGGACATTTTCGCCATATCGGCTTACGACGAGAACAACGTATGGGCGGTGGGGGGGACGATGCCGGATCCTCCGGCCTTGCTCACGAGCGACGGCGTGAGCTCGGCGGATGCCGTAAACGCCTCCGAAACGGCGACCGGAGTAATACTCTATTACAACGGCTCTACGTGGATCGAGCAGTATGCGCACACGGACTACTGCCTCTTGGGCATCTCGGCCGTAGCGCCCGATAACGTGTGGGCGGTCGGAGGACGACCGGGGTATGTCCCCGGAGGCGCGGGCTCAGTCGTCCTGCACTTCGACGGCACGGAGTGGAGCGTGGCATACTCCGAGGACGACATTAGCATGATGAGCGTATCCGCGCTGGCCATTGACGACGTCTGGGTCTCCGGAGGGATGGGGATCTACCACTGGGACGGCAACACATGGACCGACCAGCTGCCCCCATCGCCGGAACCACCCCTGGTCACTGGCATATCCGCCGTGGACAGCAGCAACGTCTGGGCGTCGGAGAGGCACCGGGGCCCGGGGCTGTCACACATCTACTACTATGACGGCGCAGACTGGGATTCACATACCTGGGATACCACCAACCTCAACGGCGTATTCGCACTTGATACATCCAATATCTGGGTCGTTGGAGACAACGGCACCATCCTCTACTGGGATGCGGACAGGGAGCTGCCAGACCCCGAGGTGCAGGCCTCCGGCACCACGGAGAACCTCTTCGGCATCACCGCCATCGCCGCGGATAATGCGTGGGCGGTAGGAGACAGCGGCACCATCCTCCACTGGAACGGCTCCGAGTGGGCCGCCGAGGCCTCCGGGACCGGGGTCGACCTCAAAGGCGTCACCTCCATAGCCGGCGACCACGTATGGGCCGTGGGCGAAGGCGGCACCATACTAATGGGCACCTGGAGCGCCGAGGATGAGCCCTCAGCCTTCTATTTCGCCGAGGGCTACACCGGTGCGGGCTTCCAGGAGTACCTGGCCCTGGGCAACCCCAACGCCGAGGATGCCACGGCGCGGGTGACCTACATGCTACCGGACGGCGCGAAGGACCCGGTGGAATACACCATCCCGGCCAACTCGCGCAACACCATCGACGTGAACTCGGAGCTCGAGACCCGCTGGGACTACGTTGGAGACGTATCCCTCAAGGTGGAGTCCGAGGATGAGATAATCGCCGAGCGCCCCATGTACTTCGACTACATGGACAAGTGGAAGGGCGGCCACGATGCCGTGGGCGCCACCGCGCCCGCGAGCGAGTGGTATTTCGCCGAGGGCTACACGGGATACGGCTTCGAGATGTGGGTATGCGTGCTCAACCCGAGCGACGCCCCGGCGGACCTCACCTTCCGCTTCCAGACCCAGGAGGAGGACGAGGAGATAGTGGTGGGCGGAGGCACGGTCCCCGCCAATTCGCGCCGCACCTTCCTGGCCAACGACCTGCTGGGGGGCATGAGCTACCAGACCTCCCTCAAGCTGGAGTCGACGGCGCCGGTGGTCGCCGAGAGGCCCATGTACTTCTCGTATCAGGGCTATGGTGAACCCAAGAACTGGCAGGGCGGGCACTGCGTGATGGGCGTGACGTCCCTCGAAATGCAGTATTACTTCGCGGAGGGCACCACGCGCTCCAACTTCGAGGAATGGGTAACGCTGCAGAACCCCAATGACTTCGACATCGTGGTGGACGCCGTCTACCAGCTGGGGCCCGACCAGGGCGACCCGGTCGAGGAGTCCTATGACGTGCCGGCCAGGTCAAGGTACACCGTCTTCGTGCCCAACACGACCGATGTGGGGAAAGACGTCTCGGTGTTCCTGTCCAGCGAGCACGAGTTCCTGGCCGAGAGGCCCATGTACTTCGCCTACTCATACGTGGACTTGAGCGCCCGGGGCGGGCACTGCGTGATCGGCGCGCCCTCGCCAGCCTTCGAGTGGTTCCTGGCGGAGGGCTACACCGGGGCGGGATTCAACCAGTGGATATGCATGCAGAACGTGGAGAACGAGGACGCAACGGTCGAGATATACTACTACACCCAGGAGGCGGGAGCCCTCGAGGTAAGGACGGTGCCGGTACCGGCCAACACCCGCAGCACCATCCTGGTGAACGACCATGCCGGTCCGAACTACCAGCTCTCGACGCGCATCCTGGTGACCGACGGCCCCCCCATCGTGGTCGAGCGGCCCATGTACTTCCTCTTCAACGGGGTATGGGACGGCGGCCATGACGTCGTGGGCTACGCGCCGTAAGCCGACGCCTGACGGACGACCGTAGACAAAGCCCCCGGGCCCTCCCGGGGGCTTCCCTTCTCCCTTGTCTGGGGTCAGCCCTTAACATCCATCATTTCATTTGCATGATCCCGATGGGAGGCTTTCCTCGCGCACGGCACCTCCCCCACCCTGTCCCAATACGAACTCAGGCATTGGGGTCAAGCCCCGCCCCGTGCCTGAGACACCGCCTCGCCGGCGGCCAGGCCTGAGGCCGCAGGCCACCAGGCCGAGCGGCCGAACCGCGGACCGGCGGTCATCCATTGCGGGAAAATGACGTGTGACGGGGACCGGCCCCATTATGCGCCCGCCAGGTCCCGCGAATCGTCGTAGTCGGGTCCCATTATGCGCCCGCCAGGTCCCGCGAATCGTCGTAGTCGGGGCCTATTATGCGCCCGCCAGGTCCCGCGAATCGTCGTAGTCGGGGTTGATGCCGGCCAGGTAGCGCGCGAGGTCCTTCTTCGACTCGAAGTCGTACTCCGCGTTGAGGGCGATGGTCTCCATTATGGGCGAGCCCCCGCCGTGCACGCCCGCTATCTCGTACCAGGCCGACATGGGCGATGCCCCGACGTTTTCCACGAACTTCCATATCTTGAGGGATTCCTCCGGCGAGAGCCGGGGGTTCCTCACGATGAGCTTCTCGAGCATCGCCCGCGTATCGTCGGAGTGGAAATCCTCCTCGAAGGGGAGGGTGACCGCGATGCCTCCCGCGATCTCCGTAAGGAGGTTGTACTCGTGATAGATCAGCTCGCCGGTCATCCTGCGGCCCACGTTGGCGTAAATCGGGTCGGGGAAGAACACCCCGCTCGAGGTCTTCCTGCCGAAGACGGCCGCGGCCACTCCCGCGGCGTAAGCCAGCTCAGCCGCTCCCGCGAACTCGGAGAGCTTCTCCCGCACGTGCGAGACCTTGTGGATGTTGTTGGCCTCGGCGGCCAGCGCCGAAGCCCCGCAGAGGATATCCGACACCCCCGGCTTGCATCCGCTGTAGCTGTGACGGTGGGAGTCGGCGAAGAGCAGGGCGAGGCGCCTGCCGAACTCCCATTCCCCGCACATGAATACCCTCTCTTTGGGAACGAAGACGTTGTCGAAAACCACCACCGAGTCCGACACGCCGTAGCGGCAGAAGGGCGCGGCCCCGGGCTCGTCCTTGTCCCGCAGCCATACGGGCCTGGTTATGAGGCTCACTCCCTCCCAGTCGCCGGGCACCGCGAAGGCCACCGCGAAGTCGCGGTCCTCCTCGATGAGGGCGCGGGTGGGGATGACGATGATCTCGTCCGCGTAGGCCACCTGGGTTATGGACATCTTGAGGCCGCTGACGACGATGCCGTCGCTGCGCTCCTCCACGATGTGCACGTAGGCGTCGGGGTCAGGCTGCTCGCCGGGCCTCTTCAGCCTGTCGCCCTTGCTGTCTGTCTGGGCGCAGCACCCGTCCAGGTCGCGGTCGTGGTAGTCACGCAGCCAGTCCAGGAAACGCTGGTGGTACGAGGTCCCCTTCTTCTCGTCGACCTCCCTGGTGTATATTGCCAGCGCGTTAACGGCGTCGTGCCCCATGCAGCGCTGGATGCATCCTCCCACCCTGCGCGCGGCCAGGCGGATGAGCTTCTGCTTCATAAGGAGGTCGTTCTGGTTCTGCGGGAGGTGGGCCCAGCGGTTTATCTCGCCGCCGGTTACGGGGGATGTGGCGGTTGCGACGCCCTTCCATGCCGGGTCCTGTGCCAGGTCGAAGGTCACGTCCAGGACGTTGATCCCCGGCCTCAAGCGGTGATCGTCCCTTCCCACCTGCTCTCCCCCGATGTATATGTTGGGCTTCATGGCGAATAGGTCCTCGTGGTATTGCTCGCTAGTGCGCAACATGGCTGTCCTCCTTTACGGTCACTTGTCCTCCGAACCCAGTATAAAGCACACACGTGGGGCGGTATCCTTGTTCTCCGTCAAGGGCGGCCCGCTCCCGTTATCGCCCGTGGCGTGTGATGCAAGCGCATCGATCTCCGCCCCGCGCTTCGCTGTGACTGATGACGGGAGATGACACATTTGATCGGCTAAGCTGACGATATGATGAATGTTGAGGGCTGGAATGATAAAGATCGGACACTCCGAACAACCAGGTGACCAAACCATAAGCCGGCTATGGGGCCGGCCCCATCCGCGGGCGTTAGCGATCCGGGAACTCCTCGCCCAGCAGGTCCAGGAGGGCGCGGTAGCGGCGCTGTACGTCCTCCACGTCATTCTTCTCGTGCAGCCCCTCGCGGCTAGAGCGCTCGATCATCTCCGCCTGGCGCAGTACGGCCTCCCGCTGTTCGCGGGTGCGGGACTGGGAGGCGATCGCCGCCAGCGCCTCCAGCATGCGGACGGTCACCGCCGCGCTCTCGCGACCGTACTGGCGGATCTGGTCGAATGCCGCGTTGACGATGCCGGTGAAGGTCCCCGGCTTTGCGACGACGCGCAAGTTGCCTTCCTTGTCGTAGAGGTAGGGCGAGGGGAACTCCCTGGCGCAGAGGAAACACAGCGCCGAGCTCAGCCTGTCCACGCAGGACACCGCGGTGTAGGGGTCGTTTATGCCGGGGGAAAGGGCCCTTACCGCCACTTCGACCAACTGGTGCACGGCGAACTCGGCGTCCTGCTCCGGGGTCCGCAGCGCGCCAACGATGACGTCGCCCGCCAGCTGCCTGGCTACGGACTCGTCCAGGGCCTCCTTGCTCCTGACCTTGACCAGCGGGGTTCCCTCGACCACGAAGTCCCCCGGCCGGCAAGGCATCGTGACCAGCAGGTCGTTCTCCGTGGCGACCTCGAGCAGGCCGTGCCGGTCGACGGCCTGCAGGTAGCCGCTTTGCGCCGCCGGGACGTCCGTGTCCAGCTCACGGCTGTCCTCCGCGATACGCCGGGCCGACTCCGCCTCCAGTTCCCGCTCCGCCCCGTCCTCCGACTCCCTGGGGAACAACCTCTGGATCTTCTCCTCCAGGTCGCGCGAGACGGCAAGTATCACCTGTTCCGCCTGCATGGAGGTGGAGATATGGTGGATGAAATAGATGAGCACCGCGACGCCGGCCAGCGCCAACACTACCGCGAAGGCCACCGAGATGCTGGGGACGAACTCCCTTCCTTCCACAGTGTGGACCGTCCTCAGAACGAGCAGGCAGTACACGAAGGAGGAGAGATAGGTCCCCAGCACGATCTGGTTCCCCAGGTCTTGCATGAAGTTGCGCAGCAGGCGCGGGCCGAACTGCGAGGAGGACAGCTGAAGCGCGACGATGGTGATGGAGAAGGTCACGCCGGCCACGGTGACCATGGAGCCGGCGATGGTGGACAGGACCATGCGAGCGCCCTCGGGACCGCCGCTGTAGAGGAACCCGAAGACGTCATCGACGCCGGAACCGATCCTCCTGTCGATGAAGACCAGGAGAAAAGCGAACCCCACGGCGAGGATGGTCATCAGGGCGGGGACGAGCCAGAAGCTGGTCCGCAAGTACTCCCAGATGTGAAGTAGCCTGGTTCTCATGCTTCCTCCCTGTCCAGCCTAATCCAGCCCGCACGCCCTTCGGCCCGAGTCGGTTGCCGCCTCCAGCCCCCAGGCATTGGGGTCAAGCCTCGCCTCGTGCCTGAGGCACTGGGGTCAAGCCTCGCCTCGTGCCTGAGGCATTGGGATCAAGCCTCGCCTCGTGCCTGAGGACCCCAATGCCCGAGTGATCCCCTAGGGGGCGAAACCCTGGGAGTCGTGCCCCCCCGGCCAGTTATAAGTATGGTACCCCTGGTAGAAGAAATACATGGGCCGCTCGCATATAATCGGCTCGTCGGAGATGACGCTGATCGAGAGCGAGAGGTTCTCCCCGGCGTCCGCCCCCACGTTGATGGTGTAACGGGAGTGCGGGTCCACGGTGTGGTTACGCACCCGGTTCGTGCCCCCCTGCACGCGGTAAGCCACGATAAGGTGGGCCGCCGTCCCGCCGGGATTCTGCACCGTGAGCCACTCGTCGAAACCGGGCCCGGTATATCCCTCGGCGAAATACCAGTCGGTGGAGGGTGAGGTCACCCCCATGGCGCAGTGGCCGCCGGGGAGCCCGCCGTGGAGCATGTCGAAGTACATGGGCCGCTCCACCAGCACCGGCAGGTTGGAGTGGACGTAGGCCGAGAGGTCCGAGGCCGTTCCGGAGTCCGACCCGGCGTGAATGGTATAGCGGGAGTTGGCGGGAACGGTGTGGTTTCTGGCGATGGGTGCCCCTCCCGGGGTGTAGTACGCCACCACCAGGGTAGCCGTCGCGGGGTTGGGGTTCTGGATGGTGATGTACTCTGTGAAGGGGTCGAAGGTGGCCCCCTCGGCCAGGTACCAGTCCCGGGAGAGATAGGGCGACCCCACCACGATATGCCCCCCGTCCATCTTTCCCTGGAAGTCGAAGTACATGGGGCGCTCGGCCAGGATGGGCTGGTCCGATTCCAGCACGGCCGAGACCTCCAGCCCCGGCCCCGCGTCCTGGTTGACCATGATGGTGTAGCGCGAGGTGGGCCCCACGCGGTGCTGCCTGTAGATGGGCGCGCCCCCGTTCACGAAGTAGGTGACGTCCACCGTGGCCCACCCGTCGCCGGGGTTCTGGATGGTGATCCATTCCTCGAAGCCCGTCCCGGTGTAGCCCTCGGCGAAAAACCACTTGCGCGAGAGCCCGGTGGAGCCCATGGCGTCGCTCCCGCCCCGCCAGTCGTGCCCCCCCATGCCGGAATAGCGGAAGTACATGGGGCGCTCGCAGATCACCTTCTGGCTGGAGACGATGCGGCAGGAGTTCTCCTGGTTTTCGCCCAGGTCGGTGTTGACGTAGATGGTGCTGCGGCTGTCGGATGGCACGGTTATGCTGCTGTCCACCTGGGTCCCGCCCGTGGTGAAATAGCTCACGGTGACGTAGGCGGGCACCAGGTTGGGGTTCTGGATGGTTATCCACTCGTCGAAGCCGGGGCCGGTGTAGCCCTCAGCGAAATACCACGTGACGGGGATGGCGTCCAGGTCGATGGCGAGGTTGGAGACCACCGGGGTATTGCCGCCCGCGCTGACCAGCACCACCCGGTACTGCGCGTAGCGGTTGGGGCCGCCTGGGACCGTGCCCCCGTTGGCCACCGGCGTCCACGCGCTCCAGGAGGCGTCGGGGACGGCGGTGTCTCCCGTACGCACGCTGACGGTTACGCTGCACCCGGCGGGGACCACCTCGTCCCAGGTGACCTCGCCCCAGTACGCCGGCCAGCCCGCGTCGAAGACCGAGGACTCCAGCCACCCGGCCGAATAGCTGGGGCTCGCCGTGGCGGTGCCTATCCCCTGCCTGGGAGTGATGCTGCCGATGCCGTTGTAGAACATGCGCAGGGTGTTTCCCTCCAGATACGGGGTGGACGCCGACACGTAGTAGTCGTCCCAGGCGGGTGCAGCGGAAGGGGTGAGCACGGGGTTTTCTGGGGGCTTTGTCCACATCAGTCCGTTGTCGCTGTATGCCTGCCCGACGTTGAACCTCCCGATCCCATCCTCGCCCTGGAGGACCAGCTTGTAGACGCTGCCGTCGAAGCTGAGGGCCATGGCGTCCAGCTTGACCTCGTCCCAGGCGCTGGGGCCGCCCGTGACCATGACGGGGTTGTCGGCGTGCTTGGTCCAGTTCACGCCGTCGGGGGAGAAGGCAAGGCCGATGCCGTAATTGCCGGAGCCGTCGTAACCCGAGTAGGCGATCATGAAGTCGCCCACCCAGGGCCGCTCCAGGAACACGAATGAGTTTATCCAGGTGTCGTCCCAACTGCCAGGGACGCCGCGCCGCAGCACTGGGTTGGCGGCGTTCCTCTCCCAGGTCATCCCGTCGGAGGAGTACGCGTAACCCACCTGCTTGATGTTTGACGCATCGTACCCTTGGTACAACATTCCGTATCCCTCACCCTGCCGGAAGACCCTGGCCGTGTCGAGGTGCTCGTCCCAGGCGCCGGCCGGCCCCGGCCCGAAGACGAAACCGGCGTCGCGCTGCCAGTTAACGAGGTCGGGCGAGACCGCGCGCCCGTAGCGCAATTCGTTCGCGGCGTCAAAGCCTTGGAAGAACATGGTATAGTGGCCGCCCTCATCGATGAGGGGGCCGTAGGCCACGCCGCCGGCGTCCCACGTCCCGGTTCCTCCCTGCAGCACGGGGTTGGCAGCCGACTTGTTCCAGGCGATGCCGTCGGTTGAGGAGGCGTAACCCACGGCCTTCACGTTGGTTATGTCGGTCCCGCGGTAGAGTACCTCGTATCCGCCCCCTCTTCCGGCAAGGGGGTAGCCCTCGAGGCCTGGATTATCCCAGGAGTTCACGGCCCCGGGCGCGACAACGGGGGAGGTGCTCTTGGTAAAGGAAGTGAGGATGAACGATGACCTTATGGTCCCCGGCACGCTGGTCGTGTCCAAGCGGGAGGAGGCGCTATAGCGGGCATCGTCCAGCCAAGAAGCCTGCCCAGGCCCACCCGACCAGTCCGTCTGCCGCCACTCCCACCCCGAAGCCCCTGCAGCCCGGGGGGGCAGGAGTGTGACGAAGCCGGTGCATACCAGGAAACAGAAAAGGACTACCAGGATCTTTCTCATGAACAACCTCCCCTAGGGGTCAAAGCCCTTGGGCCGGAGGCCAGCCCGGCTTCAGACCGTACGCGCTGTGATATCACCTCGATGGTACATCCGCTTAAAGGCGCTGGGCAAGCGGGAATGCGGGGGCTCGCGATCACGCCTGAGGCACGAGGCGAGGCTTGACCCCGATGCCTGAGGCACGAGGCGAGGCTTGACCCCGATGCCTGACCCTGATGCCTCAGGGGAGGGCGCGGGTGGTGCGGTTATCGCCGACGGCGAGGGCGGAGGCGCCCACGCCGGTCACGCCGTAGAGGGAGGAGGCCGCGCCGCCGACGGAGACCCAGGTCAGGCCCCCGTCCGTGGTCTTGAACGCCACTCCGCCCTCGCCCACCGCCCAGGCGGTGAACGGGTTCGCCGCGTACACGGCGCGCAGGGTTGCGCCGGTCACGGCGGCGACGGAAACCTCAACGCCCGCCCCCTGCACCGTCCGGTCGTTGCCATGGGGTCCATCCCCACCCGTGGCGGGGTCCGCCGCAAGAATGTCACCGGTCCCGACGTCCGCCCCCGTCCAGGGATCGTCTCCACCGCCTGGCCCCGCGACCGCCGTCCCGGTGTCCGTATCCGTAGCGGCGCCATCGCCCGACATGGCATCGGTTCCCCTCGCGCCATCAACCCCCGCTCCCGCGTTTGCCGCGCTTCGCGCTGCCGCTGCCGCGCCGACGACCACCGCGCCCTGGGGGGTCCAGGTGGCGCCCCCGTCGGAGGTCTTGAGGATGGTGCCGCCGGACCCGACGGCCCAGCAAGTTGAGGCGCTGACCGCCGAGACCCCGTAGAGGTCAGCCCTCACGCGCGAGTTCAGCGCCCTCCAGGTGGCTCCGCCGTCCGAGGTCGCGACGATGACGCCCCCCGCGCCCACCGCCCATGCCGTTGACGAGTCGATTGCGCTCACCCCGAAGAGGGCCGCGCCGGTGCCCGATACCTGGGGGGTCCAGGTGGCGCCCCCGTCGGAGGTCTTGAGGATGACGCCTCCCTCGCCCACCGCCCAGGCGGTCACGGCGTCGACCGCGTCCACGCCGTAAAGGGTCCGGGTGCTCCCGACCGGGTGCCTCATCCAGGTGGCGCCCCCGTCCGAGGTCTTGAGGATGACGCCTCCCTCGCCCACCGCCCACACGACCGAGGCGCTACCCGCCGATACCCCGTGCAGCAGGAGGTCCGTGCCGGACTCCTGGGCCGTCCAGGTGGAACCCGCGTCGGCGGACCTCGAGACGGTCCCCTGCTCGCCCACCGCCCATGCCGCTCCGCCGCGAGCGTCCACGCCCCGCAGGCAGGGCAGCTTCACGTACAAGGTAATGGGGGCCGACGTGCCCGCCGGGGTGGTTACCGTGACCATCACCCTCCCCGCGAGCCCCGGGGGCACCCTGACCAGGATGCGCCCGTCGGACCAGTAATCGTAGGTCCCGGGGTTCACGCCGTCGAAGGAGACATAGCTCGCGGGGCCCTCGCGCGGGCCGAAGGCCGCGCCGCTTATCTCGACCTGCGAGCCGGCGGGCGCGGAGGCCGGGTTTATGCCCGCCAAAGCGGGGGGCATGACGGCGGTGAAGGCGAGGGCGCCAGAGGTGGCGGCCGGGGTGGTGACCGTCACCTTCACCTCGCCCCTTACCCCGGCCGGGACCCTGACCGCGACGCGGTCGTTGGCCCAACTTACATATTCTACCACCCCCACCGTGCCGAAGGACACGTAAGAGGAGCCGCGGCTGGGGCCGAATCCGCTGCCGTATATCGCGACCTCCTCCCCCGTCTTCGCCGTGGCGGGATCGAGGAAGTCGAGCCTGGGCCTGATCAGCTCAGGCAGCGGCGGCGGCGTCCTGGAGACCGTGACCCTGGCGGCGTTGGACGCCCCCGAGGCGGTAACCACCTTCACCTCGGCGCTCTGCGGCGCATTGCCCGGCACCACGAGGCGGATGAGGTTGTTCGTCCAGTATTCGAAGTCGGAGACCTTGACCCCTCCCACGGTGACGTAGGAATCGCCCCGCTCGCGGCCGAAGGAGGCCCCGGATATGGTGAGCGGCCTACCCGCGGTGCAATGGCGCGGGCTTACCCCCCTCACCCCGGGAAGGATGGCGATGGGGCGGCCCGCGCTCGCGCCCATGGGCGTGGTGACGGTTATCTCCTCGCGCGGGGAGGCCCCGGCGGGGATGGCCACCTTGATGAGGCGGTCGCTCCAGTGGGCGCAGGCGGTCGCCTCGACGGCGCCGAAGAAAACGCCGCAGCCCGGCCCTCCCTCCCCGAAGGCCAGCCCGGCGAGGGCAACGGTCGTCCCGACCCGCGCGGTGGGAGGGGACACCACGTCCAGGCGGGGCGAGGCGCGGTAATGGAGGATGGTGCCCCGCCCGCCCACGGCGTAGGCGGTGGAGGCATCGGCGGCGGCTATGCCCTTGACGGCGTTGGTGGTGCCGCTGTCCCGCGCGGTCCAGGTGCGCCCGCCGTCCGCGGTTATCGCCACGAAGCCGTCCTGTCCCGCCAGCCAGGCGGCCAGGGGGTCGCCGCCGCGCGGTGCCGAGACGGCGGTGAGGTCGAGGGCGGTCCCCGCGTCCAGGGGGAACCAGGTGCGCCCGCCGTCCCCGCTGTGCAGCAGGGTCCCCTCCTCGCCGCACGCCCACACGTTCACGGCGTCGTTGCCGCATATGGAAAAGAGGTCGCAGGTGGTCCCGGACTCCTGCGCGCTCCAGGACTCCCCCGCGTCCGCGGTCTTGATGATAAGGCCGCCGCGGCCCACGGCGTAGGCGGTGGAGGCGTCGGCGGCGTACACCCCGAGGAGGTCTCCCGCGCCCTGCGGCGCTTCCTCGAAGTCCTGCCGGTACCAGGTCTGGCCCTCGTCGAAGGTTCGCACGATGGTGCCGCGCCGCCCCACCGCCCAGGCCACCCCGGCGTCCACGCAGGACACGTCGCGCAGGTCGTAAGAGGCGCGTGAGGGCTGCTCCTCCCAGCTCTTCCCCCCGTCCCGCGTGCGCAGGATCAGCCCGTCCTGTCCCACCAGCCAGGCGTTGTCGGCGTCTGCGGCAGCCACGCCGTAGAGGTTCAGGGTAGTGCCGGGATAGAGGGGCGCCCAGGTGAAGCCGCCGTCCGCGCTGCGCAGGGCCGCCCCCGCCTCCCCAGCCGCCCATGCCACGCCCGCGGAGGCGCCGTTCGCGCAGACGTCGTTGAGGGTGCGGCCGTCGCTCACGTACTGGGGCACCCAGGTGGTGCCGCCGTCATATGTTTTTACCACCATGCCGCCCTCGCCCACCGCCCACGCGTTGTCGGCGTCGGCGGCGTAAATGGAGAGCACCGTGCTGGAGCTTCCCGTGTCCTGGCTGGTCCAGTTCGCGCCCCCGTCCGAGGTCCTGCGCAGCAGGCCTCCCCTCCCCGCCAGCCACGCGATGGAGGCATCGACGGCGCAGACGGCGGTCAGGGTCGAGGAGGTCTCCAGGTTGCGGGCGTTCCAGTTGAGGCCGCCGTCGGTGCTGGTGATGACCGTGCCCGTCTCCCCCGCAGCCCAGACGGCCTGAGCCGGAGCGGGCACGCTGAGGGCGACGAGGTGGTCGCCGGTGCCGGAGACGCGCAGGGTCCAGCTCCTGCCGCCGTCATCCGTGGTGAGGACGGTGCCGTTCTCCCCCACCGCCACGGCCGCCCCGGGGCCGGACGCTGCCACGGACAAGAGAGGGCTCCTGTTGCCCGGATCGAGGTGCTCCCAGGTGGCGCCGCCGTCTCCCGTGCGCAGGACGACGGGCCCATCGGCCACGGCCCAGGCGCAGCACGCCCCGTCCTCCCCGGCGGCGACAGCTCCGATATCGTAGATGTCCTTTCCCAGGCCCGGGTCCAGCGCTTGCCAGGTGTTCCCCCCATCGGACGTGGAGATGACGGTGCCGCGCCGCCCCGCGGCCCATGCGGTCGAGTCGTCCACCGCCCAAACCGAGAGGAGGTCCTCCTCCGTTCCCGAGTCCTGGGGGATCCATGTGGCCCCGCCGTCCGTGGTGTGGAAGACGAAGCCGCCGTCGCCCACTATCCACGCGCTGTCGGGGCCGCTGCCGGACACGTCTCGCAGGTTGGCGGGTCCCGCCTGCGCCCGTTCCCGAACGAGTTGGGCGCGGCCAGAGCCGAGGGCCTCGAGGTCTCCCGCCGGCAGGGCGGACATGGCCGCCAGCAGGACGAGCACCGTCAGGGCGCAGAAGACGCAGCTCTCCCGCAGCCTCTCCCGGCGCCGCGCGCGCCTCACGGAGCCGAACCCCTCGGTGCGCGCCCGGGCCGCGCGTCCACCCCCGCCGCCGCGTCTGACCGCGTTCGGCGAACCGGTCGCGCGGCGTCGCGATGGGTTTGTATACCTCATGTTTTCCCCCGGATTCACGCCAGGCCCATATTTTCCGTGGTCATGCTTATTCTATCACGCAGCTCAGGGGCCAGGAATTGCTGCCAGTTATTTTCCAGGGAGGGTTTGATTAAAACCCTTCGTATGTATATAATGGTTTCGGTTTGTGCTTCGGACTCGAAGTCAACTCATGCAATGGGAGGTTCGGATCAGCCCTGCTCACAAAAACATGGAGGCGAAGGTCTTGGATTCCGAAAAATCCCATCGGGCTGCAAGGGCCCGAGAAAAAAAGCTATACTTGCTTTGCTGTACAACAATACAAGCGAAAATGTCAGGGCCTGTTTCATTAATGGCGAAGGGGAAGAGGTGAGGTTATCGTGCGAAGGGTAATCGTCATGGTGGTGATCGCCTTGCTGGCTTCCACCACCCTGGGCCTCGCCGCCTGGAAGATCGTGGACCTCGTGCGGGAGGAGGATGGCGCTTCTGGCGAGCTGGACGCAGCTTCCATGGCGGAAGAGGACATCGCGAACGGTACGGAACAACCGGGTGGGGGCACTCCGGGAGAGGGCGAAGCGAGCGCGGCCGGCGCGGAAGCGGCTGCGTTTCCCTCGGGCGAGGATTTCTCGCTGGAAAGCCCGGACCAGCGTTACGTCACCGAGACGCAGCGCCACCAGAACTTCTTCATCGCCCTCGCCGAGGGCCGCGTGAAGAGGCTCGACGCCGTGGCCACGGACTATCAGCCCGCCGGCGATACCAACACGTCGTATCTCTACTTCACCCTGACCACGACGGACGGAGCCAAGCACGACGGCACCATGGTGCTCAAGAACGAGGGCGGCATGTGGCGCATCGCGGCCATCAGGCAGCTCGCGGGCAGCCTGGGGGGCGGGACGAATTACATCGTGCCCGCCGAATTCGAGGCCGACCTGGCGCGCGAGATCGTCGAGCTGCAGGAGTTCCTCTCCAAGGTGGCGCAGGGAAGGCTTGACTACATGATCATGGATACCTACAACCGGGTCTCCGACACCGAGGCCATCCTTACCGGGCGCGTTGTCGGCATAGGCGGCAGGGTTGAGGACACGCAGATGACGCTGCGCAAGGACTACAACATCTGGCACCTCACCAACATCGTGGGCCAGTAACGGGAAGATGTCGGAGGTGAACGACATGATCAGCTGGAAAAGGACCTTCGGAATACACATCTGCTGCTCCTTCCTGGTGCTGGCCTTCCTGGTGGCGGTGCCCATCGTAACGGCCACCGTCGGCGGCCAGGCCGAGGCGGAGGGACTGGCGGGGTCCTGCGCGCAGAAGGACCCCCTGGACAGGCTCCCCTCCTCACCGGAGGAGGCGCAGGAGCGCCTCGCGGAGAGGGAGATCGGGTGGCCGGACGACGCCGCGGGTACCGGCTTCGAGGCCGCCGCGGTTCGGCCCGACGTGAGGGTGGCCCTCCCCTACGACAGCGTGGAGGGTTTCATCACGCACGCAAGCGCCAACGTCAAGATAGAGGTGGTGGGCAAGGGCGAGAAAACGGTCGCGGCCGACGCCAGCGGATGGTTCAAGGCGGACATGTCCACCGTCTGCGACATCGTCTCGGGCGACGTCGTGAAGGTGACCGACATGGCGGATGCTTCCACCGCGACCATCAACTGCACCCTGACCGCCAACATCGATTTCGGCAACAACCGCGTGAGCGGCGTCACGAACGGCAACGCGAACGTGGACGTCTACATAGTCGCGCCCTCCACCTATTACGCCGACCTCCCCCCCGGCGCCGCGCACAAGCGGACCGTGGCCCTGGCGGGAGGGGGCTTTGCAGCCACCTTCGCGGAGCTGGACCTGCGCCGCGGCGACATCGCCTTCGTTTTCTCGAAGGACGCCAACGGCAACAAGGTGATGGACGTCGCCTCGGGCTCCGGCGCGGGGCTGGTGGTCTATCCCCAGTACGACGACGTCATGGGCGACTATATCCCGGGGACGGCACTAGCGGTGAAGGCGGACGCGGAGACGATAAACGTGACCGCCATGAAGGACGGCTTCTTCGAGGCCTGGTTCCAGGACTACGACATCATCGACGGCACCAACGTCGCCTGCAACATGGGCGGCAGCCGCAGCATCGTCGTGCGCGACGTATCGGCCAATTGCGACCCCGCTACCAACAGGGTCGATGGGACCGGACCGGCGAACCGGCCGATGCGCGTGACCATGGACCCGTACGGCGCTCCGGTGGTCTACAATGCAACCAGCGACGCCGCGGGGGCATTCGCGGTGGACCTGGGTGCGGCATACACCGCCTCGGGGACCGATGTATACAACGTTACCTGGTACGACGATGACGGCGACTGCGTGGTCTACGAGTTCCAGACCTTCTCCTGGTACCTGGCCGAGGGGTGCACCGCGGGCGGCTTCGACACCTGGGTCCTGGTGCAGAACCCCAACGACGAGCCGGCCAACGTGGTGCTTACCTTCATGACCGACCAGGGCGAGGTGGCCGGGCCCACGAAGACCCTGGCCCCCAACTCGCGCTTCAGCTGGAACCTGGGCGAGTTCGTCACCACCTACGACATCTCGACCATGGTGACGTCGGACAAGCCGGTGGTAGCCGAGAGGGCGGTGTACTTCACCTACTCCGGCGCCATCCCGGGAGGCCATGATTCCATCGGGGTCATCACCCCTGCGGATACCTGGTACCTGGCCGAGGGGTGCACCGCGGGCGGCTTCGACACCTGGGTCCTGGTGCAGAACCCCAACGACGAGCCGGCCAACGTGGTGCTTACCTTCATGACCGACCAGGGCGAGGTGGCCGGGCC
>JAQVFR010000025.1:0-34392 GCA_028697145.1 Actinomycetota bacterium | reverse complement strand
TCAGCTGGAACCTGGGCGAGTTCGTCACCACCTACGACATCTCGACCATGGTGACGTCGGACAAGCCGGTGGTAGCCGAGAGGGCGGTGTACTTCACCTACTCCGGCGCCATCCCGGGAGGCCATGACTCCGTAGGCGTCCCGAATATGCTGGGCTGGTAACGTCAGGGAGCTTACCGGGTCCGCGCATCCGGCAGGGAGAGCGGACCACAGAAAAGACCACGGGGGGTGCCCCGGGCGGGGCGCCCCCCCTTATCTTGGCAGAGGGTATAATTAGGGAGCTATGGAGCTAAGGGACTACATAAACGTCATCGTCGCACGCAAGTGGGTCATCATCGGGGTGACCGCCCTGGTGGTAATCGCCGCTCTCGTCTTCTCCCTGCTGCAGGACCCGGTGTACGAGTCGCGGGTGATGATCCTCGCCGACATCAACCGCGCAGGAGAATCCGCCACCGACAGCATCTTCTCCATGGCCCTCAACGACCCCCAGACCTTCATCCAGACCCAGGCGGAGATCATCGGCACCCGGACCACGGCCCGGGCCGTCTACGACCGCCTGGAGTACAACTACGAGGAGCTGGCCTACGCCCGCGAGGAAGGCGAGGAGGTGTTCATACCCGCCTCCATCCCCTCCCCCGCGGAGCTCAGGGACAGCGTCAGAGTGGAGCGCGCCCAGAACACCAACGTCTTCGCCATCGCCGTCTCCAACGGCGACCCCCTCCTGGCGCGGGACATAGCCCAGGCCTACGCCGACGAGTACATCCTCGACCGCCAGCTCGCGGCCGTCAAGCAGATCAGCGACGCGCGCAAGGAGGTATGGAACCGCATCACCGAGCTGGAGACCCAGATCTCGGATATTGCCCAGGAGGTCAAGCAGTACACCAGTGATACCATACCCCCCGAGCTGCAGGCCCAGGCCAGCCAGGCGGTCAGCCTGTGGGCCACCCTCTACGAGAAGTACATGAGCCTGCGCATCGCCGAGGCGCTGGAACAGCGCGGCCTGGAGGTCATAGAGGTGGCGGAGGAGGGCGTGAAGGTGAGCCCACGCACCACCCGCAACACCGTCCTGGCCCTCTTCCTGGGGCTCATCCTGGGGGTGGGACTGGCCTTCCTCGTGGACTACATGGATGACACCCTGAAGACCCGCGAGGACTTCGAGCGCTATTACGGCACCGGCATCATCGGGGAGATAGCCCTGACGACCCCCATGGACGAGGAAGAGCGCGAGATCATCTATTTCACCCGTCCGGACAGCCCCGCGGCGGAGGGCTTCCGCAACCTGCGCACCAACGTGCGGTTCCTCAACCTGGACGGCGGCACGCAGCTGCTCATGGTAACCTCTTCCAGCCCAGAGGAGGGCAAGACCTCGGTAGCGGTAAACCTCGGCGCCGCCCTCTCGGAGATGGGCAAGAGGGTGCTGGTGGTGGAAGCCGACCTGCGCCGCCCCGTGATCGGCAAGTTCCTGGTGGAGGAGTCCGAGAGGGGCCTCACCGACGTGATCATGGGCACCGCGGAGCTGGATGCGGTGGTGGTGGATACGGGCAACGAGTACCTGCACGTGCTCATGTCCGGCCCCAAGCCGCCCAATCCCGCGGAGCTGGTGTCGTCGAAGGCGATGAACGACCTGCTCATGCGGCTGCGCGACGACTTCGACTACGTCATCGTGGACGCCCCGCCCGTGCTGGCTGTATCCGACGCCATCGCCATGGCCCCCATGATGGACGGGGTGCTGGTGGTGGCGAGCCATAACATCGCCACCAGGGACGGGGCCCGGCACACGGTGGAGCTGCTGGGCAAGGTGGAGGCGCGCATCCTGGGCGTGGTCATCAACAACGTCGAGATGGCGGGCCGATACGGCTACGGCTACTATTCACCCTATCGCTACTCCTACGGGGAGGGCGAGGGAGCCGGTCCCGGGCGCTCCCGCGGCTGGAGGAAAAAGCTGAAGGGATGACGCGCCCCTGGCGGGCGTTCCGGCCGCCGTGGCCGTCGCGCCTCCCCTTCTCCTTGTCTTCACGGCACGCAGACGTTAAAATATTCCAGAGGGAACGAACAGCGGATACGAGGAACGGCTAAAGAAGGCAAACGGATGATACGATACAGATATAAAGGCCGCGGACCTGCGGTCCGCGCATGCCTGGGCCGGCAAAGAAGTATCTGACACAAGGAGTGGAGATGAATAAGGTAACGCGAACGGCAGTGCTTATGGCACTGGTTTTTATTATCACCGCTCTTCTGTCGACCGCCGCCATCGCGAAACCCCCGGAATGGTCGAAGAAGCCGCCTGACGGGGGCAGCACCGTCTACGTCTACGCCGACGATCCGGGATGGTCGAAGAGCGGCACGTGGATGGTGGAGGACTATTCCCCGGATCCCGGGGGCGACAAACTGCTGGTGGCCAACGACGCCGGCGCCACGGCCACCTACACGACCACCTCCAAGGCGAAGTTCATCGAGGTCTATGCCGCCACCTACTGGCTGTGCGGCGACGTCGAGGTCTGCGTGGACGGCGCCCTGGTGGCCACCGTCGACCTCAACAGCGAGACGACCAGCTTCGGAGTGCTCATCTACAGCGGTAAGTTCTCGGGCGATCCCAACCTCCCGCACACCGTGGAGATAAGGGCCCTGGGCACGGGCGGCCCCGGCGCGGATACGCCCTTCGGCGACCTGTCCTGGCTGCACTTCGTGAACGTACAGTACCTGAAGCTGTGGTGACCCCTCCGCGGCGGGGCCGGCAGTACATGGAGGGGATTTGGAGCTAAAGGACTACATCAACGTCCTCATCAACCGCCGCTGGATCATTGTCGGCACCATAGCCGTGGTGCTCGCCCTCACCCTCATCTTCACCTTCCTGCAGGCGCCGGTGTACCAGTCCAAGGTTGAGATCCTGAGCGAGGTCAGCTCGGCCTCGGAATCGGTGCTCGGCAGCTTCTTCACCTCCGCCCTCTTCGACCCCGACCGTTACATCCAGACCCAGACGGAGATCATCAAGACCGACACTATGGCCCAGGCTGTGGAGAGCGCCCTGCACATAAAGTACGAGGAAGACGCGAGGCTGCGCCAGGAGGGCGAGGACGTTTACATCCCCGAGGAGATTCCCGCTGCCTCCGAACTGGCATCCATGGTGGGCGTGGAACAGGTGCAGCGCACCAACATCTTCGGCATCGTCATAACCAGCAACGACCGCTTGCTCGCCCGGGACGTCGCGCAGGCGTACGCGGAGGAATACATCGCCAGCCGCCAGCTCGCCGCCATCCGCGAGATAAGCGAAGCGCGCCGCGAGGTGTGGAACCGCATCCAGGAGGTCGAGGAGGAGATAGGACAGGCCACGGAACAGGCCAGGCAATACGAGGGCAGAAACGTCCCCGCCGAGATACTCAACGAAGCCCAGCGCGCCGTGAACCTGTGGGTGGCACTGTACGAGAAATACGTCACCCTGCGCATCGCGGAATCCCTGGAGCAGCGGGGCCTGGAGATCGTGCAGCCGGCGAAGTCCGGGACAAAGACCAGCCCGCGCCCCACGCGCAACGCCGTCTTGGCCATCTTCCTGGGGCTCATCCTGGGAGTGGGCCTGGCCTTCCTGGTGGAATACCTGGACGACACACTGCACACCCGGGAGGACTTCGAGAGGTATTACGACACCTCGATCATAGGCGAGATACCGCATATCTCGGGGGAGAACCTCCCCCGGAACCATATCGTCTACTTCGAGATGCCCCAGCACCCCGCGGTGGAGGGATACCGCACTCTGCGCACCAACCTGCAGTTCCTCAACCTGGAGGGCAAGGCCCGCGTCATCCTCTTCACCTCGGCCGGACCCGAGGAGGGCAAGTCCACGGTGATGGTCAACCTCGGGGCGGCCCTGTCGGAGATGGGGAAGAAAGTGCTGATGATCGAGGCCGACCTGCGCAAGCCGGTCCTGGATAAGTACTTCAAGGTGTCGCCGGGCAAGGGCATCAGCGGGGTGCTGGCGGGCAACATCTCCGTGGAGGAGGCGGTGCAGCCCGGCGGCTACGAAAACCTCTACGTCATGGTGGCCGGAGTGAAGCCGCCCAACCCCGCCGAGCTGGTGGCCTCCGAGGCCATGCGCGCCGTGCTGGAGAAGGTCAAGGAGTCCGCCGATTTCATACTCGTTGACTCCCCTCCCGTCCTGGCCGCCTCCGACGCCATGGCCCTGGCCTCCATGGTGGACGGGGTGATCTTCGTGACCAACCACGCAAAGGCGGTGCGGGATGATGCCCGCCGCACCTCCGAGCTGCTGCGCAAGGTAAACGCGCGCGTCCTGGGCCTGGTGGTCAACAACATAGCGCCGTCGACCCGCTACGGTTATTACCATTATTACTACTACACCCCGCAGCCCGAGGAGGAGGAAGAGGGCGGCCGCCGCAGGCTCTTCCGCAGGAAAGGATAGTCGGGCCAGCGGTTATCCCCCACACCGGTCAACGGCCGGCCGGGCCCGTGCGCGGGCCGAGAGAACCGTGAGAACGTACCGGCCACCGCGCCGGCGCCCGCCGCCGGGCCGCGGCACTACTTGATCTGCAGGGCCTCGAGGTTGATGAAGGTGAAGTCGGCGTCGGGGTTCT
This sequence comes from Actinomycetota bacterium, assembly GCA_028697145.1. Lineage (GTDB taxonomy): Bacteria > Actinomycetota > Geothermincolia > Geothermincolales > RBG-13-55-18 > SURF-21. Next base: position 29,810 of record JAQVFR010000025.1, on the reverse strand, counting down.
TGCTCCCGGTGCATACCAGCTTGACAGTGTGGGCGCCTGGCCCCAGCCCCGTGGCGGTGAAGACGGTGTCCCTCACCTTCACCTGCGCCGAGTACAGGTCCACCTGCTGCCGCAGCTCGCCGTCGATATATACGTCCATGATGCCGTAGTTCCAGTGCCGGGTCGATATCACCGCGACGTTGTCGCCGGTGAAGGTGTAGCTCACGCTGTCGCCGTAATAAGGAGTGACCATGATCACGCCGCCCGTCACGTCCGCGTAGTGTTCCTTGTACCAGACCCCGTTATAACTCATGCCTTCGGCGGTACTGCCGACGAGGGTCGGCGGCAGGCTCTGTTCGGGCGGTCCCTTGAAGGTCACGTCCTCCACCTTTTCTGGCTCGCGGGTGGGAGCCAGCCCGGAAAGAGACGCCGGCTCCAGCACCGCCGCCACGGGCTCGGACATGACGCCCTCCCTGCCGCTGGCGTCCACCGTCGCCACGGCGTAGCTGTTGAACATGGTCCCCTCGTCGTCGTGGTACACCGTGTCGGAGATGATGGCGGCGTTCACCTTGCTGCCGGGATCGTCGCCCGCCTTGTAACGGTAGATGTTGTATCCGATGATGCGTACGTCATCCTCGCCCTCCCAGCTTACCGTGGCGCCTTTATCGACGGTCACCGTGACGTTCTCGGGGGCGCCGATCCGCTCCCTGTCCCGGGTGAAGGTCTGACCGCCCGCATCGTTCTCGCCGGAGGAAGCGCCCGAGAGCCTCGACAGGTAGAGGAAAAAGCTGGCTATCACCAGCACGCTCAACAAGATAATCGCGGCAGCCACCGGCCACCCAGGTCCCCTGCGGCCGGCAAACCCTCCGCCCAGCCCGAACTTTCCGGTCAGGCCGCCCATATTCCCTCCGCGCTGTCTTGTCCGAAAAGGGTCCTTGCCAGTTTTTGCTTTCTCAAAGATTATATCGTCCCCGGCCCCACGGAGTGTATCGCATACGTCATGACCCGCGGGCCGAAAGCTGGACTATACGGAACGAACCGGTTCTCACAGACGGCGAGGCCGCCCGTCCGGGCGGCCTCTCTTCGTCGGCCACGCTTTTGCAGGAACGCTTTGCGGGCTACGGTTTTGCCGGCTTTTCCTCGCCTCCTACGTTATCGCGAGAAACCTTTTGTCGCCTGAATCCTTTGTGGGCTTTCGCCGCCTTTCTTTGTCTCCACCACTATTAACGGCCAAAAGCCGCGATAATGACACAAAAATCCGGGATTCGGGACATCTGGGATGCCGGCGGCGCATTTGGGGGGGTGGGTGGGGCGCCGGTTAATACCCGATCACCCGGGAGGGACACCGCATGGGGGGCGGGGGCGCGGACTGCTCTGCCAGGGTGAACAGCGCCGCTCCCGTGCGGGAAATGTCGAGAGGTTCAGGGGATACCGCCAATGGCGGCGCGGCACGCGCTCAGCGGCACGACGCGGCGCCCGACACGAACATGTACTGCGAATAACAGTTTGGCCACAATTCCATGCATGAGCCGAAGAAGAAGCGGTTTATGCGCATCACGCTCATCTGCGGCTTCTCGTATGCCTTCCTGTCGCCTGAATCATCCTTCATCCGCGAGCACCTTTACTAGAGCACGTGTCTGCCTGCACCTCTCCCTGCTGAAGGCCATCGCCTCTCCTCCCTCGAGGAAAGACAGCGCCCTGCATATCGCGCATCTGTCCAGGAGGTCGCACTCCCTGCATTCCCGGGGAAGCTCGTCCTCCTGGGCCCTGAGGCGCAGAAGCTCCGGAGATTTCTTCCATATCTCGACGAAACTATACTGCAAGATATTTCCTACCACAAGGGGGAAGGCGACACAAGGATATACGTCCCCGTAGGGATTGATGGCGAACACGGTGCTGCCGCCGCCGCAGTAGCGCCGATGTTCGCTCCGCACCCGGGCGGGGTCTATGGCGCACTTGTGAAGGTAGTCGACAAGGTCTGGGTACGCCAGCTCCCCCGCATCGACCCCCATGAGCTCGCCCATGTTGTCCAGCATGTAGCGCGCGTCGAAATCTATAAAGCGCTCCAGTTCCGCGTCCTCCAGGCGCAGCGAGGTGGGCGCCGCGTCGCGGTCGTTGCGGGGAAAGATAAGGGACGAGAACACGGCCTTGACGCCCAGGCCGTCGGCCATGAGCGCGATGTCCTCGATCTCGCCGAAGTTGAAGTCGCCGACCGTGACCTTGAGCAGCACCGGGACCCCGTTTTCGCGCAGCAGCTCCAGGGCGCGGCGCGTTGCGGCGAAGGAGCCCCGCATGCCCGTCAGGCGGTCGTGCGTCTCCGGCCTTGCACCGTAGACGCTCACGTCCACCCTCACCGTGGGCATATCCCCCAGCATGCGGGCATCGGCCTCCCCCAGGAGCACGGCGTTGGTCTGCAGGGTGATCGCGTAGCGCATGGCGGCGGCGGCGCGGATAAGCTCCGGCAGGTCCTCGCGCAAGAGCGGCTCCCCCCCGGTGAAGGCCAGGAAAAGGCAGCCGGCCGAAGCGAGTTCCTGCATGACCTTCATCCACTGCCCAGTGCCCAGTTCGCTCCGGTCCCCGGGCGAAAACTGGTAGCAGTGCCGGCAGGCGAGATTGCAGCGGTGGGTCAATTCCAGGCTGCCCGAATACGGTACGCTTTCCTGGAAGATCCTGTCCACGAATTCTAGGTCGGTCTTCTCCATTGCCCTTCACCTTCCTCCGCCGAGACACGCCGCAGATAGACAGCTGCGTCATCGCCCAGTCTCAAGCTCAATCTGTATATCGGGACGGTCTCGACCAAACTTGAAAATACTCCCAGGAGCTTGCTTTCCTCTCCACCGTACCCGAGCCGGGGCGCGTTCGCGGCCAGGTCGGCCAGGGCCTCCCCGGGAGACTGGCGATAGAGGCCGGTGTCCATCTCGGGGTGGAGGTTGAATACGGCCCGCAGCGGCACCCCTCCGTAGGCGACTATCCCCCCTTCCCTCCCCGGCCAGGGCGTGCCGTAAAGCGTGAAGCCTCGCGGGCCCCTGCCCACCGCCGCCAGGTCGTCCCCCAGCACGCACTCCGCGGCGAAACCGCGGCTGAGGGTTGTCTTGCCGGCCCGGGTATGGCCGGCGAACGCGAAACCGTCCCCCTCCCAGTCGATAGCGGCGGCGTGCACGAGGGTGCCGCCTTCCTGCAGGAGGCGGCACTGCAGGCAGGCCCGCACGAAAGCCTGCAGGGCTTCCCGCAACGCCTCCTCTTCCTCGCTAATGCGCCAGGCGGTGTCCAGGAGAGGAAGCCCCATCTCCGCGCCGGCGCACCCGGCGGATACAAGCCCCAGGCGCTTTCTCCTGCCCTCCATGCCGTCGAAGGAAAACCCGCCGTCGCGGATCTCCATCATGAACTGCGGGGGAAAGAAGCGGCGCAGGGGGTCGGCCTGCGCCTCCTCGTCGTAGTAAAGGGTTATGGTGAGGTCGGCCGCCTCCGTCCCCGAGGTGACGAAAGCGTCCATGACTGGCGGCAGAAAGGTGGCCGCTTCCCCCACGGACGAGATTATCTTCAGGCGCAGCCCGGCGATGAGGTAGGTCCTAGCCCGGCTCGACAACCTCTGCCGCTCCCTGTTCCACGAGCTCTGACGCGAATGCCACGCTGTCGGACAGCGCCGTGTCGGCGTCCACGTCGTATTGCCCCGTCATGGACAGCGCTATCTCCTCGAGCGACGCCCTTCCGTCCAGGCTGGACCACAGGAACGAGGCGGCGCTGTTGAGGTGCATGACCTCGTCGCTGCGCACGTTGACCAGGACCGCCTCTTCCCCGATCACCCGCCAGGCTACGCCCTCGACGCGCCGGAGCCTGGACAGCGGGCCGAGCCCGGGCGCGCCACCTGCTTTCTTAACCATTCTTCAGCTCCTTGAAGCTGCGCGGCGCCTCGGTGAGGGGCCTTCCGTCCACCGCGACCCAGCAATGTCCCTCCACGTCTCCGTTGCCTGAGCGCACGCCGAAAACCAGGTGGGCATCGTGGCCTTCCTCGCGCAGCACGCGCGCCAGGGTCAGCGAGCGCACCAGGCAGGACGGCCGCAAGCCCGCCTTGTCCAGGAGGGCGAACCATTTGCCGCTACGTCGCAGCACCTCTTCCTCGCACGCTCCGCGCCTTCCCGCCAGCCGGCGTTCCAGCCCGCGCATCTCCAGCGCCGGGGAGATAAAGGCGCGCAGCAGGGCGGCACCGGAACGCGCGTAGACGCGTACCGCCTCGCGCCACTTGTTTACCTTTATATTCCACATCTCGAGCAACCAGGACTGTTGTGTCTCTTTCATGCACCAAGTATAAACCATGGGGGTTTTCAGGGGCAGCGGCGGACGCACGCGGAACCGGACAGGCAGTGCCGCATTTGTCCGCAAGCGGCGCCCGGCCGTCCCGGCAATCGAAAGCCCTCTCATTACTTACCGCCTGTCAGCGAAGCAGCCTTTCACCCCCCCGGCGGCGCCGTTCGCGCCCCAAGTTACCTATTTCCAGATTTTCTCTCATATTTCCAGGGCATATGACGTAAACCACAGTAGGAAATAAATGGTGGGTGTATCATCCCCGCGGATTCCCCGTAGGGACTCAATATACGGTTTTGATGGAGTGGGGGGAAACGAAAGGCCGGCGGCAAAGTGCCCACAAAACATGCCCGGGGAGGATTGAAACCCGGGGCGCAGATGCACGCGGATGACCGCGCCGATACGTTCCTCCTGGACGCGGTGGCCTACCGCTACGGGGAAGCGGTACGGGCCAGCCGCATCGCGGAGTCGGCGTCGGACGTCGACGTCCGTGAGACCGGCAGGCTGGAGGAGAACGCCGCCTACCATGAAATGGAATCCCTCCTGCACACGGTCGCCGTGGACTGTTCCGCATCGGGCTTCCCTTTGACCCTGCCGCCGCAACTCCTGGAGAGGTGGTCGCGGGTCCATGCCCGGGAGATGGCTCGCACCGCCCTCATCCACTACGGTGCGCTGAAGGCACTGGGCGCGCTGGATAGAGCCGGTATCCGCGCGATCCCGCTCAAGGGGTTCTATCTCGCTTCCGCCACCTTCGAGAGGAAGGGTGCCCGCACCTTCAAGGACCTTGACCTGCTGGTGGAGCGTTCGTCACTGGCGGCGCTTAACGACGTCCTGCTCGCGGCCGGTTTCACCCCCGCCCCCGGGCGTCCCGCCTTCGTCCCCGCCCCCGCTTGCACCGTGTACTCGCTGCCCGTAGAAGGAAGCGAGACCGCCATGGAGATCGACATACACGTCGGCATGCACTGGCCCGAGGAGTACGAACGCCGTACCGCCTTCCGCGCGGAGGACCTGTGGGCCGAGGCGGCCCCGGTGGAGCTGGAGGGGATGCCCTCATGGGCCATGAGCCCGGAGCACCTGGTGATCACGACCTTGCTCGACGCGGCGGTGAACCACCGCTACGCGCGGCTGATCAAGTTCCGCGACGTCCTGGAGATAACGCGAAGGCACGAGGTGGACTGGGAGGCGCTGGAAGGATGGTGTCGGCGCTGGAAGGTATGCAGCTTCGTGGGCCCCGGTCTGCGTTACCTGGCCGAGATGAACGAGGGCTTCTCCATCCCCGCGGGCACGCTTGCTTCCGTGCTCCCCTCCTACGCCGCGATGAAGGCTTTCCATCGTGCCCTGCCGGTCCAGGCCCTGCCCGGCCACAGGTCCCGCTCTTACACCCCCGCGAACCTGCTGTTCTTCATGCTGTCCGACACGCCCCTCGCGCGCGCCCGCGGCCTGGCCTACATGCCCCTGCATATGTACAAGGGACGCCGCCGCTTCTAACGCTTTCGCCACCACGAGGCACGAGGCGAGGCTTGACCCCAATGCCTGCGAGGCGAGGCTTGACCCCAATGCCTGAGGCACGAGGCGAGGCTTGACCCCAATGCCTCTAGAGGGCAGGGACGCCGATGGAGCAGTGGGCGCCTTGCTTGAAGTCGGCGGTCCACATGTATATGGCGCGCTCGGCCAGTATGCACACCGGGCTGGCTCCGATGCATTCCACCACCGTGGACACGTCCAGGTTGTCGACCATCTCGTTCACGTGCACCGTCCTGCGGCTGTTGGCCGGCATGATAAAGCCGGTCTGTGCCGCCGGGCCGTCCGGCCCCAGCAGGGTCACCCTTACCTCCGCGGGAGCATCATTGGGGTTCTGCACCAGGACCCATTGGTCGAAGCCGGGGCGGGTAGTACCCTCCGGCAGGTACCAGTAGGTGCTGGTCTGATAGGCGCCAATGGAGTCGTGGGCGCCCCTCTTGCCGTCCGCGGTGTTGATATACATGGCACGCTCCGCCAGGATGCCCGCCCCTTCCAGGGAGGTCACCACGGTGGATACGTCCTGGCCCACGACGTAGTCGTTGACGTGGATGCTGCCGCGCGAATTGCCCGACATATACATCTCGTAGGTGCCTCCCACCCCGTCAGGCGTGAGGAAGGTAGCCCGCACGGTGGTCCCGGCCAGGTTGGGGTTCATCACCAGCACCCACTCGTCGAAGCCCGGTCGGGTGGTCCCCTCTGGCAGATACCATTCCGGCGCCGGGGTGGAGAGCCCGATGGAATCGTGGGCGCCGACCTTGCCATCCGCTGTCGCCATGTACATGGCGCGCTCGGCGAACACCGGCAGGACCTCCCCGTTCTCCTCGGTCAGGGATTCCACCCGCGTCGATATCTCCGTATCGGGGACGAACTCGTTGGCGTGCACCGTGTAGCGGCTCGTCGCGCCGATATCCACGTATAATTCCTCGGCCACCCCTCCCCTCTCCAGGAACTGCACCCTGGTGCGCACCGCGACGTTGTTGGGGTTCTGGATGAGCACCCACTGGTCGAAACCGAAGTAGGTAGCCCCCTCGGGCAGGTACCATACCGGGCTGGGCGAAAGGATGCCGATGGAATCGTGGGAGCCCCACTTACCGTCGACCGTCTCGTACATGTACATGGCGCGCTCCGCCATGATGGAGGCGCCGTCGATAGCGGTGACCATGGTGGAGACGTGGCTCATGGGCGTCCACTGGTTTACGTGCACCGTGACGCGGGAGCCCGGCCGGGCGTCAATGAGCGGCCCCTCCACCTGGCCGGCGAGGGTCTGAAAAACCACCCTTACCTGGGCGATCTTGGCGCCAGGATTCATCACCAGCACCCACTCGTCAAAGCCCGGCCCGGTGTATCCCTCGGGCAGGAACCAGCTGTAGGTAAAGAACTCGTAAACGACGCAGTCGCCGGCGTCGTTGTACCAGGCCACGTTGTAGACCTCGATGCCGGAGATGTCGTAGGTGCCCGTGAAATCGTAAGCGTAGTTGCCCGAGGCGTCGCTGCGCAGCTCCACCATCACCGGGCCGCGGTAGGTGTTCATGGTGATGCGCATGGGCCGGTCGGGCGGCGCAAAGCCCCGGACCACATCGGTGATGGGATCCGCGGTCGCGGCGACATCCCCCACGGTGATGGAGCGGGGGGTGCCCAGGCTGCCGGACGATACCTGCTCGCCCGGGACGATATCGTGGTCCATGAACCAGGCGTCGAAGAAGCCTTCGCCGGCCGTACCCACGGCCTGGGTGGCGGTCCCCGCCTTTACGGTCACGCTTGCGCCCGGATCGTAGAAGCCCATGACCTCGTCGTACTGGGGATAGACCACCAGGATGGGGCCGGTCCTGGCGATGTTCATCACCACGTGATCCCCGGTGTTGGTGGAATAGACATATGCCACGTCGCCGTTACGGATACTGGTGCCGGTGAAGTCCGCGACATACGCACCTCCGGAGGCGGTTACCCTGCGGTGCGCCACCCACGGCGGGGTATCGCCGTAGTAGGTGCTTGGGACGTAGTAGGTGTTGGGGGTCTTGAGATAGACGTCAACCTGGTTGCCCGTAGGTGCACTTCCGGAGACCCTCTTGTTGGTCATATTCACGCTGCCCGTAAGCGTACAGTTTACGGTTACGGTAGCCATGTCTGCCAGGTCAGTCACCTTGATCGAGTCTCCCGACTGTATGTTCCTGCCCACATCGTAAAAACTCGCATAGAACCATCTGTCGTTGTTGGTCTTGGTGGTTATGTCGTACAGATGTGTCGCTCCACGCCAAAGCTCGACCCTCACATCCGAGTTGGCATTGGTGGTAAATCCCTCCACGGTGTCGAAGGGGATGGCGACAAACAGCCCGGGCCGCACGCCGGCAGCTTCGAAATCTCCCTCTGCGCCTTCCCCGTCAGGCCACGGGCTTTCGCGGGAAGCGAGGCGCTGGTGAGCTTCCTCGGGGGTGGAAGGGAGCCTGCCCAGCGGATCCGCCTTTATCTCCGGCGTCACCGCTTCGACTTCGCCTTGTACCCCCTGCGCCATCGAGGCGGGAAAAAGGGCCATGCAGACCGCGAGGGCGGCGAAGAGAGTAAGGGTGGTCCTTGCCGGCTTCTTTCTACCCCCGATAAGCGATCCCTTCATGCGCACCTCCGGGCAGCGGCCACTCGCACCTGGTCAGGATGGGTCCGTGATATAGGTGAGATGCCAGATGCCGTAGTCCTTGCTCAGGCGCATCTCGGCCGGCACCGAGACTCCGCTCTTCCCCACCACGATACCGGTCAATATGCTCTCGCTCTCGCTCGGCCGGTTGACGGTATGGACCTCCATGTAGGCGAGGCGGCCTTCCGCCACCTTGGCGAGGAAGGGCTGCAGGTCCACTACCTCGCGCCTCAGTGTACCCTCGAAGCTGCCCGGAACCATGTAATTGGTGCCGCCGTCGAGGTCGCCCAGGAGCTGGTTGATGGCCGCGATCCTCCATATGCCGCCTGAGTATTTCATCACGAAGGTGCCGGTGCTGGTGCCGGTGTCGGTGATGAGGGTGAAATAGATGTAGGAGGTGTTGGGGTCCCCGACCGGGCGGACGTCGGTCCTCATCACCTCCAGGCGCTTCACCCTCCCCTCCGCGACCGCGAGGAAAAAGTTCTGGTGCCTCTGGGTCTCGGTCACGTAGCGCTGATCGGGGGTGGCATAGGCGAAATCCTCGCCGGTGATAATATCTTGCGCGGCTGTCCCGGGGTTCGCGGCCGCGGCACTGTCCGCGCTCGAGGCGCTGCCCTCCGCCTCCGCATCCTCCACAGATGCCGCCTCTTCGAGCTCGGATTTGAAGGACGCGGCCTCCGCGCCCCCTAGCGCGGTATTTTCGTCTCCCCCGTCATCCATTATCCTCCAGGCAGCCACTGCCACGCCCCCGGCGCACAGCATGACCACCGCGAGGATGACGACAATCTTTCGCATCCAAACCACCTTTCTCATGGCCCCGCGCCACCTCTGTAAAAATATAGCACAGCGACAACACCGTTTGCTGATATATATCGTCATGGGGACCGCGCGAGCTTAGGCCCGGCGCAGCGGACGCCCGTTACTTCGCGGTGTGGTTGTAGTGGTAATAGTAGCCGTAGCTCCTGGCTTCCTCCGTGTAATTGAGCACCACCCCCACCAGGTTGCTCTTCAACTGCTGCAGCATGTCGCGGGTCTTGCGGGCTTCGTCCCGCTTGGCGCTGCCCATGCCGCAGACCACCAGCACCCCGTCGGTGCGCGGTGCGAGGACGGCCGCGTCTGAGACGGCGAGCACCGGAGGGGTGTCGATGAGGATGAAGTCGGCCATGGACTTCGCCTGGGCAAGCAGCTCGTTCATGCGGCGAGAGCCTATCAGCTCGGATGGGTTCGGCGGCAGGGGGCCGCTGGTGAGCACCTGCAGGTTGCGCTTGCCGGAGCTCTTCAAGGATTCCTCGAAGGTCTTCTTCCCCACCAGCACCGTGGACAGCCCCACGGCGTTGCTGAGGTGAAAGAACTCGTGCAGGGTGGGGCGGCGCATATCGCAGCAGATCACGATCACGCGGTGGCCGGCCTCCGCCAGCGATACAGCGAGGTTGGCCAGCACGAAGGTCTTTCCCGCTGCGGGGCCGGCGCTGGTGACCATGAGCGCCTTGAGCTGGCGTTCGTAGTTGACGTACTGGATGTTGGTGCGCAGGGCACGGAAGGACTCGGCTATGGGGGACTTGGGCTCCGTTACCATCACCAGCGAGGAGCGGCGCTGCTCTCCCTCGAGTTCGCGGGAGCGCGGGATCTCTCCCAGGACCGGCGCTTCGTAGAGGCGCTGCGCCTCCTCCCGTGTCTCGATGGTGTCATCCAGGTAATCGACCAGGAAGGCCAGGCCCAGCCCGAGGATGGCCCCCAGGAAAAAGGCGAGCACGCCGTTGCGCACCGGGCGGGGATTCACGGGGCTGGAGGGCGCGTCGCTGTCGACGATGACCTCCAGGCCGCCGGACATGAGGTCTTCCGATATGGAGAGCTCGCGGTACATGCGCTGCAGGTCCACGTAATAACTGTAGGCTATCTGCTGCTCGACCTTGAGCTCCTCGGGGATAGCCTGGTTGCCGAAACGCGCCTCGATCTCGCGCGACAGCTCTATGGCCTCGTCCTTGGTGGCCTGCAGCACCTCCCATACCTCCCCCCTGGCCTTGGAGATCTCCTTGACGTTCTCCGAGCGCCTCCATTCCTGGTAGGCGATTGCGTACTGGTTGGAGATGTCCCTGGCCCGTTCGGGGTAATGGTCGGCGGCCTTGATCACGATGATGTTGGTGTTGCTCAAGGGCTCGACGCTTATCCTGGCCATGAGCTCCTGCTGTGTGAGGTCGAGCTCCAGGGCTTCCGCGACCTTGCCCGCCATCTCCTTGGTCTTGATCAGCTCCACATGGGTCTGCAGCGACCTCTCCGGCTGGCTCGACAGCTCGCTGATGGTCTCCTGGAGGACGCTGCTCTCCAGCGGTTTCTCCTTGACCACCACCCACGACGAGGCCTGGTATACGGTCTCCTGCAGGAAAAAAGAAAAGAGCAGCGCGGCAGCGGTCACCAGCACGATAGAGGCGATGACCCACCACTTCCTCTTCCAGATTACGTTTATATAATCTTTCAGCTCCAAAGGGGGCTCTCAGTCCGGCGACGCGCTCGCCTTGATCTCAGCTCGGGGTGCTCCCCCGCTCCGCCGTGACCTTCTGCATATACCACATGTTGTCGATATTCACCAGGTCAACGGTGCCGGGTACGTTGGTCCCGTCTTTGAACCTCGCGGTTATCTTGACCAGCGCGGTATCGCCGTCGATGCTGACCTCGTCGACGGTGACGTCCGCCACCTCGCCGCCGAGCAGCCTGGTGATGTTTTCCTGGCTGGCTTCCTGCTCCTCTATCATGTTGCGGGCCAGCTGGAGTTTCTGGTCGCTCCACTTCGCCTTCTCGGCCTTGACGCCGTCCTCGTATCCCCTGCGGTAATCATCTTCCTGAGCCTCCGCGCTGCTGCCGCTTCCGCCGCAGCCCGGGACGACGGCCAGGACTATGGCGGAAAGAACGGCGAGCACCGCCAGGACCATCACCCTGCGCGTCAATGACATCATGTACACCTCCCGTATCGTCCGGTATCCACGAAAAAGCCATATTGGATTCTATCGGCCGACGGTCGCCAATGCATTAAGGGGGGCAGCCGCGGCTGGGGCGCTCTCCCGCCCCTTCGCCGCTCTCGGGATCCGCTCCCGGGGTCGCCTCCGCCGCGGCCGTGTCTCCCTCCGCCTCCCGCGCGGATCTTTCGAGGTCGGCGAGGAACGCCTTCGCGGCCCCGCCCTCCTCGGGCGGCACGACGATGCGCGCGGCCCCGATGGGCCCCGCGTAGGCCGGGGCGGGCAGGTCGGCCCATTCCCGGGGGTGGAAACCCTCCTCCCGGAGCATACCCATTACGAGTTCCGCCTCGATGCGGCCGCCCGCGAAGACCACTGCCTGTTCGCCGGGCCTCTTGCGGAATAGATCGAATAGTCCCATGCCTAGAGTCTAACCTAAAACGCCCCGGGGCGTGATGACGTCCGCCTTTCTTCCCCTACAGCGCCTTCCGCCTGGACATCTCCATCATCCTCTTCATCTCCTGCTCCAGGCGGGGCGGCAGCCCCTCTATCTTCACGTTGAGGAAGCCGCGCACGATGGCGGCGGTGGCCTCCTCCTCGCTCAGGCCCCTGGACATGAGATACTCCACTTCCTGCTGGGCGATCTTGCCCACCGCCGCCTCGTGGGACATGTCCACGTCGGGATGGTGCCCCTCCAGCTCGGGGACCGCCAGGATGGCGCCGCCCTCCTCGAGGATCAAGCCATGGCATTCCAGGTGGGCCCTGATCCCGCCGGTCTCGCCCTTGAGATGGCCCCGGGCCACGATGTTCCCTCCCCTGGTGACGGCGCGGGAGATTATCTCGGCGCTGCACCCAGGCGCGCCCAGGACCACCCGCGATCCCACGTCCAGCTCGCTCCCCGGCTGGGCCACCATGATGGAATTGAAGCGCGCCGTCGCCCCCTCGCCCACCAGGCGGCAGGTGGGGTAGGTCTGAAGGCTGCGCACCGCCTCCATGGCGATGTAGTTGTTCATGAACAGGCCGCCCTCCTCCACCACCACGGCGCTGCGCGGCCTCACGTCCATGCCCTCCGCCCAGCTGTGCACCATGGTGAAGGTCAGCTTCGCGTTCCTCTTGACGTAGAACTCCGATACGCCCAGGTGCAGGCCGGCCTCTATATCGTGCTTGCTGGCGCAGCCGGTGATGATGTGCAGCTCGGACCCCTCCTCGGCGATGATGATGTTGTGCACCCTCTGCACGAAGCGGGGCTCCCGCATATACAGGCAGGCCTGCAGTGGGTAGATGGTGCGCGATCCGGGCATGGCGCGCATGAAATACCCCTCGAAGGGGTTGAGCTCCACGTCGGCGGTGTACTTGTCCGCGTCCACCGCGACGGCGTTCCAGTAGTAGTCCCACAGCCAGTCGTACTTCTCCAGCGCCTCGCGGCAGCCCAGGACCTCCAGGCCCTTCTCCAGGGCCTTGCTGTGCACTACGCTGCCGTCTATCTGCACGTAGGACCCGGAGCGTTCCTTGCCACTTATTTCCACGCCAGCCCGGGCCAGCTCCTCTGCTCCCAGCTCCTCGAGCTGGTCCAGGGATTCGACGTACCCGCACTCGCCAGCCTCGGCGGTGTACTCGCACGGGTCGAGGTCGGCGCCGTAGAGGGCGGGCTTCGCGGCGGCCGCCCGCGCCCTCTCCCTGATCTCCTCTAGCGCGTGCATGTCGCGCACTCCTCGAAACCGTAGCGGCGAATCCCCTCAAGTTGCTCCCGCGGGTTGCCGGAGCAGACGATGGTGCCGTTGCAGAGGACGTGGCCGTGGTCGGCTTCCACGTAGTCCAGGATGTAGCCGGTGTGGGTGATGATGAGGCCGCTCTTGCTGCGCCTCCTGACCAGGTCCTTCTGCAGCAGGCGGCGGATGGCCCTGCCGACCAGCTGCAGGTTCTCCATGTCCACCCCGGACTCCGGCTCGTCCAGCAGCACCAGGTCCGGGTTCTGGGCCTGGAGCTGCAGCAGCTCCGAGCGCTTGATCTCGCCGCCGGAGAAGCCGTGGTTGACGTCGCGCTCCAGGAATTCCTCGAGGTTCATCTCCCCGGCGAGCGATGCCACGTCCAGGTCGTCGCGGGAGGAGATGCTCACCATCTGCCGCAGGGAGACGCCCCTCACCGTGGGCGGCCTCTGGTACATCATCCCGATACCGCGCCTTGCCCTTTCGTCGGGCGGGAGGGAGGTTATGTCCTCGCCGTTGAGCTTGATGGCGCCTCCGGTCACCTGGTAGCGCGGGAAGCCCATGAGCGCCATGAGCAGCGTGGTCTTCCCCGATCCGTTCGGCCCGAAGAGCACGTGGGTCTCGCCGTACCCTATCTCGAGGTCGATGCCGCTGAGGATCTGCCTGCCATCGACCGCCACGGCGAGATCCCGCAGTTCCAGCATCGCATCGCGCTCTTTCTCCGGGTCCCCCACGCGATCACCTCCGTTGTCTTCAGCGTGTTATACGGCGTTTCCTCTCATGATTCTTCCCATAAGCGGGGGCGTTAAACGGGCCCTCCGGGCAAGGAGGGCCGGCGCTTACCGCAAGGGAGTGTGCCCGGAGGATGGCGGTGCGGGCAAGACGAAGCTATGGCCGGGCGGGCGCAGTCTTGGTTTCGTTCAGCGCCCGCGCGCCCTCGCCGACGCCGCCGCACGTTTCTCGTACGCTCTCACGGCGCACTGAAGGGCCAGGTAGAACAGCGGGTGGTTGTTACAGGTAACGAACGGGCATTCTTTGCAGTCTATCTCGTGCTCTAACAGGCACAAAGGCCTTCGCCCCCTTTGATAGGGTGTCGCCACAATCGTTTCTTCCACGCCGGGCGGAAAACACCTTCTCTCCCCCCGGCGGGAATCTCGCGTGCCGGTTTCCGGGGGCCCGCGGACGGCGCGTGGACCCTGGGTGATGGGGCCTTTGCGCGAGGCATCATCCCGGGAATCGCCACGCCGGCGTTTAGCGGGGCGGGAAGCGGAGATAATAGTCAGAGAGCCGGTGCATGCAAGAGGGGTCCGGGCGGGGCGCCCGGCGGCAGCCGGCGGGAGGTATAACGATGAAGAGAGCGTTGTTCGTGTTCATGTCACTGCTCTTGTTCGCCCTGCTGACCGCGGCCTTGGCCGGCTGCGGCGGCGACGGCTCCGGGACGGCGGAGCCGGGGAACGGCGGGAGCGCTGACGACGGGGGCGCGGGCCCGGGGCCCGAGGTCGAGGCCTTCACCCTGGCCGAACTGGCCGAGTTTGACGGCAAGGACGGCAGGCACGCCTACGTGGCGGTGGACGGAGTTGTCTATGACGTCACCGGCTCCGACGAGTGGCCGGAGGGGGACCATGCGCCGTGCGACCTGGACGCGGTCGCGGGCAAAGACCTCTCCGAGGTGCTCGAGCGGTCGCCGGCCAGGATGCGCGCCCTCATCGAGGCCATGCCGGTGGTGGGCAAGCTGGAGGAATAGAGGGCTCCAGCGATCAAGTCTTACAGGCACGAGGCGGGGCTTGACCCCGATGCCTGGGGCACGAGGCGGGGCTTGACCCCGATGCCTCAGGGTTGGGGAGGCAGGGTGATGTTTATCTGGTAGGCGCGCGGTTGCCCGTCCCGCTTGATCCCGCCGAGGATGATGCCCAGCATGGGGTCGATGAAGTCGGCGACCTCCTCCTTGCGGCCCTTGAGGTGCCAGCGGAAGAAGACGTGCTCGATGGTCCCCAGGATCATGGATCGCACGAGATAGGGGTCGATGTCCTCCGCGAACTCGCCCGAGCGCACGCCTTCCTCGATGGCATCCAGGATGAGAGCGGCCGACCGCTTCACCGCCTGGTACCCCTCGGCCTCCATGAACTTGCGGTTGTGCTTGAGGTCGAGCAGCACCAGCGAGGAGTAATCGGGGTTGTTCTTGTAGAGGTTGAAGTACCCGTAGGCGCTGGCCCTTATCTTGTTCTCGGCGCCCTTGATATAGGGGCTCATGGCCTCCAGGAATTCCACGGCCTGGGTGGTGATCTCGCCCGGTATCGCGAAGAGGAGGTCCTCCTTGCTGCCGAAGTATTCGTAGATGGTCGCCTCGGACACGCCGGCCTTGCGGGCTATCTCCGAGATGGTGGCGGTGTAGTATCCCTTCTCGCCGAAAACCTCAAGGGCTGCATCGATAATGACCGAGAATTTATCCTTACTTCTGTAGTCGTTCCCCATAATATTACCTTTATCCTGTAGTAAGACTATATATTTGACAAGATAATTGTAATTCATCTATACTTAATAAGCAAGTTTCCAAAATACGAGTCTTGGAGGGGGAGTGTAATGATACGCACGGTAGACGAATATCACGAGAGCCTCAAGGCCATGAAGCCCAACGTGTACATGGGGGGTGAGGTGCTGGGAAGGGACAACCTCCCGGGCACGGACATCATGGACCTCACCATCGAACTCGCCCATAACAAGGAGCTGCAGCAACTGACCACCGCGAAGTCCCATCTGAGCGGCGAGACCATCAGCCGCTTCTGCCACATCCACCAGAGCGTGGAGGACCTTCTGGCCAAGCAGGAGATGACGCGCACAGCCTGCCGCCTGGTGGGGGGCTGCATCGCCCGCTGCATGGGCATCGACGCCATGAACTCGCTCTCGGTCATCACTTACCAGTGCGACCAGGCTCACGGCACCGATTACCACCAGCGTTTCCTGGAGTATCTTAAGTACTGGCAGTCCAACGACATCGTGGGCTGCTGCGCCCAGACCGACGTCAAGGGCCACCGCAAGCGGCGGCCGCACGAGCAGGCCGACCCGGACCTCTACCTGCGCGTGGTGGAGAGGCGCCCCGACGGCATCGTGGTGCGCGGCGCCAAGGCCCACAACTCCTTCGCCCCCCTGGCCAACGAGATCATCGTCACCCCGACCCGCTTCCTCACCCCCGAGGAGGGGGACTGGGCGGTGGCCTTCGGCATCCCCGGCGACTGGCCGGGCGTGAAGCTGGTATGCCGCGGCGCGAAGTACCGCGACCGCGTGCCCGAGGTGGCCACGGCGCTCTCCGGCAAGGGCGAGATAGAATCGCTGACCATCTTCGACGACGTCTTCGTGCCCAACGAGCGCGTTTTCCTCAACGGCGAGACGGAGTTCGGGGGCCAGCTCGCGCTGCTCTTCTCCCTCTACCACCGCCATTCCTACACCGGCTGCAAGCCGGCCATGTCCGACGTGATCATGGGGACGACCGCCCTGGCGGCCGAGTACAACGGCATCGAGAGGGAGCAGCACGTGCGCCATGCCCTGGCCGAGCTCATCAGCGTAGCCGAGCTGGTGTACGGGTGCGGCATCGCGGCGGCGGTGAAGTCGACCAAGACCCCCTCCGGCACCCAGATGCCGGACGTGGTCTACTGCAACGTGGCGCGCAAGCACGCGGGGGTCAACCTCTACCACGAGTACGACCTCCTGGCGGAGGT
Source organism: Actinomycetota bacterium (assembly GCA_028697145.1). GTDB lineage: Bacteria > Actinomycetota > Geothermincolia > Geothermincolales > RBG-13-55-18 > SURF-21. The sequence goes on along the minus strand of JAQVFR010000025.1, from coordinate 13,015 downwards.
CGCCGGCGGGCTGCCCGCCACCCTGCCCTACAGCGAGGAATACGCCAGCCCCGAGGTGGGAGAGCTGGTGAAGAAGTACATCATGCGGGCGGACGGCGTGAGCGCCGAGGACGTGTACAAGTGCTTCGCCTGGATCAGCGACTTCTCCTGCTCGTCCATGGCGGGCGTCATGCAGTACGCGGGCGTGCACGGCGGCGGCTCCCCCATCATGGAGGACATCGCCATCCTGGGCACCTACGACCTGGGCGAGAGGAAGAAGATCGCCAAGTTCCTCGCCGGCATCGAGACCTGACCGCGGCCCGAGGCGGCGAAAGCGAGCGTGAGGGCGGGGTTCATCGTCTGACGCGCCCCGGTATCTTTATGTGGTCGCGTCGTCCCCGCGCAGCGGGAGGGTGAAGCGGAAGGCGGAGCCGCCTACCTCGCGCGCCTCGCACCAGATCCTCCCCCCGTGTGCCTCCACGATGCGCTTGGCGATGTAGAGGCCCAGGCCCAGCCCGGGGCTGGAGTGATGGAGCACCTCGTCCGACTGGTAGAAACGGTCGAAGACGCGGCTCCGCTCCCGGTCCGGGATGCCCGTTCCGCGATCCAGCACCGAGAAGAGGGCGTTGTCTCCGTCAATCCCCAGGTTCACCTCGACAAGGGACCCGGGGGGTGAATATTTCACGGCGTTGTCCAGGAGGATGACCATGAGGCGCGTGAACTTCTCAGGGTCCACCCATACCGGTCCGGGGTCCTCCACGCTGGTTATCTCTATCGCCCTGCCGCCCTTCCTCGCGGCCATGTCGTGAACCGCGCCGCGGAGCAGGGGCAGCACGTCATGCTCGCCGCGCTCCAGGGACATGAACCCGCGCTCGATGCGGGATACGTCGAGCAGGTCGTCCACCACGCCGGTGAGTTTGTCCACGCTCCGCACAATCGCCGACAGCGCCCTGGTAAGCTCGTCCGGGCTCATCTCGCCGCCGAAATCAGCCAGGGTCATGGCGTATCCCTCGATGAGGGTGGCGGGGTGGCGCAGCTCGTGGGCGGCGATGTCCAGAAAATCCCTGAGCTGGGCAGCCCGGGCCTCCAGCTCGAGCTCGTAGTTCTTCTTCTCCGTGATGTCCACCAGGGAAGCCACGCTCTTTCCCATTCCCGGGAGCACGCTGACGTTGATGATGGTGTTGAGCACTCTCCCGTCCCGGCGCACGGTGCGGGCTTCGTATCTCGCTGGGCCCTTCAGCTCGCCTTTGAGGAGCCGCAGCGAGTAACGCTTCACGTTTTCGCGGTCCTCGGGGTGGACGAACTCCATGTATTTCTTCCTGCCCACCACCTCTTCCCGGGAATATCCCAGGAGCTTCTGTATCTCCTGGTTGGTGTCCAGGATGGTGCCGTCCAACCCAAGGACCACCATGGCGCTGCCGGTCGACTCGAAGGTCACGCGGTAGTTCTCCTCGCTCTCCAGCAGCGAGGAGATGAGCGCGGCTCGCTCGGTGACGTCGCGGACGACCGTGATGACCTCCTTCTCCAGCACCGGCAGCATCCTCGCCTCGAACCTCCTCGAGCCGCCGGGAAACGGCAGATCGTACTCGAAGGATACGGGCTTGCCGCCCTCGATCACCTCGCGTACCGACCTCTCGGTGACCTCGGCCACCTCGGGCGGGAGCACCTCCCGCACCTTCTTGCGCACGAATTCCTCGGGGGGCGCGTAAAGGTAAGTGGAGCGCCCGGACCCGTAATCGAGTATGGTCCCGTCCGCGCCGATGCGGAAGAAGATGTCGGGCAGGGCCTGGAAGATCGCCTCTATCTCGCGGTTTCTCAGGGAGAGCTCCTCCTCCGCCTCCTTGCGGTCGGTGATATCGCGCGAGTTAATCACCACCCCCTTCACGAGGGGATCGTCCAGGAGGTTGAAGGAGGTTGCCTCGTGAATGCGCCAGCCGCCCTCCCTGTCCCGGATACGCAGCTCGATGTCCCCGGTGATCCCGGCGCGGGTGAGGGCGAAGTCGAGGCCAGCCTTCGCCGCGACCTTGTCGTCCGGGTGGATGAATTCGATTATATTCCTTGAGATCAACTCCTCCTGGGCGTAACCCAGGAGGCGCTTGACCGCCGGGCCCACGTAGATGACCCTGCCGTCGCTTCCCAGCACCGTGACCAGGTCGAGGGCGTTCTCTATGAGCATGCGGAAGAAACCCTCTCTGCTGGCCATGGCATCCTCCGCTATGCGCCGTTCGGTGATGTCCATGCCCACCGCGAGGATCACGGGAGACCGCCGCTTCCCCCTGGAGAGGGCGCTTGCGCGCCACGAGATGAGCCTCCTGCTGCCGTCCTTCGTCAGCAGGTACTGCTCCAGCGTGTCCACAACCCTCCCATCCCTGAAGCTCTGCAGGTAAGACTTACAGGCCTCGCGCGCGTCGTCGGCGATGGCGAAGTCCCACAAATGCTTGCCCATCACCTCCTGGATGGAATACCCGCTCAGCCTCTCCGCGGCGGCGTTGAAGTGCACGATGCGCCCCTCGCCATCGAGTCCCACCAGGAGCAGCCCGGCATGCTCGAAGACACCCTCCAAGGGTATTCCCCTGCGCCTCCTCATGCGCATACCCCCCGATTACTCAGCCCGGTTTGCTTGGCACCCTATTCATATTAACCCCTCAGGCATTGGGGTCAAGCCTCGCCTCGGAGGCATTGGGGTCAAGCCTCGCCTCGTGCCTGAGCGAGCCGTCCTGGTCATCGCGATAGGCGCAGCTACCCGGAACCTCGTTTAGAGTGGTGCTGCTTTTGGAAATGATGATATAAGCACTTTACCGCTCGACCCGAGTATGTATGAATTAGGCAAGGCCGGGTTTGAACTGATGTTTGACCCCGATCGATCCGTTGAGACGCGAAGACCAAGGAAGGGGTGATCGCGACATGAGCGACGGTTTTCCGGGTTTCGTGAGCAAAGCGCGGGAGATATTGGAGGGCGGCTCCGGCCTGGAGGACATCGAGGATTTCCGCGCCCTTCTCTGCACCGACTGCGCCTTCTACCACCACGGAGAAGAGGAGAACGAGGAGTGCGGCAGCTTCCTGCTGCTCAAGGCATTGCTGGAGCGCGGTGCCTTCGACCTGGAGCGCGCACTGCGCGAGCTGGGGTAGCGGCTTCAGGGCGAGCGCTGCGCCGGAGCGCGCCAGTTCCCGGCGCTTGATTCCGCCGTAAGGGATGAGATATCGGACCAGGGGGTGTTCCGCATGCGATCTGGCAAAAGCGTCGTGGGGATGCACGCCGTTGCGTATCCGGGAGTATACGGGGAATGAGCTCGGACAACGGCGGACCTACCGGGAAATATTACCTCAGGTTGGGCGGCAGGTTCTTCCTGAAGTCCCTCGAGATGCCGTGCGTCTACGACGTGGAGAATGACGAGCTCTACGAGTTGTCGCCGCAGGCCATGGAATTGCTGTCCCGCTGCGACGGCACGCATACGGCGGAAGAGCTCGAGCCCGAGGAGGATTTCCTCGCTTACTGCCTGGAGGAGGAGGTGCTCGAGGTCCTGGACAGGCCGGGGCGGAGGGTTATCGTCGTAGGGCGCAACGAGAACCCTTCCCTGCGCTACCTCATGGTGGAGGTCACAGACCGCTGCAACCTGCGCTGCCGCCACTGCTACCTGGGGGGCGTGGGCACGGCGGACCTGGAGTGGGAGACGGCGCGGCGGATCATCGAGGACTTCGACGACATGGGCGGGCTGCGCCTGATGGTGACCGGCGGCGAGCCCCTCCTCTACCCCCACTTCGAGCTGCTCAACCGGGAGCTGGCACAGAGGTCCTTCCGCGCCGTGCTCATCTCCAACGGCACCCTCATGGAAGGGATAGATCTGCGGGGCCTCAACTTCAGGGAGATACAATACTCTCTGGACGGGCTGGAGGAAGGCCACGACTTCCTGAGGGGGGGCGGCTCTTATGGCAATGCTTTCAAGGCCTTGCGGCGCACCCTGCAGGCGGGCATCGACGTCTCCGTGGCAACGGTGATCCATTCCCGTAACCTGCACGAGTTGGAGCGCCTGGGGGAGATCCTTTTCGAGATGGACGTGCGCTCCTGGACGCTGGAGTACCCCGTGGAGTGGGGGCGGATGCGGGAGAACCGCGAGCTCATGCCCGACCTCGAGGCGGCGGCGCCGCTGTTCGAGATGGAATGGGGCTGGGGGGCGCACGAGGGGTCCCCGGGATATGCCTGCGGGGCCCACCTGGCCAACGTCGAGCCGGGAGGGCGCCTGGTGAAGTGCGGCTATTACCGTGAGGAGGACGGCGGGGAAGCCGGCGCCGAGGGGGGCCTGCGGCGCGCCTGGCTCGAGCTGCCGAAGATGCACCTGGCAGGGTCCTGCGCGGAGTGCGATGTCCTCGCGGAATGTGGCGGCGGTTGCCGCTTCCGGGCCGAATTGATGGCCGGGCCGGGCGGCCCAGACCCGCTGATGTGCGTCCGCATGGGAAAGCCATGGCGACGCCGCTGAACCGCGCGCGGGGATTGGCATCTGCCGGTTTACCACTCCCCCGTCCGGTGTATAATATTTACAGGCAGCACACTACCAAGGAGGTGGTGAAGTGAGGATCACGAAGATCCCCAGGCGGAAGGGCGGCACTTGCAAGTGCAATAAGAGCTGTGGCTAGCACGCCCTGAGCATCGAGGGGGCCCACGGGGCCCCCTCATCGTATGGGGTCAGCCCTTAACATTCATCATTTTATTAGCATTGCTAATAGTAATTTCACCTATCATTTCAATTATCATCTTTACTTCCTGGCCGAATGAGCGGACGAATCGAGCATCTTCCCGCAGTCTCCTTCGAATCCGTGTATACTGATTTGCCACCGCATAGGGATTGTTCACTCCAATTGTCTCGCCGATCTGACGATTAGTTGATACCGTGTATTCCTTTGCCAGGTAGATAAGCAACTTTCTGGCGCTCCTGAGTACTTCGCTACTTGTTGCAGCCTCACGTGTGAGATCCAGCAGCCCAAACCTCTCGCATACGCCCTCCTCAACCTGCTCCAGGGTAAGCTGTTTGGCGAAACATCCCCTTCCTAGTATCTCTGGAGAGTCCGCGACGGGTTGGCTCTCGAGGATTTTCTTCACGAAATCGTCGCTGCCGAGGATCGACTGAGCCACGACTCTATCCCACGGATATGCGGACGGCGAGACGATACCTTCTTCCATAAACTCCCTTAAGGCCTTCCTGTTTTTCCGTTCTTCAGCACCGAAGTATTCCTTTATCCAATCACTCGAAAGCCATTCGGGCGCTGCGGAATCTCCGACGAAATAAGCATAACTCGACCATGGGTAATGCTCCGGCCTCGTGGTGATACCCGCCCTTACTGGATTCAAATGGATATATCTCTGCAGGCCTAGAAAGTACTCTTCTCTTTCGATGCAAATCGCCTTATATCTTCCAGCGAATATGTGTCCCTTCCATTCCTTCCTTGCCAGGTAGCTTGCGTAAGACGAACCGAGGAAATGCATGAATTCGGGAAGGTTCGCTTTTATGGTCTGTATGAGTAAGTGGTAATGATTTCCCATAACGCAATACGCGTAGACCTCCACCATGTATCTTTCGGCACCTCTTCCGAGCAAAGAAACGAAATACTTCTTATCACCTTCATCGGGAAAAATGAAGTGCTTCATGTTACCCCGTGAAATCACGTGGTAGTGCGCGCCGTCGTAAATGATTCTTAATGGCCTTACCATCTCAGTTACCAAACTTATTAAACTTATATAAGTCAGTGTTATTATACATTAAAATTATAGTTTTGAATAGCATATTCCAAAGTCTCCTTGAAATCGTATCTGATGCTGCCGCTGAAAGGATCATGCTGCACCCCGGCAAGCTACTCCGAGCAGGGGTATCAGTGAATATCGGTGAGTTCAATGGGCCAGATGCATTATTTAGCTTTGATAACAAAATGATGAATGTTAAGGGCTGACCCCATTTGGTTGAATTGTGCACGTGGGGCGTGATACATTTCTCGATATAGAGGGGTTGCCGGGGGATACAAGACGCGCACGCACACTCAGACGCAGCAGTAAAAGCGGCTATCTCCCACACGTAAGTCGCGGTTTCAACAAGGGGGGAAGAGATGCTGCGTCATTATCCCGTCAGGAACGTCGTTTATCTTTGCCTTTTCTTTCTTCTCTTCATGGGGCTGGGGACCGTTGTCGCCCCGGCCGCCAAGACGCCTCCGAAACGAGATCCCGGGGCGGCCGAGCCCGCTGACGGCCGAGGAGTCAAGACCGAACCCGGGGCGGCCACCCGGGCTGCGGCCGAATCAGGTGCCACCCTGGAGGCCGGGCTGAAAGAGACCACGGCTGTTGAGGTAGAACCCCTCGAAGTGCTGCGCGTCGATGAGACCTGGACCATGCGAGACGGCACCAGGCTCCCGGTGTCGGTCTTCTACCCCTCCGGCGGGGCGGCAGCGCAGGGCACAACGTACCCCGTGATACTCTTCATCCACCCCTGGGACTGCGAGAAGACCTTCTTCGAGGGGGCGGCCCCGCAATACGCCGCCCGCGGCTACGTCTGCGTCACCTTCACGGTGCGGGGATGGTTCGGCGCCGAAGGTGAGATAGGGTGCATGGACCCCGCCTACGAGGTGCGCGACATCAGCGACATCATCACCCTGGTCTCGGAGGACGGGCGCTTCCCGGTGCTCCGGGACGAGATGGGGCCGGTTGTGGGCGTCACGGGCTACTCCATGGGCGGGTGCCTCTCCTACCTGATCGCGCCGCGCAAGGACCCGCGCCCGGGGGACCCCGGAGACACGAGGATACGCGCCGTCGTCCCCATGCACGGCGGCACCGACCTCGTCTACTCCATCCTGCCCAACGGCGCGTCGAAGGCGCTGTGGGGCGTCTTCCTGGTGGCCGGCTCGTACATCGGCAACATCTCCGGCTTCATGCTCAGCACCGTGAACCTGGCCCTGCGCGAGGACCTGGGGGCGTGGCAGAAGCTCACCGCCCTGGTCGGCCAGGTGTTCAAGCTAGCCTCCCCCATCAGCAGCGTCACCCCCACCCTCGCCTGGATAACCGGGGCGGCCATGCAGCGCCGGATCGAGGACGTGGAGAAGGGCAGGCAGTACCTGCGCGAGCGCTCCCTGCGTTACTGGTGCGACGAGGAATACGACGGCGTTGTGGAGCACCCGGTCACGGCCCCCATGCTCATGGTAGCGGGGTGGAACGACGACATCTTCTACGCCAACGAAGTCCTGAGGGCCCTCTCCACCTGCATGGACGCGCCGGCGCGCGCCATCATCACCAACCACGGGCATGTGGGAGGCATGGGGGGCAACTTCTCCATCCCCCTGCCCGGAAACGCCGAGTACGACTGGGTGAACGCCGAGATCGAGGCGTGGCTCGACCACTACCTTAAGGGAGAGGACAACGGGGCCGACGAGGCGCCGGCGGTATCCTTCTACCGCGGGCCCGGGGACTACGGCGAGGCCTCTTCCTATCCCCTGCCCGGCACTATGGGCGAGTCCCTCTACCTGGGGGCCTCCGCCGCAGGGGGGATGCTCACCGCCTCGGCCCCCAACGGCACAAGCTCCGGGGCCGACCTGCTCATAAACCTGGGCATCACCGGCTCCATCTCGCTCCCTTTCTACCAGGACGTGACCGAGATGATGGGCGGCGAGACGATGCAGATACCCATCAAGCTCCGGCTGCTCACCATACCCCTGACCGAGCGCAGCTACGTCTCCGGTCCCCTGGCCGAGGACCTGACCATCGTGGGCGCCCCCCTGCTGGAGGCCTACTACCAGTCCTCAGCCCCCTTCACCCAGCTCATCCCGACGCTGTACGAGGTGGCGCCGGACGGGACGGAAACGCTCGTCAGCCGGGGCTTCTACGAGGGTTACGACCCGCGCACCTGGACCACCCTGAGCACGTCGGATGAGCCCGTGGAGATGCAAGCCTGCTACCACCGCTTCGCTGAGGGCGGCCGCGTCAAGCTGGAGATAGCCACCGCGGACCTGCTCACCATCTGGCCGCATTGGGGCCTGTCCTTCATCCAGCTCATGCACAGCCCGGGCGCGGCGTCGCGGCTCATCCTGCCCGCCGTCCCCGACGGAAGCTGAATGGTCGGCCGGAGCGACCCGGGGGGAAATGAGTCAAGCTAGAAGAGCCCAACGGCCCGACGGGATAGTTAGCTTTGATAACATAATGATGAATGTTAAGGGCTGACCCCGGGTTCTTCCACGAGGAGGTGCCAGTAGCGCATGGGCATGAGGCTCCGCTGCAGGCGGGGGTTGCGCCGCTCGCGCACGGCGATGTTGCGGAAGTAGTCGCGCCACATCTCCTGGCACGTCAGCTCCCCTTCGCTCAGGAGCGGGTCGAACTCCGGCAGGGAGACGAAGCCGAGCTCGCCGCCGCTACAAAGGGCGGCCTGCTCCCGGCCCAGGTCGTGGATCATCCAGTCCTGATCGCCCATGCGGCCGAGGAAGTGCCGGGCCACCAGGCAGAGCACGTCGCAGCGGGTGCGCATGGGGGCGTAGAAGAGCCCGCCCTGGAGCTGGCGAAAGCGCAGCAGGCCCTGCATGCGGTGGGCCTCGTGCCCCGTGCGCCGGCTCATGCCGCGCACGGCGTGGACGTATTCGTCCCCCACGTGGGCGTCCACGCTATCGCCCACCTCCCATCCCAACCGGAGGTAGCGGTAGATGGCGTACTCGGCTCCGTCCTCCTCCGAGAGGAAGGCGCGGAAGGCGCGGCGGAGGGCGCCGGGGGAGATACGCTCGCACACCTCGCGGGAGAAGCGCTCCGCGCGCGCGGCGTCCGTCTTCACGCGTACCTCGTCGTCGAGCAGGCTCGCCTGCAGGGCCGACGCGTCCGCCCGGATGTCCGCGGGCTCGGCGCCGGTCTCCCGCAATACCCGCAGAACGGTGAGGAGCCCCTGGAAGCCGCCGTCGTAGAGGTAGAGCCCGGTCACGCCCCGGACTCCCCTCTCGCGACAAAGAAAGCGCCTGCCGCCCCCGCCACGCTCACAGCTCCCCGCTCGCGCTGGACAGGGCGTCCTCCACCCCCGCGAGGGACCCCGCTCCCGTGAAGAGAGAGAGCTGGCGCGCGCCCTCCGCCTTGCGCGCCGGCGCCCGCAGCAGGGTGGCGAGGTCGCGCCGCATCTCCTCCTCGCGCACCCCGCGGCCGGTGAAATACCTGCCGTTGCAGGTGATGAAATAGCGGGCCCGTTTCAGCACCACCCCTATCTTCTTCAGGGCGTCGAAGTCCAGGGAGTGCGCCCGCCGCGCATAGATGATCCTCTTCGCCGACTTCACCCCCAGCCCGGGGACGCGCAGCAGGGACTCATAATCGGCGCGGTTCACCTCCACCGGGAAGAAGTGCGGGTTGCGCAGGGCCCACCCCGCCTTGGGGTCCAGCTCCTCGTCCAGGTCGGGGTGCTCCTCGGAGAGGATCTCGCCGGAGGTGAAGTGGTAATGGCGCAGCAGCCAGTCGGCCTGGTAGAGGCGGTGCTCGCGCAGCAGCGGCGGCGCGTCCAGGCCGGGCAGGCGCGGGTCCTCGGACACCGGCACGAAGGCGGAATAATACACGCGCTTGAGGCGGTACCTGCCGTAGAGGCCCTCCGCCAGCCTGACGATACGCAGGTCGCTTTCGGGCGTGGCGCCCACGATGAGCTGGGTGCTCTGCCCCGCCGGGACGAAGGCGGGGGCCTTGCGGAAGCGCCTTCTCTCCTCGCGGTTGCCGGTGATGCCCTCGGCGACGTCGCCCATGGGGCCGAGGATGTCCTCCTTCCTCTTGTCGGGGGCCAGCAGGCGCAGGCTCCTCTCCGTGGGCAGCTCGATGTTCACGCTCATGCGGTCGGCGAAGACGCCCGCGCGCCGGATGAGCTCCGGGCTGGCGCCGGGGATGGCCTTGAGGTGGATGTAGCCGTTGAAGCCCTTCTCCTCGCGCAGCATGCGCGCCGTGAGCAGCAGGCGCTCCATGGTGTAGTCGGGGCTCACCCACACGGCGGAGCTGAGGAAGAGCCCCTCGATGTAGTTGCGGCGATAGAAGTCCATGGTCAGGTCCGCGAGCTCCCGCGGCGTGAAAGAAGCCCGCGGGCGGGATACGGAGGCGCGGTTGGCGCAGTAGGCGCAGTCGTAGATGCAGCGGTTGGAGAAGAGCACCTTGAGCAGGGAGATGCAGCGCCCGTCGTCGGACCAGCTGTGGCAGACGCCGGCGCTGGCGCAGTCCCCCAGCCCGCCCCTGCGCCCCGCCCTCCTCACCCCGCTGGATGAGCAGGAGACGTCGTAGCGCGCCGCGGCGCCCAGTATCTCGAGCTTCTTCTCCACTTCCACGGCCATACCATCCTCGTGTCCGTTCACACTCCTCCACGATCATTATGGGCGGCGGGAGTGACAGGCCCCCGGGCTTCGTCCGTTCACGGGGAATGCGGGTCACGCGCCTCGTCCGTTCCGGGTGATGCATGTCACCCGCCCCACCCGTTCCGGAGGCATATGAGGCATATATGTCACCGCGGTGGGGTAACATGTACCATATGTGGCCGGGGACCGCGGCTCCTGCGCCGCTCTGCGCCTCCAGGCGAGGCGGTTCCCGGGCCATCGCGGCGTTTAAGCTGAAGGGGGTACTCATGGAAAGGAAGATAGAACTACAGGAGCAGCCGGCTCTGAACGTGGTCGGGAAGCGTTTTCGCACTTCCATGGACAGGATCCAGGGGGACATCGGCGCGGGCTACGGGGCGCTTTTCGGTTACCTGGGGGAGATGGGCGAACAGCCCGGAGGTATGCCCTTCGCCCTTTATTTCGGCCCTGAGTTCAATCCCGAGGACTTCGAGATGGAGCTGTGCGTTCCCGTGAACCGCCCCCTGGAGGGCAGGGGCGACATCATCGCGCACGAGGTGCCGGGAGGGCCGGCCGTGGTCACCATGTACAAGGGACCCTACAGCGGGATAGAGCCGGTATACGCCGAGATCGACGCCTGGGTGAAGGAGAACGGCTACGAGTACGCCGGTCCCTTCCGCGAGGTGTATTTAAACGACCCAGGCCAGGTACCGGCCGAGGAGCTTCTCACCGAGATATCCGTGCCCGTATCCAGGGCCTGACCTCCCCCGCCGCCGCAAAGGAAGCGTGCGGCCTGGTCGGGATCCCTCGTGATCCCATGATATCGGGGAGCAAAGGATTTCAGGAAGCCCGGGTCACGGTCATGCGCAGGGTCCCATCCCCATCCCTGTCGAGATCGTAAGATGAGGTGTTGCCCGTGATCAGTTCGTAGATGCCCTGCATGATCCCGGCGACCAGCAGGCTTGGGCTGGCGTTCTCCACAACCACATCCAGCCTCTCGTTCGCAAGGTCCAAGTCAACCAGGTTTCCGAGGCCTCGCATGGCCAGCTGACGGCGCAGGTATCCCGGGGACTTCTCGAACTCGCTCTGCCCCAAGGCCTCGATAACATACTGGCGCTGCGCCTCGACTATGGTGCGCGGGATGTCCTCCCCCAGCTCCACCTCCAGCTCCCGCAGTATGATCTCTATCTCCTCCGGTCCCAAGAAAGCCATGTGCCTTCCGGTCACGGTATCCGTCATCACTCCCTCCCCCTGGTCCCACTTGTACTCCTTGAGAGCCTGCGGCACCCCGCAGCCCGGGCACCCTTCCAATTCGTAGTCGCCTGGCCTGGGGACGATTACGCTCTTCTGCAGCCGCCGGGACGTCTCCTCGTCGTACTCCCCACCGGCCCTTACCGTTATCTCGTACCCTCCATCCTTATCCGCTATGTCCAGCTTCGCCTGTTTCTCCTCGACGAGATTAAAGGTTGCGATGAGGTCCCCGCACAAAAGCGGCAGGCAATAGATGTTGCGCCCGAAGACCTTCACGTGCTCTTTCCTCCTGAAATCGAGGAGTTCGTACCTGCCGAAACCGAAGACCGCTCCCATGTCCGAGAGGCTGCCGTAGACCCTGCTGCGCAGCATGCGCGCCATTTTCAGCTTGAAGTCGGGAAACGCGTCGCGCAGGTATTGAAGACTCGCCTTCCTCTTGCCCTCCACGATGATCCGGTCCACGGGCATCCCCACCAGTTCCTCGATGTTGGCAATAAGCTTCCTCAGCCCCTCCGCTTCGTATAGGCAGAGGCGATTATTTGCGTTTCGGCGCTGGACAATGGTGCCATTGTCGTTCCAGACGTGGCCCCTCGAATACACGCTGGGAACACCACATACGCTACAGGTCCTGATTCTCGACATACTTCCGCTCCTCTCCCGAGACATTATTTGTGTGCAATACAAGCTAAGTATCGTCCTTGTATGAGGGCGTCTTTAGAGCCCGGAAAAGGGTGTGGATAATACGAACCGGGGCTTCGTATCCGAATGCACAAACACGGGTACGAAGACCATGTCACCCGGGCCGCAGGGCCGTGAGCGGCTTTATCGCGGGTACCATACATGCCGTGGGACCCGGAAACCGTGCTCTTTCTACTTAACGATGGGGTCCGCCTCGGGGTCCAGGGGGTTCATCCTCACGGCGAGCGAGAACAGGTAGGGGTAGTTGTTCTGCAGGTGCTCCATGTACGCCAGCCATTCCCTGAGCAGCAGGGTGTAGGCCCTGGCTATATCGTTGCAGAGGTGCCTCTGGTCAGCTTCCGGCAGGACCTTGATGAGATGGCGGTATTTCAACTCCTCGGTGAGGTGGAAGACGGCCCACAGCAGGTCGGTGAAGGTCTCGTGCTCGAGCAAGGCCGGGTTCTCGAGGAGAGTGAGCAGGAAGTCCCTCTTGGTGACGAGCAGGTCCCTTATCTCCTCCAGGCGCTGGTCGTCCCAGTCTATGGCGCAATCGTATTCGGAGACGGACTTGCCCGCGCGGCGGAAATCGTCGCTCTTCCATGCCGCGTCCACGGCCAGGCACTCCTTGATCTCGCCGCAGGTGGTGTCGAACTCCACGAAGGAGCCCAGCAACTGCACCCCCATCTCGCTGAAGAAGGCCCCGATGACCATGTTGAGTTTCTCCATCCTGGTGCGCCTTTCCCGCATGTCGAGGACGCGGTGCACGATGATGGTGACCAGGAGGACCTCGATGGGCAGAAATGCTACG
>JAQVFR010000024.1 GCA_028697145.1 Actinomycetota bacterium | reverse complement strand
GTCAGAGACCGGGGGGAGGAGCCTGCGCCGGCAGCACCTGGACCCCTCGGGGAACGGGGCCCTCAAAGACATCTCGAACAAAGCCTTCCGGGCCGCCATGAGAACCCGCGAAGATAACCTCATAAAGAGAGCCTATGCGCGGTCGCTGGCGGTCACCGGCAAGGAGGATCACGCCCGCCTCAATGTCCAGCGCAAGATACTGGCCATCATGTGGGCCATGTGGAGGGACGGCACGGCGTACGACGACGACATTGACATGAAAAACGGGGCCTGCGGGGCCCGCTTGTAGGGGAGCCGCGCATGGGGGTGCCCCCTTTGCGCGGCGGTTCGCCTCTTTGCCCGCGAGCGGACCGGGCTGCCGGGAAGTCTCACTTGGGGTCATATCCCGCCCTCCCGAAAAGGGGGGCGAGGATCCAAGACCTGGATAGGCCCCGGCATGCAGGCCCCATCATTCCATAGCACCCCGCCATGAGGCGGGAGATGCTCATAAAGGTGACTGGCCGAAAAGACCTCCATCAGGTGAACTAGAGGTTTGGAAGGGTCCGCAAGTGCAGACGAAAGAGCGAGGCTATATCCGCCAAGGCGAAAGGGGCAAGGTGCCCGTTCGGAGGCGTCCTCCCAAGTCAATAGAACTTCGCGAACCCCTTGGGAAAGGGGCCTAGAGGAGTTTACCCTTGACTTGGGTCTTTAAAGGTGACCCCAAGATCCGGGCGGTGTGTTTGACTATTAACAGAGCGGAGACTAATATCTTTAGCGTGTTCGAAGCAACGGCTTCGAGGGCGAAAAAACGGCGTAAAGGAGGGAAAAGCAGATGCTCGCGCTTTTTCAGAGTTTCGGTCCGACGGAGTTGCTGATCATCCTCGGGATAGCCCTGGTTATCTTCGGCCCCACGCAGCTGCCCAAGCTGGGACGTTCGATCGGAAAGGCCATCAGGGAACTGAGGGCCTCGAGCTCCGAGGTAACCAAGGCCGTGCAGGAAGGCCTGGAGGGCAAGGACGAGGAAGAGAAGGCAAGCAAGAAGAAGGCAAGCAAGAAGAAGGCGGAAGAGGAAGAGATAGAGGAAGAAGAGGAAGAGGAATAGGCTTACCGGGAAACCGCTGATCAGCACCCCTTAACCAACCCCTAACGTCTCCGGAGGCTTTTTTGGCCGACCAGAAGATGACCTTTATCGAGCACCTCGAGGAACTTCGAAGGCGCATTATCGTGATGTTCCTTTCCCTCGTGGTGGCCGTCGGCGTGGGATTCGTCTTTTCGTGGGACATCCTCGCCTTCCTCAAGGAGCCCGCCAACAGGGCGGGCATCCCCCTCAACCTCTATTACCAGACCGTGCTCGAGCCCTTCATGGTGCGCTTCAAGATCGCCATGTACGTGGCCCTCGTCATCGCCCTGCCGGTCATTATCTACGAGATCATCGCCTATATAGCCCCCGCCCTGCGCAAGAAGGAAAAACGCTTCATGTTCGCCGCGCTCTTTTTCATCATCTTCTTCTTCCTGGTCGGAGTGGCCTTCTGTTACGTCTATATCCTGCCGGTGGGAATAAAATGGCTTACCGACCAATCGGGGGGCGTGATATCCCCGGTCCTCATGGCGGGACAATACGTGAGCTTCGTGGCGCTGCTTATGGTGGGGATAGGCATCTCTTTCGAGACCCCCCTGGTGGTATGGCTGGTGGTGAGGCTGGGGATCGTCACCCCCCAGAGGCTGCACAAGAACTGGCGTTTCGCGGTGATCATCATCCTGGCCTTCGCGGCCCTGATAACCCCGGACTGGAATCCGGTGACCATGCTGCTCGTGGCCGCTCCCATGTTCGTCCTCTACGAAGGGAGCATCCTCTTCGCCATGCTGGGAAAACGCGGTGCAAAGATGAGGGCCGAGGCGGTCGAGGCGGAGGTTGAGGAGTGACGACAGGCTTTTTCGGGTCTTGCGCATGTCATAGCATGTCATATAATGAGTATCCCTTGACTCCCGGAAAGCAGCGGGATATGAAAGCCTGACCGGGACAGGCCCGGCGGCTCATGCGGGTGACTTGGAGAGACCAGCGAGGGAGGTAGATCGAGATCGTCGAATTCGAACTGAAACAGCGCAAGATAAATAAGAGCCTGGTGAACCGCGAGGTGAAGAGATACGTGGGGAAGAACCCCAGGTTGAAGGGGGTCATGAACCTCTACCGCGAGGTATTCTCCACCCAGAGGAAGCTGTCCCGGGACATCCCGGACCAGTTCCCGCATATCAGGGGGGCGCAGGTATCCTTCCGGATCGAGGAGAATGAATTGCTCATCAAGCCGGACGAACTCGAGGTAGACCTCCAGGTCCTGAGGGAAATCCTGCGTGAGCTGGGAAAAGTGCTGGAGAAGAAGGGCGAAGGGCCGCTGGAGGGCATGGAAAGGTTCCTGGAGGAGGAACTCGAGGACGATGAGAAGCTCCGCGGCCTGATAGATGCATTCCTGGAACACGATGACGAAGAGCTGGCGGAACGCATGGAGGCGTGCTCGCTCGGCCCCGCCGTCCTCCACATGCTGCTGCACATATCCCTGGCCCCTTTCTTCTGGAAGACGACGGGGGCGCTGCTGCGCAAGACGAACCTGGGACAGGTGCCGCAAGGCCGCTGCCCGGTATGTGGGGACCTCCCGGTCATG
Source organism: Actinomycetota bacterium (assembly GCA_028697145.1). GTDB lineage: Bacteria > Actinomycetota > Geothermincolia > Geothermincolales > RBG-13-55-18 > SURF-21. The sequence continues at coordinate 48,794 of JAQVFR010000024.1, read as the reverse complement.
GGCTATCTTCGTCCCGATGACGGACTGCGCGTGCTGGAATGCTCTCTCTGCGGCGCGCGTTGGGGATTCCCCCGCATCATGTGCCCCTTCTGCAGCAATATGGACCAGGAGAAGCTGAGATACATATTCGCGGACAAAGATGATTCCCGCCGTGTCTACCTGTGCGAGGCGTGCAGGAAGTACATAAAGATAAGCGCCCCGCCCGGCGAAAAAGACGAGGAATTCGTGCTTCCGCTGGAGGATCTGGCGACGGCGCACCTCGACCTGGCGGCGGATGAAATGGGTTACGAGAGAGGCTGCAGAACGGCGTTCTCATAGCGGAAGGAAAGGCCTTCTGCCCTGCACGATGCTGTTGCCTTGCGGAGATGAAGGATAGTATAATCCTTAAGATTATGGACTAGACGTATCGTTCTTTGAAAGCCGCAAACGAGGAGGGCAGGAAACGCATGCCATGGAAAGGAAATCAAATCCCGCATGGGTTTAAACATAGATATCTAGTGACCGCAAGTTTTGTATTTCCACAACTGCAGGAATCGACCTAGGAAAGTGGGGGGAAAGTATGGAACTTTCGCGAAGAGGTTTCCTCAAGCTGTCGGGCGCCGGCATCGGCGTCGCGGCCCTCGCGCAACTCGGATTCTCCACCCCTGCCTTCGCCGCTGCCGAGGAGCTTCGCATCAGCGAGGCGAAGGAGAGCACGACGGTATGCCCGTACTGCTCCGTCGGGTGCTCCGCCATCGTCAGTGTGATGGACGGGAAGGTGGTGGGTCTCGAGGGTCTTCCCGACAGCCCCATCAACCAGGCTGCTCTTTGCTCCAAGGGGCAGTCCATCTACCAGGTCGCCAACAACGACAGGCGGCTGCAGAAGGTTCGTTACCGCGCGCCCGGCGCCACGGAATGGGAGGAGAAGACCTGGGAGGATGCCATCCCGAGGATCGCCCGCCTCATCAAGGACACCCGTGACGCCACCTTTGTAGAGACCGAGGATGTCAACGGCAGCAAGGTGACGGTGAACCGCTGCGAGGGCGTAGCCCAGCTCGGAGGGGCGGCCCTGGACAACGAGGAGTGCTACCTGATATCCAAGTTCGCGCGTGCCCTGGGCATCGTGTACCTGGAACATCAGGCGCGAATATGACACTCCGCCACAGTCGCCGGTCTCGGCGGCACGTACGGACGCGGAGCCATGACCAACCACTGGATCGACCTCCGCAACACCGATGTCTTCATGGTATGCGGCGCCAACCCTGCCGAAAACCATCCGGTGTCCTGGAAATGGATGGAGGAGGCAAGGGAGAAGCGAGGCGCCAAGATCATCGTGGTCGACCCCCGTTTCACCCGCTCCGCGGCCAGGGCGGACGCGTTCTCCTTTATCCGCCCTGGGACGGACATCGCCTTCTACGGCGCGCTCATCAAGTACGCCATCGACAAGAACTACATCAACTGGGAGTACGTGCAGAACTACACCAACGCTCCCGTGATGGTGAACCCGGACTTCAAGGGCGCCGCAGAGTTGGACGGCCTCTTCAGCGGCTACAACGCCGAGAAGAGGAGCTACGATACCAAGACCTGGACCTACCAGGCGGGCCCCGACGGTCAGCCCATCCGCGCCGACCTCATCCCGCTCGCCCCCAACCCTGATTTCCCGAACCGGGGTATCCCCAGCGGGCCCATGGACTCGAACGGCAACTACATCCCCAATGACGATGCCGCAGCCGGGACCGTGTGGGCAAAGCTCAAGGAGCACTACTCCCGTTACACCTACGACGGGGAAAACAGCATGATAGCCAAGGTCTGCGGCATGGACCCCGACAAGTTCAAGGAGATCGCCGAGCTGTACGTCGGGATAACCCACAAGCGGGAGAAGAGCGGCAACCTCATGTACGCCATGGGGATGACGCAGTTCACCACCGGCTCGGAGAAGCTCCGCTGCTTCGCCATGCTGCAGCTGCTCATGGGGAACACGGGCATGCCGGGAGGCGGCATCAACGCCCTGCGCGGGGAGTCGAACGTGCAGGGGTCCACGGACTTCGCCCTGCTCTCACACATCATCCCCGCATACATAGCCGTCCCCAACAACAGCAATGCCGATTACCAGGCGTACCTGGGAGCGGTTACCCCCAAGGCCGGGTACTGGGTGAACACCCCCAAGTTCATGGCCAGCCTGCTCGTGGCGTGGTGGGGAGATTACGCCAGGAAGGATCTCGCCAAGGCCTACGACCTCCACCCCAAGGTGAAGAAGGGAAAGAACTACACCCACATCGCCCTCTTCGAGGACATGTACGCCGGCATCATCAAGGGGCTGGTGTCCTGGGGCCAGAACCCGCCGGTGGGCGGCCCCAACGCCAACCTGGAGTGCGCGGCCCTGGAAAAGCTGGAGTGGCTGGCGGCGGTGGACCTTTGGGACACCGAGCTGATGAACTTCTGGCAGCGACCCGGCGCCGACCCCAAGAACATCCAGACCGAGGTGTGGGCACTTCCCGCCGCGTCGTCGGTGGAAAAGAGCGGCTCGGTCAGCACCTCGGGCCGCCTGGCCCAGTACCGCTGGAAGGCGGTGGAGCCCCCGGGCGACGCCATGAGCGACGCCTACATTGCCCATCAGATCATGAAGGCGGTCATCGAGCTGTACAAGTCCGAGGGCGGCCCGGTCAAGGAAGCCCTCACGGAGCTGTTCTGGGCCTACGACGACGACGAGCACGGCGACCCCAACATGGACCAGGTGCTGTTCGAGATCAACGGTTTCACCTGGCCGGAAGGAGAGTTCTCCTGGGAAGAGGCCTTCAAGAAGCCGGTGTTCGGCTTCGGCAACCTCAAGGACGACGGCAGCACCGCGTGCGGCAACTGGCTGTACTGCGGCGAATGGGCGTCCGACGCCGACGTAGAGGGAGCGGCCAAGATCATCGGTATAGACGGCCAGCTGCCCAAGGGCGACGACGGCAAGGTCAAGATCCCCAGGGACAAGCAGGCCCTTGAGTGGAACGGCATCCCCTTCGACAAGGCCAAGTGGCACCTGCTCAAGACCCCGCTCTACTGGTGGGACGAGGCGGGCAAGACCCTCTACTACCCGAACGCGGCGACGGGCAAGGTCGGTACCTACAACTACGGTACCGGCGCGTACGGCGAAGTGGATGAGGCCCCGTCATCGGCCAAGAAGATCAACGTCGGCACCTACCCCGTGTGGGGCTGGGCATGGCCGGTCAACCGCCGCATCATCTACAACCGCTGCTCCATGGACTACTCCGGCAAACCCTTCGCGCCGGACAAGGCCCTGTTCCTGTTCGATGAATCGGGCCAGAACATGGTGATGAAGAACGACGTCAACGACTTCTTCGCCATCAACAAGAAGGGCTCGCTGGCCGCCGACTCCGGCGCCAGCCCCTATATCATGAACCGCGAGGTGGGGGTGCAGGCAGGGCGGCTGTTCTCCAGCAGCATGGTCGAGGGCCCCTTCCCCGAGCATTACGAGCCCAGGGAGGGACCGGTGAAGAACGCGCTGTCGGGGACGCAGTGGAACCCGGCCGCCGTGCTGGAATGGCCGTCGGCCAAGGAGGAGCCGGACAAGTACGGCTTCGCGGAGACCGGAGACGAGAGATACCCCTACGTGTGCACCACCTACAGGGTCACCGAGCACTGGCAGGCGGGCCAGATGACCCGCAACAACACCTGGCTGGGCGAGGCCATGCCCGAGCAGTTCGTCGAGCTCTCGGTTGAGCTCGCCGACGAGCTGGGCATCAAGAAGGGCGACCTGGTGGAGCTGGAGAGCGTGCGCGGCAAGGTCCGCGGGGTGGCGGTAGTGACCACCCGCCTGAAGCCGCTTCAGGTCTCCGACAACGGCAGCAAGAAGACGATACACGTAGTCGGCATCACCTGGCATTTCGGTTACATCGGGTTCGTACCAGGCGGCCCGGAGCGCAACGGTATATCCGACAGGAGCTATGCGGCAAATCAGATCACGCCCCACGTAGGCGACGCGAATACCACCATCCCGGAATACAAAGCATTCCTGGTGAACCTGAGGAAGGTGAAGTGAGATGGCTAACCCTACCGATAAGGCGATCCTCTTCGACGCCAGCAAATGCACGGGGTGCCGGGCCTGCCAGGTCGCATGCAAGAACTGGAACCAGCGCACTTACACCAGGACGGACAATAATGGCACATACGAGAACCCGCTCGAGCTGACTTCACAGTGCTGGATGCGTATCCTCTTCAACGAGCCGGAGAAGCGCCCGGCCACCGATGACGAGCTGTACTGGTACTTCACCAAGTACCAGTGCATGCACTGCACCGACGCCACCTGCGTCAAGGTGTGCCCCAGCGGCGCAACCCAGAAATATAAGGTGAGCGACGGTGACAGCGAGGCCTGGCTGGTGAAGACGGACCCGAAGAAGTGCATCGGCTGCAACTACTGCGTGGCCACCTGCCCCTTCCAGGCCTGCCGCTACGACGCGGCCGAGAAGGGCATCTTCCGCTGCATCATGTGCTTCGACCGCATCACCAACGAGCCCGATGCCTTCCCCACGCCCGAGCAGGCCGGGTTGGACATGAAGAACCAGCCCGACCCGTACCCGACCCGCAACCGCCCCGCCTGCGTGCAGACCTGCACCACCGGTGCCCTCGACTTCGGCACGCGCGAGGAGATGCTGGCCAAGGCGGAGGACAGGGCTGACTACCTCAAGCAGAACGGCTCGAAGAACGCCCAGGTATACGGCCTGGACCAGGTGGGAGGCCTCCACTACATCTACGTGCTCGAGGACGAGCCCGATAAGTACGGCCTGCCCGCCAAGCCCACGGTGCCGGCAGGCGTACATGTCTGGGAGACCCTGGTCAAGCCGGGAGCGCCCTGGGGGGGCCTGGCCCTGGTGGGCCTGGTCGCCGCAGCGGGCGCCGGTTACGTGATCAACAAGCGCAACGAAGGTATGGAACGCAAGGTGCAAGGGGGAGGTGATTGACATGGCGGAAGCCAAGACATTCAAGGGAGGCATCCACCCCCCCTACAATAAGGAGCTGGCCTCGGGCAAGGCGATAAAGCGCGCCCCGGTGCCGGCGGAGGTCATCATCCCCCTGCAGCAGCACATCGGGGCCCCCAACGAGGCCCTGGTGAGCGCGGGAGACCGCGTCGAGGTGGGCCAGAAGATAGGCTCCTCCGACGCTTTCGTCTCCGCCCCGGTGCACTCCTCGGTGGCGGGCGTGGTGAAGGAAGTCGTCGACGTGCCCAACTTCACCGGCAACAAGGTGAAGAGCGTGGTCATCACGACCGACGCGGAGCAGCCGGAATTCGCCAAGAAGCCCGGCAAGGACATCGATTCTCTCTCGGCTGACGAGATCCGCGAGATAGCAAAGGAGGCGGGACTCGTGGGTATGGGAGGCGCCGCCTTCCCCACCCACGTCAAGCTTACCCCGCCCAAGGACAAGCCCGTGGACCTGGTCATCATCAACGCCTGCGAGTGCGAGCCCTTCCTCACCTGCGACCATCGCCAGATGCTGGAGAAGGGCGACGACCTCATCGCCGGCGCCCGGCTGCTGAAGACGGCGGTGGGGGCCGGCAAGGTGATCATCGGCATCGAGGCCAACAAGATGGACGCCGTGGACGCCATACGCTCGAAGGCCTCCGGGCTCTCCGACGTGGAGGTGGAGGTGCTCGAGGTCAAGTACCCGGAAGGGGCCGAGAAGATGCTCATCTTCGCCCTCACCGGCCGCAAGGTGCCTCCGGGCAAGCTCCCCTCCGAGGTGGGCTGCCTGGTGCAGAACGTGGGCACGGCCATCGCCCTCTACGAGGCGGCGGCCTGGGGCAAACCCCTTTACGAGAGGGTGCTCACGGTGACCGGGCCCGGCATCCGCGAGCCCGGCAACCTGCTGGCGGCCATCGGCACCCCGATATCGGACCTCATCGAAGCCTGCGGCGGCTTCGTCGGTAATCCCGTCAAGCTGATCATGGGCGGCCCCATGACCGGTTGGGCCCAGTCCGGGACCACGGCCAACGTGGTCAAGGGGACCTCTGGCGTCGTGGTGCTCACCTCCGACGTGGTGGAGATGGGCGAGGAGACGGATTGCGTGCGCTGCTCGAAGTGCATCGAGGCTTGTCCCATGTTCCTTTCCCCCAACTTCATAGTCCAGGCCGCCAAGCGTGGACAGTGGGACAAGGCCGAGATGTGGGGAGCGCTGGACTGCTTCGAGTGCGGCTGCTGCTCCTTCGAATGCCCGGCCTTCATCCCCCATGTAGAGTACGTCCGCAAAGCAAAGGCCGAGATTGCGGCCTTAAAGAAGAAGAAGGAATAAGGGAGGCGATGGCATATGGCTACAGATAACCTGGTCCAGACCCCGCCCCCGCACCTGAGGAGCAAGGAGCAGACCGCCGTTGCGATGCGGGACGTGCTAATCGCCCTGGCGCCCGTGACCATCGCCGCGCTGGTGGCATTCACCTACAATGCCCTGTTCGTCATCGCGGTATGCGTAGGATCATGCATGTTCTTCGAGTGGGCGGTGCGCAAGCTGCGCAAGAAGAAGGTAACCCTGCGGGACGGAAGCGCGGCCGTGACCGGGCTTCTCCTGGCACTGCTCATGCCGGCGCAGATCCACTGGCTGAACATGATCATCGCGTCCTTCATAGCCATCGTGGTCATAAAGGAACTCATGGGCGGCCTGGGTCGCAACATCTTCAACCCGGCGCTGTTCGGATACGTGTTCATCATCACCTGCTCGGGAATCCTGGCGAGCTGGACAGGACACCTCGGATTCCTCTCCGCCGGATTCGACGGCGTGACCGGCGCCACTCCGCTGGCCTTTATCGGGCCTGGCCTGGAGAGCATGGGCCCCTCCTATGGGTCCCTGCTCTTCGCCAACTACGGCGGCGCCATCAGCGAGGTGGGAGCCTTCTGGGTGCTCCTGGGCGGCGCCTATCTCATCTACCGCAAGGTCATAGGCTGGGTGATCCCGACGACTATCCTGGCCACCGTGTTCGTCCTCTCCTACATCGTGGGCTCGGACGGACTGTACCAGATCCTGGCCGGCGGCGTCATGCTCGGCGCCTTCTTCATGGCTACCGACTGGGTCTCCAGCCCCATGTTCACCTGGGGGCAGGTGATCTTCGGCCTGATCATCGGGGTATGCATCGTGCTCATACGGGTCTTCGGAGCGCCCACGGGGGCCGTGGCTTACTCCATCATCATCGGCAACTGCTTCGTGCCGTTGCTGGACAAGGTGTTCAAACCCAAGAGGTTCGGAGAAGTGGTCGCGGCCTGACGCATCAGGAACCGCAAAAGATAAGGGCCGGGTCTTCACCCGGCCCTTCTTCATGGGTCAGGTCTTGTTTTTTGCATACTCCAGTATGTTGCCAGTTGGCAACTGGGGTTTTACTTGATGAAAGCAAGACCTGACCCCGCGGGATCGGGGATAGGAGCGTGGGTGGTAGGTAACGCACGGAGTTTGTGTCAAAATAGTTGGGAGCCGGACGGGTTCGGATCTTTGATCGAGGGCTGAGAGCAAGATGAAAGACGGCGAGATAATGCACGGCGAAGAACGCGGCGCCGCGCAAGCGGATGCGTCACCTCCCGGAGACGCCCTTTTCGCGGAGCGCGGACTCAGCGACGGCGAGGTACGGGAGCGGATAGCCCAGGGGAAGACCAACCTGGTAGCGGACAAGTCGAGCCGTTCGTATGGCTCCATCATCAGGGCCAATGTCTTCAACCGCTTTAACGCCCTTCTGGGCGCCCTGGCTGTGGTGGTGATAATCATCGGACCCATCAGGGACGCCCTCTTCGCCGGGGTGCTCGTCTTCAATACCCTCATAGGCGTCCTGCAGGAGCTTCGCGCCAAGCGCACCCTGGACCGCCTCTCGCTGTTGAGCGCCCCCGGGGCGCGGGTCGTCCGAGACGGGGCGGGCATGGAGATAGCGCGTGACGAGGTGGTGCTGGACGACCTCCTAGAGCTCGTGGCCGGCGACCAGGTCTTGGTGGACGGGGAAGTGCTTTTCTCGGAGGGACTGGAGGTGGACGAGTCCCTGCTCACGGGGGAATCGGTCCCTATCGTGAAGATGGAGGGCGACGGACTCCTCTCCGGCAGTTTCGTCTCCGCCGGTGCGGGCAGGTTCAGGGCGACTGCCGTGGGCGAAGACGCCTATGCCCAGAAGATCGCCTCTGAGGCCAGGCGCTACGCACTGGTCAAGTCCGACCTGCGCGATGCCATCAACACCATCTTGCGGTACATAACGTACATAATGATCCCCACGGCCATTCTCCTGGCCACAAGCCAGTTCCTCGCGGACAACACCTTCGACGATTCCATCATCGCCACGGTGGCGGGCCTGGTGGGCATGGTGCCGGAAGGGCTGGTGCTCCTCACCAGCCTGGTCTTCGCGGTGAGCGCCATGGCCCTGGCGCGTCAGAACGTGCTGGTACAGGAACTTCCCGCGGTCGAGGGCCTGGCCCGCGTGGACGTCATCTGTCTGGACAAGACGGGGACGCTCACCGAGGGGACCCCTCAGTTCGGCCGCATCGAGCCCCTGGATGGGAGCAGCGGCCTCGACGAGGTGCTGGGCGCCTTCGCGGCGGCATCTCCAGCGGAGAACTCCACCATGCGGGCCATATCCACCGCCTTTCCATCGCCGCCGGACTGGAGGGTAGCGGCCACAGTGCCCTTCTCCTCCGCGCGCAAGTGGAGTGCCGTGTCGTTCGAGGGGCACGGTTCCTGGGTGATGGGCGCCCCGGAGGTGTTGCTGCGGGACTCGTTGGACAGGGAGATGCGGGAGAGAGCGGATTCCCTTGCCCGTTCCGGGCTGCGCGTGCTCCTGCTTTCCCGGGTTGAGGAGGCGGTCACGCAGGAGGAGCTGCCGCCGCGCCTGGAGCACACGGCTCTCCTGGTGATCGAGGAGAAGATCCGTCCCGATGCCGCCGATACCCTGGAATATTTCATGGATCAGGGGGTAGGAATAAGGGTCATCTCCGGGGACAACCCGCGCACGGTGGGTGCCGTAGCGGAGCGGGTGGGCGTCCCGGGCGCCGACGCACCCGTGGACGCACGCAAGCTCCCCACGGAACTGGACGGTCTCTCCGATGTCATGCACGACAGGACGGTGTTCGGCCGCGTGGTCCCGGAGCAGAAGAGGATGATGGTGCACGCCCTGCAGTCCGACGGTCACGTGGTGGCCATGACCGGCGACGGCGTAAACGACACCCTCGCCCTGAAGGACGCGGACATGGGCATAGCCATGGGTTCAGGCGCCCCCTCGACGAAGTCCGTGGCCCAGTTGGTGCTCCTCGACGGGAGGTTCTCCACCCTGCCGCGGGTCGTCGCCGAGGGACGGCGGGTGATGGCCAACATGGAGAGGGTCGCCAACCTCTTCCTCACCAAGACCGTATATGCGGCGCTTCTCGCTATAGGCATCGCCATCATCGCCTGGCCTTATCCCTTCCTGCCCCGCCACATATCCCTGGTGGGCTCGCTGACCATAGGCATACCGGCCTTCGTGCTCTCCTTCGCCCCCAGCAAGAAAAGGTACCGGCCCGGTTTGTTGCGGAGGGTCCTCTATTTCGCTGTCCCGGCGGGCTTTATCGCTGCCGCCGCGACCTTCACCGCCAACGCCATGGCGCGGGCCCACGGGGCGAGCCTCGAGGAGTCGCGCACGGTGGCGGTCATCGTTCTGACCATCGTGGGGCTGGCCGTGCTGGCGTACCTTTCGCGCCCGATGTTCTCATGGAGAGGAGCTCTGGTGGCGGTGATGTCCGGCTCTTTCGTGGGGGTCCTGGCCATACCCTGGTTCCGGGATTTCTTCCAGCTGGACCTGCCGGGCCTCATCGTCATGCTGCAGTCCCTGGCCATCGCGGCATTGTTCTCCCTGCTCCTGGAGCTCTCCGTGCGCTACATGATGAGATATATACGCGGGAGCGGCGAGGCCCCTCCGGCCGTGGAGGAGATGGATGAGGTGGAGACCACGGCCCCTGTTGGCATGGGGGAAGGGGAGTGAATCCCTCGCGCCTCCCCAACGTGACCGCCCCGACCATCGTATATCCCGTCCCGGATCAGCAGTGATATACTGTCATGCGTGATGAGACAGGACGCATGCGACGAAAAGGGGCTTGGCAGGAAGAACCGGCGTGACACCCTGCTGGTCATCGGCGCGGCCATAGTGATGGCGGGCATAGCGGTGGCGCTCGCGATATGGTTGAACCCCGGTTATTCCAGCGAGCCCTACAAGCGCCAGGAATACGTGCTTGACGACGTGGTGACCATCACCGCCTACGGCAGGAACCAGTCGCAGGTGGAGGGCGCGGTGGAAGAGGCCTTCCGGGAGGTCTTCCGCGTGGAGGAGATAGCCGACCGCTATGATCCCGAGAGCGAGATAGCACGCGTAAACGCGACGGCGGCCGCCGCGCCGGTGTACGTGTCCGATGAGCTGTGGCAGATGATCGTGACGGGCATGGAGATATACGAGGCGAGCGGCGGCGTTTTCGACATTACCGTCGCGCCCCTGGTTGACGTGTGGGACGTGGTGGGGCGCGACGAGCGTGGCGACCCTCCGCCGTCTGGGGAGGAAATAGGGGGCATTTTACCCCTGGTGGGGGCGGACAGACTGGTCCTGGACGAGACCGCGCACAGCGTGTTCTTCTCCCGCAGCGGCATGGGCATCGACCTGGGGGGGATAGCGAAGGGATACGCCCTGGACAAGGCGGCAGAAGCGTTGACGTCGCGGGGTGTGGATGCGGCGATAATAGACATGATCAGCACCAGCATGACCCTGGGGGAAAAGCCGAAGCCCGCGGGGGGCCCCGACTGGCTCATCGCCATCTCCAATCCGCGCGGGGAGGGATACCTCGCAACCTTCTCGCTTCCCGGCCGGACCTTTATCAGCACTTCCGGGGACAACCAGAGATATTTCGAGTACGGGGGCGTGCGCTACCACCACATCCTCGATCCGCGGACCGGATATCCGGCCCAGGGGATGATTGCGGTGACGGTCATCGGGGGAGGCAGCGGCGCCTGGTCCGACGCCATGTCCACCGCCGCCTTTACCCTGGGATACCCGGAGGGGATCAACTGGCTGGAGGGCCTGGGGGACGCCGAGACATTGGCTGTCGACCCGGAGGGATCCGTACATGTCTCTCCCGGCCTGGAGGGTACGTCCGGCAGCGTCGTGGAGACGGTGGTGCCCTGAGGACCGCGGGCGGAAGGCGGGGAAACGCGGCTCTGAATTCATCAAGCCGGTCACGCGCGAAGAAGAATGGCGGAGATGCGTAAGAATCGAACTTACCCGGCGCCCGTTACGACGCCGCACCGGTTTTGAAGACCGGGCCGCCCACCAGGACGAATGCATCTCCACAACCGATTATAACCCATCCATCCACCCGCGCCGCGGGGTCAGGTTTTGATTTCACGCAGAAGAGCCGCAGCTGCCAACAGGCAACATACAGCGGTATGCAAAAAACAAGACCTGACCCCCATCGAGACGTCAATAAGAAACGCGGTAGTCACCGTCGCGCCTGGTTACCCTCTTGCGGTCGAAGTACTCCAGCAGGGGGATGGCGTACTTGCGGCTGGCGCCCAGCATGTCCCTCACGTCCGCCACCCCCAGCCTGCCAATGGAGGCGAGGTGGGAGCGTATGCGTTCCTCGGCCTTCGCGATCCTGCCCGTGGCGACGAAATATTCCGGGTTCACCTGTTCGATCTCCCCCTCCTCCAGGAGGATGCCGAGGAGGTCGCGCAGCTTCCCCTTGTCGAGGCCGGTCGCCTCGGCCATCTCCTTGAAGAGCGGGGGAGTGAAACCTCCCGCTCTGATGGACCGCAGCAGCTCGTCCCTTGCCTCGCTGTCCTGCCGCGAGAGAGATCTGCCCTTTCCCGCGACGCGGACCCGGCCCGCCTCCACCTCGAGTTCTCCCGCGGATACGGCGCTGCGTAGCAGCGCCTCGAAGACATCCACCGCCAGCTCCGCGTCCAAGCGCCGGCGCAGCGCCTCCTTCTCGATCCCCGGCTTCAGGGGATTCGACTCATGCAGCTCCCCGGTCAGGGCGACCATGCGCTCCCGCAGTGATGCGAGGAGGGAAGGAGTTACGTACAGGGGACCGCTGTCGCCCGCGATCTCCACCATCTCCTTTCGCGACAGCAGCTCGGCAAGCGCCTTCTCGAGGCCGTCCTCCCGCAGCTCCGTCCAGAAGAGAAGCTCCCGCCAGGAGAGAGGCAGCCCCCTTTCCTCCACCACGAGCGGGGCGAGTTCCCGCGGGACACCGCGCTCCCTCACTCCCAGGTTCTCGAGCACCGCCCCCTGATGGTGACGGTGCTTTCTGGGGTGGGAGTCGAGGATGAGCCCGCCGCCTATGGTGGTAACGGGAGAATAACTGCGCAGGATATAGCGGTCACCGTAGCGCGCGATGACCGGCCTCTCCAGGCGGAACTGTACGTATGCGCTCTCCCCCGGCGGCAGTTCCTCTTTCCCCCCCAGGAGGATTACGCGGGCCATTACCTCCCTGGTGCCGTGGTGGAAACGCACACGCGCGCGGTTCTTGAGGGAGCGGGGCGCGCTCGCGATGAGATGGAACAGGCTGTCGGCCATAAGGGTGGAGTGCAGGTGCCCCGGCGTGCCGATGACGTCTCCGCGCTCTATTTCGTCGGTGGAAACGCCCGGCAGGTTCAGCGCGACCCTCTGCCCCCCGTAGGCGTGCTCCACGTCCTCCCCGTGCACCTGTATGTTGCGCACCCGGACCTTCCTGCCGGAAGGCTGGATGACCGCCTCTTCGCCGTCGGACACGCTGCCCTCCCACATGGTCCCGGTGATCACCGTCCCTATCCCCTTGAGGGTGAACACGCGGTCCACGGGAAGGCGGAACGGACCCCCCGGCTCGCGCTGGACGACCCGGGCCGCGACCCTCAGGATGGCTTCACGCAGCTCGTCCAGGCCCTGGCCGGTACGGCTCGAGGTCACGACGGTCTCCGCCCCCTCGAGCGCCGTGCCCGCCAACGCCTCGGCGACGTCCTCCTTTACCAGCTCGAGCATGTCCTCGTCGACGAGGTCCGACTTGGTGATCACCACCACCCCGTCCTTCACGCCTAGGAGATCGACGATGGCCAGGTGTTCGACGGTCTGCGGCATCACCCCGTCATCCGCCGCCACCACCAGCAGCACCATGTCGAAACCGGTGGCTCCCGCCAGCATGTTCTTCACGAAATGCTCGTGCCCGGGCACGTCGACCACTCCCGCGGTGATCCCGCCCGGCAGGGCGATATCGGCGAAACCCAGCTCGATGGAGATACCGCGCTCCTTCTCCTCCTTGAGTCGGTCGGTGTCGATGCCGGTGAGGGCCTTTATGAGCTCGGTCTTTCCGTGGTCGATATGTCCGGCGGTGCCGATGATGAAGTTTTTCATACTCACTCGGGAATATCCGGCGAGACGATGGACGCGAAGGCCTCCGCAATGAGGGCGACCTCGTCATCGCTTACCGTGCGCATGTCCAGGATGACGCGGTCATCGGAGATGCGGCATATCACGGGAGTCTCCGCCTCGCGCAGCCCCTTCTCGATGAGGTTGGCGCTGTGCGAGGGCGAGGTCACGGCCACCGCCCAGGTTGGCAGGTCCTCCATGGGCAGGGCGCCCCCGCCGGCGCGGGAGACGTCCTCGATGACCTCCGCCTCGAGATCATCCTGGGCCGCGAGCTTCTTCGCCAGCTTGCGAGCCCTCCCGCGCAGGGCATCCGGGTCGGCGGTGAGCATGGCCAGCGTCGGTATCTCGGAAAACGCCCGCTCGGGGTCCAGGTAATGGCGCAGTGTGGCTTCCAGGGCCGCTACAGTCAGCTTGTCCACCCTGAGCGCCCTTGCCAGGGGATGTCTGGCCAGTACATCGATGAGGTCTTTCCTGCCCAGGATGATGCCGGCCTGGGGCCCTCCCAGCAGCTTGTCCCCGCTGAAACAGACGAGATGGGCGCCTTCCTCGAGCGAGCGCATGACGGTCGGCTCATAGGCGAGGCCGCGAGAGGAGAGGTCGACGTATACGCCGCTGCCGAGGTCATCGAGGAGCACGAGCTCGTATTCGCGCGCGAGCCCGGCGAGTTCCTCTATACCCGCCTCGGAGGTGAAACCCATGATGCGGTAGTTGCTGGGATGGGCGCGCATGAGCATGGCCGTTTCGCTGGTTATAGCCCGGCGGTAATCCTCCAGGTAGGTCTTGTTCGTGGTGCCCACCTCCACCAGGCGGGCGCCGCTCTGGGCCATGACGTCGGGGAGCCTGAAGGACCCTCCGATCTCGATGAGCTGACCGCGGCTGACGACCACCTCTCGGCCGGAGGCGAGGGCGGTCAACGCCAAAAGGACTGCCGCGGCGTTGTTGTTCACGACCAGGGCGGATTCAGCCCCCGTGAGCTCGCACAGCAGCTTCCCCAGGTGGACCTGGCGCGATCCCCGCGAGCCGTCTTCGAGCTTGAACTCGAGGTTGTTGTAGTACGACCCCGCCGTGGCCAGCGCCTCGAGGGCGGCCCCGGAGAGCAGGGAGCGTCCCAGGTTGGTGTGTACGACCACGCCGGTGGCGTTGATGATCCGGCGCAGACTCCACTGCATCCTCTCCTCGACCTCTTTTTCCACCAGGGGAACCAGCTCCTCGGCGTCGGTCCTGATATTCTCCAGCGACATCTCGTCCCTGGCGGCGAGGATGGCCTCGCGCACTCCGTCTATGACCACCCGGGACGCCTCGGTAACCAGCTCACGCGGCACGCCTCCGCCCAGCTTGCGGCTGCGGTACACGGCCTGGATGAGGTCGTTTACCGAGGACAGGCTCCTCAAGTAGTCTTTCTTTTCCATCGAGATATAGTTTACACGAAAAATCAGATGGCGACGGAGTTGGTGGCCGAGAGCATGGTGGTGAGGATGTCGTACATGTTGCTCACCGTGCCCGCCGCCAGCTTTTCCTTCAGGCCGAAGAAATCGAGGCAGGTGCCGCAGACGAGTATCTCGACGCCCAGGCTTTCCAGGTTCGACAGGGCCTGCACCGTATCCGACCCCTCCACCGCCAGCTTGACGCCGCTGTTGAAGAGCACCATCCTCCAGGGCGGCGGATCGCTTTCGGCCAGGGTGTTGAGGAAGGCCTTGACGAGGATCTCACCCAGCTCCCGGTTGCCGCGTCCCATGATGTCTTCACTTAACACCACAACGCTGCGTATTCCGCTGTCTGCGGCTTCCGGCTCTGGCCGGTCCGAAGGCGCCTCGGTCGTTTTCGAGACGGCGATACGGAAGATGTCACCCTCCTCCCTCACATCTGCCGTGCAGCCCTGGGAAGTGGCGAAACGGCACACGTTGTCGCGGGCGGTGGGGTTATCGACCAGCACCTCGATGTCCCTTGCTCCGCCCTTCAGCGCGTCCCTCGTCTTCACCACCGGGGCCGGGCAGGCCATACCCCTGGCATCCACGATCCCGTCCATCAAGCCTCCTCCATTATCTTCAGCGTCGGCCTCCCCGGTTCATGGCCGCGCACGGGTCAGGCTCCAACACGATCCCGCCCTGCGCCGTGGCGGGGACTTCTTCGATTCAAGGGTTCACCCGGATCACGGGTCCGGGGCTTTGGGTGAACTCCCCGATGCGGGTCCAGCTTCCCGCACCCCCCATCTGCTGCGCGAAGGCTTCCACCCCCTGTGGAGGGAGGGCGATGAGCAACCCGCCGGAGGTCTGGGGGTCGAAAAGCAGGTCTCGGTCTATCTCTTCCACCCCCGGTGACACCTCTACCCTGGTCGAGAGAAATTCCCGGTTCCTGTGCGCTCCCGCCGGGATCATGCCCATCGCCGCCATCTCGCGCGCCCCCTCGTACACGGGAAACAGCGAGGCTGACACCTCGCACGCGAGGCCGCCTTGCGGCAGCATGTTGAGCAGGTGTCCCACCAGCCCGAAGCCGGTGACGTCGGTGCAGGCATGGGCTCCAGCCGCGAGGGCCGCCGCCGACGCGGCCACGTTCAGCCTGGTCATGCCCTCTATCGCTCCGGCCATCTCCGTCTCGTTGAGGAAGTCCCCCTTGAGGGCGGTGGCCAGTATCCCGGTGCCCAGGGATTTGGTGAGGACGAGGTGGTCGCCGGGCTCCGCTCCCAGGCTGGTCATGATGCGATCGGGATGCACCTTGCCCGTGACCGCCAGGCCGTACTTTGGCTCCTCGTCGTCGACGGTATGCCCGCCGAGCAGGACCGCGCCCGCCTCGCGTATCTTAGCCAGCCCTCCCTCGAGTATCCGGACCAGGATATCCATGCCCAGGGAGCAGGGGAAACACACGATATTCATTGCCGATATGGGGGTGCCCCCCATGGCGTATATGTCGCTGAGCGCATTGGCCGCGGCTATCTGCCCGAAAAGATAGGGGTCGTCGACGATGGGGGTGAAGAAGTCCAGGGTATGCACGAGCGCCGTCTCCCCGTCGAGCATGAACACGGCGGCGTCGTCAGGGGTGTCCAGACCCACCAGGACATCCTGGCGCGCATCGCCCGGCGGGAGCAGGCGCAGCACTTTCTCGAGGTCCTCCGGACCCACCTTGGCCGCTCACCCCGACTTGGTTGAGAGAAGTGTCAACCTGACTTTCTCCGGCATTATTAATCCTCCTTATATAGCAAATAATATATTATTATGGACTGATATCAAGTGCCACATCTCTTCCCTGGCGGGCTTCGATCCCGAACGCGCCGTCGCTCCCGGCAAGATCACCGTACGGGGGTTGGGGCACGGCCCTATTCCATGCTGCGTGAGATCTCCAGCACGAGATGCTCTCCCGCGGCGCGGGCGTTACGCAGGGCCGAGGGGTGGTTCTTGATCGCGCCCTTCTGGTCTATGCGGAAGAAGAGCAGCCTCTCGTAGTATTTGATGTCCAGGACGTCGAAGAACATATCTATGACCTTAAGGGCTCCGTCGAAGGCGCGGGGATCATCGGCGCCGGCGGTGGAGAGGAAGAGGCCCCGCCTGGCCTGCCTGGTCTCGGCATCGGTGACGTCCTCCCCCTGGACCTTCCGCACCCAGATGCACTGGTGGCGGTCGATGAGTGCCTTCATCTGGGCGTTCAGAGAGTTGAAGTATATGGGGGCCGCGACGATGATGCCGTGCGCCTGCGTGGTCAGGCCGTAGATCTTGTCCATGCCGTCATCGACCGTGCATTCGCCGGTCTTCCGGCAGTCTCCACAACCCTGGCAGGGGTATATCTCCCGGTTGCAGACGATTATCTTGTTCACGGAGGCCCCTGCCTCTTTCGCGCCGCCCAGAGCCTCGTCGAGCAGCAAGGATGTGTTGCCGTTCAGGCGCGGGCTCCCCGCGATCCCCACGATTTTTACCATGGGCGCCTCCCCCAGGCAAGCTAACTATAGACCGATTTGCGCGTATTTTATCCGATAGAAGTGATTACCGCAAATGGCGATCATCAGGATAGCCGAATCTGCCTGCACGGGGCCCGCCTTGCGTCTGCGCCGCGGCGTCCGGGCGCTAGCGCCGCGGAGCGCGATCACGAGGGCCGTGGACTATAGAACGGCGCCCGTTTCCCGCATTTCCGCTATCTGAGCCGCGTCGTAACCCGCCTCCTGCAGAAGCTCGTCGGTGTGTTCACCCAGCCGCGGTGGCGGCATCTCGAAGCGCACGGGGGTCTCGGACAGCTTATAGGGGCTTCCCAACTGCTTTATGCTGTTATCCTGGGTTTTTATCTCCACGACCATCTCGCGATAGCGCACCTGGGGATCGTCCAGAGCCTCCTTTACGCTGGCCAAGGGCGCGCAAGGGACATCGTTCTCGGTAAGGATGCGCATCCATTCATCGAGTGGACGCCGGCGGATGGCCTCGGCCACTCTTGGAAGGAGGTCCTTGCCGTGTATGGCTCGTTCTACGGTGTTCAAGCCCTTTTGTTCATCCATTCCCAATGCCTCGCAGAGGTTGTTCCAGAACCAATCCTCGTGGGCTATACCCAGTGCCAACCCCTTTCCGTCCAAAGTTTCGAATATACCGTAATGTGGCAAGGTATGCAGAAGGTTCCCCGCCGGTTCCTCCCCTGTCTCCAGATAGGGGCCGATGCTGTTGTGGAGGAGTGCGACAACGCAGTCCAGCATGGATATGTCCACGAACTGCCCCTCGCCGGTCCTCTCGCGCGCCAGCAGGGCAGCCTGGATGCCGATGACCGAGTTCAAGCCGGAAGTGATGTCTGCGACCTCGAATCCAGGGACTATAGGATTGCCCTCCCTATCCCTGGTAAGCCCCAGCACACCACCCAGCCCCATGTAGTTGATATCGTGCCCCGGACGGTCGCGGTATGGCCCGTCCTGGCCGAAACCGCTGATGGAGCAGTAAATGATGCGCGGATTTACCCCCCTGAGTGTCTCGTAGTCCACGCCAAGGCGAGCCGTCGTGCCAGGCCGGAAGCCTTCCACCACCACGTCCGCCGTACGCGCCAGGGTGCGGAAGGCTTCCTGAGCCTGGGGGTCCTTGAGATTTAGGCACAAGCTCTTCTTGTTGCGGTTTATCTGATTGAAGAGAAAGCGAAAAGCCCTGGCGTGGTCCCCGGTGCCCGGGGGCTCCACCTTGATGACCTCCGCCCCCAGGTCGGCCAGGATCATGGTGCAGAGGGGCCCGGGATAGAGCATGGTGAGGTCCAGGACGCGTATGCCCTCTAGCGCAGCGGTCATGTCTCGTTCCTCCTCCCTCGATCGAGCAGAGCATTCGCCCTGTATTATATGACAATTTCCCGACTCGGGGGTCCAGGCACCGGGGCGAGCCGGGGGATGCCTGTCGCACTACAGGAAAGCGGCGCGTAAAAATGGTCGGGGTGAGAGGATTTGAACCTCCGACCTCTGCGTCCCGAACGCAGCGCGCTGACCAAACTGCGCCACACCCCGACCGAACAAGTCACAAGGTTATGAGCAGGGCGTCCTAGGCCCTATCAACAGTTCTCTATTATACATATCGCGCTACGAATGTGCTAAAGGGCATTCTTGGCCACTCACTTCTGAGTGACGATGACCTGTGACGCTATCAAGAAGGGCTGAGTTCGACATCCTGGAGGGTTATCGATGATAGAGCAAGCCATCCACAGTATCCATAAACTCATCGACGGACGCATCCTTTTCCAGGCTGAAATAAACCTGGGCGGTCTCTACTATGCCAAGGATTATGTAGCTGACAATGGTGACATTCAGTGGTGGGAGAATCCCTTCTTCTATTGCCCGTTCAATGTCCCTCTTTAGAGGATAGAGGATGAGGTCGTAGATCTCCTTGCGCTTTGCCTCCATACGCGGGTCATCGTTAAAGGTTTGCCTGAGGACTTGCAGGATATCTATGAACTGAGTATGTGAACGGAGCACCATTTCCCCTCTCTTGTGCAGTCTTTCGATGGGCTGTTTTGCGTTCCATAATTCCTCGTTCACATCCTTGAACATGGCATAGTAGACCTTGTTCATGCATTCCATGAAGAGGGCTTTCTTATTCGGGAAATATAAGTAGAGAGTACTGGGAACCACCCCTACTTCCTGCGCTATGGTACCGATCTTGGCCTGGTGATAACCGTCCCTGGCGAAGATCTCAACTGCCTTGTCGATTATCTGTTCCCGCCTGCTTCCGGCGTTCGCTACATCCTCGGACGCTTCGATGTCCAGCTCGCCCTTCTTGCCTATTCCCTTCTTTATGAGGGATACGGGATAGCCTTGCTCCCGCAGCTCTTTTACCTGTTTTATTTCATCGACGTGTATCTTGCTATAATAGGCCATTGTCTTTCCCGTTCGCAGGGGAGGTGAAAGCAGGCCTTCGTTCATATAATAGTGAATGATCCTGCGGTTCAAACCAGTCAGTTCTTCGAGCTCTTTCATGCGCAGCAGGCGCCGTTTCTCATCCATCCATCTCTCCATTTCCGCACTGGCTTAATTATATTCTAGACTATGCTTTGATGGTCTTTCATGCAATCATCCTGCTGATCGATAATATCCTCCTTAGATCATACGAGAAAGCGGCTTTCCGCAAACAGGCATATGCTCACACTGTCCTAGATTATACACAACCTTACATTAATACATGTTATTCAATTGCAATATCACAAAAGCAATACTCTTCTTAAAATCTGTTGACAATAATACAAATTAGCTGTATATAGTTGTTATTATAGGGGTAATGAACGAAAATATGAGCAAGGCAACACTGGACAAAACTATACAATAAAAAATGAACATTCATTCTTTCAATCGATAAATCCGTGTTGATTCTGGAGCAGAGAGGAGGGCGAAATGCGAGAGAAGACCAAGGTGAAGAGGATGTTTATCCTCGATGCAGGAAGTTTCGTCTACGAGATGGGGATGATGACCTTCGGAAAGGATCTGGAAGAAAGGAGGCGCATCTTTACACCGTTCTTCGCCTTCGATACCGAGGAGGGATGGATACTATATGATACGGGCTGGCCGCCCGAGGCGATCCCCCTGTTGGAGCAGATCGGATACGAGCCGCAGATCGCCGAAGAGAACAGTGCTGTCGAGCAGCTGAAGAAGATCGGGGTGTCTGCCTCAGACGTAGCCAAGGTTATTCTGTCGCACATGCATGTCGATCACACAGGAGGCCTGAAGTTCTTCCCGGATGCGGAGGTGTACGTACAGAAGGACGAATACGCATATGCGTTTCGCCCCAACTCCTTCAATGCCACCGCATACTTGTCCTTCACCTTTGACAGCCCTGATATCAAGTGGAATATCCTTGAAGGAGATACCCAGATTGCCCCGGGCCTTACGGCGATAATGGCCAACGGGCACACTCCCGGATTGCAGGGACTGGCGGTTGAGCTGCCCAAGAGCGGCTTTTATCTCCTGGGAGCGGATTCCGTATACCTGAAAAAGAACATCGAAGAGGATATACCGCCGGGAAGCTCCTGGAATCCCATCCTCGGGCAGTATTCCATTAAGCGCTTCAAGGCTCTGGCGAATCTGCTCGACGCTCAATATTTGCCGGGTCACGATTATGATTTCTTCACGGGGGAGGCCAAGCTGGCTGAAGCCTACGAATGATCGTGGATCGTTATTGCTTTTGAAACGTAGCGAAAAGAAGCGGGAGCACCCGAAGAAAGGAGAGTAGCTGTTATGGCGATCATGACCCCTAATGAATATCTGGAGAGCCTCGAGAAAGTGAAACCTAAAGTCTACATCCATGGCGAGCTGGCGGAGGACCTTCTCAAACACCCCCTGCTTGCGCCTTCGCTGAATTCCATGAAACTCACATACGCGGTGTCACACAGGCCGGAGTGGCAAGCTAAGAGCACGTTGCTGGATGGTGAGCCCATAAGCCTGTGGACACATCCTTATTTCACCAAAGACGACATGATGAACAAGATAAACCTGGAGAGGATGCTCGGGAGGATGACGGGATCGTGTTTCCAGAGATGCGTGGGCATGGACATGATCTCCGCCATGTGGTCCGCCACGTATGATGTGGATCAGGCTAAGGGAACGGAGTATCACAAGCGCTTCAAGGAATGGCTGAAGCAGGCGCAGGCAAACGATTGGGCCGTTGCTGGAGCCATGAGCGACGTCAAGGGCGACCGAGGCAAGCGTCCCAATCAGCAGCAGGATCCCGACATGTTCGTTCACGTGGTGGACAGGAACAAGGACGGGATAGTTGTGCGAGGAGCCAAGGCACACATAACGGGTGCGGCCCTGATGCACGAGCTCTTTGTGGTCCCCACCCAGACCATGCGGCCGGCAGAGGAAGATTACGCCGTCTCGTTCTGTGTGCCCAACAACGCAGAGGGCGTGATCCACATCCTCGGCAGGGTTCCCAGCGACACCAGGCGCCTGGAGTCCGAACTTATGGACACGGGGAACATCGATTATGGCGCCGGCGCGCATGAGACCCTGATCATCTTCGACGATGTCTTCGTGCCCTGGGAAAGGGTTTTCCTGTGCGGGGAGACGGAGCACTCGCTGGACGCGGTATGGAGATTCGCATCCTATCACCGTGAAAACGGATGCAAAGCCGGCGTGTTCGATACCCTCGTCGGCGCTACGGCATTGGCCGCGGAGTATAACGGCCTGGCGCAGACCGGCCATATCAAAGACAAGCTCAGCGACATGCTCATCCAAACCGAGGCCATATACGCATGCTCAATAGCCGCTGCGGCCCTGGGCCGGGAGCACCCCTCGGGCGTCTGCCTGTCCAATCCTATCTACACGAGCTGCATGAAGAACATAGGGAGCAAGTGGGTGTATGAGATGGTCAACAACGCCCATGACATTTGCGGCGGTTTGCTGGTCACTATGCCCTCCGAGAAGGACCTGCGCCACCCTGAGGTTGGCAAGTACGTCGAGAAATATCTCAAGGGCGTCGCGGAGGTGGATACCGAGGACCGCATGAAGATCTTTCGCTATATCGAGAACCTAACCATGGGACCCATCCAGGTGGAGATCTGCGTGGGGGCCGGTCCGAGTCAGGCGGAACGCATGGTCATACGCAACGTCGTTCCGATCGAGGAATACAAAGAGCTTGCGCGCAAGCTGGCCAAGATCAAGAACGATTAATCGGTAAAGGCAGTGTTGGAGGTACAAGGCCATAGCCGAGCCACCCCTCGATGTGACTCGGTTCGAGAGAGGAGGAGGCCAGTAAGATGAGGGAATTGAGCGATTTGGAGACCCACCTTTTGCGCCGGGCCAACCTCAGCGATTACGTCAAGAGATCCGCGCAGATCTACCCCGGGGATGTGGCGATGGTCTGCGGGGACAGGGAGGTGACCTTCGCCGAACTCAACGACAAGGTCAACCAGGTGGCGAACGCTCTTCTGCAACTAGGGGTGAAACGTGGGGACAGGATATCCGTCATATCCCACCCATGCCTGGAGTACATCTTCATCTGGTTCGGGCTCATGAAGATAGGGGGAGTGCTGAACCCGATCAATGTGATGCTGAAGGGTGGGGAAATCGAGTACATCCTGAATCATGCCGAGCCCAAGATCTTGGTGGTCGAGGACGCACTGACTCCCAACGTGGATGAGGTTAAGGGACAGATCAAGAGCGTTCAGAAGTTTCTTTCCATCGACCTCACCGGGTCCGCCGTCGGCGAAGGATGGGAGGACATAGGGGTAGTGATTGACGCGGACGTTAGCCTGGAAGAGCCACTGGTGATCGCGGGCGATAACGATCCCGCGACCTTGATCTATACCAGCGGGACGGAGGCCAGGCCCAAGGGCGTCATGGGCAGCCATCTCAATATGTACATGACGACCATGCACTTGGTATCGGATCTTGAGATCGGGAAGAAAGAAGCCCTGCTGCTCGTAGCGCCCCTGTATCACGTAGCGGGGATAGTGCTCTGCCTCACCAGTATCTACATGGGGGCGAAGATAGTCATAGACACCTTTCCCGATCCCGTAAACATCATGGAATTCACCAGCAAGCATGAGGTGACTATCTGGACTTTCCCACCCGCCATGCTGGCTCTGTTCCCCAGCCTCCCTGGCTTTTCGAAAGAGATCGTGAAGTCGGTGAAGATGATCATAGCTTTCGGTTCGGCGCTACCTAAGGCCATCGCGGAGGTATGGAAAGGTATACTTCCCGATGTGAAGATGATCAATTATTACGGGCAGACAGAGTCAGGGCCACTGGGTACCTGCTCCTCCGGCGAGGACATAATCGCACACCCCGGCTCGATAGGGAAACCCCACCGCCTCGTGGAGGTCAAGATTTTTGACGACGAGGAGAAAGAGGTGGACACAGGTGAAGTCGGTGAGATAGTCATGCGGGGCCCGACCATCATGATCGGATATTTCAAGGATGAGGAGAGAACTGCCGAGACACTTCGCCATGGCTGGTTGCATACTAACGACTTAGCCAGACGGGACGAAGATGGTTTCTTTCATTTTGTCGACCGCAAGAAGGACATCATCGTGACCGGCAGCGAAAACGTCTCGTCGCTCGAGATAGAGCAGTTCCTTTTCTCTCATGAAAAAGTGCAGGATGCCGCCGTCGTGGGTCTTCCGCACCCGAGGTGGGGAGAGGCGGTTGTAGCGGTGGTTGTGCCCAGGCCGGAACAGGAGATTAGCGAGAAAGAAATCATCGCATACTGCAAGGAGAAGATCGCTGGGTACAAGGTTCCGAAAAAGGTAGTGGTTCTAAACGAGATTCCCCGCAACCCAGCCGGGAAGTCACTCAAGCATATGCTCAGGAAGCAGCTCAGTGAGCAGCTTACCCTAGAGGCCTGATGGCTTCTTAGCACTTCCGGGCTCGATTAAGGGCCATACGAGGCCAGGAAGTCGTATTGGCAGCGCCTCCGCATTTACGGATGTGGAGGCGCCATATTGTCGCCGGAACAGGATCGCGACAGCGGCGTTTCGGAGCGCATCTGTGTTCGAATGCAGGCAAAGAGGATTAACTGCCATATATCGCATGGAGAAGCGTTAAGCAAGACGAAGGGTAATTCATATATCGGGTCCCACACCGGGGAGCCACGGTGCAGTTGATTATCGAAGGCCCAGCGTGGATGCGCCGTATCCGGTCAACCATGTAATGATAGGGCGTGCGATTCAGCAATCCTTCTCCCCGGCCCTGGGCGGGGATGCGGCTTCGTATGGTTGCCTGCGATCGTGGTGTTAAGATAGTGGCGGCAGAAGACAAAGAGATGACGCCCGCAAATCGAACGTCATGGGAGATAGAATGCCAGCCGTAGCCAAGGACGCGGCGTCCGTTATGCTGTTGAGGGATGCACCGGGGAGTGAGGGCATCGAGGTCCTCATGGTAAGAAGGCACGCCCGCAGCGACTTCGCGGCGGACGTGTACGTTTTCCCCGGAGGGGCGCTGGAGGAATCCGATTGCGGCGAGGACATGGTGGAGTTGTGCGTTGGGGTGGGCCCCGGGGACGCCATGTCCGTCATCAAGGACGCGCCCTCACCGGACCGGGCCCTGGGGCTCTATATCGCGGGCATAAGGGAGACCTTCGAGGAGACGGGGATCCTTCTCGCCTGGGATGCCACGGGAGAGTTCGTCTCCTGCCGGGGCGAGAGGGCGGCCAGGTTCGCCTCCCTGCGCGAGGACGCGAGGAAGGACCGCATATCGTTCAGGGAGATGGTGGCCGGGGAGGGCCTGAAGCTGGCGACTGACAGCCTGGCCTATTTCGCGCACTGGATCACCCCGGAGCTTTCCCCCATCCGCTACGATACCCGCTTCTTCCTGGCTCCCGCACCTCCATGCCAGGACGCGCTCCACGACGACCTGGAGGTCACCGGCCATGTATGGATCTCTCCCGCCGATGCCCTGGAACAGAACGAGGGCGGTTCCTTTCCGATGCTTCCCCCCACCATCATCAACCTCATGGCGCTGGCGCGTTTCCCGGACGTGGAGGAGGCCTTGCGTTCCCCCGCGGGAGAGGAGGTCGCAGCCATCCTCCCCAGGCTGAGCATGGAGGACGGGAAGCTGAAGTTGCTCCTCCCCGACGACCCGGGCTACGCCTGACCCCTCCATCCCCTGACGGGTGCCGGGAGCCCGGCCAAGTGCGGCCCGTCAACCGTGACGGCGGTTGGCTTCTTCGAGGAGCCTGCAAAACAATAGCAGTGTCGAACCCGACCCTTACTGTTGCCCGGGCGTCCGGCAGTTGGAATAATGGGGGGGCACCGGCGAGCGTAGGTACGGAGATCGGCTTGCCGCGGTACGGTAGATATATGCGCGTGCGATAATCGAGTATTCCTATCGGGATAGAGAATACGCCGCTCAAAACAAGAGGAGCTTAATGGGTTACCCGAAACAGGTCGTGAAGATGTTCCTCTCGCTGTGGCCATTCACTCACGCGGTGAAAAAGCTCAGCGCCCACGCGCCCTTCAAGCAGCTCTTCGCTCCCCTGGTCAGGGACGGCATCTTCGACGTCACCTTCATCCCTGTGTACGAGGACATCCCCGGCTCCGAGAGCACGGCGCTGCCCCGCCAGGTCATCGCCGAGCTTATCAGGGCGTCGTCCCACCGTTTTATCCACAACGGCTGCATCTGCCGCAACCAGGAGGGTTGCGTAAACTACCCGCGGGACCTGGGGTGCATCTTCCTGGGGGAGGCGGCCTCGCGCCTGCACCCGTCCCTCGGGCACCGCGCCAGCGTCGAGGAATGCCTGGAGCACCTGGAGAGGGCGTCGGAGACGGGGCTCACGGGGATGATCGGCCGCATCTGGTTCGACGCCACCACCATGGGCGTGCTGCGTGACTTCCGCAACTTCCTGGTGGTGTGTTTCTGCTGTGACTGCTGCTGCCTGGTGCGCGCGGATATAAAGGAGGCCGGCCCCGGATTCAAGCAGGCCATAAAGAAGCTGGATGGCGTCAGGATCTCGGTGGGAGATGATTGCGCCGGCTGCGGCACCTGCGTGGAGACCTGCTTCGTGGGGGCGGTATCCATACGTGACGGAAGGTCGCATATCGACCCCGGACAGTGCAAGGGATGCGGGCGCTGCGCCGCCGCCTGTCCCAATGGGGCCATCCGCGTGGAGTTCGATTCCTCCGGAGCCCTCTTCCGCGAGCTGCTCTCCCGCGTAAGGCCGGCCATAGGTTGACCCCGGGCGGGAGCACCCGTTACCGTTTGGATATGATCACCTGTGGAGGTTGCGGGCGAGAGATCGACGCCGGAGGTGTGGAATACGGCGTCAAGCTGATGTGCGGGCGCTGCTACCACCTGCAGGTAAACGGGCCGGAACCGCCGCGCACGTTGAGCTCCAAGACCTTCCTGCTGCTATCATCCATGTGCCTCTTGGCGATGGCCCTGGCGGGCCTCTCCCTCTGCGTCCTCTATCTCCTGGGCACGGAAGACCTCGGCTGGTTCATCGTCCTCACCGTGCTCATGCTCGCCAGCCTGGGATGTCCCGCCGCCGTCCTGGCGAGGAGGCGCAACCTCGCCCTGCTCATAGCCTCCCTATACCTGCCACTCGGGGTGTGGGCTTATCTCTGGCGCGCCGCGCCGGGAATAGACTGGGAATACGGTAAAATGACCGCCTACGGCGGCCTCTTTTTTTTCGCCGTGGGCATCGTCGCCATGCTCCTCTTCTTGAGGGACCTGCGCGCGCTGCCCCGCCTGTGAGGTGATAGCTATGCAGGAAGAACCGGCCCTGTTCCGCAGATTTCCCCGTTTGAGGGACGTACTTCTCCATGTTGCCCTGGGGGAATGGCCCACCCCGGTCGAGCGCATGCGCGAGCTGGAGGAGGCGCATGGTCTCCCCGGCTTCTAC
Organism: Actinomycetota bacterium; assembly: GCA_028697145.1. Taxonomy (GTDB): domain Bacteria; phylum Actinomycetota; class Geothermincolia; order Geothermincolales; family RBG-13-55-18; genus SURF-21. The sequence goes on along the minus strand of JAQVFR010000024.1, from coordinate 21,668 downwards.
GTGAAGAGGGACGACCTCAGCTCGAAGGCCTACGGCGGCAACAAGGTGCGCAAGCTGGAATTCGTCCTGGCGGACGCCCTGGCTAGAAAATGCGACGGCGTGATGACCATGGGGGCCGCCGGGTCCAACCACGTGCTGGCGACGGCCATACACGGCAAGAGCCTCGGCCTCTCGACCACGGCCCTGCTCTTCGATCAGACCTGCGCCGAATACGTGCGGCGCAACCTGCTCATGGACTACCGCAGCGGGGTGCGCATGGTCTGGGCGCACTCCATCCCGTTGATACCGCTGGCCTTCCTCAGGGAGATGACCGGCGCCCGCCTGCGCGGGGAGAGGCTGTACTGGCTGGGGCCGGGAGGGTCTTCGCCCCTGGGCTGCCTGGGTTACGTGAACGCGGGGCTGGAGCTGGCGGAGCAGGTCGAGGAAGGAGTGCTGCCGGAACCCGGCTTCGTGGTGACCGCCATGGGGACCCACGGGACCTCGGCGGGCTTGTGGCTGGGCCTGCGGCTGTCCGGGCTGCGCTCGCGCGTGGTGGGCGTGGCGGTGGTGGAGACGGCCTACTGCAACGCGGCCTTGTGGGCGCGGCTGGTGAACAGGACCGCCGCCTTGCTCAACCGTCTGGACCCGGGGATACGGGCGCCCCAGGCCGGCCCCTCCGATCTCGTCTATATCGCAAACGAGCTGGGAAGAGGGTATGCGCACCTGACCCCGGCCGACGTCAAGGCGGTACGGGAGGCGCGGGAACTGGAGGGCCTGCAGCTCGAGGGCACGTATACCGGAAAGGCGCTGGCGGCCGCGCTGGAGATGGGGAGGGGCCTGAGCGGGGACGAGAGCGTCCTTTTCGTCAACACCTACAACAGCGTGGATTTCTCCCCGCAGATCGCCGGCACGGATTACCGGCTGCTCTCCAAGCCATTTCACCGCTTCTTCGAGATGCCCTGCAGGGCATTGGAATACGAGATGTAACATGGGTGCGGGCCGGCATACCCGGGCGGCCGGACAGGCAGGCTGAAAGCGATGTGGTGGGACAGCTGGCTCTGGGAACTGGGTTTCGCCATCTGCCATCAACGGCCGGAGCGGCTGCTGCGCTTTGGGGAGCGCGCACTCTTCGTGTGCTCCCGGGACACGGGCCTGTTCGTCTCCTTCTTCACCCTCGTGCTCGTGCTCTCCCTGCTGCGGGGAAGAGACAGGGCGGGGATGCCGCCATGGCCCCTGATGGCCGTGGGCGCGGCGGGGATCCTCTTCATGGTATGGGACGGCTTCACCAGCTATCTCGGCTGGAGGGAAAGCACCAATGCCCTCCGCTTTCTGAGCGGCTTTGCCGCCGGCGCGGGGATGGCCTTTCCGGGGGCGGCGCTGGTGAACCGCGAGGTCTTCGCCGGAGACCGCTCCAGGAAGGTCGGGTCACGCCCCGTTGACCTGGCGGCGGCGGGCCTGGCGGGGGGCGCCGCGGTCCTCCTGTACCTGTGGCGCCCCTCCCCCTTTTTCCGCCTGGGGCAGCTCTGGCTGCTGGCGAGCATGCTGGGCACCTTCTGGGTTCTCAATCTCCTCTTGGTTTATCTCGTCGCCGGGAAGGGGGGAGGGGGACTGACGGCGGGAAGGGCGGCCATGGCTGCTCTGCTGACGGTGCTCGAACTGGCGGGATCATACTGGCTGCACCGTCTCTTCTCGGCGGGCGGACCGGCCCCAGTCGCCGGGTCACGCAGGGCTCCTCCCGCCTGAGCGGCGGAAGGCGAGCCGAGAGGGGAAAGGCGATCCCTTATGGTATATTTAACTGGAATCCACCGGGAAGGGGACGGCTCTCGCTAGCGAAAGAGGTTGGGAGGTCCGGAATGCATGCAAAGAAAGAGAAGATACGGGTGGAGATCTATACCACGGCGCACCGCATCCTCGCCGATCTGCACATCTTCGCCGGGGCACGCTTGACCGACATCATGCAATCAAGGGAAACGGCGTCGTTTTTCGCCCTCACCGACGTCGAGGTCTACGATCTGGCCAGCGGCCAGGAGCTGTTCCGCACCGATTTCATCGATGTCAACCGCAGCCATATCGTCATGCTGCGGCCCTTGGAGGCCCAGGCGAGGTCGAGGGAGGACTTTCAAACCTCGTTCTAATAAATGGGGCGTTCGCTGTAGGCAACGGCTTCGGTGTAGCGGCAAAGGTAGCCGACCTTTTCGAAAAAGTATGTATTCACGATCTTGCGCACCGAAATGCCTATCATGTCCTGCTCACCGTTCTTCCCTTTGATAAAGGTGATCTCGGTGTACAGGCGGGCTTCGCGCGCGTCCAGCAGCTTCCGCACCGCCTTTTCGACTTCCTGCATGTTTCCGCGCGAACTCCGGTAGGTCATGACGGCCTCATCGGCGGCGTCGTCGGCCGTGCCGCGTATGGAGATGTGATTCCAGATTACGGGACCCGCCTGGATGATGATCGCGCCGAGCACGATCACCACGAGGAGTATCTTGAGGGCGATGCTCCACACCTGCCCGTCCTCGCTGCGCAGCCTCGACAGCATGACTTTTCCGTTCATATCAATAATTTGCTTCGACGCAAGTAGTCGGTTTCCTTTAGCCCGGGATCCCTGGCGGGAACGCCATGCGCATGCCGCCATCAAGCGCCCCGGCGATGTTGCGTCAGCCGGCCGAGCAGGCGCGCGAGCATGGACTTGAGGGCGTCGAGCTCCTCCATGCCCAGGGCGTGGGCCACGAGGAAGAAGACCACGATGCCCTCGGCCATGGGCAGCAGCATCTCCAGCAGGTCCCTCCAGAGCCCGCCCGCCGGGTGGAGCTCGGCGATGAGGTAATTGGAGGCGTAGATCACCGCGGTCATGGCCGCCGCTGCGACCAGGGTCTTCAGCGCCGTGGAGAGCACCCGGTTGCCCCCCAGGCGTCCCAGGCGGATGCGGAGCACCGTGCCGTCGATGAGCATGGAGAACAGGTAGGCGGTGGCGAAGCCCAGGGCCAGGCCCTTTACCCCCATGAGATGGAAGAAAAGCAGGTTCGCCCCGATGTTTATGGCCACCACGAAGCAGTTGATGAACATGGGGGTGCGCGTGTCCTGCATGGAATAGAAGGTCTTGGTGAGCAGCATGTCGATGGAATAAGGGATCAGGCCCAGCGCAAAGTAGAAGAGCACGCCGGAGAGCAGCTCAGTGTCCCCGGTCTTGAAGAAGCCGTGCTCCAGGAGGAAGCGGATGATGGGCTCGCTCAGCGTCAGGTAGACGACCGCGCAGGGGACGATGATGAGCAGGGTGGAGCGGATGCCCATGTTCATGGTGTCCTTGAACCTGCTCATCTTGCTCAAGGCGGCGTGTTCGCTCATGGCGGGAAAGATGGCGGTGATGATGGAGACCGCGAATATGCCGTAGGGCAGCTGGAAGAACATCTGTGCGTACTGGTAAGAGGGCACGCCGCCGTCGACCTGGATGGCCAGCGCGAACACGACCCACGTGCCGACCTGCCACAACAGGATGTATCCGAGCAGGGGGATGGCGAGGCGGCCGATCTTGCGTATGGCGGGATGCCTGAAGTCGAGCACGGGGCGGTAACGCACCCCGATGCGTAACAGGGCCGGGATCTGCACCAGGGCCTGGGCCAGGACTCCCGCCGTGGTGCCGACCGCCAGGACGACCAGGTGCAGGTAGTTGTCGCGGGGACCCGGCAGGAAATGAAATATGATCACCGTGCCGATCACCACCATATTGTTGGCGATGGGCGCGAATGCCGGCGCGGTGAAATGGCGGTGGGAATTGAGCAGGCCGCCGAATATGGCGCTCAGGCCGTAGAAGATGATCTGCGGCACGAAGAAACGCAACAGGAAGGATGCCTGGTCCCTGACCACCTGGGTGGTGACGTCGCCGGCGGAGTAGGAACCGAAGAGGGTCATCAGCCTGATGATAAGGGGGCTGGCCACTATTCCCAGAGCGGTCACGACCGCCAGGACGATCATGGATATGTTGGTTGCCGAGCTGGCGATGTACCACGCCTCCTCCCGGGACCGAGTGCTGAGGTACTCCACGAAGACGGGGATGAAGAGCGACGCGATGATGCCTCCGAGAACGAGGTCGTATATCATGTTTGGCATGGAATTGGCGAGGCTGTAGGTGCTGGGGAGGTTGGTCTGGCCGAAACGTAGGGTAAGGCCGAGCACATAGGCGAGGGCGGCATAGCGCAGGAACCCCGTAATGCGGCTGATGGCCGTGCCCACGGCCATCACGGCGGCGTCCCTGGCGAAGACGGTAGGTTCCTCCCTCGGAGCGGATTCTATCCCCTCGGTCACTCTTTCGTCCTCCCCCGCGAGTGTTTTCCCCCGCGATACCCGCGCACGAGGCGGCGTACCAGGAAAGACAGTGCAACGATGCCGGCCAGGCAGGCCAGGAGTATTATAGCCAGGGTATTGATAATCGAGGTGTTCAGCGTGGTGGAGGTGCTGGCGATGACCAGGTCGCCAGACTCAAGCACTATATCGACGATGAAGGACCCCTTGCGCCGCGTGTTGACGTCGAAGATGAAGCGGTTCTCGCGAGGCTCTACGGTCACCTCCCTGGAGCTGCCCTCCGGAAAAGTCAGGTTGGGGTTCTCCATGCGCAGGGTGACGTTCTCGAGGGGATATTCCAGGGCGCTGTTGACGTCCACGCTCAGCTTGCCCTGGGTGCTCGAGAGGGTGACGGAACGCTTCAGGGCGATGTTTACCTTGTCCGTCTCGCCCGCGATGACTGCCCTTATGCTGCCCAGGTAAGATCGTGCCGCTGCGGTATCGCGGTCCCCGGTGAAACGGTAATTCTCCGCGATGAACAGGGAGAGCCGCAAGTCTTTCCGCAGCTCATGGTCCGCGGGGAGCGCGGAGGTGAAGTCCCCGATCTCGCTCCGTACCGCCTCCAGCTCAGGCATGAAGTCCGAGGGGGCCTCGGGGTATACCGGGGCCTGTAGCGTCACGTCCTCCAGGGGGAACTGGTCGGCATTGAGTTCGGCGAGGCGGCGCGTCTGCGCCCACGGGCATGCCTTGACGGCGTCGTAGAATTCGTTCAGGAACTCCTGCCCGGGCATGAAAGAAGGCGGAAAGGCCAGGACGCACGAGCGCACGACGCTGGGCTTTTCCCTCTGCAGCGCCGCCAGTTCGGCGAAGATGTTCTGGATGATATGGGACGCGTCCGCCCCCTGCACGTTCTCCAGGTAGGCGTACAAAACCTCGTCACGCACGAAGGCCTTGAGCGTATACCCGTCGGAGCTGACGAAACGGACCGGTTGCGAGAGGGTAGTGCCTTCCAGCAGGCGCCTTCCGGCCGCGCTCGCCTCCAGCGCCTCCCTTCCGACCACCACGAATTCAACATCCTCCTCAACCAGGAGAGGCAGGACGAAGTCGCTCAGATGAAAGAGGGGCGCCACGAAACCCGTCCCGCCGCTCGCCGTTCCACGCGCGAAAGCGACCCCGAGCCCCAATTGACTCGATGCTACGGCCTCCTCCTCGCCCACCTCCTGCCCGCCGCCTTCCCATCCCGGGGAGGCGAGGATATCCGGGTCGGCGAAAGCATAGGTCGTGCTCACGAGGTCCAACTGGCCGCCCTTGAAAAGACGGTCGAGGCCGGCGAGGACCGCGGTGGCCCCTTCCGCCATGTCACTGCCGCTCCCTCCCTCTGCCATGTCCGCCAACGTCTTCAGGTCGGCGTAGGTCGCGCCGGGCATGACTACGCTGCCTTTGACCTCGGGCGTTTTCTCCATCGTCCTCACCAGGTTATACAGGAATCCACTGCCGCTGGTGGAAGACGAGCAGGCGGAAGCCAGGCCGGTGTCCAGGGCATTTCCCTGCGCGTCGGTCGAGGGGAGAAAATCCATGGTCCAGAGGAGCGAGAGGTTAAGGGGATATCCGATGGCAGGGTCCATGATGACCAGGAAGTTCGTGTCGCTGGCGATGGCTTCCCCCCTGCGCAGCAACCTCACCTCGAACGGATAGACCCCCGTGCTGAGTCCCAGCATCTTGAGATCTACCTCGTACATCTTGTCCGTCCACTCCGAATCGGGCGCTATCGTCTCCAGACGCCGCCGCGCTATGATGTGTCGTCGCGCCCCTTCACGAAACGCGGACAACTGCGAGCGGGTCGAGACGGAGGGATAGAGAACCAGCTCCAGGTACAGCGTGTCGGTTCTCGCCTCACCTGAGAGTTCGAGGTCGACGTCAAGATAGGCTATCTCCCCGGGAACATAATAGTAAGAATTCATGGAAGCGGAGATCGTAGCCACATCTTCCTGTGCACCCGCCTCCTCTCCCGCGATAACCGTTAGAGAGAGCGGGAGCAGCGCGCATAAGGCCACCGCGATCAAGCCCCGGATCCTCATATCACCTGCTCCGTATCAGTCGGGGTGAGGCGCATGATCAAGCGGCGATCGGGCAGGGTCTCGAATCCCAGTTTGCGATAGAGCTGGAGGGCTGACGAGTTCTCCCTCTGCGTGTTCACCATGACCGATGTAGCCCCCAGGGCCTTGAGCGCTGATATCAAGCTGCTGGAGAGCAATCCCCCCACGCCCTTGCCCTGATGCAGGGCGTGGATTCCAAGACGCTGCATGTACCCGAAACGCCCGTTCACCCCCCCCACCGCGTATCCCAGGACCTCCCCGCCGCCAAGCGCCAGAAGGAAGGCGTTCTGGCGGCAAGTCGAGGCCACGGCCTCCATGGTGCGTTCGTCCAGCCTCCAGAAATCGTCGAACGCCGTTGCGTCCAGGTCAAGGACGTCGTTCAGATACTTTTTCCTGTAACGGATGATCTCAACCCCGGTTAACGCCGTGGGGGCAACGGATTCCCGCCGCATCCGCTTCTCCAGAAGCACTATCTCGTAGACGGGCTCGAAACCCCATCTTGCGTATTCCTCCGCCTCGTATTCTCCAAGGGGCCTGGTGACGAATGCCTCGCTTCCCGCGTCGAAGCTGCGGCAGGCAGCCGTGTTCACCAACTTCCTTTTAACCGCTCCCTCTCCCTTGACGTGCCACAATGCTGTGATGTCGGCGCGGCTCCTCCAGTTCCCCGCCAGGGCGAACGGGGGGGTCTGACGCGATCCGTAAGGGATGTAGTGTATCCTTCCCCCGCACTTGCGCATGAAATCCAGGAATGCGCGGCGGCTGCGGAAGAAATAGCTTCCTCTCACGTCTGGCCAGAAGAGCTTGAACATCTCCGGGGCAGCCTCGAACACCCCGTCGTTGTCATGGTCGCGCACCTCGGGAGCGATGATATCAACCACATCCTCTGCACAATCGGAAGGGGGTCAGACAAGCCCCCGGATCTCTCTGAACAAGAATATTATACCGATGGCGAAGAGGAAGCAGGAGAAGAGCAGGAGGACGCGCCGGTTGCGGGCACGCAGGGTGAAAAAGGAACCAAGGTATGAGCCCGGCATGACCCCCAGGATCATGGCGAGGGCAATGGACCAGTCGATGTGCCCGAGCTGGGTATGGATGATGCTCCCGGGGACGGCCAGGATGGCGATGATCACCAGGGAGTTACCCAGGCATTCCTTGAGCTCGAGGTGGAGCGCGAAGAAGAGAGCGGGAACCAGGATGACCCCTCCCCCCATGCCCAGGAAGCCGGAGAAGAAACCGGCCACGAGTCCTATGCAGGCCAGTTTCCAGACAGGCCAGTTGCGCTCGGCCTCGTCTTCGCTGCATGCATCGGGGACGTCCGAAAAGGTCGTCCTTGCCGTGCGCCAGGCAAGATAGAAGATGATGATGGCGGTGACGATCATGATATAACGCGTGTCGATGAGGGCGGTCAGATAGGAACCCACCGCCGTACCGGCCAGCCCGAACAGGGAGATGTAGATGACGATGCGCGGCAGTATCTTTCCCGCCCGCCAGTAGTTGAAACCTCCCACCAGCGCCGAAGGGATGATGATCGGGAGGGGGGTGCCCAGGGCGATGTCCGAGGACTGGGAAAGCAGCATGCGAATGGCGGGGGTGGTGATGACGCTGCCGCCTACGCCGAATGCCCCCGATGCGAATCCGGACGCGAAGCCCACCAGGATGATGAACAGGTATCTGGCTACCTCGATCAAGGCTCGTCCTTCCAGTGGGGTCAGCGGATAATGTCAACGACCTCGGCATCGGTGGCGCGCACGAGGTCGTAAGAGCGGATCTTGAGGATCATGTCGGGCTCCCCCCCGCCCGTATAGACAACGTCCTCGCGCAGGGCATGGATGTCTATATACTTGGGCATCTCGGCCTTCAGTGCGACGGGGGGAGTGCTGCCGATGAGGAAACCGGTGAGCATGCGCACTTCGTCGGCGTTGAGAAGCCGCAGGCGTGATGCCCCCGCCTCCCTCTTCAACTTGTCGTAATCGACCATGCAGTCCCCGGGGATCATGGCCATGAGCGGCCCCTCGTCCGCGACGAAGAACACGGATTTGATCACCTGGTGTGGCTGAAGGCCCAGCACTACCGCCGCTCTGGCCGCTGTCCGGGCGGGTTCCGGCATCCCGGAGAGTTCGTGGGGGATGTTGACCGTTTGCAGGTAGTTGTGGACGTCTACGCTGCTTAGCAAGACGAACTCCTTCCTGGTCGGCTCAGTGCTTGACCCCGACAGCTTGACAGCTGCCCCACACGGGAACGGGATTTGGGCGTATTATAGCATAGTAAGCAAACGCGGCACGTCAGGTCGGTGGATCGATGCGGGCCGGTCGCACGCCCTACTTCAGGCCGCCTTTTCTGCCAATCTCCTGGTAGAATTCCGTCCCGTATCTCTCTTTCGTCGTCTGGCCGCCCTTGCGGCCTCCTTTTTGCCCGATCTTCTGGTAGAACTCCGTCCCGTACTTCTTGAGAGTGGTTTTGCCTCCCTTGCGGCCCGCCTCACTCCTGGTCAGTTTCCGATTCGCCATGAGCGATCCCCTCCTTAAAGACGCTCCGAAGGAGATTACGAACAGCGACGCAAGCTCCTTTCTTACAACTTTACCCAATATAGGGGATGTTTAAGCAAGCAACCTGACGTAAATCATATGCCTAAAACGTGGGAGGTTATGGATCTGATTCCGGATGGATGCGTGCGTGACTGGCAATGAGAGTGCGGGCGTGTGAGGCGGGCGGATTAGAGCAGGGTTACGGGATCGACGTCGACGGCCAGCGAGATGTCCTCACGCGGGACCCGTTCCCGCCTGCAGTATGAGTTGCGAAACGTATCGTAGTCTCGCAGGGAGTCCTCGATGGCGGCGGCGGCGTTTTCGAACGCGGTGGTCTTCACGACGATATGGTAGCGAAACCTGCCCTTAAGGCGCGATAGTGGAGCGGGGGCCGGGCCCAGGACATCGCCGTCGCCGGGGCGCAATCGAGGGCGCAGCAGGTCCCCAAGGGCGTGCGCCGCGTCCCTGGCGTGGGTTTCGGCGGGCGCGGAGATGACCAGGTTTACCAGGCGGCAGAAGGGCGGATAATTGGCTTCCCGCCGGTACTCGGTTTCCTTGCGGTAGAAAGCGGAGGCATCGCCGCGCACGGCAGCGCGTATGGCGTAGTGGTCGGGGTTGAACGTCTGCACGATGACCTTCCCCGGCCTCGCTCCCCTGCCCGCCCTCCCGCCGACCTGGGTAAGCAGTTGAAAGGTGCGCTCACCGGCGCGGAAATCGGGAAGGCCCAGCGAGGTATCAGCGTTGATCACGCCGACCAGGGTGACATTGGGTATGTCCAGACCCTTGGCTATCATCTGCGTCCCCAATAGCACCTGGGCGTGGCCCGACTTGAAATCTTCCAGCATATCCCAATGGGAGTCCTTGCGCCTGGTGGTATCGGCATCCATGCGTATGCAACGCAGGGGAGGGAGCAACCGCCGCAGCTCCTCCTCCACCCGTTCGGTACCCACCCCCGTATAACGGTGCACCGGGCCGCCGCATGCGGGACATACGAAAGGAGGCTGGAGCGTCCAGCCGCAGTGGTGGCACAACAAGCGCTCTCCACGGGCGTGGTAACAGAGGCTTACGGAGCAGTTGCGGCACTGCAGGATGTTACCGCAGGCATGGCATTGCATGAAACGGGCGAAGCCGCGGCGGTTGAGGAAGAGGATGGCCTGCTCGCCCGCCCTGTAAACCTTGCCCAGGGCGTTGACCAACCGGGGGGAGAGTATGGTGCGCATCCCCGCATCCCCGGGATCGCGCATATCGACCACCTCCACCTCGGGAAGAGGCCGGTTGTCCACGCGGCGAGCCAACTCCAGGTACACGTAATCGCCGCGAGCGGCGGCGTAACGGCTTTCCAGTTGCGGCGTCGCGCTTCCCAGCACCAGCGTCGCGGCGCTCAAACGTGCCCTTTCGGCGGCCACTTCGCGGGCGTTGTAGCGCGGGGCCGAGTTCTCCTTGTAGGTGGTCTCGTGTTCCTCGTCGATGATGATAAGGCCAAGGTCCGGAAGGGGAGCGAAGAGGGCGGAACGGGCACCGATGACGACCTTGTACTTTCCCCGCCTGATGCCCCTCCACTGGTCGTACCGTTCTCCCAGGCCAAGGCGGGAGTGGAGCACGGCCACCTCCTCCCCCAGGCGGCCCTTGAAACGCTGCACCATCTGCGGGGTGAGGGCGATCTCCGGTACCAGCACCACCGAAGTCCGCCCCTGGCGCAGGGCATACTCTATGGCATACAGGTATACCTCCGTCTTGCCGCTGCCGGTTATGCCATGGAGGAGAAAGACCTCGCTTTTTCCGGCTTTCATGCTCGCGGTTATCTCGTCCAGGGCTTTTCGCTGTTCCGCGTTCAGTTCATGGGGGTCCATGGAGGGAAATGAGCGCTGGGCGAAGGGGTCGCGCAACCTCTCCTCCTCTCCCACGACGAGCAGGCCTTTTTCCGCCGCGCCGCGCAAGACCGAAGACGATGACCCGGTGGCATGCAGCAGCTCCGGCACGGTCATGCTCCCGCCGTGGTCTCGCAGCGCCTCGAGCAATCGCAGCCTTGCCTGGGAAAGCCCCTGCCGTCCGTGGTCCTCGACGGCCTCCCTGCCCGTTTCCGTAAGCATGGCTACGCGCACCTTGATACGGGAGGCCCGGGGCCTGGGCATGACGAACCTCCGCTCCACCCATCCGCCTTCCTCCAGGGCTCTCAACACGGAAGAGGAGATGCGGCCGCCGAGACGGGACTTGAGTTCCGATACGGGCATCTCTCCGTGGGCCGCGAGCGCCTCCACCACCTCGCGCTGCCGGACGGCACGCGCGGGCAGGCCCTCCAAAGCCTGCGCGGCTTCGCGTTCAAGGGCTACGGTCTCGATGACGCGACGGGAACGGCCGGGCGGCACCACCAGGCGAAAAACCTGGGAGAGCGGGCTGAGGTAATTGTGGGCCATCCACTCGCAGAGGCGGACCATCCGCGTGTCGAAGAGCGGCGGCTCGTCGACGACGGCCTCGATGGCGCGCACGCGCGGCAGGTCGGGCGGATCGCAGAAATCGAGCACGTAGCCGATCTGCAGGGTGCTCCCCAGCGGCACCAGCGCCACGCTTCCGGTCTCCACCTTGCCGGCCAGATGGCGCGGGACGGAGTAGGTAAAAGGACGGTCCAGCTGTCGGGCAGGCGCGTCGATAACGACGTTGACGTAGGCTTCCGCGCCTTCCTTGAGTTCGTTTGAGCCGGGCATGGGTCCATTATAAGCGCTCGGAACGACCATCCCGAGGCCTGGAGTGCAAGCACCGTGGCCAAGCCCGGCGCGGCATGCCCGCCGCGCCGTTACCTCAGGAAAAGAGGAAGGAAAAAGCGGCGCACACGGCGAGGATTCCCGCATAGGGCAGCGTCCATGCGGCCGCGCCCCTCTCCGCCCCGGCCGGGAAGCGGCCGCGGACCCGCGTCCTCACTGCAAGCACGAAAACTCCCGCGAGGCCTCCCGCAACGGCGCCGCGCAGAAAGGATATCCAGAGGAGGCCGGGTCCGGTCGCCAGCCCGATCACGGCAAGGGACTTCACGTCTCCCCCGCCGACCATGCGCAGGAGGAAAGCGGGGAAGAGGAGCGCGAATCCCAGGAGCATGCCGCATAAGCCCGCGCGGCAGGCGCTCCATCCTCCGGCGGCAGCCAGCGCAAACCCACCAGCTGCCGACAGCAGGACAAAGCGGTTGGGTACCTTGCGATAGCGGAGGTCGTAATAGGTGACTCCCGCCGCGAACATCCACAGGAAGATCGACCTGAGCGTCCACACCGAAACCAGCCTCCTTGTCGGCGGGGCCTATCCCAGGGCGCCCATGAGCTGCTGGAATATCTTATTGAAGAAGCTCTTGATTACGTCCGTCCCGCCCGCCCAGGCTATGAGCGCCCCGGCCACGGCCGCGGCACCCAGAATGACCAGGGCGTATTCCGCCGTTGTCTGCGCCGATTCGTCAGCGATCATATCCAGGGGTTGGCGCACTCTCTCTCACCTCCTTTCCGTCCTTCTAGGGGGTATAGCCAAGGACCATGCCGCCCACGGTCAGCAGCAGGAATGAGGGAAGTATCATAAACACAAGGGGCAGGAGGATAAGCACCGAGACGCGCGCAGCCCGCGCCCTGTCCTTCTCGCGCCGGGCGCTCCTCAGCTCTACGGCCAGTTCCTCCAGGGTATCCGCCACGGAAGCTCCGAATTCCTCCGCCCTCATCAGGGTGCGGCTGAAACGGCGCATCTCCCGGCACGGGTGCCGGCTGGCGTCGCGCAGGGCGGCGGCGGCACTCTCGCCCATCCCGATACGTTCGAGCACACCCTCCATCTCCCGTTGCGAACACGGATTGCCGCAGGCCGAAACGGCATGGCGAAAGGCCATCTGCAGGCTCACCCCCGAGAAGCAGAGGACGGCCATGAGGTCTACGACCTCCGGCAGATCGGAGGCGATGAGCTCCAGGCGCCGGCTGTGCCTTCGTTTCAGGACCATGACCGGGACCTGGTAGCCGGCTGCGAAAAGAAGGGGGGAGAGCGTGAGGGCTATCCCGCCGAGTGGCAGAGACAACACGGCCAGCGCAACCCCGGAGACGACGCGCAGGCCCTGCAGCGCATGGGGAGACCATGCGGCAGCCTGCACCTCCATCAGCCTGAGCACCTCTTCCCCTGGGCGTGCCGGGAAAGCCCGCCCCAGCCTGGCCAGCCAAGCTCGCGGGCGGCGGGAGGGCGGCAGCCCGGCCGGACCGGAGGGCGCGGCCGTTTCCCGGCCCGCTGCCGCAAGGACGGCAGCGCGTCGCGTGCGGCGGCCCGCCAGACGACCCGCGGCGGCCAAGAGCGCGATGGCCGCAAACACCGCCGTGGCCAGGTCCATCATACCTCCTGTTCCACCATCTTGCGGATTAGAAAGAAGGCCGCGGCGTTCAGCGCGAAAGCCGCGGCGATGATGAGATTCCCCGCAGCAGTTGTGAAGAGAGGGCGCAGCGAGCTCGGGTTGAGCGCCGCCTGCAGGAGCAGAAAGAAGGCGGGAAGGGACGAGACCAGGTAACCAGAAGCACGGCTCTGCGAAGTGAGGATGCGCTTCTCCCGTCTTACCTCCAGGCCGTCCGCTACACGCTGGCGCAACCTGTGCAGTATGCGCGGGAGGTCTCCGCCCCTGGCGTGCATGAGGGCGAGCACGTTGAAGGTGAGGCGAAGGGAGGGAGACGAGGATCCCCCCGCCGCCTTCGCGAGTGACTCCTCCAGGCCACCGCCCACGTTGATGTCTTTCAGGATCTCGCGCACGTCTTCGCCCAGCTCGCGTCCAATGTCCTCCAGGCTTATCTCGAGGGCACGCCTGAGCGATATTCCGGCGCGCAGGGATTGTGACAGCGAGTCGATCAACTCGAGAGCCTGTTCCTCCTTCCTTGCCGATGCCCGGTAGCGGCCGCGCCTGGCCGCGAAGCGCCGCAGGAGCGCACCCGCGGGCAAGGAAAGAAGGGCAAGCGGCAGGCTGCGTGTCAGCAATAGGACCGCCATGCCCGCGGCCGCGGTCAATGCGAGGGGACGCCGGCTTGCCGCCGCGAGACAGGAACGTACACCGGCGGCCCAGAGAGCGACGGGTGGGGCCTTGTGGGTGGGGCCTTCCCGCGGGGACAGCACGGCAAGGGCTATCTCGCGCCTCCGGGCCGCAGCCCGGCACATGAAGGCGTACAGGCTGACCGCGAAAAGCGCGCAGCACGCGGACAAAAGTAAAATCACCCCGGCGTCGAGGTCGGGACCTCGACTCTCACCACCTTCCGGGGAGGGGGCGCTTTTGAATCGGGCGTGACCAGCTTCAGGGAGGCGAGCTCCTCCTGGCGGGAGTCACGATCGTCGCCGCAGGCGCTGACCAGCCTTGGTCCGTCCCGGTGGACGCCGGTCATCACCGCTATATCGCACACGCATCTCTTTCCGCTGCTCGACCGCTCCATGTGCACCAGGACATCTACTGCCCGCCCAATCTGTTCCCTCACCGCGTGCGAGGGGAGGCCGACGCCCGCGGTGAGCGCCATGGTCTCCAGTCGGGACAGGGCGTCTAGGGGGGAATTGGCGTGCACAGTGGTCATGGAGCCGCGGTGCCCGGTGTTCAAGGCCTGCAGGAGGTCCAGGGCCTCAGGTCCCCTCACCTCACCGATGATTATGCGGTCGGGGCGCATCCTCAGGGCATTGCGCAGGAGATCTCTCATGCTCACCTCGCCCTTGCCCTCCAGGTTGGGGGGACGCGTCTCCAGGGGTATGACGTGGGGCTGCTGCAGGCGGAGTTCAGCCGCGTCCTCCAGGGTGATGACACGTTCTTCTTCACCGATGCAGGCGGAGAAGGCGCCAAGAAGGGTCGTCTTGCCCGTGCCCGTCCCGCCCGAGATCACCACGTTTCTTCTGGCTTCAACGGCCCGCGAGATGAAATCCGCCTGTTCGCGCGTGAGGGTCCCTGCGCATACCAGTTCATCGATGTCGTAAGGCCGTCGCCGGAACTTGCGGATGGTCACCACCGGCCCTAAAAGCGACAGAGGGGGGAGGATGACGTTCACGCGCGACCCGTCGGGCAGCCTGGCGTCCACGTAGGGCGAGGCCTCGTCCACATGCAGGCCCAGGGGCCCGATGATGCGGTCGATGACACGGTAGATCTCCTCGCCGTCAAGTCGCATCGCGCAGGGGACGATGCGGCCCTCCCTTTCCACGAACACCCCATGCGAGCCGTTGACCATTATCTCCGTGATCTCCTCGTCCCGCACCAGCGCCTCCAGGGGTCCGAGGCCGAGGATCTCGTCCACGAGCCTCTCGAGTACGCTCTGCATCTCGCGCGGGTCGAGCACGAGACCTTCCTCCCATGCCACCTCCCGCGCGACTCGCATCAACGACTTCCTGCTCCCGCTCGCGCCGGAGCCTGGTCGGTCCGGGAGGATGACCTCGGGAAGCCTCTCGCGGACCTTTTCCTTAAGCTTTGCGTAGGATTCCTGCATTTTCCACCTCCGCCTCTCTGTCGCCCGCGCGTACCCGGGACTTCATGAGGCGCCGCAGCGGATTGGCCTTTGCCGTAAGGCCGGAACCGTAACCGAGCGCTCCCGCCATCCCGCCCACCGCTCTGCCCAGGGGAGAGTCAGGATGCGGCAGCTCCCCCAGCTCTGCGAAATCCAGACCGGAGCGCGCGTCGTCGGGCAGCGCGGCAAGAAGTCCCGTCGAGGCCAACCCGGCTAGTTCGGGAGGGCTGAGGGTGTGGTGGGGGCCGCACCTGTTGACCACGAGGCGCACACGATCGTAGTCCATGCCGGTCCTGCGCAAGCGGGCGGCGACGCCGCAGGCGCAGGTGGCGGCCATGGTGTCGGGAAGAGACACCAGCAGCACTTCGGGGCTGTGGTGCAGCAGGGGCGAAAAAGCATGCAGGTGGCATGATGGAATATCCTGGATGACCAGGTCGAACAGGAACAAGAGGTTGCGAAGGAGTGCATCGGGCACGTCCGCATCGGTCACGGGCCCGTCGCCACTGCAATAGGGCAGGAGGTGGAAGCCCGCGGCATGGCGATAAACGGATACCCGGATCAGGTCCCACGACAGCTCCTCCGCGAGAGGGAAGAGGTCGAGCAACGTCTTTCCCTCGCCGCGGGGCTTCAGGTGCTGGAGCTGAGACAGGTCCCGTCTCGACTCCATAAGGAGCACGCGGCGCCCGGAGGACGATACGGCCGCGGCCAGCGCGCAGGACAGCAGGGTGGCCCCCGCGCCCCCCTTGCATCCGATGACGGCAAAAAGCCCCCTGCCGCTGACTGCCGTCCCGTCCTTGCTCACAGGCGGGAAGGACAGGCCTTCGCCGGCGCGATATACGTCCAGCTTCCGCCTGATCTCGCCGAACAGGTCATCCGGGCGATTCCCGCGTGCGTCCAAAAGGCCGCCATACCTCAACGGCAGACGCAGAAGATCTGAGACCCTCTCCTCTCCCCATTGCGCATCCGGCTGTGAGAGAAGGAAGGAAACGGGCTTGCTCAGCCGGGCGGAGCCGTCCGCGCCAAGGACAGAGGGCGCCAGTTCCTCCAGTAGAGAGGGGGAGACGAGGAGGGCGTCGGGCCGAAAGCGCTCGAGCAGTCTCATGAGGTCCGCGACGGAACGGGCTATCCCGCAGAGGTCCAGGAGCGGATGGGCGTCGATCGCGGCGATGATGCCCGAGGCTATCTCGCCATTGGTCAGGGCTACTGCGACGGATACCGGTTCCATACCATGTCCACCACCTTTATATATTAACATAGCAATATTAATAAAGTTCTTAAACATTGTCAACAGGTATGCCAGCCCATGGCGGGGACGATGGCGGCAACGGGAGCCGTGCGGTTCCTGACGCCGCAACACACTCCGCGTTTCCAGCAGCGGAACCTGGAGGGATAAGCCATCGTCTGGTTTGAAAAAGAGCGTATTACTGTGGTAAAAAGAGGCTGAAAGCCGCGCTGATAAACGCCCTGGAAGGATGGTACCGGCAGATATGTTGGAGACGGCGGGGAGACTCAGGTCAGCCATCATTTCCGTCTCGTTCATCCTATTGCTCCTCCTGGCCGCTACCCCTGGCTGCGGCGGCTCCGGTGAGCCGGAAAAGGCGGGCGAGCTGAGCATCGAAGAGCTCTGGGCCAGGGCGGAGGAAGCCGATAACGCCATCGAATCCTGGCACATGGAGATATCCAGCTATTACGAGAACACCCAGTACGGGAGCGGGCAGATCCAGAGCATAATCATCGATGTGAACGGCGAGGACGTGCACGAGCAGGATCTCCTCCTGGGGCAGGTGTATTTCGAATACATGCGCGTTGGGGAGAAGCAGTACAACAAGGATATGAAGAGCGGGGCCTGGAGCGAAGTGGCAGCCGAGCAGGCCTCCGCCGATGCCTCGGACTACACCTCCCAGTTCCTGGAACTTCCTTCCCTTGCTGAAACCCACGAGCACGTTGGCGCCGAGACCATGGAGGGAGTGGAGACCGAGCATTTCCGTTTCACCTTGAGCCCGGAGGGCGTGAAACAGATGTTCTCCACGCAGCCCTCGTTTGACTTCAGCGAGAATGCGGGAGGGGAGGTCGACGTCTGGATCGATAACGACGATTACTTCCTGGTCCGCTACGAACTGGTGGTCCGCAACGTGATCATCCCGGAGAAGATCGGCCACGGCAACATCAGGTTCGTGGTGAGCATACGCGATATCAACCAGCCCATAAAGATAGAACCGCCCATCTGATCACGCCACATGAAAAGGCAATCTGCTCAAAGGTATTCCACCGCTCATGACCTGCGATACGGACGTATGAGCGAATGCCCGTTAACACTATCGCGCCGAGCGGGGGACGCATGGGCCGGGGCGGGACGCCGCCGCCCGCGCGCCGCCCTGCCGGGGATGGCGGGAGCGGTGGATCATAGCGGAGAAACAGGAGGCGATCTGCAGCAATGAACCGTTCGGGGAGGAGAAGAACGATCATCAGGGTCGCGGCCATCGTCGTTGCGCTCGTGGTCGCCGGAGCGCCGCTCCTTCTCTTTTGGCCGTCGGGCGAGGAGATCGCGGTGGGGGAGGGCGACTGGACCATGCCCGGGGGAGGGCCGTCGCACTCCTCCTACCTGACCTTCGCGCCGCACGGTCCCCTGCGGGAGCAGTGGAGCACCCGCCTCGAGGGCGAGCTGGCGGGTCCGGCGGCCGTGGCCGGAGGCAGGGCTTACGTCGGCTGTCGCAACGGGTTTCTGTACTGCCTCGAGACGGACAGCGGGAGACCCGTCTGGAGGGTGGACGTCGCAAGTGGTATCGCCTCCATGCCCGCGGTGTCAGAGGCGGGCGTTATCGTGGGGACCCTGGATGGAAAAGTCGTCTGCGTCAACGCCGGGGGCGAATTGAAGTGGACGCTCGAAGTCGGCGGCGCCGTGAGCTCCACACCCATTCCCGACGGCGGCCGCATCTATTTCGGCTCGAGCGACAGGTACGTCTACTGCGTGGACGCCGGGGACGGGTCGACGTTATGGTCCTTCGAGGCGGAGGGACCGGTGGAGGTCTCCCCCTGCGTCTACGAAGGGCAGGTCTATGGGGTCTCGCTGGAGGGAGAACTCTTCGCCCTCGACGCGAAGGACGGGCGGCTGCTGTGGACCTATCGCTCGCACAGCTTACCGGTGACTTTCCCGAGCGCCGCCGACGGCATGGTGTTCATGGCCAGCGAGTTCGAGGTGCATTGCGCGGAAGCGCAGAGCGGCAGGTTACTGTGGAAACATGCGGTTACGCCAACCATCATCTCCAACCTCGCCATGCGCGGCAACCAGCTCATGGTGACGCGCGGCAGCGCGTCGGTGGAGTCGAGCACATTAAGCCTGGATACCAGGACCGGTGACCTCGTGTGGGAAGCCGCCTGCGGTTCTCTGGCGGGCCGAACGGCGATCTATGCCACCAACGAATACCTCTACCTCGGCGGAAAACGCGGCATCAACACCATTGCCGTTGCATCGGGTATCCCCGGCATGGAGAAAGAGCTCGACGGCATCCTGCCTGAGACGCTGACGGTGACCGAGGGCATCTTGCTGGTGGGCAGCGATTCGCGCAAGGTCTATTGCTTCGAGGAATAGAAATATATAAAGGGTACCGGGCAGAGCGCGTGAGCCCTTTTGAGATTGGCTGGTCCGGCATGGGGGATCTAAGGCACAGGGAAAGTCAAGGAATGGCGACATATTACGATAATGATGGAAGACGCTTTTTAGATCGAGTCGAGGAAAGGATGGTATAGATGAAAACATTGAGGTCACGTCTGGCCGTCTGCGCGCTGGTCCTGCTGCTGGCCGCCGGCACGCTGGTCGCCTTCCCGGGTTGCGGTGGAGGGCTGCCCGGCGTCGAGGAGGTCTGGGAGAAAAGCCTGGAGGCCGAGAAGGGCATCAATTCGCTGCATATGGAGATATCGATAAGTTACGAGAACACAAATTTCGGCGGTGGCCAGATCCAGACCACCTCCATCAACGTCAGCGGCGAGAACGTCCAGGCTTCCAGCTCGCTGTTCGGGCAGAGCTTCAGCGAGATAATCGTGGTCAATGGCAAGCAATACAGCCGGACCATGGGGAGCGAGGAGTGGACGGAGCAGACCGCCACCGTTGACCGCCAGTCGCTCACCCAGATGCAGGGGTTTGCCAACCTCCCGTCCGAGGCCTCGTCCTCGGAGAACCTTGGGCTGGAGACCCTGGGGGGCAGCGATGCCTATCACCTTTCCTTTGCCCTCACTCCCGATGAGGTAAAGAGCCTGTTCAAGAACGTGCAGGCTTCCCAACTTACCTCAAATGCGGGCGGAGAGGTGGACGTGTGGGTGGAGGAGGAGACCAGCTTCCGCTTGAAATACGAGGCTCTCATCAGAAACGCCAACATCACCGAGCAGATCGGCTTCGGCGACATACGAGTGACAGCCACCATCACCAGCATCAACGAGCCCATATCCATAGCGCCCCCCGTATAAAGCAAGGCGCGGTAGAGCCGGCCGGCCTCGTCGATACGCGCGCGATGGCCGTCATGAACGCTATCGACGAGGCCGTTCCCATATAACAGCTCTGAAAAGGAAAAACGCAGGTAAACGACATAGTGCCCCCTTGGAGGGGCGCTATGTTACCCGGCATGTTACAAAATTGTGACGATTCTGTTACAATCAGGCAATTTCACACCCCCAACTATTAAACACACCCACCGCTATATCGATAACTAAAGCGAGCAATATAGACATATTATATGGCCATACGACGAGACGAGATGTTTTGGGAAAAAGGTGCCGCACTATTGATATTGAAAATGATTAGCTGATCAGCGAAAGAGCCCTGTTATGGAGGCGAGTATATGTCGGCAGCGATAACGGAGACAGGGCGGAATCCTGATACCGGGATGGCCCGGTATGCACTCAGCCCATTCTCGAGGCGAAAGCATGCCTCTGTCCGTCTTGCGAGAATTCCCGATCTCCTTGCCAGGGGGATTGACGCTGTCTCGATTTACTCGGGGTGCCGGGGACATCATGCCGTAAGCACGTATCAGCTGGGGTTTAAGGGTCCAGAGGGTAGGTAGCGAGGGGGAGAGAAAATGCTCATCAACAGGAACGTGCAGAAAGCGATCAACGTAATCGTCGTCGTCATGTTGCTTGCGGTGGTGGTGGCGGGAGCGGTGATGACGATACCCTCAGACAGCCCTCTCGGGCCTTTGCTGGGAAAGGTCTTCAACTCGAAGGACATCCTTGTGAATTTCGTGGATACCCTCGATCCAAACGAAGTGGCGCAGGCGATGAATGAGGACCCTGAACTCATAGCAGAACTGCTCGTCCTGCTCGATCCCGAACAGATCGCCGACGCGATTAATTGCAATGGAGATTTCCTGTGCGAGCTCGTAGGATGCATGGATGCCGAGGTCGCCGCCACGGTGGTGAACGAGAACGCGGAACTCATCACCATGCTCATCTCCTTGCTCGACCTGGAGATGCTCGCGGAAATAGTCAGCGCCAACGTCGACTTCATGGTGGATGTGGTGGAGAGCCTGGACCCCCAAAGCATAGCTTACATCATAAACAACAGCGAGAGCTTCGCAACAGAGATACTTCATTATATAGACCCCACGCTGATATCCAACGTGATCAACAGCAATCCAACGTTCGTCACGCAGCTGGTGGCGTTGCTGAGCCCGGAGATGATCGCGAGGGCCATAAACGAGAACCCGCAATTGCTGGTGGACGTCGTGTCAAGGCTCAATCCCGAGCCGATCGCCCTGGTTATCAACTCCAGCGGTCCTTTCGTGACCAGGATCATTGGGCTGCTGAACCCCAGGGTGCTCGCGGGCGCAGTCAACGCCAACGGCAGGTTCCTGGTGGAAACCCTCGGCTATCTCGACCCCACCGTGCTCGCCACCGTGCTGAACAACAATCAGGATCTCTTATTCGACGTCGTCAGTCTGCTCAATCCGCGGTTTATCGCGTCGATAATGAACAACCAGAGCTTCGTGACCGCGCTCATCGGTTTTCTCAGCCCGGGTTCCATCGCGGGCTCGATCAACGCCAACGCGGGGTTCGTGACCTCACTGCTCGGGTACATGGACCCGGCGATGGTGGGCGGGGCCGTGAGCGCCAACGCCGCCTGGGTCGAGGGCCTCATCGGCGAGCTCGACGGCACGCAGCTCGGTTCCATCATGGACTCCAACGCCGCCTTCCTCACCGATTTCGTGGGAGCCCTCTCGACCGGCACCGTGGCCGCCATCGTCAACGACAACCAGGTGTGGATCACCGACCTGCTGGGGCAGCTCGATCCGTCGGTGGTCGCGGGCGCGGTCTCCGATAACGCCGCCTGGGTCGAGGGCCTC
>JAQVFR010000023.1 GCA_028697145.1 Actinomycetota bacterium | reverse complement strand
CCTTCGGTAGGTTGGCATTATGGGAATTAGCGATAAGACCAGAAAAGTTCTTTGGGGGCGCTCAGGCAATCGCTGTGCAATATGTAAGCACGAGCTTGTACTTGCCGCGTCCTCTTCTGATGAGGAGTCCGTTGTAGGGGAAGAGTGCCATATAATATCCGGCAAGGTTGGAGGACCTAGGTATGATTCTGGCTTTCCACTCGAACAAATAGATGCTTACGAAAATCTGATTCTTCTCTGTAGGGTTCACCACAAAGCAGTAGATGACCAATCCGAAACTTATACAGCAGATATCCTCAGACAGATGAAAATGAATCACGAGAAATGGGTGTCAGAGAAACTGAAAGATACGGAAGAACTCAAACCCGTAAGGTTGAGACGAACAAAAAATGGCACACCAGAATTTCTTACTAGGCTGACATCCGGCAAGGAAGTGTTGAACGTGGTTGAAAATGCAAATGGCTTTTCCTTCGATCATGATGAACTATTGAACGAAGAGGAGGTAGACCTTGTTGGTGGCTTCCTGCAGATCGCCCAAGACTGGGGTGATCTTTCTCCAATGGAATCATATGACAGGGTTCGTATCGCCTTTGATTTAACCGAAACGCTCAAAGAACTTGAAGATGCCGGTTTTCTGGTTTTTGGTGGAAGAGAAATCCGAGTAATCGAAGGAGGCACTGAGGTACCATCGGCTTGGCCAATCGCAGTCATCAGGATTCTGCGAAAGACTAATAAAGAGATTATCAAAGTAACGTACGATGGTGGTAACGATTAGAATCTGCAGAGTTGTAACCCTGCAGAGATCCAGGTTTAGATTATTGGCATGGAAGGATATTTAGGCCACCTGGCAGTCCTACAATCGCTAATCGGGAAGGTAGCTGATGGTACACATGGGTGTGCGATTTGACGAGATAGGATACTGGTCGGAAGTTAAGCTCGCCATTGTGAGTAAGTATGCACAAGCATACTCCAACATTATGGCGAAAACAGAGTTGTCGCATGTCTACATAGATGGCTTTGCGGGGTCGGGGGTCCATATAGCTAGAAATTCAGGCAAGTTCGTTCCCGGCAGCCCGCTTAATGCATTGGGTATTACGCCTGAATTTGATGATTATTTTCTTGTTGACCTCAATGGAGATAAAACAGAGCACTTACGGAGGCTCGTTGGGGAACACTCAAACGTTCACATATTTCAAGGTGATTGCAATGAAATTCTTCTCAACGAAATCTTCCCCTGTGTACGTTATAAGGACTTCCGGCGCGGTCTCTGCATGCTAGACCCATATGGGTTACATCTCAACTGGGAGGTAATGGAGACAGCAGGTAAGCTGGCCACGATCGACCTTTTTCTGAACTTTCCGATTATGGACATGAACCGGAATGCTTTATGGACTAATCCTGATAAGGTACCTGCAAGCGGAATAGCTCGCATGACCGCTTTCTGGGGTGACGAATCGTGGCGTGAGGTCGCATATGGCAAAGAGATGACGCTATTTGGCGATCAGGACGTTAAGTTGAGCAACGAAGTCGTTACGGAGGCTTTCCGTACAAGACTCCGTGAAGAGGCTGGATTCGAGCACGTACCTTCTCCCATGCCTATGCGCAATTCGGTCGGGGCGGTGGTATATTACTTGTACTTCGCCAGCCACAAGCCAGTTGCGGAGAAGATTATCAAAGATATCTTTTCGAAATATGGGAACCGAGGTGAACATAGTGGCTAGGTCAACCATAGAGTGGACAGAGTCAACATGGAATCCGATCACAGGCTGCACGAAAATCAGCCCAGGCTGCCAGAACTGTTATGCCGAGCGTATGTCTAAACGGTTGAAAGCGATGGGTCAACCAAACTATGCCAATGGGTTCAAGTTGACCATGCATGAGCATGTACTCGAGATGCCTTTACGCTGGAAGCGCCCCCAAGTAATCTTTGTTAATTCGATGAGCGACCTATTTCACCAAGGCGTGCCCCTTGAATTAATTGCAAAGGTCTTCGAAGTAATGGTCGAAGCATCACAGCACAGGTTCCAGGTCCTCACAAAACGCTCGAAAAGGCTTTATAATCTAGCTCCGAAGCTTCCTTGGCCGACTAATGTATGGATGGGGGTTAGTGTGGAGGATTCTGCTCACCTATACCGCATAGACCATTTAAGACAAACGGATGCATATATGAAGTTCGTATCGTTCGAGCCATTGTTAGGACCGATTCACAACCTGAATCTTAGGGGCATTGATTGGGTTATCGCTGGAGGTGAGTCGGGACCTAGAGCTAGGCCAATTAGCCCTGATTGGGTCAGAGAAATAAGGAATCAATGTCTGTTGGAAGGGGTGCCTTTCTTTTTCAAGCAATGGGGTGGCGTCAACAAGAAAAGGAACGGACGTGTCCTGGATGGCAGAACATGGGACGAGATGCCAGCAGAAATCCCTGCTCTACGCAATGCGGCTATATGAAATATAGGTCGACTTGCTATCTACTCTTTATAGGAGTCTCTTAGCCATCGTACTAAAAAATCGGTACGGATTTGTCACAAAATTTGTCACAATCCGTTTTCGGCCGGTTTCTGCAAACTTTTGATGCGGGAGACGTGTCCATAAAACACCAGTTCAAACATAGATTGGCGGAGAGGGTGGGATTCGAACCCACGAGACCCCTCGCGAGGCCCAACGGTTTTCGAGACCGCCGCATTCGTCCACTCTGCCACCTCTCCGCCCCACCATTATAGCGGGGTTGGGACCGGCGATGAACCTGAGGCGATTTCATTGCTCGAGGCGTCAACGTATATGTATCAACGAAGAATGCTCGGGCTTTGACATTTTGACCTGTCTCAATTTGGTTTGTAACATGCTATCGGAGGTGCATATGAGATAGGATGAAAGCGCCTGTGCGACCGGCTATTCTTTATCGGAAGGGGTCGGAGTTTCTGCTAAAGATAGGAGGTGCACGGGATGCTCTATCTGGGGGTAGACCACCACACGAAAACCTCACACCTTACGTTAACCGACGAACGCGGCAAAATCCTGAAGAGAAAAGGAATAGTTACAAGGGAGGAGGATTTGATCGCGGTCTTGGGGGAATTCACTGACCAACCGATCAAGGCCGTCCTGGAGGCCGGCTACAACTGGGGGAAGATGTACGACTGGCTGGTGGAGATTGCAGACGAGGTGATCCTCGCCCATCCCCAGAAGGTAAGGGCGATAGCGGATGCGAGGATAAAGACCGACACCATAGACTCCGCTACCCTGGCCCATCTTCTGCGCGCGGACCTCATCCCCGAGGCCTATGCCTGCTCTCAGGAGACGAGGGCGATAAAGAGGGTCCTCCGCCAGAGGATGTTCCTGGTCCGGGTGCAGACCATGTTCAAGAACCGCATCCATGCCACCGTAAGCCAGCACGATCTTGAGAAGCCAAAGTTGAGTGACCTGTTTGGCGTCGCGGGCATGAGTTGGCTCAGGGGCCTGGACCTCCCCTACCCCGACAACCTGATCCTGGCCGAGGACCTCGAGTTCCTCTCCGAGGTGAGGAAGAGGATAAAGTCCACCGAGGGCTTGATAAGGGATCTCTCCCGTGGCGATCATGCGGTGAAGCTGCTCCGCAGCATCCCCGGAATCGGCGACTTCTTCTCGGTGCTCATCCGCTACGAGGTGGGGGACATGGCCCGCTTCCGTTCGCCCGAGAAGTTCGCCTGCTTCACCGGGCTTGTCCCCTCCACCTATTCCTCGGGGGAGAAGACCTTCCACGGCAGGTTAACCAAGCAGGGGAACAAGTACCTAAGATGGGCCTTCATCGAGGCGGCGAGGCCGGCAGTTATGGCCTCTTCAGAGCTGCGCTTCTACCACGAGCGCATCAAGCGGAGGAAAGGAGCCGGGGACGCCAGGGTGGCCACGGCCAGAAAGCTCGCCTGCCTCACTTGGCACGTGTGGACGGAGCAGAGGCTCTATGAAGTACGGTAAGATATTTCCGGGACCCGGCTGCCCTCTGAATTTCCTGGGCTATAGGCCCCTTATATGAGAATAGGGAGCCAGGGTCCCACCTTATGGTGTGTGCCGGCGTAATGCCGGGCACGGATGGAAGAATGACCGCGGAGTCCTAGGAAAGGACTTGATTTGGTATGCTTGACAGGCGCTTTCATGGAGGAAGTACCGGTCAAAATGGCCTCGAGGGCGCGGGCTGTAAGTCCGGATGGAAAAGGAGTGATCGTGAAGGGGGTAGTGGTTATCGGTGCCGGCGGCGGCATGGCCAGGGTGGCGGTCGCCAGGCTCCTGGCGCTGCGCGGTGACTGTCGGCTGACTCTCGTGGACCGGGACCTGGAAGGGGTTCGGCACCTGGCGAGCGCCCTGGGGAGTAAGCGACTCGTGCCGGGATACGTGGATATCTTCGACCGGCCGTTGCTCGTGGAGGTTATCTCCGGCGCAGACCTGGTCGTGAACTGCACCGGTCCATATTACCGCACCGCGAAGCCGGTGTTGGAGGCCTGCATCGCCGCCGGCATCGATTACGTGGACATGTGTGACGACGAGGACTCGGCACTGTCCATGCTGGCGCTGGACCGCGAGGCACACGAACGCGGCATAACCGCCCTCATCTGCTGCGGCATAGCGCCCGGCCTGGTCAACGTCCTGGCGCGTGCGGCCGCCGACGAGCTGGACGAGTTCGAGGACATCGAGCTGGCATGGGTGAGCGGCCAGGCGCCGCCCGGCGAAGACCGGCCGGCGGGGAGCGCCGGGGTGATCGAGCACATGCTGCACTGCTGTGTCGGCATGTGTGCCACGGTCCGCAACGGGTCCAGGACCTACATCCCGGCCTTCAAGCTGGGCAGAGTGATCGACTTTCCCCCGCCCCTCGGCCCCTACAGGGTGTTCGAGCTGGGGCACGCCGAGCCGGCCACCTTCCCCAGGTTCATGCCCGGTTTGCGCAACATGCGCACAATGGGGGCTATCTACCCGCCTTTTCTCAACGGGCTCTTTCGGGGCATATCCGGGCAGGTGACCAGGGGCTCGGTGGGCATGCAGGAGGCCGTCGATTTCATCGCCGCCCTGGACAAGGGGGACAGGCCGTCGGGCCTGCGGCCTTTCCTGGGCCTGCTCTCGGGCATGATGGGCCAGCTCTCGAGTGGCGAGATCGACCTCGGCGACCTGCGGGGCCTGAACCAGGCCGCCGCGGGGAGGCTGCAGGCGGAGACGCTCGGCGGCATCCACGTCTCGGTGAGCGGGGCGAAGGACGGGCGGCGCGCATGCATCAGCGTGTCTGAATCGTCCGTACAGGGAACCGGCGAGGGCAGCATGGACATCGACGTCGTCACCGGGACTTGCCTGGCGGCCTTCGCGTCGTTGATGCTGGAGGGGCAGGTCGCCGGCAAGGGAGTCACGGCTCCCGAGGCGTGCGTTGATCCGCGCCGTTACCTGGACGAGCTGAAGGGGGCGCTTCCGGAATACGACATGAAGCTCGACCTTCGGCTCGCCTGGCTCTAAGAGCCTCACGCGATGATATCATGGACAACATAGGATTTATCCTTGCTCCGACGCACCCATATTCTGAACCCCGGTTAGACCCTGCGTGGGCTAAACGGGGCATCCTAAACGAGTGATGCGGCCATAGAATCAGCCGTTGCTCTTGTCCTTCATGAGGATTTTGCGCATCGCGTTCATGCTGAATATCTGGCTGTATCCGCCGAGGTTCGCCGGGGATTTTCAAGCCCTGACATAAGCAGGCGTCAGCGTGAAGGTTTATCCCCGTTGCGCCGGGCCTCGAAGAACTCCCGCAGGAGCGCGGCGCATTCTCCCTCGAGGATGCCGTCGGTAATGTCCATGCGGTGATGGGTGGTCTCGTCGCTCACCAGGTTGTAGCGGCTGCCCGCGGCCCCGAGCTTGAGGTCCCTCGCCCCGAAGACCAGCCTGCTCACGCGGGCCTGCACCAGGGCCCCGGCGCACATGGGACAGGGCTCCAGGGTCACGTAGAGGGTGGAGCCCTCCAGCCTCCAGCTGCCCAGGTGGGCCGCTCCCTCCTGCAGGGCAAGGACCTCGGCATGGTCCATGGGGTTGCCCGTCGATTCCCTGCGGTTATGGGTGCAGGCGAGTATCCTGCCGTCCTTTACCAGTACCGCCCCTACCGGGGCCTCTCCCTCCTCGGCCGCGGCGCGGGCCTGCTCCAGCGCCGCCAGCATGTACTCCCTGTCATTCAAGCCGGCTCCGATCTTCTTTTGTATGCGTTAACCGTGTTTCCTGCCTCTTTCATCGTGATAATCCCCGATAAGCGTTAGAATATCTTCGCGCGTTAGTTCATTTCCGAGATAATCCCTGAGGTGTCCTCCCCTTCCCCACAGCGGTTGTTCGTCGAACCAGGCCTCGGGCGGTACATCGGCCTCGCTCCCCAGCCCCTCGCGGGCGTTCAGTTCCCGGTAAAGCCCCCAGGCCGCCGCCGCCTTGTCCATCATCTCGCCGACCTCGAGCTCCACCCCGGTAACCGCGGCGTAGAGGTCGCGGACGAGCTCGGCGTGGTAGAAACGGTTGATCTGGTAGCGGTTGCAGATGCCCAGCGAGCTGAAAAGGCTGAACCAGTCCTCGGAGTAGCGGGTGAGCCTGCCCACGTTCATGCCCCAGGGCGGGGAGAAGATGCGCCCCAGCGCCTGCTCGCCCACGCCCATGCGCGCGGTGAGGCGGCACAGCCGCTCCTCGGGGAGCCCGGGGACGTAGGTGGCCGAGCCGGCGCTGGCCGAGGTGGGCCCGCGCGGCGATACCACCTGCTCGAACTCCATGGTGCCCAGGCCGCTCACGCGGGGGTCGTAAAGGCAGTCCTGGTCCCTCACCAGCATGGTGTAGCGGCGTTTGTCCTCGCCGAACAGCTCCAGGGCGCCGCGCCAGCCCCGCGCAAATGCCTCGCCGATCTCGCCCCTGCGCTCCGTCACCCGCAGCGCCAGTTCGCGCAGGATGGCGGCCCCCCTGGCCAGGGGGATACCCTCGGCGTCCTCCTCGGTGATGAACCCGTGCTCGCGCAGCTCCAGCAGGAAGGCCGCCTGCCAGCTGAGGGTCATGAAATCCAGGCCCAGGTCGTCCAAGAGCGCCAAGGTGGAAGCGGCCTCCTCCGCGTCGCGCATGAGCAGGGCGCAGCCGATGATGGCGGCATTGAGGAAGGAGGTGGAATAGACGCTCTCCCCCGTGGACGGCAGGAGGAGTTCGTCCTTGTCCGCGAGGAAACAGGAGGGGCAGGATATGCGGCATTTCTTCAGCTCGAGGTAGGCCCTGGGGCCGAAGCGCTCTGTCAGTTCCCTCAGGTCCTCCTCGCTGGCGCCGTAGGGGAGGAGCTGGCTCGCGTACATCGGCCAGGCTCCTATCATGCCCAGCTCCGCCGCCGCCTCGCGCATATCGAAGTTCTCCAGGCGCTGGTGCAGTCCCTTGACCAGCTCCTGCACGCGGCCCGGGTCCGCGATGGCAACCCCGCCGCCGCCCTTCACCACCAGGGCCTTGAGGTTTTTCGACCCCAGGACCGCCGCCAGCCCGCCCCTGCCCAGGGTGGCGCAGGCGTCGATCATGGCCAGAGAAGAATGGGCTCCGCTCTCGCCCGCCGGACCGATGGCCATGACCGAGGCGCCGGGATACGCGGCCCGGAGCGACCGAGTGGTCTCCAGGATCCCCGTGCCCCACAGGGACGCGGCGGGGAGCAGGTCCACGCGGCCGTCCTCTATATATAGAAGGGTGGGCGCGGGCGCCCTCCCCACAAGTACGACGTGGTCGAGGCCGGACCATTTCATGTTCGCCCCCAGCCCCATGCTCCCGCTCGCCGAGGCCACAGCCCCGGTAAGAGGCAGCCTCGCGTTGGCCATGACCCGGGAGGCGCCGGGGACCAGCGTACCAACCAGGGGTCCCGCTCCGAATATGACCGGGTTTTGCGGCGACAGCGCATCCGTGCCGGGGGATGAGTACTCGAGGAAGAGGCGGTTGTTCACGCCGAAACCACCGAGGTAATCCGCCGCGAAATCCTCACGGTAATCCTCCACGGATGCCTCGCCTCGGGTCAGGTCAACGACCATGAGGCGGCCCGTGTATCCACCCCGCATATCAATTCTCCTTCTCCAGCGCTCCATACGGGCAATACCTCGCACATCTCCCGCATTCGTCGCAATCCGGCGTGAACTCGGCCCGCCAGCGCGAGCCGTCCGCATGCAGGCGGACGTATGCGAGCGAGGGGCTGCACTGTTCGTGGTGGGAGAGCGAACACACCAAAGCGCAGGTGAGGCACCCGGTGCATTTCTCGCTCACGTGGATCATTCCGGCTCCCTCCCGCGCGACGTTGCTCACACACATATACCCATTCTATACTTACTTCCACCTTGCGTTCATCCGCTTATCCTGCCGAGCAGACCTTTTAATAGACCATGCGACCCCTTCACCGCTTTTTTTCAAGGGACGCCATCAATGCCCCGATAAGCCGTTGTGGGGCGGAAAACAGGCCATGGTCGGGGTTCGCTAGGAGGATAAGATGGAGCGCAAGACGGGCAAAGAGATGCGCGGGCTCATGGTCGCGGTATCCGCAACCACCCTTCTGCTGGTGCTGGCGGTGATCGCGTATTTCCTGATCGACGTCATCGTCACCACCAACAGCAACATCGAGAAAAACAAGGACCTGGTGATAGAGCAGTCCGTGCTCTCCCTGGTCCAGATCGGCGAGAAGATCACCGAGCTGTCCGAGAGCCCGGCCGTGATCGATCTCTTCAACCGGGAGGAGGTCGACAAAATAATCAGCGGCGATATGCAGGCCTTCTACGATCTGATAGGCCGTTTCGCCATACTGTTCTATCCCATCGAATACGTCGGCATGGTCCGGGACGGCGAGGTCGTCTCCCTGGCGACCAAACCGGGTGTGGAGGCCGATGCGCGGGAGATGCCCACCGAGCCCCCGGCGGGAGACTACGAGACCCTCGATTCCATGGGGGGGGAGGAAGGGGTGTACGTCTCCGTCTTCTACCTGGTGGATCTCAAATACCCGGGCCTGGAACCCTTCTACGTCAACATGATCGTCGACCGCAGCGAAGAGCTGGCGGTGGTCACTGACTATTTCGAGGAGCAGAGGAACGACCTTATCCTGAGGATGTCCATCGTCTCGGTCATCGCCATCGTCCTCTCCCTGCTGCTCACTACCCTGGGCCTGCGCTATTTCACCCGTAAGTACGTGGTGAATCCCATCGAGGAACTCAACCGCACCGCGGAGGAGATAGCTGACGGCACTTACCAGGGCGAGGTCAAGGTGGATGAGAACAGCGCATACTCGGCCCTGCAGGGTTTGCTGCACAGCGGCCAGAAGGTATTGAGCCGCATGGACCAGGAGATGCAGGATTGACCTTAGCGTCTAGAGCCAGAATCGCCCGGGATGTGAGTCCCGGGCGATTTCTCGTGCGCAACCAACCATAGCAAGCTGGTATTTACTGTCAAGTGAATGCGTGGTTCTTCCGATTACACTTAAAGTCTAACGGTCCCCCCATGGGCCAGGGCAGCAAATCGAGGAGGTTGAGAATGAGGAAGAAATCCGGCAAGGAGATGCGTGGACTCATAGTTGCGGTATCCGTCACCACCCTGCTGCTGGTCCTGGCGGTGATCGCGTATTTTCTTATCGACGTCACCGTCACCACCAACAGCAACATCGAGAAGAACAAGGAACTGGTCATCGAACAGACCGCCATGAACCTGACCGAGATATCCGAGAACATCAACTCCCTGCTCTCGAGCCCTGCAACCGTGGAGATCTTTAACCAGGACTTCGTCAATGCCTTCTTAAAGGAGAAGGACTACGATCTTTTCAACGAACTGGCGGGAAAGATCGCCCTCGGCTTCTATCCCATCGACTACATCGGCTTGATACGCGATGGCAAGCTGGTGTACTACAACACGAGGGCCGGGCTGGACGTCGATCCCTCCGGGATGCCCGTCGATCCTTACGAGGGCGAGTATGAGATCCTGGACTCACTTGGCGACGAGGGAGGCTTCTACGTTTCCGCATTCTTCCTCGTGGACCTGTCCATCCTGGGCGTCGACGAGACAGTCTACATCAACATGATCATGGACCGCACGGAGGAGTACAACGCGGTCAATGAATATTTCATGGACCAGAGGAACGACCTCATCCTGAGGCTCTCCATCGTCTCGGTCATCGCCGTCATCCTGACGCTGCTGCTCACCACCATCGGCCTGCGTTACTTCACCCGCAAGTACGTGGTCGATCCCATCGAGGAGCTGAACCGCACGGCGGAGGAGATAGCTGACGGCACCTATGCGGGCGAGGTGCAGGTGGACGAGGACAGCGCCTACTCGGCCCTGCAGGGTCTGCTGCGCAGCGGACAGAAGGTGTTGAGCCGCATGGACGAGGAGATACGGGAATAATACCAAGGCGCCAATGCGCGCGTGGGGATAAAGTTTCTCATGCCCCGAAACGATATATCTTAAGGGGTCGCCGATGGAAAGGTGGGGCGGCAACCGCGTGGGATGGCCGGTAAGCCCCCACATCCAGGGATCGAGCAGAGAGGATAGGAGGAAGGACTTTGGCCAATAAACTTGCGCAGGAGATAGAGAAGATCCTCTCCGACGCGGTGGGCGATTTCATCGCCAGGGCCACGGTCAAGAAGAACTGCGAACTCATCGGCACGACTCCAGACGCGGTCACCGTGGACAAGCTGCCTGAGCTGGCCGATAAGATAGATAAATCCGTCTCCTTCTTCTCCGGCAAGGACGTGGGCAGCGCGCTGGCGGAAAAGATCAGGGCGATCAAAGCGTGAGCATATACATAAAGAGACCGGCGGCCCCACGCCGCCGGTCTCTTTTTGCGCGCTATTTCTCGGGCCGGTCGTAATAGCCGTATTTTAAAACGGAGTCCAGCATGGCCTTGACGTTCTCCGCTCGGGCGTTGGGGGCCAGTTCGCATCCGGTGCCCAGCATGAAGCCCCCGCCCCTGCCGACCTCCTCGATAAGCCGGTGGCAGTACTCGTCCACCTCCGCCGGAGCCCCCAGCGCCAGCATACTCGCCGGGACGTCCCCGTATATGCACATGCGGTCCCCGATGACCTCCTTGGCCTTGAAGATGTCCGTGGCCCCGTCGAGCTGGATGACGCACTGGCCCGCCGGCAGTTCCCGCAAGGCCTCCAGGTTCATGTCCCAGTTGCCGTCGCAGTGCATGATGACGGAGATGCCCTCGTCATGCAGCCCGTCTACGAGCAGCTTGAGCGAGGGCAGGGCGTATCTCCTGAACTGATCGGGAGAGAGGAAGTCGTTGGAGGAGCGGTGGAGGTCGATCATCGCGCGCTTTATCCCGAAAAGGTTGACGGTCGCCTTGATAAGGAAGATGTAGCCGGGCACCAGGGCTTCCGCCGCCTTCATGATCTCCCCGGGAAACCTGGAGAGGTCCTTGACGAAGGGGATCAGCCCACGCGCGAGCGAGAAGGTATCGAAGGGTACCTCCACGGGCCCGATGGAATAGAAAAGGGTGGCCCCGCGGTCGAACCAGTCCCGGAACTCGTAACGGTAGTAGGCGAGCTGGGCCGCGAAGCGGGGGAGCACGAAGGCGTAGGAGCGCCAGCCCGCCTGGATATAGTCGTAGATCCTGGGCATGAAATCCATCATGACGCGATAGAAGGAGAGCCGGGGCGTACGCTTGCTCATCTCCACGATGTGGGCATAATCCTCCGGCTGCATTATCTCCTCTTCCTTGAACTGACGAATGATGTCCCGGGGAAGCTCGAAGCCGGGCTCCATGGTTACCATGGGTATGAAGAAGGAGGCCAGCTCCCGGTAGTAGGTATGGAAAAAGTTATATGCATCCCAGGGCCCGAGTTCGTCGAAAAGCTTCATGGTCGCCCGCCGGTACAGCTTGGGCTCGAAAAGGTCGGCGTACGAGAGCCCCGAGTAGGTGGCGAAATAATAGTAAACGCAGGGTACCGCAGGCACGCGGTCGGGGACCTGCAGGCGTATGGCCGCCTTCATGCGCTCTTCCGAGGTCATGGTGTCCCCGGGCCGGAGCATTAACTTTTCTTTCATGAGCAACCTGCCTCTCTCGCAAACGGACCGTTCTTTTCACCGTACGGTTTCCTCGAAGCGGCGGCCACACCTGCCGGCGGCCCGGTTTCCCGCCGCTCGTGGTAATAGCTGTATTTCACCACCGATTCGATCATCGCCTTAACGTTCTCGGACCTGGCGTTGGGCGGTATCTCGCAGCCGGCCCCCATGATATATCCGCCGCCCCTGCCGACCTCCTCGATGAGACGGTGGCAGTACTCGTCCACCTCCGTGGGCGAACCAAGGGCAAGCAGGTCCGCGGGGACGTCGCCCATGATGCACATGCGGTCCCCGATTATCTCCTTGGCCAGGAAGATATCGGTGGGGCCATCGAACTGTACGACGCAGTTCCCCGCCGGCAGCTCCCGCAAGGCCTCCAGGTTCATGTCCCAGTTGCCGTCGCAGTGCAGTATGGGGTTGATGCCCGCCGCCACCAGCTTCTCCACCAATGCCTTCAGGGAGGGGAAGGAGAGCTCGCGGAAGGCCTGCGGCGAGATGAAATCCGTGGACGAGCGGTGCACGAACACCTCCACCCGCTTGACCCCCATAATGGCGCAGATGAGCCTGCAGGCAAACAGGTATCCCTCGGTGAGGTCATCCGCGGCCCTGGCGATATCCCGCGGCCGTTTCTTGAGGTCGCGGCTGAACTCGAGGAATCCGCGAGCAAGGGAGAAGGTGTCGAAGGCCGCCTCGGGGAGGAAACCGTAAAGGACCGTCGTGCCCCGCTTCTTCATCTGCTCGAAATCGTACCTCCAGTTGGCGAAGTTCCAGACCAACCGGGAGAGCATCAACACATATCCTCTCGCGTCCTCGTCCACATCATCCCAGGCACGCGAGATCATGCGCATGAAAAAGGGGATGTAGGTGAGTCTAGGGATCTTCCGCGCCAGCTCGCCGATCCACTCGTAGTCCTCCGCCTTCATGATCTCCTCTTCCAGCAGCTGGCAGATGCTGTCCGGGGGGAGGTCGATGCCCGGCCACCTCGCCTTCATGGGCATGATGAAGGTATAAAGCTCCGGGCGGAGGGGGTTCACAGGATAATAGACGTCCCAGGGGCCCAGGTCACGGTAGCATCCGTCGATGGCCTGGCGGTACTTCTTCGGCTCGGACCACAGCTCGTGCACGGTGATCCCCGCATGAAAAGCGGCGTAGTAGTAGATGAACGGGCAAGACGGCACGCGGTCGGGCACCTGCAGGTTGATGGCTGCCTGCAGCCGCTCCTCGGCGGTCATGGTGTCCTTGGGATAAAGCAGCTTCGTCACTTTCATGATAGTACGCCTCCTCGGCGATCACTCTCCGGGTCTTCTCCCGTCTATCCCAGGTGCTTTTCGGCCAGCCTCACCGCCTCCGACGGGTCCTTGCCGTACGCGTCCGCCCCGCAGTAATCGAGCACCTTCTCGTTCACCGGGCCGCCCCCGATGATTATCTTGAGCCTGTCCCGCAAGCCCGCCTCGGCCAGGGCATCCACGGTGTCCCTCATGGCATCGAAGGCCAGGGTGAGCAGGCCGGAAATGGCGACCATGCCGGCCCCGGTCTGCGCGGCTTTCTCCACGAAAGCCCCGGGGGGGACATCGACACCGAGGTCGTGCACCTCATACCCGTTGCACCTGAGCATGGTGGCCACGATGTTCTTGCCGATATCGTGGATATCGCCCTGGGCGGTGCCGATGACCACCGTGCCCCGGGCGGAGATGGAATCGCTCTTGAGACGAGGCTCGATGAGCGCGATGGCCTCCTTGAAGATCTCCGCCGAGAGGATGAGGTCGGGCAGGAAGTACTCCTTCGCCTCGTATTTCTCGCCCACTACGGACATCCCCTCGCGCAGCGCCTCCACCAGGGAGAGGGGGTCGGCGCCGTCGTCCAGTGCCCTGCGCACCTCCTCCAGGGTCTTGTCCTCCTCCACCTCGGCTATCAATGCCGCGATCCTCTCGCTCATGCCCATCACTCCTTTTCCGTGAACATCTTCGCGAACTTGACTGCATCCCCGGCGTCGCGGCTCCAGGCGTCCGCACCGGCGTAATCGCATACCCTTTGCGAGACGGCGCCGCCGCCCAGCATTATCTTCACGTTGCCGCGCAGGCCCTCGCGCTCGAAGTCCAGCACGGTCTCCCGCAGGGACTCGTAGGCCACGGTGATCAAGGTGCTTATCCCCACCACGGCCGCGCCGCTCTCCATCACTGCCTCCAGGAAGCCCGCCGGGCGGACGTTGACCCCGAGGTCGATCACCTCGAAGCCGGAGAAGCGCAGCAACTGGGCGACTATTGCCTTGCCGATGTCGTGCACGTCGCCGAGGGGGGCGCCCAACACCACCTTGCCCATCCTCCCTTCATCGCTGGGGCGGAAGCAACCCGAGCGGTCCAGCATGTCCAGCACGTTCGAGAATATATCGTCCGAGATGATCAGCCCGGAGAGGAAATATTCCCGCGTCTCGTAGCGCCTGCCGACGATCTCGAAACCCTCGCGGCAGAGTTCCACGATACGCAGGGGCTCGACGCCCGCGGAGAGCATGCCCTTGACGCAGGCGATCACGCCCTCCTCGTCCAGGTCTCCCATGGCTTTCACGAGTCTCTCGTCATCCACTTGATCACCTCACAACAGTCGGCTCACGGACTCGAAGCTGAACCTGTCGCCCCGGTACAGCAGCCATCCCCATATGACCCGCTTGTCGTTGGCCGCGAAGATGAGCTGCTCCATGCAGAAAGCCGGCGCCCCTTTCTTCCCCCCCAGGAGCTGCGCCTCGCGCGCGGAGAGGACGGTCGCCGAGAGCTTGAGGTCCGCCCTCACCGGGGCCATCTCCGCGTTGCCCGCAAATAGCTCCTCCGTAGAGCCGTGACCGAGCTCGGACTCCAGCAGGGGCTGCGAGCGGTCGAGCAGCACGTACTTGCGGTCGAGCACCAGGGGCTCGCCGCCACCCTCCAGCACCCTCTCCAGGAATATGACCTTCTCGCCGTTCTTTATCCCCAGCTTGCCCGCGGGCACCCTGCCCGCGGGCACCATCTTCACCCCCAGCAGCCTCACGTCCGACGAGAGGCCCTGCATCCTCATCTCATCGTGAAGATCGGGGATGAGGAAGAGGCCGCCTTCCACGCGGGGGCGGCTGACGAAGGTGCCCCTGCCCTTCTCCCGCCGCACCAGGCCTTTCTCCGTGAGCAGGGAGATGGCCTTGCGCGCGGTCATGCGGCTGAGGCCGTACTCCTCGCTGAGCTCGTTCTCGCTGGGCACGCGGTCACCGGGACGCAGGCTGCCGTTGAGTATCTCCCCGTGCAGGACCTGGGCCAGCTGAAAATAGGCGGGCACGAACGAATCCCCGTCGATCTGCTCTCTCTTCTCCAGGGACATTCCCGCATCCCCCTTGCATTGTAAAGAACTTGTATATACAATCATACAAGATAGGAGGACGGGGGGCAAGGACGTGAGCCTGCGCCGCCCGGTATGGGCTCAGGTTATACTTGTCCCTGGGGCGATGCGAGGAAGGACACCCATGAGACTGATGATCGTCTCCGGTTTTCTCGGCTCCGGCAAGACCACTTTCCTGCTCGGCCTGGTGGGAAGGCTTACGTCCGCCAGCGGGCGGGAGTTCGTCATCCTGGAGAACGAAGTGGGAGAGATAGGCGTGGACGGCGTCCTCCTGGAGAGAGAAGGTCTGCAGGTGAGGGAGCTCTACTCCGGGTGCGTGTGCTGCCAGCTCGCGGGCGACCTGGTGGTCACCCTGCGGGAGATCGGGACCGCCCTCAACCCCGACTGCGTCATCCTGGAGGCGTCGGGGCTCGCCCGGGTGGAGAGCATCCTCGAGACCCTGGACAAGTACTGCCGCGAGCTCGACGCCGTGATGGTCATCACCCTTGCCGACCTCGAGAGACACGAGCTCTATCTCGAGGAGGCCATGCCCTTCGTCGTCAACCAGGTGAAGCACGCCGACCTGGTGGTGCTCAACAAGACCGACAGCGGCGAGGACGGCCTCATCGCAGCGCTGGAGAGTAGGCTTGCCGAGCTGAACCCGGAGGCCGAGGTGGTGAAAGCCTCGGCCCTGCGGGGTGTGAACCTCGACCTCGTGACGGACAAGGTGAAGGCGTGGATGCGCACGACTTCGTGACGTTTTCCCTGCGACGGGAGATAACGTTTGCATCCCCGCGCCCACCACAGGACGTCCTGGACGATTTCCTCGCGACGCTCCTGCGGGGGCTGCGGGAAGCGGGATGTGCCATGGTCGGGCATATCAAGGGAATGGTCGAGAGCGAGGCGCAGAAGCCTCTTTTCTTCAGCCTGACCTCACTGGACTCCGCCCCGAGGTACAGGGGCGGACCCCTGCGGCCGGGCTCCTTTTCGGTCCTGAGTATGAATATTATCTTGGCCGGTGTCGACAAAGCCGCCGCGGCTGAGATATGCGAAGACGCCGCGGCCGGGTCCTTTCACGCACAATCCTGAAGCCGTTTATGGGGATTGCTGCGCAGCTGTCTCCGCGCGTGTGCGCGGGAGCGGGAGCGGCCTACCTGTTCGAGAGGAGATCGCTGGAGGACTTGATCTTCCTCAGCGAGCGCGCCGCGGCCTCGCGCACGCTCTTGTCTTCGTCTTCCCTCGCAACCCGGGACAGGGACGCGACCGCCCTCTCGTCTCCGATCCTTCCCAGTGACCTCGCGGCGCCCTGCCGGACGAATCTCTCCCTGTCGCCCAGGGCTTCTATAAGCGCCTCCATGCACCTTCTGTCGCCTATCATGCCCAGGGATTCCGCCGCCTTCCACCTCACGTCGAGCGTATAATCCTGCAGCGCCCTTACCAGGTATGGGACCGACCTCACGTCCCCCAGCCTCCCCAGGGCTTCCGCGGCCCTCCAGCGGGCACGCGGGTTTCCCGCCTCCAGCACCTTCAACAGGGGGAGCACCGCGGGCTCTCCGATCATCTCCAGGGCTTCCAGAACTCCCTGCCGCACGCGCAGGCGGTCGTCGTCAAGGGCCTCCGCCAGAGCTTCTACCGCCGGCCTCCCCATCTGCATGAGCGCCTTCAGCGCGCGCTGGCGGATGCGAAGATGCGGGTCGTCCAGGGCATCGATAAGGTGCACCGCCGCCGGCTTGCCCATCTCCACCAGTGCTTTCCTCGCGATCCAGCGCACGTTACCGTCATCGTCCTTGAAACACTCTATGAGGGAATCTATGGCCCGCTCGTCCTTCATCCTCCCCAGCACGCCGGCCGCCTCTGCCCTCGCGTACTTGTTCTCTTCCTCCTCGAGCAGGCGCAGAAGCGGTCCCACCACGGGTCCGCCTATGGCCAGAAGGGCGTCCGCAGCGTCCCATCTCACGCGGTCATAATCGTCCCGCAGGCACGCGATAAGCAGCTCTATGGCCTCTCTGTCCGCGATATTCTTCAGGGACCTCACCGCCACCTGCCTCATCCCGGGGTCCTCGCTCTCCAGCCTTTGCCTTATCTGGGCGAGCCTCTCGTCTCGGGCCCCGTCTGATGAACCCGGATAATCCAATCCTACCGCCTCCCGGTACTATTCTTCCCGCACCACTGCTGTTCAACCACTTGCCGGTCGATAAGTATAACATATCGTCCAAAGGCCTCGATGCGGAGGAAGCGGGGAACGTCCGTACCCCCATCGTCAACCACATAAAGGTGAGGGGTTACGACCGCAAGAAACTCACGAGGATGTCATATGGAATGATGCCGCGCATGCGCTGACCCGGTATTCAGGGAACGACGTAGAAGGTCTTACCGCCGCTGGCCTTCGAGCTGAGCAGGCCTTTACCCTCCATCTCCACCAGGAGTTTCATGGCTTCCGTGTAGTTCATGCGCAACGCCTTTGCGACGTCTTCGGCGGTGCAGGGCCTTCTCCTCATGATGTGCAACGCCTTCTGCGCTCTCGCGCCGAGCGAAGTTACGGCTATGCCGCGGGGAAGCGGGGGGACTGCATCCGCGCCCTCCCCGAGCATGACGGCGAGCTTCGCGAGTTCTGCCTCCCCTACGGCCCGGGCACCCGGTTCCGCTCCCGGCCTGACCACGGTATTCAACTGGACCCTGTGGGGCGATATCTTCGCGATGACCGCGCTCATCTCCCTTACCTGGTCTTCCCGCGCGTTCAGGCCTTCGACGAGCATGACCTCGAGCCAGACCTCCCCGCGGAAGGCCCGGCGGAAAGACGCGATCCCTTCGACCACGCCCTCCAGGTTGATGCCCTCGCAGGGGCGGTTCACGGCCTGGAAAGTCTCCTCGTCAGCGGCGTCGAGGGACGGGACGACGAGGTCGGCCCGGGCGCAAGCGGCCGCCACTTCGCCGTCGCCGAGCAGCGAACCGTTGGTGATGACGGCGATGGGAATCTCGCTCAGGCGCCTGATGCCGGCGATCACCTCGTCCAGTTGCGAATGCAGGGTGGGCTCGCCTGAGCCCGCGAGGGTTATGTAATCGATCCCGGCCTCTTCCCCGAGCCTGCGTTCCAGTTGTTCGAGCACGGCTTCCACCGCTACGTATGGTTCCCTGCGCATCGTCTTCACGCTCGTCTTCCCCAGTTGGCAATAGACGCAGTCGTAGTCGCAGACCTTACGGGGGACGAGGTCCACCCCCAGCGAGCTGCCCAGCCGCCTGGAAGCCACCGGGCCGTAGATAAAGACGTCTCCTCTTTTCACCGCTCTCCTCTTTCGGCTCGCACTCCATCGATGCAATGCTTTTAATTGTACTACCAATTAGTTATTATATATATGCCAATAACTCTATACTAAGGGTCGTGGCAAGAGGAGCTTCCGTTCTCGGACGAAGGAGGACGTCACTGGGGATAGAACCAGTCGCAGAACAAGGAGATGGAAGATGGACGACGAACTGGACAGCCTGCAGCAGATGATCGAGGAGGATATGCGCAGTATATACTCGAAGACGGTCATCGACCATGCCATGAACCCGCGCAACATGGGCCGCCTGAAGGACGCCGACGGATGGGCGAGATATACCGGTCCCTGCGGCGACACCATGGAGATATGGATCAAGTTGAGCGGAGATAAGATAGAGCAGGCCGGTTTCTTTACCGATGGATGCGGTACCAGCATCGCTTCCGGGAGCATGGTCACGGAACTGGCTACCGACAAGGAGCTGGATAAAGCACTGGAAATAAGCCAGAACGATGTCCTGGCCGCCCTGGACGGCCTCCCCGAGGAGAGCGAGCACTGCGCCCTGCTGGCGGCCACGACCCTGAAGCTCGCTATAAGCGATTACCTTAGCCGCCTAAAGGAGCCCTGGAGAAAGCACTACGACCGGCGCTGACATACGGGCGCCGGCTCCGCGGCTTCAATCCGCGGAGTAGAAACGGCCGTCGGCGGCGGCGTTCGGGTCCAGGATGTCCTTGATCTTTTTCTGCCATGCCGGATAATCGCCCGCCCCGGGACCGAAAACGCGGTCCCTCGCGGCGGCGTCCAGCATGAAAGCCCCCAGGCCGACTCCGTAATGCTCGTCCCGCATGATCTCGGCCGCCTCGATGCCGTATGCGGCCACCCCCTCGCGGTGGCGGGGGTCGCGGTGGTCGAAGAGGATGAGCTCCTCCTGGTGCCCGTAGAGCCCGGTGCTCTCGTAGATCCCGCCCCAGGCATTGTCCGCGAGGTCGTCGTAGAGTCTCCCCTCTTCTATGTATTTTCGCTTCAGCGCGGCCCCGGTGCGCGACTGGTTGACGCAGTTGTCGAAGGCGGCGCAGGTGCCAAAGGAGGTGCCCATCATCCCTCCCATGCGGAAGGACAGGGGAGGAAGGGCCCCGCGCACCAGTCCCCACCACACCGCCCCGCCGAAGCCCGGCGCCAGGTCGAGGTCGATGAGGACGGCGCCGCATGCCTCCGCTATGCGCTGCAGGACCTCCTGCTGGTATTCCAGCTCCCCGCGGGAACTCGCCGCGATCATGAACTGGAACATGTGCTCGGCCGCGTTCAGGGCGCTCTTGAGGGCGGTGGCGGACGCCATCTTCTTCAGGAGGCGGGGCATGTATATAGAAAGGATGAGGCCGATGGAGTTCTTGCACAACATGAAGCCTATCTCCGCGTCGGCGACGGCGTAGGCGAAATCGGCGTATGCCTCGAAGGAGGGGAAAAGGCACATGTACGTCTTGAAGTTCGCGGGGGGCTCGGCCGCCAGGTCCGCCAGGGTCCCACTGACCTCCGGCTGCGGCGACCCGTTCCACGCATAGAGCTTGATGGCGCACCTGGTGAACACACCCAGGCCGCTGCGGGCTCCGAAAAGGCCGCGCATGACCCCGCGCAGAGAGGGGCCGGGTCCGTCCCCGCAGAACCATCCCGCATCGCTTCCGGGACTCCCCAGCCTCAGGAGATCGCCGCCTGGGAGCACCCATTCCACCCCGAGGATGTTGCGGCAGTTGTAGCCGGTGCTCAGCCCCGTCCAGCCAGTGCCGTCCATCGAGGTGCAGCTGGCCAGGGGGGAGGTGCCGCATCCCGCCCCGATGATGTGCAGGTTGAGGCCACGCTTCATCGCCTCCGCCTGCACCTGGGCGCAGATCACGAACGGTTCGACCAGTGCGATCATGTTCTTCTCGTCGATGTCGAGGATGCGGTCCATGCGGCGCAGGTCGATCTGGACGACGCCCCCCTCACCCGGACCGCCATGGGCGCCCCAACCGGTCGAGAAGGCCTTGAACTTGAGGCCGCCGCGGACGCAGGTCCTGACCACCGCCTGGACCTCC
Organism: Actinomycetota bacterium; assembly: GCA_028697145.1. Taxonomy (GTDB): domain Bacteria; phylum Actinomycetota; class Geothermincolia; order Geothermincolales; family RBG-13-55-18; genus SURF-21. The sequence continues at coordinate 31,634 of JAQVFR010000023.1, read as the reverse complement.
TCGACGGTGGAGGGAAGGGCGACGGCCACGGGGCGGTGGACCCAGGGGGTTGAATCATCGATGTTGCCGAAGCTCTGGAAGGCGTAGCCGTCGAGCACAGCCGGTTCGCACGAGACGTTCTCCTCGCCCACCGCCTCCGCCAGTGCCCCGAGGATATCGTCCATGCGTATGCTCCCCCCGTCCGAATTCAGCCGCCGCGCCATCTTCCCCTTCCGATTATACATCCGAGCCGTCGATATGCGGTTCCCATAGCCGCCATTAGGCCAGGCCGTGTTGCCATCCCCCGCCTGTGCAGGCGGAGCAAAGAGAAACAGGCCAGGAAATAAATCCCTGACCTGCTTTTTCGGGTGGCACGCCCGGAGGGAGTCGAACCCCCAACCTACAGATCCGTAGTCTGTCGCTCTATCCAGTTGAGCTACGGGCGCATGCATGTATCATTTTATCACAGCAGATGGCTGCTTTTTTTGTGGCGGAAGGGGAGGGATTCGAACCCTCGAGGCGGCTTGTGGCCGCCTTACCTTGATTCCCCAGTCGAGCGGATTATCACTCCCCTCCACCATATCTGCCTCGCTATGCGGTTTTTTGTGGCGGAAGGGGAGGGATTCGAACCCTCGAGGCGGCTTGTGGCCGCCTACACGATTTCCAGTCGTGCTCCTTAGGCCAAACTCGGACACCCTTCCTCATCAAGACATCCCGCCTGCCGCGGGCGCCTACATATTATAGATGGGCGAACGGGCGCATTCCAGCACTCACGCGTCGCCCCTGCCGCCTCGGTCAGTCATCCTTGTCGCGTTCGCAGAGGATGATCTCCGCCGCCTTTTTCGCCGCGTTCCCCACCACCTTCGAGCAGTGGTCGATCATGCCCGTCTTGAAGGCCTCCTGGAGCTGCTCGGGATCATACATGTTATAGGTGCGCCCCATGAGCTTCTCCTGGATGTCGTAGCAGCGGCAGCTCCCGTACCGCTCCACGAAATCCGAGTGCAGCTCCTTGCACATGAGATAGGAGCGCATGGGTTTCATCATGTCCCCGTGGTCCTTGCGCTCCCGCCCGAAGAGGCGGCCGAAGACCATGCATCCCCCGGTCAGGGCTCCGCAGGAACCGTCGCCGGTGAGTCCTATGCCGTCGGCGAGCCCGCTGGCTGCCTTGAACACGCCCTCGTCCGTGTCCGCGATGCCCAGGGCGTCCAGCAGTCCCGCCACCACCGACTGCGCGCAGCCGGTGCACCTGCGCTCGTAATCCTCGGCCATCATGCCCGCCTTTTCCGCCAGCGCATCACGATCGTTTTCCGCCATGTCTCTCCCCCTTCTTCGCAGGCCTCGTTCAAGAGCTATTCTATACTCACTCTACCGGGCGGTCATCAAGGCCGCTACGGGTGTTCCCCTTGCGCGGTTGTTCGCCTTCGAGAGGCGATGATATAAATGGTGTGGACCTGACTTTTGAAAGCGAGGGCGGCATGGCGGTAATCGGCATCGACCTGGGCGGGACCAAGACGGCGGGGCTGGTGCTCGACGGCGGCGGCATCGTGGAGAGATGCCGCATAGACACGGACGCGAGTTCTCAGGACGGGGTGATGCGGGGCCTGCTCGTGGTCTGCTCCCGCCTGCGGGAGGACGCCGCCTCCAGGGGAGTAGCCGTCGAGGCGGTGGGGCTGGGGATAGCCGGTTTCGTCGACTACGAGCGGGGGGTGGTGACCGAAGCCCCCAATCATCCCCTGCGCGACGCCCACGTTCGGGATATCCTCATGGGGAGCAGCGGCCTCCCCGTCTTCGTGGACAACGACGCCAACGTGGCCGCGCTGGCCGAAGCCCGCATGGGGGCCGGCAAAGGCCTGCGCTACCTGGTCCACCTCACCTTGGGGACGGGCATCGGCGGGGGCATCATCATCGACGGCCAGGTGTACCGGGGGGCCCTGGGCGCGGCCGCGGAGCTGGGTCACATGATCGTGTGCGAGAACGGGCCTCCCTGCAACTGCGGCGCCCACGGGTGCCTGGAGGCCATGGTCTCCGGGGTGGCCATCTGCCGCCGCGTGGAGGAGATGGCGGCGGTCGGACAGGCATCTCCCATGGTGGAGGAATTCCTCGCCGATCCCGAGGCCTTCTCCGCCGAGGCCGTGTGCCGCCACGCCGACGCGGGGGAAGGGGTCGCGAGAGACCTGCTCGAGCAGTCGGGATGGCACCTGGGTATCGGGATAGCTTCGCTGGTGAACATCTTCAACCCGGACGCCGTCACCTTAAGCGGCGGGCTGCTCGGCTGCCTGCATCACATGGAGGGCGCCATGCGCCGCTCCTGCGAGGAAAACGCCATCGCCATCAGCCGCGATCACGTGCGCATCCTCACCGGTACGCTCGGGGAAGACGGCGGCATGCTGGGCGCCGCCCTGCTGGCCCGCGAAGGTCTGAACGCCGGTCGCTAGCCCGAGGGGATCAGCCGCTGCGGCCGTTGCCGGCCGGGTCCACGATCTCTTTGCACTCTTTGCGCATCCGATGCTCATCTCCCGCCGCGCCTGTCAACGTTCGCGCGCAAGGTCAGTCTTTTCTCGTCCTCAAGGACAGGACGGCGAGGAAGAGAAAGAAGGCCGCCATGGCCACCAGCGCCACGATGTCGATCCATATCTTGCCCATGCCCCAGCCCTTGAGCATGACCGCGCGCGAGGCGTCCACCGCGTAGGTGGGGGGGACGAGGTAGGAGAGCGGCCGCAGCCACGCCGGGATGGCTTCGATGGGCCAGAAGATCCCGGCAAGGAGGAAGGCCGGAAGGATGACGAAGGGCAGCACCTGTATCGCCTGCGCCTCGCGCCTGGCCGTGCTGGAGAGGAGTATCCCCAGTGCCTGGGAGACGATGGCCAGCAGGGCGATGACCAGGAAGGCGAGGAGCACGTTCCCCACCACGGTGACGTCGAAGACCAGGATGCCCACGAGGAGCAGGAGAATGGCCTGCCCTATTCCTATGAGGCTAAAGGCGGCGGCGTAGCCCAGCACGATATCCCGCTCCTTCAGGGTGGTGGCGAGCATGCGCTGCAGGGTGCCGGAGGTCCTCTCGCCCACGAAGGTGACCAGGGTGAGCAGGGTGGTGATCATGTAGACCGCGAAGGCCATGATGCCGGGCACGAAGAAGTCCATGAACTTGGCGTTCTCGCCGAACACCGCCGTGGCATCGACCTTTACCGGCATGCCCATGCCCGCTTCCTCCACGGTCGCGAGCAAGGCGTCATTGAACTCCTTGGTTACGGCGTTGGCCACGTTGATATTGCTCCTGTCCAGCAGGAGTTCGATGGAGACGGGTGAGGCGGGCGAACCGTCCGCCATGCCCGAGAGCGCGCTGGAGGTGAGGTCCGGCGGGAAGATGACGGCGGCGTACGCCTCCCCGTTCTCCACCATCTCCAGCGCGGCTTCACGTCCGTCCGCGTACTCCAGCTCCAGTACCTCCTCGTCCAGGTTGGAGATTATCTTCTCGGGCAGCGGCGCGGAGCTTACCCCCGCGGCGCCCTCGTCCAGGTCCACCACGACCACTTTTATGTTCTTCACCTCGCCGCTGAAGGCCAGGCCGAATACGAACATCACGAATATGGGGGCGATGACGATGAGGGCCAGGGAACGCTTGTCGTTCTTGAGGTCCATGAAAACCCTCTTGGTGACGGTGAGGAAGCGAGGCATTTTCATCTTTCCGCCTCCTCCCGGCCACCGGCGGAGAAGCTCATGAAGGCGTCCTCCAGGCAAGCGCACCCGGTCAAGGAGAGGAGTTCGTCCGGCTTCCCCTCGGCGATGAGGTGGCCATCGTGCATGAACCCGATGCGGTCGCAACGGTTCGCCTCGTCCATGTAATGGGTGGTGATGACGATGGTCCTGCCCCGGTTCTTGATCTCGTTGAAGTAATCCCAGAACGATACCCTCAGCTCGGGGTCCACACCCACCGTGGGCTCGTCGAGGAGCAGCAGGGGAGGCATGTGCACGAGGGCGCAGGCCAGGGATACGCGGTGTTTCATGCCGCCGCTGAGGTTCCCGACCATCTCGTTGCGCCACTCCGGAAGGCCGATGAACTCGAGCAGGGTTTTTTCCCTCACCTCGATCTCGCGCCTGGTGAGCCCGAATATGCTCCCGAAAAACGCCAGGTTCTGATGCACGCTGAGGCCCGGGTAGAGCGCGGTCTCCTGGGGCATGTAACCCACCTCCGCGGCTATGCGGCCGTCGGGCACCTGTTTGCCGTTTATGTGCGCCTCGCCGCCGCTTATCTTGAGCAGCCCGCACAGCATCTTTATGGTGGTGGTCTTGCCGGCCCCGTTCGGGCCCAGCAGGCCGTAGATCTCGCCTTTTCTCACCCGCAGGTCAAGGTGGTCCACGGCGGTGAACTTGCCGTAGCGCTTGACCAGGCCGCGCGTCTCGACCATGAGGCCAGTGCCGTCATCGACCATGGGATCATGCCTCCGTTTCCGCCGGCCCCGTGCGGGGCGCCTTGATGCCAAGCGATTCCTCGACCATCTCTACCTCTTCCTCCGCGAAGGGCTCGATACGGCCCCGCTCCCCGCGATGGTAGAGGACCTCTGCAAGCAGCGCCATGGGGATGAGGACGGCTATCGTCAGCCCCAGCCGCAGCAGCATGAACTTCCAGCCCAGGAACTGCAGCTCCATGAGTTCCTGGGGCAGCTTGATGCACGCCCAGGCGGAGAGGAAGAGCACGACGTTCGCTACCCTTGCTCCCTTCTTCAGCAGCATGGCCGCCAGGGGAAAGGCGATGTACAGGGGACCGGTGGGCAGCGCTCCCAGGACTATCGCCAGGAAGAGGCCCCCGGTGCCCGAGCCCTTGCCCAGGTATTTCACCACTATCCTGCGGTCGACCCAGACGGCGAAGAGGCCCATGAGGATCATCAGAGCGGGCAGGACGAAAGCCATCTCCTTAAAAAACTCCCAGGATGCGACCATGGCCCTCTCGCCCTTGTCGGGGAAGGCGAGAGAGAGGCCATAGAGCGCCACCGCGGAGGCGGCGAGGGCGACCAGGTCCCACTTGATCCTCTTGCGCAGCGGGGTCTTCGCCGCGGCCCCGGTTCCTTCTTCCTTGTTTTTACTCATCCTCGATCACCTCCGTCCTCTTCCATCAACCCAGCACCAGGCCCATGACGACGGCGATGATGAGAGCCGCGACTAAGCTGAGCCCGTTACGGAGAAAGGCGAAGCGTTTGCCCAGTTCCTTTATCTCGATGGGGAGGAAGATGAATCCGATCATGGTCAGGGTAGTGATGAAGGCCGCCATGGCCATGACCCCCGCCCCCATGTCCAGCAGGGATTTCGCCAGCGGGAAGGCGATGAGGGCCGGTATGAAGAGGATGGAACCGAGCAATGCCGCGATGAGCAGGCCGATGACGCCGCTATCGCCCCCGATGCTCGTGGCAATCCATCGCGGGGGGATGAACCCGACGATGAGGCCTATCACGGCCACCACGGCCAGAACGCTGGGCGCCAGCCTCTTCGTTGCGTTCCAGGCGATGAGCAGCGCGGCCTTCGTCTTTTCCCTGTCCTTGATAAGCGACAGGGTGAGACAGAACACGACAAACGCGTTGATCACGATGGCGGTGATCGACATCGCCCATCACCTCGCCTTCTCGCACATGGCGATGAAGCCGTTGAGCATCCTCACCCGCTCCTTGAAAGCATCCACCCACGCCTCCAGCCTGGCTTCACCCACCGGGGTGAGATGGTAGACGCGCTTGGAGGGGCCCGCCTCGCCGTGCTCCCACCGCGAACCCACCAGCCCGCTTCTCTCCAGCTCTCGCAGCATGCGATATACCGCCGCCGAATCGGGCGGCGGGCCGGGAAAAGGGAGCCTGCCAATGTCCTCCGTGAGCTGATAGCCATAGCTGGGTTTCTTGCGGATGAGGTAGAGAAGGCGCGGCTCGATGAACCGCTTCTGCGGCCCCTCGCGCACGAACCTCTCGTGGTCGAACGGGTCCGGCTCCACGCCCTTTTTCCTCTTCGTACCTCGTGCCGCCTCCGACATGTTCTCACCCCTGTAATCTTCATCTATATGTATTTATACAGATAACTGTAATATGACTTTATGATCTTGTCAATCCTCGCGGCGTGTCCCGGATTGCCGCATCTCATAAACGGGAACGACGGGAAGGTCCAAGATGAGAGATAAGACCAGGTATCGTGCCGGGGGGAGGAGAACAGACCCTCGGACCGGGTAAGGAAGTGACCCGAGATGGATGCATTAAGGGTGAGATAAGCAAGGAAGAGTTCGACGGGATAAGGAAAGAACTGGGCGGCTGAGATAGTGGGGCGCTTCATCCCCTACGGGGGGGAAGCGCCCATCTCCTGCCTTCGCCGCTTCGCGCGGAGTGTTTGCGGTCTACACAGCGCGAATAAATGTAGCTCCGTATCCCTCTCTCTTATGAGTGGCAAGAAGGCAGGCCGGCGCTCTAACCGAATATCACGCGCCAGAGCGGCTCGATCTGCCGCGACGGAATGCGGAAGCTCTTTTACGCGGTCACGAGAGGGGCGCTCCGCATTCGCCGCAGAAACGGGACCCCGCCTGTGATCCCGTCCCGCATTTCTCGCAGATGACGAGTTTCAAGGGGGCGCCGCAGTTGTTACAGAACTTCTCGTCTCCGACCGGCTTCTCGCACCTGGGGCACAGGGTCTGCTTGCTCTCTATCTCGCCGCTGAAGACCTGGGTGCTCTCCGCCTTCGCCTTGATATCGGCCACCATTTTCTCCGAGCGCGCTGCCGCCACCTCGGAGGCCATGCGCGGGGAGCACTCCGTGCACAGTCCCTCCTGCTCGTTCCAGTCGTTGAAGCAGACCCACTTCGTGCACCTGGGGCAGCGCTTGAAGTGCTCCTTGCTCTCGTTCATGGCCACCTCGAAGGCGGCGTCATGCTCCTTCTGCCACTCCGGGGACATCCCCTGGTAACGCTCGGTTATGGCGTCGAGCCCCCTGCTCGCGCCGTAACCCACGCGATAACCCCTTCCGGTCATGGAGGAAGCCGCGTCGATAACCCCTCCGATCTTGCGGAAAAAGCTCCCTTTCTTGTAGGTCTTGGACTCTATGAACCTGGTCTTGTACCCCTCCTGGCAGATGTCGCAGTAGAAGACGAACTGGAAACCCGCCTCCGTGCTGCTGTCGTCGAAGTTGTCGGTAAAAGGCTGTAAGGCCATTTCTGCTCCCTCCCGTCTCATCTCATCGCTTTGCCGCACTTTATGCAGGTGTCCCCCAGTGGCGGCTGTTCAGCCCCGCACTTGCGGTGGGGGCAGACGACCACCAGTCGGGCGTCGCACTCCTGGCAGTAGTCCCCGAAAAAAGTCTCCCTGCCGCAATGCGGGCAGGTTATCTTCAGACCGAGGCCGCAGTTGCTGCACGCCACCCATCCCTCCTGCACGGGGTTCCTGCACCTGGGGCAGCGCGGCGAACCGAGCGGGTTCACCCTCCCGCAAAGCGGGCAGACGTTAGAGCCCTGGGAGATCAATCCGCCGCAGTAGCGGCACGGCTGCTTGTATCCCGGCATCGTCTCTCTCCTCCTTCGCTTTCCCGTTCAATCCGCCGGCGCGGGCGGTCCCTCCGCCCCGCTCTTTCGCGGAACCTGCGCCCTCCGCCTGCCTGCCGCGCACGACCGCGGCTCCCAGCCCCGTCCCCGACTATTATCCTCGGCACGTATGGAGGCGGGCGTTTAGCTAACCTGGCAGCGCTTCTTCCTCTTCCCCGTCCGCCAAGACCTCTCCCCCGCGGCACCTCTCGTCGTCACCGGCCGCTGTGACGTTGAAACGAAGCAGGTCCTCGACGTCCCGTTTCCACTGCTCGGGGGACGAATGGATGACCCTGCCTATGTAGAGGTCCCTAAGCATCCTGAGTTCCGGCAGCCGCGCCACCGAGAAGCGGTAGCGCGCGTACCTTGGCTCGTACAATCTTTCTTCCGGCAGGTATATGGGTTCGCGCCGGAAATTGATCGCCTGCAGGCAGCGGTTTACCGCCGCTGCCAGCTCGTCCGCTCGGCGGTCCAGCGCGCTCATGTCGCCGGCACTGCGGTATTCGCCGCGGCCCATCATTCTGAAGAAATACGTGGCCCTGCCGCCGCCGCGCGAGGACGCCGCCTCCATGGCCAGCGCGTTGCCGGGCCGTTGCGGGTCGGTCGAGTATATGGGAGCCAGGAACCACACGTATTCCCCGGTAAGCTCGCCCATGAGGCCGCGTTTTATGCCGATATGCATCTTGCCCTCGCGGGCCATGTCCTTCAGATAATCGTATTCCCCTTTGACCCCGACCACTTCGAGCTTTCTTTCCAGCTCCTCCCACAGCCCGGGCGCCTCGCGCTCCAGGTCGCTCGTGGAGGCCGCTCTCCCCTCGCGCATCAGCCTGGATGCCCTCACCAGGGTCGAGATGTCCGCCTGCGGCGCGAGGTCCTTGAGCAGGGCCTGTACCTTGAGGTCCATCTCGTTCATGCGCTCCCTCAAGGCTTTGACTAAGGGGTCGTGTTCCCTTCCCATCATGGACAGGGTGAGCCCGCCTCCCGCCAGGTCGATTATCTCGACGGCGTAGTCCGCCTCGCGCACCTCCGCGATATTCCCGAAAGGCAGCCTCACGGGGTCGCCCTTTTCCGGAAGCAGGACCAGCGCCGTCTCGTACAACCTGACCTCTGCGTTTCCGCGGATATCGTCTGAGCCTCTTCCATAGGGAGAGTACCTGGCCTTGATGCCCGGCTTCACCAGCTTTTCCTGCATGAGCATATCCCCGAGGATGAGCTCGTTGCGCATGCGGCCGATTTCGCGCACGAAATCCTCGTAATCCCTCCCCAGGCGGGAGAGGGTTATCTCCTCTCCGGACACCAGCCGCAGGCCGAGCGCATAGTCTTTCGGGGCAAGCTCGACGATGTCGCGGTATGAGACGTGCAGGGCTGCGGCCGCCTCGGGCATTATGGATATATTGTCCTCCTCCAGCCTGGCCCTGGCATCACCGCTGGCGACGAGGTTCCCGCTCCCGTCCTTGAGCTCGTAGCTCGACCTGGTCTCCATTCTCCGTCCTTTCCTATGTCTCCGCACCGGCCCCATTAAGGCAAAGGGCGCCGGGCGCCTTGTCTCTCATCCTACCATATGGCGTTAATGCCCCCCAAAGGGGCGACGGACAATGAACGGGATGGTGCCTCAAATCCCTGGATCTAACTCACGTTTCCACCCAATGCGGAGAAGAACCGTCTGCGGCCGCCTCTGGTGAGAAGGCATGAAACGTGCAATCCGCGTAATGGCCGCATGAACGGCGCTTGATCTTCTGCCATGTATTCACTACGATTCAAGCCCCGGTGATACGTTACAATTCTTGTGAAGGGCGGCGCGAGGAAGCGACCCTGCCCCGTTCAGGTCGGCCGGGGGAAGATGGGGGGAAGTTGAAAAAGGCGAAGGGGCTGCACGTCGGGACTTCGGGCTGGCACTATGACCACTGGAAAGGCCCTTTCTACCCGCGGGGGACGGGCACCGGCGCGATGCTGGCTTTCTACGCGGACCACTTCGAAACGGTGGAGATAAACAACTCCTTCTACCAGCTGCCGTCGGAGAAGGCGCTGGCGGAGTGGAGGGACACGGTGCCGGACGATTTCGTTTTCGCCGCCAAGGCCAGCAGGTACATAACGCACATGAAGAAGCTCAAGGATGCGCGGGAAGCGGTGGCGACCTTCATCGAGCGCATGGAGGTCCTGGGAGACAAGCTCGGGCCCGTCCTCTTCCAGCTCCCCCCGCGCTGGAGGCTCGACCCGGAGAGGCTGCGGTCGTTCCTCGCCCTGCTCCCGGCCGACCACAGGTATGCATTCGAGTTCCGCGATCCGAGCTGGTTCGAGAAAGACGTCTACGATGCGCTCTCCGGGCACGATGCGGCGTTCTGTATTTACGATCTCGCGGGGCGTCTGTCTCCCAGAAAAGTCACCGCGGACTTCGTTTACGTACGCCTGCACGGACCCGGAGACGCATACGAGGGATTTTACGATCAGCGGACCCTCGCGGGCTGGGCTGGAGCTTTCTCCACGTGGACAAGGAAGGGCCTGGAGATCTACTGTTATTTCGACAACGACCAGGGGGGATACGCGGTCCGCAACGCGTCGAGCCTGCTGCGGATGCTGCGTGAATGATACGCGGAAGGGCCGTCCGTCGAAGCAGCGGCGTACCTCCATCCCTTCATCTTCCTGGAGGTCCGGGAAGCACCGCGCCCTTCTGAACAGACCACGAAAGAAGGCCGTGCATATCCCGAAATTTGACGTTATCCTTGAAAAGGATAGATAGCCCTTCTATAGCGGGAGGTGTTCACGTTGGATTACGCCGATTTCCAGAACCTGCTGGGAGAGGAGGCCAACGACCTCCTCGCCTTTGCCTCGCCCAAGATATCACGGGAAAACCTTCACGTGCCCGGCCCGGACTGGATAGAGAGGATATTCGTACCCTCCGACCGCTCACCGGCGGTATTGAGGAGCCTGGGAGCCATCTTCAACCACGGAAGGCTGGCCGGGACCGGCTACCTCTCTATCCTCCCCGTGGACCAGGGCGTAGAGCATTCGGCCGGGGCTTCCTTCGCGCCCAATCCCATCTACTTCGACCCCGAGAACGTGCTGAAGCTGGCCATGGAGGCCGGCTGCAACGCGGTGGCGACCACGCTGGGGGTGCTGGGGAGCGTGGCGCGCAGGTATGCGCACAGGATACCCATGATCCTCAAGATAAACCACAACGAGCTGCTGGCCTACCCCAACAAGTACGATCAGACCATGTTCGCCGCCGTGAAGCAGGGATTCGACCTGGGCGCCGCGGCTGTGGGGGCGACCATCTATTTCGGCTCGACGGAAAGCACCCGGCAGATAGTGGAGGTAAGCGAGGCCTTCAGGGCGGCGCACGAGCTGGGCATGGCCACCGTCCTCTGGTGCTACCTGCGCAACGAGGCCTTCAAGAAGGCCGGCAGGGATTACACCACGGCGGCCGACCTCACCGGGCAGGCGAACCATATCGGCGCCACCATCGAGGCCGACATCATCAAGCAGAAACAGCCGGACAAGAACGGCGGTTACGTGGTGCTGAACGAGTCCGGCACCTCCTTCGGCAAGTACGACGAGAGGATGTACGGCGACCTCTGCTCCGATCACCCCATAGACCTCACGCGCTACCAGGTGATCAACAACTACATGGGGCGGATCGGCCTGATCAACTCCGGGGGGGGCTCGGGTGAGGACGACCTCAGGGATGCCGTGCGCACGGCGGTGATAAACAAGCGGGCCGGGGGCATGGGCTTGATCAGTGGGAGGAAGACCTTCCAGAGGCCCATGGCGGAGGGGATCGAGATCTTCCACGCCATCCAGGACGTCTATCTCTGCGACGAGATAACCGTTGCCTGAGGCTCGGCCTCATTCTACCGGAAGGGAGAACCTTGCGACGCATAGCCATCGTGACCAGCGGCGGGGACGCACCCGGCATGAACACGGCTCTCAACGCCGCCTACCAGATGGGTAGGGACCTGGGCATCGAGCTCGTCGGGGTGCGCAGGGGATACGAGGGGTTGTCGGAAGGAGACTTCGTGCCCTTTGATCCCCTCGAACTGAGGGAGAGCATGAACCGTGGAGGGACCATCCTCGGCACCGCCAGGTACGAGGCGTTTATCACGGAGGAAATCCAACAGCAGGCCATACGCCACCTGGCAGACGGGGACATGGAGGGCCTCATCGTGATAGGAGGCAACGGCTCCCAGCGGGGTTCCCTCACCATCCACACCCACGGTTTTCCCGTGGTGGGCATCGCCTCCACCGTTGACAACGACCTCTACGGCTCGGACGTATCCATCGGCGTGGATACCGCGCTCAACACCATCATCGATTCCCTCGACCGCATAGGGACCACCGCCGATTCACACCACCGCGCTTTTCTCGTGGAGGTGATGGGGAGGGACTACGGTTACCTCGCCCTCATGTCCGGCATCGCCAGCGGGGCCGAGGTCATCGTCACGCCGGAGTTCGAGATGGAGCCCGAGGAGGTGGCCAGGGAGCTGCGCCTCGCCCACGACCAGGGAAAGCGGTACGCCATCGCCGTCGTCACCGACGGCGCGAAGAACGGCGTGGAGAAGATAGCGGACTACATCGAGAAGCATCCGCAGGAGTTCGACTTCGAGCTGAGGATGACCATCCTCGGCCACGTGCAGAGGGGAGGCTCCCCCACCGTCTTCGACCGCTACCTGGCGACCCGCCTGGGATCCGCGGCGGTGCAGGCGCTGCGTGACGGAAAAAGAGGCGTGCTTGCCGGCTGGAGGGATTCCGGCGTAGCTTACGTGCCCCTGCGGGAGGTGGTCTCTGGTCGCAAGGACCTCAACGTATCCTTGTGGAGGCTGGCCTTGATGCTCTCTAAGTAGCGCCCGACCCGGCTTTGCGGGCAGGCTTGTCCGCCTTGCCCGCTTCCTTTTTTCGCTTTCCCTTTCCCTTTACCTTCTCGAGGCTTTTCTCCAGGGCCGCCATGAGATCGATGACCTCGCCTTCCTCGGGCTCCACCGGCGCGCTCACGACCTTCTCGCCCTTCGCCTTTCTCTCTATGAGGTCCAGCACGGCCTCGCGGTATTCGTCCCTGTATTTCGCCGGCTCGAAATCCGTCGCCAGCGCGTCGATGAGCTGCCTGGCCAGCTCCATCTGCTTCCTGTCCGCGCTCTTCGCCGCGGCGGGGACATCCAGCAACCCCTCCCTGCTCACGATCTCGTCGGCGAAGCGCATGATCTCCACGCACAGGACGCCGTCCAGCGGCCGCAGGGCCACCACGTGCTCGCGTTCGTGGAAGACGAACTTGCCGACGCCTATACGGTCCTTCTCCACCATGGCCTGCAGCAGGAGCGAGTAAGCGTTCTCTCCTCCCTCGCGCGGGACGAGGTAATAAGGCCTCTCGTAGTAGATGGGGTCTATCTCCGCCATGGCGACGAAGTCGGTTATCTCGATGGTCCTGCTCTTCTCGGGCGCCAGCGCGCGCAGTTCCTCGTCCTCGATGATGACGTACTCGCCGGGGGCGACCTCGAATCCCCTGGCGGCCTGCGTCCGTCCCACCTCCTTCGCGTCGAAGGGGCATACCAGTTTCTGGCGCAGCCTGGCCCCGTCCTCGGGGTGGAGGAGGTGAAAGCGGATGGACTTGTCCCGCACCGCCGTCACCAGCGACACCGGTATGGTCACCAGCCCGAAGCTTATATAACCGCTCCACAGGGCCTTCGGCATATCACCCACATCCTTTCATCCTCTTTTTCTCCGTTTCGCGCGCGCCTGTTCGGGCAGTTCCTGCTGCAGTTCCGTCACCGGCTTGAAGGGGTCGCCCAGCGAGAACACCCGCTCCAGCACGTCGCCGGCCTCGAAATACAGCAGCCCCGCGTCCTTCTCCTCGACGGCTCTTACCACTTCCTCCCAGGTGACGGGCGTCGATACCGCGGGCCTGGGCCGGGCGCGAAGCGAGTAGGCGCAGACCGTGGTCTTGTGCGCGTCGTTCTGGCTCCAATCGACGAATATCTTCCGCTTGCGCAGCGCCTTGCGCATGTTGGATACGATCGCGCCCGGATAGCGCTCCTGCATCATGAGGGCCAGGGCGTGGGCGAAGTCCTTGGTCTCCTGAAAGGAAACGGGGGTGTTCAGCGGTATGTAGACGTGTAGGCCCTTTCCGCCAGACGTCTTCGCGTAGCTCTTCAACCCGAGACCGGCGAGGATAGCCCGCAGCTGCACGCCCGCCTCCGCGCAGTCCAGTATGTCCATCCCCTCCCCGGGATCGAGGTCGAAGACGGCCATGGTGGGCGTTGTGACGTCCTCGGAGCGGCTGAGCATGGTGTGGAGCTCCAGGGAGGCCAGGTTGGCCACCCAGACCAGCCCGGCCCGGTCCTCGATGGTGCAGTAGGCCACCTTCCTGGTGCCGCCGGCCTCGGTCACGGCGAGCCATTCCGGCCTGTATCCGGGGCAGCTCTTCTCGTAGAAGAACTCCGCCTCTACCCCGTCCGGGTAGCGCTTCATGGTGAGCAGGCGCCTCTCAAGGTGGGGAAGGATGAACGGAGATATCGCCATGTAGTAGTCGAGCACGCCCGCCTTGCTGAAGCCCGCCTCTGGGTACATGGTCTTGTCCAGGTTGGTCAGCGCGAGCGTCCTGCCGTTTACGCTTACCCTCAGGTTCGGCGGCTGGCCGGTGAGGTATCCCTTCCCCGAGGCTATCTCCTCGATGGTACGGCCGGTCAGCACCGAGGCGGGCAGTTCATCCAGGGGGTCGGCATCCCGGTCGGCCATGTCGTCCTTCATCTTCACCAGCAGCCACGTCTCGTTCTTGCCTCCCCTGGTGCGCACCAGCGCGAACCCGCCTTTCAGCTTCTCGCCCTCGAGCCATACCTCGATGAGGCCCTCCTCCCGGTTGGCGGAGATGGAGTTGCCCTCTCCCTTGGGCTTGAGGTTGACGAAGATGCCCCGGTCCCACACCTCCACCGTGCCGGCGCCGTATTCGCCCTTAGGGATCACCCCCTCGAAGTCGGCGTAGGACAGGGGGTGGTCCTCGGTGGGGACAGCCAGCCGCTTGTCGCCGGGGTCGAGGGAAGGCCCCTTGGGCACCGCCCAGGACATGAGGACTCCCTCCGATTCAAGACGGAGGTCGTAATGCAGGCGGCGCGCGGCGTGTTTCTGCACGACGAAAAGGGTGTCGCTGCCCGGTTCCCCCGCCTTCGCTCGCGGCTCGGGCGTCCTGCTGAAATCCCTCCTGCCGCGATACTCGTCCAGAGAATGTGGCATCGTCATCCCGCCCTTCGAGCGGCCACGCTCCCGAGCCGCCCCGCCGCGTGGAGTCCGCTCAGGCCAATCCGATGTCCTTGGACGATTCCCACAGGCCGTGGATGTTGCACAGCGCCAGGGCATAAAGCGTCCCGGGCTTTTTAACGATGAGGTGGGCGGTCACGGAGTGGTGGGTGTAGGCCGGGCCCTCGTTCGCACCGTCCACCGACTCTCCGTGCGCGGTGAACTCGTAGTTACCCACCTGGTAGCTGAACTTGTCGCCCTCGGGATGGAAGAAGAGCTGTATCCAGCGGATGTGGTGCTCGGTGGTGTTGGGATGCGCCACTTCCTTACCCAGGCCGACTTTTACCTCGAAGACCTCGCCCGCCTTGACCTCGTCCGCGCATTCGATCACCGGGACGTGCTTTTCGGTCTTCCAGTCGGCGCTCTGGACCTGATCTCCCAGTTTCACGGCATACCTCCTTTTTCGTCACCCGCTCCGCGCGGGTCCCCACGTGCCCACGCTCTGTTCATGTCTATATATCTATTGGTATTCCCGCCGAGACCACAAAATAACCGCGAAAAGCTTGTTTACCGCGCCACGGCCGGGGGAATCAATGTAGAGTGGACCGCATCGGGGGAAAGGGGCCTGATCCGGTCGGCGGCGACGAAGACGCCCGTGCTCCCATCTGCTTCATGCCGCAGTATCCGCACCACGCACGGGATCAGGGCGAAAGGCTCGAGAGACGGGAGGAGGCACGGCCGTGAGAGCGGAGATAAAGAACAAGGTCGAGGTGGCGGAGAACACCCTGCAGGTGGATTACGACCTGCGCGGGGAACTCATAGAGTTCAAGCCGGGCCAGTTTTTCGTCGTCGATCTCATCGATCCCCCCTACGAAGACGAGAGGGGCTCCCGTCGCCATTTCTCCATCGTCAACTCCCCGAACGAGAAGGAGACCATAACCATGGTCACCCGCCTGAGGGACAGTGCCTTCAAGAGGTCGCTCAGGGAGATGCCCACAGGCAGCGAGGTGGAGATCGGCAAGATAGGCGGGGATGATTTCACCCTTCCCGAAGACACCGCAAGGCCGCTGGCCTTTATCGCCGGTGGTATAGGCATCGCGCCCTTCATGAGCATGATCAGGTACGAAATGGAGGAGGGTCTCGGCTTCCGCATCGTCCTGTTCTATTCCAACCGCAAACGGCAGGCGGCTCCCTTCCTGGAAGAACTCGGTGAGCGCGCCTCCGGCAACGACCGCCTCGAGCTCGTGATCACCATGACCGACGACCCCTCCTGGGAAGGCGAGACCGGGAGGATAGACGGGGAGTTCCTCGAAGCCCACCTGCAGGACCCGGCGTCCTACACCTTTTACGTCGCGGGGCCACCGGAGATGAACAAGGCCGTCTCCGCGGAAGTGGAGAAGCTCGGGGTGGATAAAGAGTTCATAATGGCCTCCGATTTCGCGGGCTACTGAAAGAGGCGCCCGCGTATCCCCGTTCGATCAAGGGGAGCGCCGGGATCATCCCGGCGCCGCGTTCACCGGGTCCTCAGCCTTCCTCTATCTCGGTCAGCTTCCCCTTCGTGAACAGGTAGTCCTTCAATTCGCTGGACAGCTCGTCGTCCCGCCTGCGCAACCACTCGAGCAGCATCGCCGCGTGTTCCTTCTCCTCGTCCCTGTTGTGAGAGAGGACCTCCTTCAGCTCCTTGTTCTTGGTGGCCTTGATCCTCTGGTCGTACCAGTCGACCGCCTGCAGCTCCTCGATGAGGGACACGATGGCCCGGTGGTAATCCCTTGCCTTCTCGGGAATCAGCTCGACCGGTTCGTGATATGGTTCCGCCACGGCAAATCACCCCTTTACCTTCCTGCTGGTTCGACACCCTGCGAAGCAGCACTGTCGATATCGCTTTCAGTGCTTGCGAGCAAGCCTGCGATATGACCTCCTTTCCTCGTCACCGGCGGACGCGAAGTCCTCGTCCAGCACGGACTTGAGATATGCGAAGAGCTCACGATCGTACCCCTCCTCGGCATGCCCGAAATCCTCGAAGCTCCTGAAGCGGGCGTTTCCACGCGCCAACCTGTACAGGGATTTCGCTTCCCGCAGCGGGAAAATGCGGTCGTCCTTCCCCTGGATTATGGTCATGGGTTGGGGGTATATCCGTCCGACAAGGGCGGAGGGCGGAGCGGCCTTCTTCCAGGCCTTGTCCACCTTTACGTTGTATATCGCTTTCGCGAGAGCCCGCCCCGTCGAGCTCCCCAGGAGAAAGCGGAGGAAAAGCGCCCAGGGCTTGTAGCTCTTCCTTATATCCCCCGCGACGCCCACGGCGATGACGGAGTCCAACCCCCCGAAGATGCCGGCATAACGCAGGGCAGCCATACCGCCCATGGAGAATCCTATGACGCCTATACGGCGGTTGCCGTCACCCCTCGCCAGGCCGACAACGGCGAGGATATCCAGCACCTCCATGAAATAGAAGGTGGACTTCCCCCCGGAGAGCCCGTGGCCCCGGAAATCGAAGGTATATACCGTATAGAACCTCGACATGTCCTCGGCCAGAGCCACCAGGTTGACGGCGTTCTTGTTGCCCGCGTAACCATGGCAGATTATCACCGCCTTATCGGGCTCCTTCCCCATGCGGAGGGCGTCCAGTTCGACCCCGTCCAGGGTCTTAGCGCGGCAGGGCTCCGTATTCACCTCGTATTCGGCGACCAGGATGTCATCGGCATGCCTCCTGGTGCCTGGGGTGTCAACGATATCCTCCATTTTCCTTCCTCGTACGCCGCATCCCAAATGCGGTCCAACACGTCAGCGCGGCTCGAAACTCCCGGCCCCGAGTGTACCCGCTGTTGCGATTATTCCCCTGAACGGGTGGGGATAAAACCATTCCCGCCCCTCGACAGCTAGCAGATAGAGACGAGCCCGGACATGGACCTGGACAGACCGGTTTCACTTGAAAACCAGCAGTGGTTGAACGATTGCTATGGCTGGCCGGCGTCGTGGGGGCCGGAGCCCTCGCCCATTCCTGCTCCGCCGGTCACCTTCCCGCTCGACCGCGGTGAGCCCGATGAGAGCAATCCCCACCTCAGGAGCTGCAACGAGGTCATCGGCTACCCTCCATCGCCACATCATCCTCCTCCGCGGGCTGTTGCGCCGAGTCTCTCTTTCACCCCGGACGGTCCCTGCGCCCCTCTGCGACTTCCCTGCGCACCTCTCGAGGCCTCTTGTCGCGGCGCAGCCCCAGGTAGCGGGGATGGCGCAGCCTGTTATCGGGCGTCCACTCCGTGAATCCCACCTGGGCCACCAGTAACGGCTCGACCCAGTGAACCCCTTTCTCGCTGATGTCCGCGGCGCCGAAGGGGTTTTCATCCACCTCTATCTCCATGAGTATTCCCACGAGCTTCTCCAGGGTACGGTCATCGAAACCCGTGCCGACCTTGCCCGCGTAACGCAGCTCCTCCCCCTCGTAGTATCCCACCAGGAGCGCCCCTAAACCCCTCCTGCTCCCCCGCGGTTCCGTGAAGCCGCCGATCACCAGCTCCTGTTCGCGCGCGCACTTGAACTTGAGCCAGTCCGGGGAACGCCTGTGCGCGTATGGACCGTCCGCCCTCTTGGCGATGACCCCTTCCCAGCCCCTGCGGCATGCCTCCTCGTAATACCTCTCTCCATCCCTGTTGCGGTGGGGCAGAAAGCGCAGAGGGTCTTCGTAGTCCAGGAGCCTCTTCAGCAATGCCTTGCGGTGTCTCAAGGGTACCCTGGTGACGTCGTAGCCGTATGCGTAGAGGAGGTCGAACAGGTAGTAATAGACGGGGACGCCGCTGCGGCGCGCCCTCTCCGGGTCCTCGACGTGAATGCGCCTCTGCAGGCGGGAGAAGCTGGTCTTGTTCCCCTCGAAGGCCACCACCTCGCCGTCCACGACGAAACCGTCAGCCCCCTGGCCCTCCAGGGCCTCAACCAGCTCCGGGTATGCGGCGTTGAGCGGTTTCCTGTTCCTGGAATAGAGCTTCACCCGACCTCCCTGCTTGAAGGCCAGGCAGCGCTCGCCGTCCAGTTTGCGCTCGTAGATCCAGTCCTCGCTGGAGAAGCGGCCGCTGGTAAGGGTGGCGAGCATGGGCGGTGTCCAGGAAGGCTGCTCGCTCCTGCGCGCCCTCTCCCTCGCTTTCCCGGGCAGGCCGTCGACGTCAGCCATCGTGCTCACAGCCGAGCGTGCGGGAAGCCACCACGTTGACGCCGGTGCCCATGATGTCTTCGTATATAACCTGGCCGTCCGCGACCGGGGCCTCGAGCACGACCTCCGCCAGCGCCCTGACCGCATCCCTGACCAGGCGCTTCGGTATGGGAGAGGCGCTCACCACCGGCAGCAGGGGCAATGCGCCGCCCTTCACCTTGACCGTGGTGCTCAGCGTGCGCCGCGGGTCTTTGAACTCCTCCACGGCGTACTTCTCGCCGACCTTGCAGTCGGCGCCGCTTACCTCCAGCACCTCGCCGTCTTCCTCGCTGAGCACGAGGCTGCAGCTCAAAGGGCAGTTGATGCACGTGAACTCGTGTTTACTCTTCATCGCTCGAGATATCTTTCTTTCCGCCCGTCTCCACGGCGATGGTGACCTCGCGCGGGCGGGCCGCCTGCGCGCCTACCTCCGCGTGCACCATCTCCGGCGGCCGCACGAACTTAGCCTTGCGGGAATAGACCTCCTCGTTTCCCGCCAGCACCCTGGTCCTCACCGCCTTCTCCGCATGCTCCACGCGGAAGAAGAAATCGACACCGCGCTCCGGCCGCCTCACCAGCTGCGGTATGACGAACTTGACGTTCCTCCCGGGGTTCACGCGTATGGGGGGCTCTTTCCTCATCTCCTCCAGCACGTATTCGGCCGCGGCCCTCCCCGCCGTCTCGGCCGTGCGCGTCACCCAGTCCACGAGGTCGAAGACGCCGACCACGTTCCCGCAGGCGAATATGCCGTCCACGGAGGTGTGCATGGTCTCATCCACCACCGGCCCCGCCGTCACCGCGTCCAGCTCCACGCCAGCCTGCTTGGAGAGCTCGTTCTCGGGGATGAGGCCCACCGAGAGGACCAGGGAATCGCAGGGGACCCGGCGCTCGCTGTCCTTTATCGGTTTGAGGTTTTCATCGACCGCGGCCACCGTCACCGCCTTCACCCTTTTGCGGCCGTGGATGAAGGTGACGGTGTGGGACAGATGCAGGGGGATGTCGTAGTCGTGCAGGCACTGCACCACGTTGCGGGTGAGCCCGCCGGCGTGGGGCATGATCTCGTAGACCCCTTCCACCTCCGCGCCCTCCAGCGTGAAACGGCGTGCCATGATCAGGCCGATGTCGCCCGAGCCGAGGATGACCACGCGCCTGCCCGGCATGACGCCATCGATGTTTATGTCCCTCTGGGCGGCGCCGGCGCAGATGACGCCCGCGGGGCGGTAGCCGGGTATCATCACCTGGTGGCGCGTCCTCTCGCGGCAGCCCATGGCCAGGACGATGGCCGCCGGCTCCAGTTCGAAGACGCCGTCGCCGGGGTTCACGGCCGTGATGCGCCGGTCGGGCCGCATCTCCAGCACCATGGTGTTCAGCCTGATGTCGATGCCCGACTTCTCCACGCGGTCGATAAAGCGCTGGGCGTACTGGGGCCCGGTGAGCACCTGGTCGAAGACGATGGAGCCGAAGCCGTCGTGTATGCACTGGGGCAGGATGCCCCCGAGCTCGAAGTCCCTCTCCACCAGCATGACGTGGCGCAAGCCCGCCTCGCGGGCCGCCAGGGCCGCTCCCAGCCCGGCCGGTCCCGCGCCTATGACCACGCAATCGGGCCTTTCCGCCGCTTTCATCTTTTTTCCTCCACGAGGAAATCCTTGGCCATACCCAGAAAGACGGGAGAACTCTCCCCGTCCTTGGTCACCGCGGTGATGGGAGTCCCGAGTTCCCGCGCCAGGATGGACGCCACACGGCCGTGGCAGAAACCCCCCTGGCAGCGGCCCATGCCCGTGCGGGTGCGGCGCTTGACCGCGTCCATGTTGGTGGCGGGGATGATGGCGTGGATGGCGTTCACCACCTCCATCTCCGTTACCGTCTCGCAGCGGCAGATGACGTGGCCCCAGCGCGGATCCGCGGCGATGAGCCGGTTGCGCTCCGCGACCGGGAGCTCGGAGAACTTGGGCGGCGCGGGCCTCACCGGGTCGAAATCCGGCCGCGGTTCGCGCGGCAGGCCCAGGTCGTGCAGTATGCCCATGACCATCTCCGCGATGGCGGGGGCGGAGGCCAGCCCGGGAGACTGGATGCCCGCCACGTTGACGAAGCCGCGCACCGCCTCCGAGGCGCCGATGACGAAGTCCTCCTCCAGGGTGGGGGCGCGGATGCCGCTGAAGGCGGAGATGAGTGCATCCCTGGGAAAATCGGGCAGCAGGTAGTGAAACCTCTCGAAGATCTCCTCTATCTCCTCGGCGGAGATGGATGTGTCGTACTTGTCGCCGGTCTCGATGGCGGTGGGTCCGAGTTGCAGGTTGCCCTCGGCGGTGGGCATGGCGCCGCCGCCCTTGCTCTGGGTGGTCTTCTGCCCCGGCATGCGGAACTCGGCCACGCTGGAGCGTACGTATTCCGCCGTCACCTGGCGGTCGAATAGCAGGGAGGCGCCTTTGCGGGGATGGATGACGAACCCGCCCGCGCCGGCCATGTCCGCCACCTCGTCGGCGAACACGCCCGCGGCGTTTATCACCAGGGGTGTCTCTATCTCCCCGCGGTCCGTGATCACCGCCTTGACCTCGCCGTCCTCCACCCGGAAACCGGTGACCTCGGTGTTTAGGAAGACGCGCGCACCGTTGATCACGGCATGTTCGGCCAGGGCTATGGTCAGCTTGTAGGGGCTGATGAGGCCGTAGGTCTCGTCGAACACGCCGGCCACCGCCTCGCGGGTGACGTTGGGCTCCGTGGCGAAGACCTCGTCCCGGGTGAGCGTTCGCAACCCCTTGATCCCGGCCTTCTCGCCGTAGGCGACGATAGCATCGGGGATCTTGCGGGTGAGGATATCCTCGCGCTCGGACTCGCTCATGCCGCCCGTCTCGTCCACGGGGACGGTGCGCTGGGTGACCACGAGGAGCATCCCCTGGCGCTTGAGCTCGACCCCGAGGCCTCGCACGAACTCGTCGTAGAGCTGGTTTCCACGCACGTTGAGCTTCTGTTTCAGGGTGCCGGCGTCCTCGCCGATGCCCGAGTGCACCTCGGCGTTGTTGGCCTTGGAAGTGCCGCAGGAGACGTCACTCTCCTTCTCCAGGATGACAATACCGGAGATATAGCGGGCGGCCTCCCTGGCGATGGAGCACCCGATGACCCCGCCGCCCACTACAACCAGCCCGGCCCGGGACGGCAGTGATTGGTATTCTGCCGACATGACTCACGCTTTCCCGTTATCGTCCCTTCTTCGCTCATATCATTCTACCCGCAAGGGCCGCCAGATTTCGACTTCCGGGCAGATGCGCACGCCTATTCCGCGCGGCAGGTGACGGCCCGTGGAGCGTAGTCCCGCATGTCAGCCCCGCGGACACCATGCCCGCGCTGTCTGACATGCAGCATAGCCAAGTGTCAGCGAAAGGTCATATATTATTGTCATGGAAGATAAAGAGCTTACGCGTGAGGAAGAGAGGGTCATCATCCACAAGGGGACGGAGCTGCCGTTCAAGGGAGAGTACACCGATCTCTTCGAGCCCGGTACTTATTCCTGCAAGCGGTGCGGCGCTCCGCTTTTCCGCTCGGACGACAAGTTCCATTCCGGCTGCGGCTGGCCCAGTTTCGACGACGAGATAGAGGGCGCGGTGAAGAGGCAGCCCGACGCGGACGGCAGGAGGACGGAGATCGTCTGCGCCGCCTGCGGCGGCCACCTGGGGCACGTATTCGAGGGTGAGGGGTTCACCCCCAAGAACACCCGCCACTGCGTCAATTCTATCTCCATGAGGTTTATCCCCGATGACGATGCAGGATAGCCACGAGACCATCGTCCTGGGAGGTGGATGTTTCTGGTGTACCGAGGCGCTGCTCAAGACCCTGGTCGGGGTGCTCAGGGCGACGCCGGGTTACGCCGGCGGCGTGACCGAGGATCCCACGTACCGCCAGGTGTGCCGTGAGGGCACCGGGCACGCCGAGGTGGTGGAGGTGGAGTTCGATCCCGAGGTGATCTCCCTCGAGGATCTGTTGGAGGTTTTCTTCGCGACCCACGACCCCACCTCCCTCAACCGCCAGGGCGGTGACGTCGGCACCCAGTACCGCTCGATCGTCCTCTATGACTCTTATACGCAGAAGTTGAAGGTGGAGAAGTTCATCTCCGAACTGGCGGGGAAATACGACAAGCCCATCGTCACCGAGGTCAAGGAGCTGGAGAGGTTCTATCCCGCCGAGGAATACCATCGCGCATACTACGACAGGAACCCTAACGAGCCCTACTGCCGCGCCGTCATCTCCCCCAAAATCGCGAAGTTGAGGCACGGGGGTCAAGCCTCGCCTCGTGCCTGAGGCACGGGGGTGAGGCACGGGGGTCAAGCCTCGCCTCGTGCCTTGGTGTTATCTTAGCGAGCACAAGCGAAGTGATCCTCTCGTGGCACGAACCGGGTTTCGTCTCAAGGAGATTGCCGTGGCCGCCGTGCCGCCTCGCAACGACAATGGCGGAAGCACGGGAGCACAGTCATCACGCGCGCGGAGGGGTTCAATCACCGAAACGGATGGCGAACCTCACGTTTCTGAGCGCCCTTTCGGCGGCCTCCTGGACGAGGACGTCCTCGTCCTTTGTTGCCTCCTCGAGAGCCGGCAGCGACCTCTCGTCCTTGAGTATGCCCAGGGACCTGGCAGCGCCAAGGCGCACGTACCTGTTCTCGTCGCCCAGGGCCTCGATGAGCGCGTCCACCGCGCCCTTGTCGCCGATGGCGCCGAGCGCCTCGGCCGCTTTCCACCTCACGTAATGGTGCTTGTCGCGCAAGGCGGCGATGAGCGACTCGAGCGCCTTGGGGTCTCCTATCCTTCCCAGTGCCGTCGCCGCCCTCCACTTGGCGCGCAGGGTGCCGGTATCCAGCGCGAACATGAGCAGCCCCGCCGCCTGGGACCCCATGTGCTCGCAGGCTTCAAGCGCTCCCCAACGCACGCGCAGCCGCTGGTCGTCGAGGGATTCCACCAGGGGACGTATCGCCGGCTGCCCCATCTTGACCAGGGCGTCCATCGCCCGCTTGCGGATACGCAGGCTCTTGTCGTCCATGGCGTCTATGAGGGGCCTGACCGCGGGATATCCCATGGTCGCCAGGGCCTTCGAGGCGATCCACCTCACGTTGATGTCGTCGTCCTTCATGCACTCTATCAGGGGCTCGATGGCCCTCTCGTTCCTCATCTTTCCCAGGACACCCGCCGCCTCCGCCCGCGTGTACTTGTCCTCCGCGTCCAGGGCATCGAGCAGGGATTCGACCACCAGCTCCCCCATCTCTAGCAGGGAATCAGCGGCGGCCCATCTCACTCTCTCGTTCTTGTCCGAGAGGATCGCGATCAGCGCGTCCGCGGAGCGGCGGGTCCTGGTCTTCCCCAGTGCCTTCACGGCCTTCAAGCGTACGCCTGGATCCTCGTCGCCCAGCGCCTTTATGAGGTCCGCCGTCTTGTCGTCATGCATGATGTCGAATGGGTTCATGTCGAACACCGTCGCGTCTCTCCCTTCCGGTCTCATCGTAAACAATGCCCCTCGTGAAGGGGCGTCGATTTCGAACTCCCGCTCGTAGAAGAGCTTTATTGTTATTATGCCCCTTAACGGGCGCGGCAAACAAATGGGGGGTGCGGGGGCTGGTAGTATTTACCTCTGCGCCGACGGGACGTCAGGAGGTCATGGAGGGCTTGGGGTTGGCGGCCAGGCGCTCCAGCTCCCCGGGCGGAGGCTCGCGGCGGGAGCCGGTCCAGGAGAACCCCTCCATCACCTCCGGGTTGAGGACGTGCTCGGGCGCCTCGCCCCTCAGCAGCATGCGCAGCTGCCGCGCGGCTATCTCCCCCTGGTGTGCGCCTATCTCCACGGTGTTCCCCCCGACGTGCGGCGTCGCGATCACGTTTTCTCTCACCACCAGGCGGTCGTCCGACCCGGGCGGCTCCACCGTGAACACGTCCAGGGCTGCGCCGGCCAGCCTGCCCGATTCCAGCGCCTCCGCCAGGGCTCCGTCATCCACGAGGGACGGCCGCGCGGTGTTTATGAAGAAGGCGCCCTCCTTCATCAGCGAGAAGGCTGCGCGGTCCATCATGTTCTCCGTGGCCTCGATGGCGGGCGCGTGGAGGCTCACGAAGTCGCTGCGCTCGAGCAGCTCATTGAAGGAGACCTTCTCCGCCCCGGCGAGCGCCCCTTCCCCCGCCCCCACAGCGGGGTCGTAGAAGAGCACCCGCGCGCCGAAGGGCACGAGCCTGCGCGCCACACGCTCACCCACGCTGCCCAGGCCCACCAGGCCCACCGTCTTACGCCACAGTTCCTTTCCCTGGTACGCAAGGTAGGCCTCGCCCATCCTCGCCATGTCGCCCGCCTCGAAGCCCCCCTCCTTGAGGAAGGAGGCGGCCTGCGCGAGATTGCGCGCCAGCATGACCATGAGGGCCACGGTGAGGTCCGCCACGGCGTCCGCGTTCCTGCCGGGCGTGTTCGCCACCGGGACGCCGAAGGCGGTGGCCGCCTCCAGGTCCACGTTCACCGCGTTCACGCGGCAGCAAATGATCATCTTCAGGTCCGGAAGCCCCTTCAGCGCCTCGAAGTCCACGATGTCCATCTCCGTCACGAAGACCTCGAAGTCCCGCAGCGCTTTCACCAGGTCATCTCCACCCCCAAACACGTTGCGGCTCTCCCGCCATGAACTGTAGTTGACCTCGCCCATCTCGCGCAGCTCGTCCAGCGCCTCCTCGTCCATGGATGCGGTGACCAGGATGCGGGGGCGGAAAGCGGCGGGGGCCTCGCTCGCGGCCGGAGCGCGGCTTATCATGGCCATGGCCATGAGGTTGGCCATGTGGGCGTCGCATTCGGCGCGCATTTCCACGGCCTGCCGCCATCCCGCGTAGAGCCCCTGGTATTTCTCGCAGTGGGCGCCCGGCTCGTGTTCCCTCTCCAGGCGGGAGAGCCGTCCCACGCCCTCGCCCAGGTCGCGGAAAAGACCAGCGCCCACGCCCGCGCAGACGGCTGTTCCCAGTGCCGATACCTCCGGGCTGGAGGGCACACCCACCTTCCTGCCCAGGATGTCAGCGACCATGCCCGTCCACGCGGAGCTTTTCGACATGCCGCCTCCCACCCAGACGCCCGTGGGCTCCAGGCGCGTCGCCGCCTGCACCTGGTCGAGGTTGGCGCGGGCGGAGTAGGCTATGCCCTCCAGCAGGGCGCGGCCCACATGGGCGCGGAATGAGGAGACATCCGGGGTGACCATGTGCGACATGGTAAGATTACCCAGCAATACGCTGGTGGTGCGCGCGTCGAATACCCGTGCGCCCAGGGTGGAATATATCCCGGCGGCGCCGGGCTCGGACGCCGCGGCCTCGGTGAAGAGCGCCGCCAGCGGGTCGCTGCTGTCTGGGTAGAGTATGCGCGCGAACCACTCCAGCACCGTCCCCGTGATCATGCCGTTGCTCTCCACCAGGTAGAGGCCGGGCACGACGTGCCGTCCGCTCCACAGGCGGCCCTCGCCATCCAGCACGTACGAGGCGGTCACCTGCTGCACCGGCATGCTGGTCCCCGCGCTGATCCCCACCATGCCCTCTCCCGTGCATCCCATCCCCAGCAGTCCGCACTGCGTGTCCGCCCCTCCCGCCGCCACCGGGGTCCCCGGCGCCAGCCCCAGGTGTTCCGCCGCCGGCGCCGTCAGGGCGCCTATGCGCGTACCGGCATCGACCGTCTCGGGGAAGAGGGCGGGATCCATGCCGAGGGAAGCGATGAGGTCGCGGTCCCAGTCGTCGGCGCGCTGGTCGAAGAGGAGGGTCTCGCTCGACTGGGACCTCTCCGCGAGAAGGACGCCGCCCAGGCGCAGACCCACCCAGTCCGAAAGGCTTGCCACCCTCGCCGCCTGCTCCAGCAGCTGCGGCGCGTTGTCCCGCAGCCACAGCAGCCTGGCGCCGGTGAAGAGAGGGCTGGGCCAGTGTCCGCCGGCTTCGTAGACCTCCATGCCGCGCTCGCCCGCGAGCATGAGCGCGCTGCCCAGAGCGCGCGCGTCCTGGTTGGGCACGGCGAAGAGCGGGTTGCCATCGCCGTCCAGGAGCACGGTTGTGTTGCGCATGCTGCAGGCGGCTACTCCCCGGACGTCTTCCGCCTCCGCGCCGGCCTCAAGCATAACCTGGCGGCAAGCCTCGCCCAGTTTATTCCACATATCCCCGAGGTCGAGGTCAAAACCGAGGCCCGCGGTGTCGGGCGCGACGGGGTGCGACCAGTTCCTTTTCGCGCTGAAGGTGGTGCCGGTGTCCACATCCGCGAGCAGGCATCTGCCCGAGCCGCCGCCGAGATCGAACGCCATCAGGAACGACTTGCCCATGAAGACTCCTTTTGTTCCGGCGGTCAGGACCACTCCCTGGCGATGGTCTCGACGGCGATCCTGGTGCTGGGGCCGTCCCCCCTCGCCACGTTGACCCCGCATCCGGGCCCGACGGCCTCCGCGATCTCGGCCACGTCGCGGTTGGTGAAGCCGGGGCAAAGCACGATTGAGGTGACACCCTCCTCCGCGGCGAGTTTGCCGCAAACCTCCTTCGCCTGCTCCTGGCCCTGCACCACGCTCACGTAGAGCTTGTACTTGGGGGTCTCGATTACGCACCTGTGCTTCTCGGGGTCCGCGTCTGGTGCGTGGGCTACGAATGCCGCGATGAAAGCCATGCTCAACACCTCCGAAGATATCCTGAAGGGCAAAACGGCGGCTACATACACTATTATTCACGCCGCGCGGCGTGTGTAAACAAAGGCGGACCGCTTTCTACGTGGTGAACAGCCTGTTTGCGGCCGAGCTCCGCGTCCGCAGCATCACGGCCAGGAGCGGCACGAGGAAGAGGACGGCGAATCCCGCGAGCGCCAGGATCTGCCAGCCCAGCTCGCTCCAGCCCTCCCCGTAGATGACGATGCGGAAGACGGGGTTGGCGATATAGTAGGTGGGAAAGATCCTCGCTATCCACTGCGGCCAGTCTGGGAAGACGATGAAGAGCGCCGGTACGAGGAGGAAGACGCCGAACGCCTTCATGTAGGCCACCAGCGTGGTCTGGTCCCTGGACATCATGCCGAGGAGCAGCCCCCATTCCACCCCGAGCAGCGACCCCAACGCGAATATCGCGAACATGAGTAGGGGTTGAGCGAACCCGACGGTGAGCAGCATGAGGATGATCCCCATGACCAGTGAGACGATGACCCCGACCAACCCGAAAGCGATGAGCACCTCGGGGAGGGTGACCGGGGTGACCAGCAGCGCGGCGAAGGTCCTCTTCTCCTTCTCGTTCACCACGAAAGAGGAGGTGAGCATCAAGCCGCCGAGAAGGATGACGTAAATGACCATGAAGGGCAGGAACATGTCCATGAGGGAGAGCGCTTTTTCCTCCCCCAGCCTCACCTGTTCGAAGTAGACACGGGGCACTTCGGGAGACACGGACCTCACCGCGCCTGTCAGCGCGGCCAGGGCTATGGCCCTGTTCTTGGCCAGGCTCTCTCCGCTTATGTACATGTCGACCTGCGCTCTCTCTCCCGCCTCGAGCCTCTTCTTCGTCTCCTCGCCGAAGACCACCCCCACGTCCGCCTTCTTGTCCTCCACCAGCGCGGTGACCTCGTCCGCGGAACCGGCCGCCACCAGGTCGACGGCCTCCATGGCCTCGAGCTCCCGGGTGATAGCCCCGTCGCCGGCTTCGTAGACGGCGATCTTCGGCCTCGTCTGCCAGATGCCGAAGACGAGCTGGAATATGGCCGCGAAGAGCAGCGGGCCCAGTATGGTGAAGATGATGTAGGGGTTCCTCGGATTAAGGCTCTTCTTCATTATGGCGAGGACCCTGCGTACGCTCATGCCAGCCTCCTCCTCAAGATGAACGACCCCAGCGCGAAGAAGCCCACGGTGAACAGGACGATGTAGATAAGGGACGTGGTGTAGTCGGAAAGCCTCATGCCGTAGTTCAGGATACCGTTCAGGGGCGCGACCAGCCAGTACGTGGGTATCGCCCTCAGGACGGGCGACTCGAAGCCGGGGTAAATCACCAGGAAGCCGGGAATTATCAGCACCACCATGGGGATCACGGATATCATCGCCATGGAGATGAAATCCCTGCTCGATGCGCCCACGATAAACGCCACTCCCACCATCATGGCGGCGCCGAGAAGGAGGAAGACGACGACGGCAAGCCAGGTCCCGGCCGAGACCGCCCCCAGGAGCAGCGCCAGCAGGAATCCCAGGAAGAACGTGTTCAGGATGCCCGTGACCGCCTTCGCCGAGATGAAATCCCTCAGGGTAACGGGCGTGACCAGAAGGGCCATGGCCGTCTTTTTCTGGACCTCCTCCATGAGCAGGTTCCCCAGGCTGAACAACTCGAGGAGGAGCACGAAGGAGATGAGGACGACCCGCAGCCTGTCCTTCATCGGGATCTGCCGGCCCGCCATGTCCGTGCCTATCACCGTCGCCCTGAAGTCGGCCGGTAACTCGAAGCCCAAGAGGGCATAGCCGATCTCGGCGGCTACGGCCTCGCCCGCTCCCGCCACCTCCTCCGGGGTATCGGATGAGACATAGAGGACGAGCTCGGGTTCCGCCCCCGAGACGACGAAGGACAGGCCGGCGCTGACCTCGCCTTCCTCCACCGACCTCCTGAGGCCCTCCACCGATTCCGCCCACACCAGCTCCAGCCCTTCCCCCGCCTCCCCCTTGCCCGCCCCGCTCAACCTCTCCGCGATCTCGTCCTCGCCGACCTCGACGCCCAGTTCCCCGGCCGCTTCCTCGCTCACCTCGAGATAGAATCCCATCCTGAACACCTCGTCCACGTCCGAGGGCAGGAGATAATACATCAACGCGTAGATGACGATGAACAAAAGCGAGATGACCGCGACGAAGCGGTTGCGCAGGATCTGCGCGACGTCCTTCCTTACGATGGCGAAAACCCTGTTCATCCCAGTTTCTTCCCCGTCAGCCGGATGAAGATGTCCTCCAGGGTGGCCTCCTCGGTGTGCATGTCGAGGACGTTACCGCCTTCCAGTATCTCCTGGATGCGCCGGCCCGTCTCCTTCTCCTCGAGGGGCAGCTCCTGTTCGCGTAGACGGCCGTCCTCGTGATAGCGTATCTTCAGCACCCGCTTGCCGTACTCGTGCTTGAGGTTCTCCGGGGTGTCGAAGGCGGCGATGCGGCCGTCGCTTATGAAGGCCACGTGGTCTGACAGCTTATCCGCTTCCATCATGTCGTGGGTGGTGAGAAAGACCGTGACGCCCCCGGCCTTCTCCTCCATGATCACGTCGCGTATGGCCTCTGAGGATACGGGGTCGAGGCCGTCGGTCGGCTCATCCAGGAACAGCACCTTGGGACGGTTCACCAGGGCCCTGGCCACCATCAGGCGCTGTTTCATGCCCTTGGAGTAGTTCGCCACCTTGTCCCTGCGCTCGCCCGGCAGGCCGACCCGGTCGAGCAGGGCGGCGGTGTCGGGCCTCTTTATGCCGAAAAGAGAGGCGAAGAAGCGCAGGTTGGCAGCGGCCGACATATCCTCGTAGAGGCTCTTCTCCTCGAAGCAAACCCCGATCTGGCCCTGGATCTCCTCCCGCTCCCTGGTGATATCCCTGCCCAGGATGGTGACCTTGCCCCCCTGCGGCGCCAGCAGGCCGATGAGCATCTTCAGCGTGGTGGTCTTACCGGCACCGTTGGGGCCGAGAAAGCCGAGCACCTGCCCCGCGCCTACGCCGAAGGAGATATGGTCGACGGCCAGGAGGTCGCCGTATGAATACGCGATGTTCTCGGCCGAGATACGCTCATCACCCACCATTAAGTTCACCCCTTCATCTTCGCCGGCCCGGCACGGCTCCGCTTGGAGCGCCCGGGCTTCCCGTTCAACCCCTCTCTCCCGACAGGCCCGGCTCTCGAGGCATCCCCTCCCCGCTTACGGCTCCCTGCAGTCTTTCCTCGAAGTCTGCATCCAGCGGGGAAAGGACGCCCCTGCTGACGCCCAACATCTTCTCGATGGCAGCCATGTATAGTTCGGCCTTGCGTATTACTCTCATCAGGGCTGCGGGATCGTCCTTGGCGGCAACGAAGGAAGCCGCCTGCATCTCCGCCATGGCGTTAAAGAAACGAAGGATCATCTCCGCCGTACCCTCGGCTTCCTCGGCGTCAATGGCGCCTTCCTCGATGCCCCGGGCGACGATCTCCGCAAGAGCGGGACTCAGCCTTTCCACAACCATGTTGTTCATCTTGTGACGGATGATTACGTTTTCGTCGCGGTATATCACCTCCGCCGCCTCGCGGATGATATCCATGTTGGCCACCTTCCAGTCGCCTATGGCCCGGAAGAAACTTCTCATTTTCTCCTGGGTCGTGAACTCAGGATGTGAGGGTATGGGCTCCACCGCGCGGGAGATCTCGTCGACGATGCGACTCACGACGGCGTCGAGAACCTCTTCCTTGCTAGTGAAGTAATAATAGAAGGAGCCCTTGGAGAGGCCCACCTTCTCGATGATGGCGCTGACCGGCGTAGCGTCGTATCCGCGGCGCGAGAACAACTCCCAGGCAGCCTCTACGAACTCTCCCTTTGCGTCCTCTCTGGCCTGCGATCTTCTGGGACGTGCCATGCCTGATCTTCCTTCTCGCATATTATACCGACCGTCGGTATATATTCTAGCACGGGTGACTTCATGAAAAAGCAGCCCCCCGTGCTACCATCACTGTGGGAAACAGTAGGCGGTAGCAGGAAGGAGGCTGGTTACAATGCTACACGCGGGTATGGACATGCACAAGCGCTTCAGTGTGGT
>JAQVFR010000022.1 GCA_028697145.1 Actinomycetota bacterium | reverse complement strand
CCTTAACGCCCACCAATAACATAGGGCCACCGTGGCCCTTTTTCATACCGCCTCATCGAGGACGATAAGTGGGAGTAGGTCTTCCAAGGGCCTTAACGCCCACCAGGGCAATAGAAGCCGGGCTTTGTGCCCGGCTTTGTCCTTGCAGCCCACGACTCCTCATATCTTCCCAAGGCGATTAGGAAGAGCGGCTTCTTGTGATCTCCCCTCCTGGAACGTCGGCCCATCCTATTTCGTCGCTAATTCATTTTTTAGGGATGCTATCTCCTCCCGCAATAACGAGATTTCCTTTCTCAGTTTTCTCGCTTCCTCTCTCAGCTGCATGATAATGCGCGCTCCCGCGATGTTCACATCTTCATCCCTTATGATCTCCCCTATCTCCCTCATCCTCTCCAGCTGGTTCTCTGAATATAACCTGGTGTTGCCCTCAGTCCTCCGGGGCTCTACCAGACCCGCTTTCTCGTAACTCCTGAGCATGCTCGGCTCGCAATCCAGGAGTCTTGCAGCAACTCCTATGGTGAAGAGGGGGTCGTCTTCCAGGCCTTCCAGAAGCCTTCCCTTCCTGGTCTCCCGGTTGTCATCACTCTTTTTCATGGCTTATTTCTATCACTAATAAAATTATCCGTCAATAATATATTACTTGACTAATTATTTTAGAATTGTTATATATTAAATTTAGATATATTCATATACCCTTTGCGCAGGAGGTGACCGCAAATGCGAAATATTCCGCGTTGCGACAATTGCGGAAGCGCCGGGTCAATAGAATTCGGCATGTGCCAGGTATGCTACAAGGACCACTCCGGCGTGGATCCATACCTGGAGATAGAGCTTAGCCGGCTGCTTGAAGAGGTGGGATCGAAGTCCCCAAGCCCTGCCCCGGAGAGCCGCTCTCCGGGGGAGAATATACGGTCCTTGCGGGGTAGGTCGATGAAGGACGGGGGGAGAGATGGAAGAGAGAGTTGCCTTGTACTGGGCTGAAGGAGGCAACACGGCGAGGCTGCACGGGGAGTTGGACCTATCAAGCCGGACCAGGTTTGAAGCCATACTGCTCGACGTCCTGGAGTGCGGAGAGGGGTATTTCGCGGTCGATCTGGACCATCTCGATTTCATGGATTCGCAGGGGCTGCACATGCTCTCAAGGATAAGGGACCGGTCAACCGAGCTCGATCGGCGTTTCTTCCTGCTCTGTTCGGGCGGCCCCTGCGCCAAGGTTCTGAAAATCGCCGAAGCCGACAAGGCATTCGACATCAAGACTTGCCATGAAGAAGTCATGGAGAGGAACTCCAAGGAATGCGCCGTTTATGACATCCCTGCCGAGAGCATGCCGCACCGTGGGATGAAAGGACGGCAGGATGGAGGATAGGAAGCAATGCGTATCGCGATGATCGCACCCGTATGGATACCCATCCCGCCCGAGGGCTACGGGGGGATAGAGAGGGTTCTGGCGCTGCTGGTGGATGGACTGACGGAGATGGGACACGACGTGACCCTTTTCGCCGCGGGTACCTGCCGCTCCCGGGCAAGACAGGTCACCTACCTGGAAGAAGCGCCCACGGAGCACATGGGAGAAACGATCTTCGACTCATTCCACGTAGGACAGGCCTACCGGGAGATCTCAAGGGAGGATTACGACGTGGTGCACGACCATTCCGGGTTTCTCGGGCCGGCCTTTGCGAGCTTGCTCTCCCAGCCCATCGTGCATACACTGCACGGCCCCTTCACCCGCGAAACCCGCATGTTCTACGAGGCTTTCAAGGACGACTGCTACTTCGTGGCTATCAGCCAGCGGCAGAAGGAGTGCGGCCCTGACCTCAATTATCTTGGAGTGGTCCCCAACGCGGTGGATACTGATAAGCACCGCTGTGGTGGCGAAAAAGGCGAATACCTCGTCTGCGTGAGCCGTATCTGCGAAGACAAGGGCACGGAACAGGCGGTGGCCCTGGCCCGTATGGCCGGTCGGCGCATCATCCTCGCCGGTAAGATAGACGAAGGTCGCGACCGCGATTATTTCGAGCAGCGCGTGCGGCCACACCTAGACGGCGATCAAGCGGTCTACCTGGGTGAGATATCCCAGGAGGAGAAAGTGCGCCTGATCTCACACGCGCGCGCCTTTCTCTTCCCCATCCAGTGGGAGGAGCCCTTCGGACTGGTGATGGCGGAATCCCTTGCCTGCGGCACCCCGGTACTCGCCACGCGCTGGGGTGCCGCACCCGAGGTGATCGAGCACGGAGTCACCGGTTTTCTTGCCGCTACCCCATTGGAACTGCTGCCGTTTATCGAACGCCTTGACGAGCTGGACCATCTGGACTGCCGCAGGGCGGCAGAGCAGCACTTCAGCCCCGCGGTAATGGCCGCCAGCTACGCGGATATATACCGGCGGGCCTTGGAGATACATCCCGCCAGGTTGCGACTGCCACGCAAGCGTTCCGCTTAGCTTAAATCCGATATTGCCCACCCAAGCCTGCGAAACGTTGCGGAATAGGGAGGACTGATCCCGGAGCATAGCCGGATGGAGGGAAGAGCTGGTAGTTGATCGTTTGGCATAGCATATGATCCGGCATCATCGGCTAGCCTGCCTCCTTTAGGACGACAAGTGGGGTAAGGTCTTCCAAGGACCTTAACGCCCACCAATCACCAGGGCCCTCGCGGCCCTTTTTCATACCGCCTCCCGTAGGATGACAAGTGGGGATAGGTCTTCCAAGGGCCTTAACGCCCACCAGAGCAATAGAAGCCGGGCCTCGTGCCCGGCTTTTTCCTGCCGTTAATACTATGGATCTAATCTGCAAAAAGACCGATGTATTGACTGTATCGGAAGCGTCTGTTGCGCGCTTGCCCAGTGAATTCGGTTAGTAGCTCATTTTCAACGAACTTATTCACCAGTTGGTTCGCTGCAGTGAAACTCACTCCCGTGATGGCTGCGACCTTGCCTACAGTTACAATTGGAAGTGAATACAGGCTTTCCAGTACCTTCAACCCGTTAGCGGCAACACGGCCAAAGTTTTCCGTGATGAGTCTCCGGTGGCTCTCCCGCAGAGCTACTATCTGACGCGCAGTTTCTGTCGCTTCTTTTGCTACATCTGTAACACCTTCAAGGAAGAACAATATCCACGACTCCCAGTCTCCATCATCTCGTATTGCTTGAAGCAGATCATAATATTGTGATCGCCGTCTTCTGAAATAGTGGGATAAATAAAGCACGGGCTTTTGCAAAATCTCTCGCTCACAAAGCAAGAAGGTCACAAGTAAGCGGCCAACACGTCCATTGCCGTCCAGGAAGGGGTGGATGGTTTCAAACTGTGCGTGTGCAAGTCCGATCTTGATCAAAGCTGGCATTGGATCTTCGTCATGAATAAACTTCTCAAATTTGGCCAGGGCATCAGGGACCTCGTCGGGCGGGGGTGGAATAAACGCCGCATTGAGCAACGTGGCACCCTTTGGACCTATCCAATTTTGGGTTTTCCGGAGTTCCCCCGGCTGTCTTTCTGCTCCCCTTACACCCTTGAGCAGCCGCTCATGGATCTCTCGAATGAGGCGCGCCGA
This sequence comes from Actinomycetota bacterium, assembly GCA_028697145.1. Lineage (GTDB taxonomy): Bacteria > Actinomycetota > Geothermincolia > Geothermincolales > RBG-13-55-18 > SURF-21. The sequence continues at coordinate 49,979 of JAQVFR010000022.1, read as the reverse complement.
TACTGGGAGGTCAGCAAGGCGATGAAGCCCATAATTCATGGCATTTACATAGTTCAAGACCTCCTCGACGTCATTCGGGCGATTGGGGTCGAAAACCTTGGCTTCAACCTTTAGCAAATCGTCGAGGGAGCTTTGGGTTCCCTCGATCTGGCTAGACAGTACTGCTTCCTTGCGTACATACATAAATACAAAAAGGTCAGGGTCGGGCAGCGTTTGGACAGAACCGTCCAGGCGGCCCAGAGCATGGTCTGCCCTGGATAAACAGTCTTGCATCTCCGGGTCTATCCGTAGGGGAGGATCTGGAGGCAGGGGTGCCGGAATAAATGCTCGATATCCCTGCAACTGGCTCACATACCTGCCGGCACGAGTGCTTGCTGGGGTCATTCTATTGCTTCCCCCTGTTGGTTAACCTTTAATATACCTTAAAATCATACCCCATATTGAAGGTAGCCTGCAATATAGGCTGTCTATAACTTTTCTATTGCAGGTTAGCCGATCAGCTTCCGGGCCATCTCTATATGCGATGATTCATTAAGATCCGGTGCATGCTTCCTGCGCGCAGCATTCATGCCGTCTCCCCCAGGACAATAAGTGGGGTAAGGTCTTCCAGGGGGCTTTAACGCCCACCAGAGTAATAGAAGCCGGGCTGCGTGCCCGGCTTTTTGCACGGCGAGTGATTAGGAAAAGGGATCTCGACGCCGACCTGGATGCCGCCCGGGAGATGATCGATTCGCTCTGGCGACTGGCGTGCTCATGTTGATGTAGTCACCGGATCTGCGGCAGAACACCGGACCCTTCCCGCAGAGTCCCCATCAACGTTCGCCTGTTAGCTGCCCCTGCTGCGGCTTGCCGCACATCCTGCAGAAGCGCGCGCCCGGCCTCAACTGCAGGCCGCATCCTGGGCAGACGGGCCGCATCGCGGCGGCCACAGCGGCTTCGGGTATCTCCACTTCCGCCCCGCATTCCCGGCAGAAACGCACGCCTTCCAGGAGCTGCCTGCCGCAATGGGTACAGAATCCGTGAGATGCGAGCGCCCTCTCCGGCGCGGCCGCCACCGTCTCCCGCAGGCGGGAGACCAGGACGTCTCGGTCGTAGGGGGTTTCCATGGCGAACTCCTCCAAGGGCGGGGCGAGGGTATCGTTGCCCAATATCGCGTCGATGATGTCGTCGGCCAGCGCGGGGCCGGTGAGAGCCAGCGATACCAAGCCGCTATCCATATCGCTCAGGTCAGCCATCCATACGCCGCCGGGCGTGCGCCACCCTCCCAGGATGGTCACCTCCGCGGACCGCGGCTGGGCGAGGCGCTGCGTGATCAGCCCGAAGTTGAGCACCGAGGTGAGGCCCCAGAGGAGGGAGCTCAAGCTCTCGGAAAAAGAGTACAGAACGCCTCCCGCGCCCGGGGATACGGCCTCTTTCAGGTGCCCCTGGCGCGTCATCTCCGGCAGCAGGCGGGGAAGCCGCTCGGGCAGATCGCGCGGGACACGGTCGGGGACGAGGAGCGAGAAGAGGGACACGGCCCAGCCCGGGTTGACCGATGAGGTTCCGTCTACCCAGGCCTTTTCGATCTCCGCAAATCCCACCCCCGGGGGCGCTCCCCCGGCCCTGTGGAGGCGGCGCTCGAGGGCCGCGGCGCGGTAGGCGTCAAGGCAGGCCATGAGAGGCCAGAAGTGGACCGCGGCCAGCTCGGTGCGGAACGGGCTCAGCTCCTCCACCTCCTCCAGGGCCAGGTGGGAATAGAAGCCCACCCGCAGCATCCCCAGGCTCAAGGGGCCGGTGAGGCTCACGGCCTCCCTGCCCATGTCCACGTGGAAGCCGGGTCCGTAGGCTTCGGCGTCGGGGAAGAGGTACTGCCCGATGAGGTTGGTGTTGCCGTCGCCCAGCACCAGCGCGATGGTGCGTTGGGGCCCCAGCAGGGCGGGGACGGCCCACCTCCAGGTATCGTCCAAGGCCTCCCAGGCGGCGATGAGCGCGCCCGCGTCGGCCGCACCGGCCGGGGACTGCATGCGCGCCAGGGGGGAGAGGGGCCCGCCGGTCAGACCGTCGATCCCCGACAATGCCTTCAGGCCGCGGCGGGGGATGACGAGTGTGTCGTATCCCGCGTCGTCTTCGAGAGGTGCTCTATCTGCCATCTGCCATTCCCTTCCCCGGCCGCGTGTCAGGGCAGTGCGCCCGTCCAGCCGGAAAGCTTCCTCATGAACTCCTCATAGCCGCCCTGGAAGCCCAGTTCCTTTAACGCTGCGTCGCGTATCTCGGGGCAGAGGTCGTCCATTCCCAGTATCTCCCTGCCCTGCTTGAAGATCTCCGGTTGGCGTATATCCATGCCGGTGCGTTTACCGGATTGGCCGGCGAGCTTCTGGGAGAGATTGCCCAGTTTCTTCCCCTGCTCCATGGACTCGGTCATGGATCTCATGTTTCCCTGCCGCCAGCCCCTGGTGGTCTTGTACCCCTCCATATGACCCAGTCCTTCCCCGTCCACCATCCTGCCGCTCGCGACGGGCGATTTGCCGCCGGGATTCCACTTCGGGTCCATGGCCGTCGGCTGGTTGCTGAAGGCGTGGGCGGCCTCGGGGTTCTTTACGTCCATGGCCTCCTGCCCGTGCCCTTCGGCCCAGGCTTTGTATTGCTGTTTGCGCGACATCTTATCCCAGTCGTGTTCGGGGAAGCGGGCCTTGGCCTTCTTCAACGTGAAGCCGCTGTTCCTGGAGAACCTCTCGTAGTAAAATCCCTCCCACTCGCGCGCCGGCACCTCTTTCCAGTAGGATTTTCCGCCCTTCGTCCTCACCAGCCTCTCTACTATCAGGTCGTTGTCGGTATTGATGATGTCCCCCTGGCCCGGCGTGCGGACACCCCCTACCCGGACCGGGTCCTTGGGGTACTTGCCCTTTACGTATCCGGTGAGCTCTTCGTAGGACTTCCCATAGACCTTCCTGGTCTGGGTCAGGCTGAACTCCTTCTTCACCGCCGGCGAGGCTTTCTTCAATTCGCGCATGGTGGCGGGATCGCTCATGGCATCCAGCACCTGGTTTTTCGTGACCCTGCCCTTCTGCATCTTCGCGGTCTTCTCCCTGGCGGCGGCCTTATAGGCCTCGAATCTCCTCTGCTTCTCGGGGTCTACCTTAGCCTTCGCCGCACTGACCGCGGAGGCGGTCTTCGCTGATGGAATAAAGGTCTTCGAGGGCAAGCCGGGAACAGGTGCCGCGGCGAGCTTAGGGAACATCAGGATCAGGGTAGCGACCTTGACGGTGGCGGACGGGATGGCCCACAATTGCTCCTCCAGGGAAGCATGGGGGTCGAAAAAGGACTTTACCTCGTCTATGGGAAGGAACTCCCTGCCCACGGACCAGAGGCTCTTGAGTGTATCCACTCCCGCGTCCGTGAAGATCATGTCGCTGAAGATGCTGTCCCGGCCGCTGGAGGCATCGGAGTATATCGTGTGTATCATGCGGCCTATCTCCACGTATCCTTCAAGTACGGTAAAGGGGAGGGAGATCAAGCCTTTTCCGAAGCTTTTCCCGAAGCCTATGACACCGTCCTTTAAAGCCACCCCGGTATCCACAAACGTCTTTCCCGCGGCACCCGCGTAGGTATCCACGAATTCGGGGATGCCGTCACCGATACCGGCATAGGCCGGTTGATCGGGATATCTCCGCGTGTCGAAGGGGTCCACGGTATCGGCCGCTATGCCCGGTCCCGGTGGTTCCGGAGGTGTCCAGAGCGACGTCGCCGGCCCCATTAACAGGGGTGGCTGTGGGGCTGGCACCCCCCCGAAGAGGGTGCCCAGAAGGCCGGTAACCGCAGCGACGGCTCCCGCCACCACCGTGCCGGTGAGCCACTGCCACCAGCTCGAGGGGCCGGGTATCTTACTGCCGCCCTCTTCCCCGCCGCTTTCCTCCCCTCCGCCGGGTGCTATCTTCCCCTCCTGTTCGCCTGTGTTGCCCAAGCGCACCACCGGCCATCCCGGCTCGAGCCCCTCTTGCTTGATGCGGTCATCGGCTATCTCCTTACACGCGGATATGGCTTGCTCGAGGGACATGCACTCCGAGCCGTCCGGAAGGGTGCTCCCGGGTGATTCGTACCCATCCCGAACCTCCCTGGCGAGATAGGTTATGAACGCGGGCTCGCTCAAGGGAAGCTCGCCCTGCCATCCCCACCGGCCGATCGTCAGGCCGGCCGTGCCCTTGCCGTCCTGGAAGATGACGAACAACCACCAGTCGGCATCACATGTGCCCAACTCCTTGACCGTCTCCTCGGCTATCTGATAGTTCAGGCGGTGTACCTCGATCGTCTCTATTACCTCGAAGCTTCTCTCCTCGCCGTGGGCATCTCCCGTGGAGATGTAACTGTCTTTCCTCTCCTCGATCCAACGCTCTACCTCCTCGTCAGAAGGCGGGCTGATGGTGTCCGACCCGAGTCCGAGGGAGGTAGAGGAGAGAAAGGCGGATACGACGAGGAATGACGACAGGCAGAACAGGCAGAACGGCAGCGTCCCGGGCCGCCGCGGAAGCTTGCGCATCGCGCGTGCCGCCCCAGTCCTTGCGGCCGCCATCTCAACCCACCGCTTCCGTGAAGAGGGCGGATAGACCTATCCAGGCGACGGAGAATGCGAAGGCTCCGAGCACGGGAGCGATCATATGAAGTATCCTCTGGCCGCTGCGGCGCATGACCTCGGCCCCCATCGCCGCCCCCGAGGTCATGACGGCGGCCTGCATGAAGGCGGTGGCCGCGTACCAGCCGAAGGCCAGGTCGGCCAGCAGGGCCAGCAGGGCGAAGGGGACGAGGGTAAGAAATCCCCGCGCCACCGCGTCCCAGGCCCCGGAGAATCCCGCGGCGCGCAGGGCGGGAGCCGAAGCGTAGACCAGGCCGGCCAGGGCGGCCGTGAGAGCCGCGGCGACGGCGAGGCCGATCGCGGTGAAGGCGGCCACCTGGCCGGCACCGGACCCCACGTACCTCCCGTTGAGCCAGGCCAGGATGGCGAAGCAGGCCAGTATCACCAGGCCGTTTGCCGCCCTTTCGGTCTTCGCCCTGTCCACTGTCGCCTCCCCCTAAATCCCCAGCAGGGCCCAGCCCGAGAGGGCCAGGGCCCCGCAGATGGTGGAGATCACAAGGGAGGCCGCCGGCTTATCACCGGTCATCTCGCGCACGATGGCGATGATGGGGTACAGGGCCCACAGCGCTCCGGTGACCCCGAAGGCCACGGCGGTGTTCCAGCCCGCGGCCAGGTTTACGATCAGGCCAACCGTAACGAAGATGAGGGTAGGGGTGTAGGCGAGGCAGAAGGCCCTGACCGTCCACTCAAGTGAGCGGTCCCCTCCGAAGGGGCGGGAACAGGCCCAGGCCAGCGCGGCGGCCAGGGCCACCCCGGCGGTGCCCATGGCCGTGCCCAGGAAGGTGAAGCCCACCGCGGCCCCGGCGGAGGCGGTGCCCACGCGGTGCATGTCCAGCCCGGTCTGCAGGAAGAAGAGGGTGAAGGCGAGGCCGGAGACGGCGAGGCAGAAAGGCCAGGGTACGCGTTCGAGGGCGCCCCTCAGCGCCTGCGCGGGGTTGAGGATCATGGACAGGGCTGTTCTTAACGAGAAGCCGGCTCCCGCCGCTGTTGCCTTCATTCCCGCCCCCTTAAAAGAACTCTATCGATGCGATGACCTCCGTCGCATCCTTCTGGTACCGCTCATACACCGACTCCTCGCAGATGAACTTCACCGTGTAGGCGATACCGTCCTTCATCGTGAATATCTGCATCACCCTGTAATCCGGGGTGTCGGTCTGATCTTCGACGTAAGTGAGCCGCGAGGCGGGACAGCCGTCTATCTCTGTAGATGACATCTTGAAATCCCGGCCCATTTCGTCCAGATCCGCAGTCGCCTGGTTCACCCACTCCTCTAGGCTGTATTCGTATTCCGTCAGGTCCTCGTGGTATATAAACAGCAGGACCTCTTCCTTTTTATCCTTGGGCCAGATCTCGATATAGCCGTCCGGGTCCTCGTCGAGCTTCCATCCGCGCGGGTAATCCAGGCTCAGCGGTACCAGCATGCCCTCGTAACCGACAAGGTCCTGGGTGGTATCTTTGCTGGTATCCTCGGCGTTGTCCTCGGCGGTATCCTCGGAGGTCACGGTGGAGCCGGATCCGGAAACCTCCGTCTCCACTCCTCCGTCTCCCTTGAAGACCGTGAACACAAGTATCAACACCACGGCGATCATGAGAAGGCCCATGACGCCTATAAGCCACGGTATCCACCGGCCCTTTCCAACTTCAGGCGGCTGGATGGGATAGGCGGCCTGGGCATAAGGCTGCGTATAGGCTTGCGGCTGCCCCCCTTGCTGATAGGGCATTTGGCCCGGAGGCTGTGGTGCCTGGTGAGGCATGCCCTCTACGGGATGGGATGGCTGCACGGGAAGCGGTTGCGCCGGCGGTTGAGGCTGTTCTCCCAGAGAGGGCCTTGCGAAGGTAGCCCCACAGTTGCTGCAGAAGATACTCCCCTCCTCTTCCCAAAATCCACATTTGGGACAAGGCATCATGTCGGCATCCCCTTCCGGCTCAGGCACCCTATCTCGGAAGCCGGCTATTTCCTCTCGTAAACGTCCCCTTCGACGGTCAGCCTTTTACCGTCGATGGTCCCCACCGCGTCCTCTTCGTAGCCGAGGTATGACGCCGTCAAATAATAGATCTTGTTGCCGTCGACCTCGTAGGTGCCTTCCACTGACCCCAATTCCCCCGTGGTGAACGTTCCGTCAGCTTTGAGCTCGAGCAATTCCCCGTCCTCGATATGGTAATACTTGCCGGCTACATCTCCGCTGCCACCGCCGCCTCCGAGCGTTATTGCCAGCACCACGGCTATCACCGCCATCACGACCACCGCCCCGACAACGGCAAGTATAATGGGGGTCCTGCCGCGCCCTGACTTTGTCGCGGCATAAGGAGCAGCCGGATATCCGGGAGCAGGAGGCGGTACGGCGGGCGCTTGTGGTGCGGTCGGTGCGGGCGGGACAGAGGGCGCGTGCGCAGTCGCGCTTTGCGGCGGTTGTTCGTCGCCTACCGGGTTGCCACACGACCTGCAGAACCTCGCCCCCTCGCGCTGCTCGGCGCCGCATGCAGGACAGTACATCGACGATCACCTCCGCGTCTCGGCTCTTCGATCTTTGCTCTGCTTACGCCGTAATTATACCATCGCCGCGATTGTAGGCGAGGCCGGGTCTGGACCTAGGCCCAAGAGAAGAAACGCAAAGGATATCATCTCCGATATAGTCGAGACCCTTTCGGCCATGGCTAACGCCGATGGGGGGTTGGTCCTGGGGATGGAGGATGATGGCACCTTATGATCCCGTGCATGTCCATGCAGATGAACGCAGTCAGCTCAGAGACATTGCGCGGCGCGATGGTGCACCCGGAGAACTACAGGAATCTGATCGTTCGGATATCCGGCTACAACGCAAACCCGTTGCCTTATTTTTCTATTTCCTCATCGAGATTTCTTTTTTAATTGAAAAGGGTGTTTTCTGGTGGCTGTAAACGCAAGATCAACTTGTCGCCGGGCGTGCCTCAGTCCTATATAGCCACAGCGAAGCGAGATAAAAGACGACTAGAATTCCGGTGATCCATGCCAGAGCTATCCGCGCCCTGTCGCCGGGCGTGCCGTTTGTAAGAAGAGAGCGCATGGTCTCGACAATCGGCGTGAGCGGCTGGTGCTCGGCGAAGCCGCGCAGAAGCGGCGTCATGGAGTCGGTCGGTACGAACGACGGGCTGATAAAGATGAATAGCATCAGGACATAGCTGAATGAGCCCGCCCCCTCGGCGCTTCTGGCCAGCAATCCGAAGAAAATAGCCAGCCATGTCAGGGCAAGTGTCAGTAGTGCCAGCAAACCGGCAAAGAGCAGCCATTCCACAGTCCCCGCATCGCTGCGAAATCCGATAATAAACGCGACGATCAGCACCAATAGCGACGAAAACAAGTTTGACAAGGTCGATGATGCCGCCTGCCCGCCCAGGATCGAAGAAGGCGCGACCGGCATGGTGCGAAAGCGGTTGATGATACCTTTTTGTATATCGGTGTTCAGGCGAAAGGCGGCGTAAGCGATGCCGCTGATAACCGTCAACACGATGATACCCGGCGTGATGTAATCGACGTATTTTTTTCCGCCGGTGAGCTTGAAGAATACGTCGTCGAGTGTCGGCACTTTATGGGAGAAGTCCGACGGTTCGATCCTGGCATCACGGAGTTGAATAAAGAGATCGGCAAGTTGTGTCGTGCTGGCGCCAGCCGCGACAGTGAGCGTCAGATCTCTGTTGCCCTCGGTTACGTTGTAGCGCTCTTGCAGCAGGCTGAACGCCCGTTTCAGCTGCCGCTCATCTTGAAACGTCACTTCGACGAGACCGCCCGGCACCAGCCTTTTCAGCTCACTGGCCGTGCCGCTGGCAACGATTCTGCCATCATGCAGCAGGGCGATCATGTCAGCGAGCTCGTCGGTTCTTCGAGGTATTGGGTGGTCAGAAAGATCGTCGTGCCCCTGTTTGCCAGCGTGCGAATCGTTTGCCACACATCGTTACGGGCTTCGGGGTCAAGGCCTGTCGTCGGCTCGTCGAAAAAGATGACGGGCGGATCGCCGATGAGACTCATGGCAATGTCCAGCCGGCCGCGCATACCGCCGGAAAAGGTCGCCATTCGTCGATCGGCGGCATCGGTCAGACCAAGCCGCTCCAGTAGCCCTTCCACCGTTTGCGCCAGGTTCTCGATGTGCCGCAGATCGCCGACCAGCTCCAGGTTTTCGCGGGCCGAGAGCACGTCGTCGACCGCCGCGAACTGCCCTGTAAGGCTGATTGACCGCCGCACGGCGCCGGCTTCCGTTTCAACATCATATCCGGTTACGTAGCGGCACCTTCATCCGCTTTGATGAGTGTCGCCATAATGTTGATGGTGGTCGTTTTTCCCGCACCGTTGCTGCCGAGCAGGGCAAAAACCGTGCCGGGCTCGACGGTAAGATCAACCCCCTTTAAGACCACGTTCTTTTTATATGATTTCTTGAGTCCTCTGACCGTAATCGCCGGCTTCATGTCCTCTCACTTCTATTTGCGATTTTTATGATGTTCGTTCCATTCCTCGTATAGCTGCGGCAGCTTTTCAGCCAGAAATTCATTGAGCGCTACGGTAAGCTCGAGTGCCTGCCTCCGTTCGGGCGATGCGTTATGCAGAAGCTCCAGGCCTTCGCGGGCCAGGCTCGCCATTTCCTCGTATTCACTCGGGTCGAAACCCATGTTTTTCGAGTTCAGCGGGCTAGGCTGATGAGGTCTGCGCGAGTACCGGCTAGCCGTAATCGGTGGATCAGGTTCTGTGTTTCCAGCATCTTGGCAGCATTGCTGATGGCGCTCCGATACCACAAATATGTGTCATTTAAGATGATTATCCATAATGCTCCCTGAGAGGGTAGAAGGGTGATCCACCTGCGGAAAAGTCCTTGACGGGAGACGTGCACATTATTGGCATCCTGCTTCGTGGGAGCTGTCCTTACAGGCTCTTCTTGTTTGCGCTCGTCTCCGAGGGGGAGTCAAGGCTTGGGTTGCCCGTAGTTGGGAATAACATATAAAGAAGGACAGGCAAGGGAACATGAACAGGCAGAGGCATCGGGAAAAGAGAGGAGTGATGGCATGAAGGTCCAGATCGTTTTCGACTCCGCGTATGGGAATACGGAGCGGATCGCAAAAGCCATCGGAGACGCCGTCGGCGGTGAGGTAGAGGTGATCAACGTCAAGGAATCGGCCGGGAAAACGATACCAGCCGATGTCCTCCTCGTGGGCTCACCGACCTATGGGGGCAAGCCCACGCCAGCCATCCAGGACTTCATGAACGGCCTCGCCGGGGATTCGCTGAAGGGGATTGACGTCGCCGCATTCGATACAAGGCTGTCAACGAGACTGGTGAAGGTCTTCGGCTACGCCGCGGATAAGATAGCGGCCGATCTCAAGGCCAAGGGCGGCGAACCTGTCCTGCCTCCCGGGGGTTTCCTGGTCAAGGGGAGAAAGGGGCCCCTCAAGGAGGGTGAACTGGAGCGCGCCGCCGCATGGGCGAAGGAGATCAGCGCCGCGTAGAGATCTTCTCCCCAGGATCAACGCCATCGGCGGCATAGGCAGGTCATGCGTAAGGAGGCAGGGCCAAGGTCTCGGCTTCATGCCCGCCGCAGCCTCAACGCCCCGGGGTTTTCAGCGCGGGCCATACGCGTTCCTCTCCGCCATGGCTGGTAATCCCAGCCTTCTCTCGTCGCGGCAGCTTCTCGCTCCCGCGCTATTCCATGTCGTAGTCGTCGGGGATGACCTTCATCCGGATGAGCTCGGGGTCGGACTGCGGTCTCCCCGGCGATTTGATTATAATCCTTATGATCCGGAGGCGGCGCCGCGGGAGCCCTCCGAACGGGGGTTCGGGGGAACCGCGCACGCCGGCGGGGGAGATGCATTCTTGCCTCGCGTGTCTGGAAAACCCCTATAATAGACTCCATCGCAGGATGCCACGAGGGAGGTACACATGTCGGAGAAGATCTGGACGAAGGCGGCCAACACCATGGTCGCGGCCGGGCCGGTGCCCATGCCCGTTACCGAAACGCTGCTCGAGCTGCTGCGGACCATCATGGACGAGGATGAAGCCGACTTCATCAGGATATTCACCAAGCCATCGCTGAACATGGAGGAGATAAAGGCGAGCAGCGGCATGGACGACGCCTCGCTGCGCTCCATGCTGGACGGGCTGCTGCACAAGGGGGCCGTCATGGTCACCACCAGCAGGAGCACGGGGGTGGAGATCTACACCCTCATGCCGCCCTTCCCCGGACTTTTCGAGATGACCATGGTGAGGGGGGAGACGGGCGAGAAGGAGAAGAAGCTCGCGGTCCTGTTCGAGGAGCTGTTCGAGGAGCTTACGCAGCTGATACAGGCCAACTACGACAACGTCATGGAGGCCTTCAAGACCATACCCCCCATAACGCGGGTAGTGCCGGTGGAGTGTGAGGTCGATATGAAGCTGGACGGCGTCATGCCCTACGAGGACGCCGGCAGGATCGTCGATAAATTCGACACCTTCGCCGTCAGCCACTGCTATTGCCGCCACCACAAGAACCTCCTCGGCAAGGCCTGCGAGGCGACGGAAGAGAAGGTCAACTGCCTGACCTTCGGGCGCTCGGCAAAGTTCATGATCGATTACGGGTTCGGGAAGGAGATCACCGCCGAGGAGACCAAGAGGATCCTCGCAGAATGCGAGGAAGCGGGCCTGGTGCACAAGTTCTTCCACGAGAAGAACAACCTGGAGAGGGACGAGTTCGCCATCTGCAACTGCTGCAAATGCTGCTGCGGCACCTTCGAGCTCTACTACCGCGGAGCGGCCCCCATGCAGACCTATACCTCTCACCGTGCCGCGGTCGACGCGGAGCTGTGCAACGCCTGCGGGGTATGCGTGGATATGTGCCCGATGGAGGCCGTTGAGCTGGTAGAGGATACCGTGCGCATCGACGATGGCAAATGCATCGGGTGCGGCGTCTGCGCCTATCACTGCGCGAGCGAGGCCGTGGCGCTGGAGCGGACGGGGATCCGGGAGGTCTTCGTCCCCCCTCCGCGCATAGCCTGACCGCGCCCGCTGCGGCGGGAGCGGTGCCTCCGTGGGCGGGGCGCGCGGCCGGCCCCATCCGCGTGTTGACCGCCTGCGCGGGGCGGTCCTATGATGATTAAGCGGGCAAAATAAACGAAAAAACGGAGGCCTGTACATGGAGAAGACACCGGAGGAAAAGGCCGAACTGCTCATGGAGATGGCGGAGGCGCCCGCCACCCGCCTCGAGGCGGAGCTGGCTTTCCGTTTCCTCCACCCTCACCTCGAATCGGACATCAAGCGCGTCGGGGAGCTGAACGTGCTGGACGTCGGGAGCGGCCTGGGCGAGGTGGCCCTGCGCTTCGCCGCCCTGGGGCACAAGGTCACCATGCTCGAACCCCAGGCCTGCCTGCTGCAGACGGCGGAGGAGCGCGCACGCGAGCAGTTGCCTGACCGAACCGGGCTGATGAGGTTCCTCAACGAGCGCATCGAGAATCTCGAGGAATGCATGAACGATGAGTTCGACCTCATCATCTGCCACGAGACCATCGAGTACGTGGATGACCCGCTGCGCGCCTTCAACGTCATCACCCGCGTGCTCAAGCCCCGGGGCAAGCTGTCCCTGCTTTTCCGCAACCGCTACGGGCTTATCGCGCACAAGATCATAGTCGAAGAGGACGTCGCCGCTGCAATGCAGACCTTCGAGGTGGACGAGTTCGCGACCGAACTGCACCACGGGCGCGGCCGTCTCTATTCCGACGCCGAGATAAGGTCCCTGCTGGAGCCGCTGGGTTATGACATCGAGGGGCAGTACGGGCTGCTGGTATTCTCCGAGTTCATAGACTGCTCCCTCTTCGATGAGGGGGAGTGCTTCAAGGGGATGCTGTCCCTGGAGGAGCGGGCCGGACAGGAGCCGCACCTCAAGGGCATCGGCAAGTTCGTCCAGCTCATCTGCTCCAAGTCCTGACGCCCTAGGCGACGCGGCGCAGCGATGCCGAGGCGCCCCCCAGGCCTTTCTTCACCACCGCATAGGTGAGCAGCCGCTGGTAGAGGCTCTCGTCCTCCAGGTCGCGCCAGCGCAGCTTGCGTTTGGTACGGGTGAGGAAGAGCATGGGTATCCAGGTCCCGGTGTTCACGTAGTACTTGCCCTTCTCCCCGCCCAGCGTGGGCTGCAGTTCGTTGGAATAATAGCGGTGGTCGTGGCCGAAGACCACCACGTCGATGCCCTCATCGCCGAGCAGGATCTCCCGCGCCGCCACCGAGAGGGCGTCCTCCCGCGTGGCCAGCGAGTCCAGCAACAGCCCTTCCTGGCCCGCCGCCCCGTCCTCTTCCTCCTCGGGAAAGGACACCGGGAGCCCTTCCGCCTCCTCCAGGCCCTCGATCTCCACCTTGCCGCGCCTGGACAGGATGTCCATGAAGCGCCTGCGCGAATAGCCGCGGGTGTCGAGGCGGCCTTCCTGCTTGCGCCGCAGCAGCTCACGGCTCTCCTTGAAGGGAGGGAAGCCTACCCTGGACATGAAGCGCAGCAGCTTGTACGCGTATGCGGCCTTGAACCACCAGCTCTCGTCCTGTATGCCCAGGAAGACCATGTTGGGTATGGGGCGCACGTTGTTGATGAAGGGGTTGCGCTCGCTCATCATCCCATTGGAGAAGTATTCCAGAAAACAGTTGCCCCAGCTCCTCTCCAGCCGCTCCTCGCCCGTCTTGGGATCGCGCAGGAAGGGGTGGGTGAAGTCCTCGAAAACGCTGTCGGCGTAGTGCTGGTTGCCATGCTCGACGTAAACGGACCCGTTACGGTAGACGCCGCTGGACTCGAAGTGGAAGTGGTCCGAGTCCGGATCCCCGAGTTCATGCAGAAGACGGTCGCGCACCCGCGGCCAGAAGAGGTCGACGTCGTGGTTGCCGGGCACCAGCACCACGCGGTGCCCCCTCTCCATGAAGACGCGCAGGGAGATGAAGAGGTCGCCGTGGGCATGGATCACCCTCTCCAGCTTGGCCAGGGACTCGTCCTCGGTGCTCCCCAGGCGGGAGAAGGGCCGGGCGGACGGTTTTTCCAGGTTTACGGCCACGAAATCGATGAAGTCGCCGTTGATGACCAGCTCGGCTCCGCGGCGCCCGTCGATGGTCCTCACCAGCTCTATGAAACTGTCGTCGCGGTCGAAATCGTCCAGGTAATCGCCCGCACCCAGGTGCAGGTCGCTCACCACGTAGGTCGTCCTCGCCATTCCCGATCACCGTCTCTTCCGCATATCTACCGGTCAATGCATGAGTATAGCACCCCGCCTGTGGCGGCGGCATACAGTGCGCGGCGCTCCCCGGCGTCCGCCCGCACTATCTCGCTGCCGCCGCATGCCCGTATAATGGTGATGAATTTTCCGCGAAAGGGGAGAAGCTCATGGCATGCGAAGTCGGGGATGTCGTCACCCTGCTGGAGGAGCTGGCGCCGCCGCGCCTCGCCGAGGACTGGGACAACGCCGGTCTGCAGGTGGGCTCGCGGCGGGCGCAGGTCGAGGCCGTCCTCATATCCCTGGACGTCACCCCCGAGGTGTTGGGGGAGGCGCGGGAGCGCGGGGCTGGGCTGCTCGCGTGCCACCACCCCCCCATCTTCCGCCCCCTGCGCAGCCTGGTGACGGACGAGCCTCGGGCCGCCCTCCTGCGCGACGCCCTCGCGGCGGGCATGGCCATATACGCCGCGCACACCAGCCTGGACGCCTCGCCCCGCGGGGTCAACGACGCGCTGGGAGCCCTCTTCGAGCTGGAGGACCAGCGCCCCTTGCTGGAGGCACACCCGCGGGAGGAGTACAAGCTGGTCACCTTCGTTCCGCCCGAGCACGTGGTCGCGGTCAGCGCCGCCCTCTTCGGAGCCGGCGCCGGCGTCATCGGCGACTATAGCGGGTGCTCCTTCCGCGTGGAGGGCACGGGGACCTTTACCCCGGGGCCCGGGACGCGCCCCGCCTACGGCGATCCCTCCGGGCCGAGCGAGGTGCGGGAGGCGCGGCTGGAGGTGGTGCTCCCCGCGGAAAGCATGCGCGAGGCGGTGGAGGCACTGCTCGCGAGCCATCCCTACGAGGAGCCGGCGTACGACCTCCACCGCGTACACGTGCCGCAGGGCGCCGGTCTGGGCAGGGTGGGGGACCTTCCCGCGCCGGTCAGCCTGGGAGAGCTGGCGCGCAGGTGCCGCGGGCTCCTGGGAAATCCCGCCGCGCGGCTGTGCGGAGACCCCACCGCCGCCGTGCGCCGGGTCGCCGTATGCGGGGGGAGCGGGGGAGACATGGCGGGAGCCGCACTGGCCGCGGGAGCCCAGGTGCTGATAACCGGCGACGTCGGTCATCACCAAGCCCTGGACGCGCTGGCGGTGGGGCTGGCCATCATCGACGCCGGTCATTATCATACGGAAAGGCCGGTGCTTTCCCACCTGGCCTCGCTGCTGGAGGGAAAAGCCCGGAAGTCGGGGCTTGCGTTGGCGATACACGTCTCTGAGACTGACACATGTCCCTGGATAGATGGAGGTGGCGGTTGAACGAGCTGGAGGCCTTGTTCCGCGTCCAGGAGCTGGACACGCGCGTCATGGAGCTGCGCAACCAGGAGGAACACCACGCCCTCAAGGGCGAGCTGGAGGAGCTCGAGCAGAGAAGCGTGGCCCTGCAGGCCGAGATAGAGGAGGCAGAGGCCTCCCTCGAGGAATCGCGCAAGAAGCAGCGCGCCATAGAGGACAAGGTGCAGGGCGTGGACGAGAAGCTCGCCCGCGAGGAGGGCAAGCTCTACGACGGCAAGGTGACCAATCCCAAGGAGCTGCGGGGGCTGGAGGCCGAGGTGCGCTCGCTCAAGCGCAAGAAGGACGAGCTGGAGACGGAAGAGCTCGAGGAGATGGAGCGCCTGGATGAGCTGAAAGGCGCGCTCGACGGGCTACGGGCGGACCTGGAGGCGCTGCGGGCGGAGGCGGGCGAGAAGCGGGCCGCGCTGGACCGCGAGGTGGCGGAGATCGGAGCTGAGCTGGCGGAGCTGGAGAAGGAGCGCGGCGCCGCCTGTTCCCAGGTGAGCGAGGAGGTGCTGGAGCTCTACGACGAGCTGCTGGAGAGCAGGCACCACCTGGCGGTGGTGAAGGTGGTGGACGGCGTGTGCCAGGGGTGCCGCGTGGAGCTACCCGGCATAGAGTACGACCGTTTCCTCAAGTCAGAGAGCGTCTTCACCTGCACCAACTGCGGGCGCATCCTGGTGAAGTAAGCGGCACGGCCGGGGAATCGATACGGGCACGAGGCGGTGTGGCTTGGATAAGAGAAAGAACAGGAAGAGCGTGTTGGAACCGGCCTTCCAGGGCGCGAAGCGCTTCGAGGAGCTTTACGTTTACGTCGATGGGGCCGCGCGCGGAAATCCCGGGCCGGCCGCCATAGGGGTGGTGGTCCTCACCCGGGAGGGCAAGCGCGTGGCCGCCTTCGGCGAGGCCATCGGCCAGACCACCAACAACTACGCGGAATACACGGCCCTGGTGCATGCCCTGCGGCTGCTCTCCGTCTTCGAGGTGGACCGCCTTCGTCTCTACACCGACAGCGAGCTCATGGCGAAACAGGTCAAGGGCGAGTACCGGGTGAAGGAGAAGACCCTGCACAGCCTGAACGCCCAGGTCATGTCCATGCTGCGGCGCTACCGGGACTGGGAAATCGCCCACGTCCCCCGCGAGGAGAACGCGGAGGCCGACGGGCTCGCCAACCGCGCCCTGAGCGAGGGCGCGCCCGCGCAGGGCAAGACCGCGCGCAAGCCGCCTCCTCCGCCGCCCGAGGGACAGTCGGAGCTGTTCTCGCCCGACGCGGCGGAGCCGGAGGAGTAGCCGGTGTTCTTCGTCGCCCACCTGGGCTTCGCCGCCGCCCCCGCCGCCATGGTCTCGGGCTGGTGGGGCGAGAACCGGGGTTTCGCGGACAAGGCTCCCGACCTGAGGTGGCTGCTCGCCGGGGCGGTGCTCCCCGACATCGTCGACAAGGCCATAGGGCAGTTGTTCTTCAAACCCTACTTCGAGAACGGCCGCATCTTCGCACATACCCTCGTCGTGGTCCTGGCCCTCTTCGTAGTTGGGACCTGCGAGTGGAAGCGGCGCGGCGACAACCGCATCCTGCTGCTGGCTTGCGGGGTGGCGGCCCACCTCGTGCTGGACCGTATCTGGACCGAGCCCGCCACGGCGTACTGGCCCGCCCTGGGGCCCTTCAAGAAGAACCCCTCCATGGGCACCCTGTTAGACCAGATTCGCGAATACCTGAGGGACCCCGCGTTCTGGGCCACGGAGCTAGCGGGAGCGGCCGTTCTCGTCGCATCCCTGCGCTACCTGGGGATCGGAAACGCCGGCGCCCTGAGGGCTTTCCTCGCGCACGGCACCTCCCCCACCCTGTCCCAATACGAACTCAGGCATTGGGGTCAAGCCCCGCCCCGTGCCTGAGGCATTGGGGTCAAGCCCCGCCCCGCGCCTGGCTGATCCCAGTCGTTTGCCATCCGTCCGCGATTACACATAGAATATTGAAACCATGGGAACGGTATATCTTCTCAGGCACGGCGAGACCGAATACCACGCCCAGCACCGCCTGCTGGGGCGGCTGGACATCGGGCTCAACGAAAAAGGGCACGGGCAGGCGTCGCGGGTGAGGGACTTCTTCGCCGGCATTGAACTGACCGCCGTTTACTGCAGCCCCCTGAGGCGCTGCCAGGAGACGGCCCGCCCGGTGGCCGAGGAGCACGGCCTGGATGTCGTGACCGTGCAGGGGCTCATGGAAGTGGACATGGGAGAGTGGGACGGCCAGATCATCGCCGACCTCTTTTCGCAGGAGGGAGAGCAGGTGGGACGCTGGATGCGCAATCCCACCTCGGTGCGCATACCCGGGGGAGAGGATTTCGGCGAGGTGAAAAGAAGGGTGCTGGAGGCAACCCGCGAGATAACCTCACGCCATCCCGGGGGCGACAGGGTGCTCGTCGTGTCCCACGGGGGGCCAATCCGCGGCATCCTCTGCGAAGCCCTGAAGATGGACCTGGACGATATGTTCCGCGTGCAGATCGACCTGGCCTCCATCTCCGCCGTGAACTACTACGACGGCGGCATCCCCGAGACGGCAATGGTCACACTCATCAACGAGACCTATCACCTCCGCTGAGGGGCGGGGTCTCGTGGCTGTTGCCAAGCGGGGTATCCGGAAGAGCAAGACGCTATCGATCCCGCTTGTGCGGGGATGAACGACAGGAGGCAGGATTGACGCAAGCCGTACCCGGGGGGCTCGACGGGGTGAGCTGCATCCTCTTCGACCTCGACGGCACCCTCGCCGACACCATCGACCTCATCATCCACTGTTTCCGCGAGACCTTGCGCATACTCGGCCTGCCGCCGCGCAGCGACGCGCAGATCCTCTCCGAGATAGGCCGCCCCCTGCACCAGCAGACGCGGGACATCGATCCCGAGAGGGCGGAGGAGATATTCGCTCTCTATCAGCGCCTCTACGCCGAGAGCCACGACGAGATGGTGCGCGAGTTCCCCGGCGTGAGGGAGGCCCTCGACGAGCTGACGCGCAGGGGGTATCGCATGGGCGTGGTGACCTCCAAGCGCTCCGCCAGTGCCGGTCCCGACCTGGAGTTCTTCCGCCTGGAGCGTTTCTTCGAGGTGGTGATCACCGCGGACGACACCAGCCGCCACAAACCAGACCCCGAGCCCGTGCTAGAGGCGCTGCGCCGCCTGGAGGCGCGGCCCGCGCAGGCTACGTTTATCGGCGACAGCCCCCACGATATGCGCAGCGCCCATGCCGCAGGGGTGCTGGCGGGAGCGGCGGCCTGGGGCCCATTCCCCCTCGAGGTATTGCGGGCGGAAGAGCCAGACTACTGGATCGAGGAACCGCCCGATCTCCTCTCCTTCTTCCCCGGCGTTACCGATTGACACCCGCATGACGCCCGTGATAATTTAATTCACGTCCGCGCGCCGCAAGGCACGTTTCGCTTATCGATCCCCTTTGCATACATCGAGTTTCTGCATTCCCGGCGATTCCCTGCTCGCGATGGCAACACGCTGCCTCCGGCGGCGAGGGGAACGGGAAGAGCATCGAGGCGTGGTGAAGGGCCTTCCGGGTAAAGGTCCATAATAAACCCCTCCTAGGACGAAAGAGAAGCATCGGAGGGCCCTTGCACCATCCTCCCCCGCGGGAGCCAGGCGCGGGACGGATGATTCGAACCGGGCAATTTTGGAGATAACTACTATTGCGCGACGGGAAAGACGTACGCCCGAGAGGAGGAACGACATGCCGTATTTCGACGACGTCCAGGTGTTCTACGACCTGCTCGTGGGGACCTTCGACGACCTCATGAAGGACGACGCGATCCGCCAGAAGGCACTGGACTCCAACCTGCTGGTGAAATTCGTATATCGGAACCCCGTCGGGGAATTCTGGATCGATTGCAGGGGGGACGAGGTGAAGGTGTTTCCCGGCCAGCTTCCCGATGATGCATCACCGGACGCGACCCTGTCCATGGAGCTGGACACGGCTCACGCTTTCTGGTGCGGGCAGCTCAACCTGCTGGGAGCGCTTTCCAGCGGGGAGATCGAGGCCGACGGCTCGGTCCCGAAGCTTCTGAAGATGCTCCCCGTGATCAAGCCCGCCTACGCCATCTATACCGGTCTTCTCGAGTCGAAAGGCCTCGATGACCTGATCATCGAGGAAGAGGAGGAGGACTAGCCCGACCTTTGCCGGCGGACATCTGGGCGAAATGGCTGGATGATGCGGACCGCGAGGGCGCGGCGCTGGACCGCCAGCTGCGCGTCCTGCGATCCCAGGTGAGGGACCGCGTCCTGCACAAAGCCGGCCTCGGGCGCGGCTCGCGCGTTCTGGACCTGGGATGCGGCATGGGATTCCTCTCCCTGGAAGCGGCCCGGGTGGTCGGGCCCGAAGGCCTGGTGTTCGCCCTGGATTCCAGCGAGGGCGCCCTGGAGGAACTGTCCCGCAGGGCGGAGAAAGCGGGGCTCGGCAATATCCGTCCCCGGCAGGGCGACATCACGCGGCTCCCGCTCGAGGACGGCGCGGTGGACGCGGTGGTGGCGCGATCTGTGCTCAGCTACGTGGCGGCACGCGGCGAGGTGTTGCGCGAGGCATGGCGCGTGCTGCGCGCCGGGGGGGCCATCTCCATCTTCGAGCCCGTGCTCTCCGAGGAAGAACTTTCCCTCGACTGGGGTGAAGAGCGTTTCCTCTGGATCAGGCTGCGCCAGTTGCTCGAAAGCGAGCACCCGGCGTACGGATTCAAGCGGGCCGACCTGGTCGACGCGGTGAGGCAGGCCGGCTTCGAGCAGGTAGATTCCTTCACCTGGCACGCCGACGTCACCCGCCGCTTCAGCGGCGAGGAGGAAGCCCTGGACGAACTGGAGAGCGGCCTCCCCGGTGAGTTCGGCCTGGCGGCGTTCTGGCGCAGGCACGGCGTCAGCGCCGGGGAGACGGCGAGCATAGCGCGGAGGCTGGCCGCGCAGTCGGTCAAGCCTTCCTATCGGGACATCCTGCCGTGCGTGTACGTTTGGGGCGTCCGCGGCGGTGCAGGGGAAACGAAAGAGCGGTAACGATCACGCGTTTAGGAGTGGGAGGAAGAAAAGATGAAAGGTTTTGCCGCACGTTACCTCGAGGTCGACCTGGGCACGGGCGAAGTAGAGGTAAAGGAACTGGACGAGGCGCTCTATCGCAGGTACATCGGTGGCACGGGGCTCGCGGCCTACCTGTTCCTCAAGGAGATGGACCCCCTGGTGGACCCCCTTTCCCCCGACAATCCTCTCATGTTCATGAACGGCCCCCTCACCGGGACCAGCTTCCCGGGCAGCGGCAGGTCTTCGGTGGTGGCCATGTCCCCCCTCACCGGCCTGTGGGGCGAGTGCAACGTGGGGGGCTCATTCGGAGCGGCGGTGAAGCTGGCCGGCTACGACGGCATCGTCTTCAAAGGCAGGGCGGAGAAGCCCGTGTTCTTCTGGCTGGATGGGGAGGCGGCGGAGCTGCGCGACGCGTCCAGCCTGTGGGGTCTGGACGCCTACGAGACCAACGTGCGCCTGCAGGAGGAGCTGAAGGGCGGCGGCGGCGCCGTGCGCACCATGCAGATCGGGCCGGCGGGGGAGAACGGGGTGAGCTTCGCGGCCATCGTAAACGAGATTGGGAGCGTCGCGGGGCGCTGCGGCCTGGGCACGGTGATGGGCTCCAAGAACCTCAAGGCCGTGGCGGTGCGCGGCGGCGGCAGGATGGAGTACGCCGACCCCGAGGCGGCCAAGGGCCTGAGCAAGCGCCTGGCGGAGAAGCTCAAGGGCTCCATCCTCGCCGGTACCCTGCACGAGATGGGCACCAACGGCGCCCTGGACACCGGCATGCTCTCGGGGGACGTGCCGGTGAAGAACTGGAGCGTGGGGGAGTGGATGGACGCGCTCGACACCCTCAACTCCTTCTACTACAACGACAACATCCTGGTGAAGATAATCGGCTGCTACGCCTGCAGCGTGCGCTGCAAGCGCGTGGTCAAGGTCGGCGAGGGCCCGTTCGCCATGCACGAGCACGCCGGGCCGGAGTACGAAACGGTGTGCATGATGGGGACCAACCTCATGAATCCCAGCCTGGAGGCGGTGGCCAAGGCCAACGACCTCTGCAACCGCATGGGGATGGACACCATCGCCATGGGCGCCGTTATCGCCCTGCTCATGGAGGCGCAGGAGAAGGGGATCGCCGGGCCGGATCGCACCGGGCTCGACCTTTCCTGGGGCAACATGGAGGCCGCCATGGAGGCCATACGCCTCACCGCCGCCCGCGAGGGCTTCGGCGAGAACATGGCTCGGGGGTCCCGTGCGCTGGCCACCGAGCTGGGCGCGCCCGAACTCGCCGTCACCGTGCGCGGCCTGGATTTCCCGGCCCACGACCCTCGCGGTTACCACGGTTACGGCCTCGGATACGTCATGAGCACCCGCGGCGCCTGCCACCTCAACTCCGTCAACCTCCTGGTGGAGGGGGGCATGGGCTCCTGGCCGGAGGTGGGGATGAAGGGGCCCTACAAGGGCATGACCAGCAAGGGCAAGGCGGATATCACCTGGAAGTGCCTGGCGATCGGCCAGCTCTTCAACTCCCTGTGCATGTGCGAGTTCATAGGGGCCTTCCTCAACCTGGACGACCAGGTGGAGATGATGCGCGTCGCCACCGGCTTCGATATGACCCTGGACGAGCTCATGGAATGCGGCTGGCGCATCTGGTACCTGAAGCGCCACATCCTCAACCTGCGCGGCTCTGGCCGCAACGACGACGTCCTCCCCCCCAAGGCCCTGACCCCCACCGAGGAAGGGGCCAACGCGGGCTCGGTGCCCAACATGGAGAGGATGCTCGCGGAGATATACGAACTCGCGGGCCTGGACGCCGAGGGCAGAATCCCCCCCTCTAAGCTGGAGATATAGACGGGGTGAGGACGTAGGTGATGCTCGCGGGGCCCGAGTCCCTCCATTCCACCCGCGCCCGCTTGCCCTCGGCCGCCTCGTAGAAGGCGGCCAGGCGGCCGGCGATGAGGTACTCGTCGAAGGGATTGTCCACCCACACCCGCAGGGTGCCGCCGGGGGTGTATTCGGTTTCCGAGGCCATGCCCCAGCCATAGAGGGGGAGAAGAGAGAGCATGTCCCGCAGCGCCTCAAGGCGCGCCTTGTCGTCCTCCCCGGAGCGTATGCCCAGGTCCTTGAGCATCTTCAGGGTGTAGTCGCGCTTGGCGTCGATGATGATGGGAATGACCTCCTCTCCGAGTTCCCGCACCAGCTCCCGGTTTACCAGCCGGGGGGTATACCCGTCCAGGTTGATCATGCGCATGCCGCGGCGGCGGTCGATGATCATGCCCTCCTCCTCCCGCCATTCCAGGTGGCTCAGATCCAGCGGAAGGCCGCAGCGCGGGCAGGAGCGCAGATGCAGGTCGCCTTCCTTCAGCACCTCGCTCTCCACCTCCAGGCGACCGGACAGCTCCGGTTTTTCCTTGATCACCTCCACCCTCAGCAGGTAGGCGCCGTCTTCCTTCTTCCAGAAGGAGCGGAAGGGCTTCCTCTCCAGGGCCTCGAAGGCGCCCACCACCACCGCGGCCATGAGGTCGAGGTCAAAGGGGTTGCGCATGAGCGCCAGCCCATACCTGCCGGAGTGATAGGCCACCGTGTGGGAACTCGCGGTGCCCGTCGCCCAGGCGAGGTTGTTGAAATAGTGAACCGCCGCGCGGCGGAAGATGGGGATGCGCGCGGTTAACCTGAGCAGGGGGCCGCGCAGGAAGGCCTCCACGGTGACCCTCACCGAGTTGCGCTCGGCCTCGTAGAAGATGGGGCTTACGGGAAAGTCCAGTCCCTCCGAGATGCGCTCCCTGAGTTCGGGCAGGAAGTCGGCCTCCATGAAGACCTGCCGGATGCCGGTCATGCGCGCGTTGACGATGGTGCCGTTGGTCATCCAGCGGTGCAGGCGCCCGACCTGGCCAGGGACCCCGCAGGTCTTGCAGCGGCGGTGCTTCACTTACCCTCCCCGTCTTTGCTTCCTGTATCTCGGAAGCCCCACCTCATGCTCATCATTATAGCGCATTTATAGCGCATCTCCCGCGCCGGCCGCTGACCCCCAGGGCCCCGCGTCTGCAATAACGACCTCGCGTCCCGACGATCACGCCCCGGTCATGCCAGGAGGTTGGCCACGTAGAGGGCGCTCCCGGCGGCCTGCTCGGTGCCGATGCCGCGCGCGCCCGCGTCGGTGCCCACCAGCCACAGGTCCTTCACCGGCGTCCAGGGCCTGGGCTTGTGCACCCCGGTCTGGCCCACGCGCTGGGACAGGCCGATGCACTCCCCCGTGGGCTTGCCGGTGATAGCGGCGGTGTGGGCGATGTGGGTGCGCATCTTCCACTCTATGTGGTCCGCGATCTGGGGGAAGATCGACAGCAGCCGCTCCTCCCCGCGGTCCAGCAGCCTCTCGCAATGCGCCACGTTCTCTTCGTTGACCTCGATGGGTGCCACCACCCCGCAGATGATGAGCTGTTTGCCGGGGGGCGCCGCGTAGGGGTCCCACTCCGAGGGGAAAGGGGTGAAGAGGAAGATGTCGTCGGGCACCGTGCCCTCCTCCACGTAGTCGAACATGTGGTCCGGGTCCACCGCCGGTATGCTGAAGAAACCCGGGGCAGGGATATCCACCACGCGCCGGTCCAGGCCGTACTTGGTGGTGATGTAGGCATGGGAGTACTTGAGCCCCTTCACGTAGGAGACGTAATCGGCGGGGAAGCTCTCCTCGCCCGCCATCTCCAGGGTGCGCTTGATGCCGGCATTGGAGATGACGACGTCCGCCTCGATCTCCTCCCCCGCGGTGGTCTCCACGCCGCGGACCTTGCCGTCGCGCACCACGATGCGCGTGACCTCGCAGCCCAGGCGCAGCTCGCCGCCGTCGCGCTGGAAGGCGCGCAGGAATGCGCCGGGTATCTCGCGCGAGCCGCCGCGCGGCACGCCCAGGGTGCGCTTGCGGAAGGTGTTGGCGAAACACCACATGAACTCACCCGCGCTCAATTCGCTGTAGGGGATCACGGTGAAGAGGGTGGACAGGGCGGAAAGCCCCTGCAGCGGGATGGTCTCGTCGGTTATGCGGTGCAGGAACTCCTGCAGGGTGATCTCGTCCAGCTCCGCCAGGTACGAGGGGTTGAGGGTGGCGATCCTGGCCACCGCGCGCAGGGTCTCCAGGAGGGAGTTCTTCTTCGCGGCGCGGTAGACCTCGCGGTCCAGCTCCTTGCTCAGTCCGCCCCGCTTCGCCTTCTCCGCGGCGAGGTCCCTGGCGATGAGCGCGTTGGTGCGCAGGTTGGTGAGGACCGCGCGGGGATCGAAGAGGCTCTGGTAAAGGTTGAGGCGGTACTTCCCCGCCACCAGCAGGTGCTCGCTGGGATTGGCGGTCATCCATTCCAGGTCGCCGCGCACCATGCGGTTGACGTCGCCGAACTGGCCGGACGCGCCCATGGAGAACATGTGCACCCCGGAGTCGACCACGTAGCCGTCCCGCGTGAAGGACCAGCACTTGCCCCCGTAGAAGTCGTTGCGGTCCAGCAGGGTGACGCTCCAGCCGCGCGACTGCAGCAGGGCGGCGACGCTGGAACCCCCCGGCCCGGAACCGATGACGACGACCTTCTTCCCATCCCTCGCCATTTCACATACCTCCATTTCAAACTTGGGCAAACTTTGGGGTCAGGTCTTGTTTTTTGCATACCGCGGTATGCAATGCAAGAAATTGGTAATTCTGCCTCCATATGCAGCGAATTTAAAACAGGTATCGCGATACTTAAATACAAGAAACAAGACCTGACCCCTTAAAGCTTAAGACACCTGTATCCGGGCACGCCCTCCTGCATTATCCTGTGCACCGGCTTGAGATAACCGAACCTGCGGAAGATCGTGCGGAAGGCGATCACGTTCATGAAACGCGGCTGCAGCCCCATCATGCGCGAGATGCCGTAGGCATATGGATACGCCGCCACGCACCGGCGGAACTCGCGCCATGCCCTCTCCCCGTCCTCTATGGCCATGGCGGCTATCCTGCCCGAGACCAGCGCACCGTGCAGCCCGAAGAAGGCCACCGGGTCCATGGCCCCGGCCAGCGTGCCGGCCAGGATCTTGTTGCCGCAGAAGAGGCGCGGGGTCCCCGGGCGGGCGGCGGGAACCGGGAAGGTGAAGCTGTTCCACTCCGGTATCTCGAATCCGTCGAATTTCGCCACGTGCTCCGCGAAGCGGTCCCTCTCCGCGATGGAGATGGGGACCCTGCGGTTGAAGAGGTGGACGTAGCGTATGCCGCGGAAGGCAGAGGTGTAGCCGTAGTCGCTGGTGTAGGTATCGTGGAACATATGCACGTAGTTGAGATCCGGGTCGCAGGTCCCCTTCCAGGTGAAGTGGTGGGAGGTGAGATAGGGGACGCGGAGGGCATCGAAGCCCTCGAAGTGCAGGCCGGTGGCCACGATGACGCGGGGCGGGAGTTGGGCCATCTCCTCCTGGGATACGACGGGAGTAGCGAAGCGCACCTCCACCCCCGCCTCGCGGGCGAGTTCGTGCAGATATGCGTCAAGGCTCGTTGACCTCGGCCCGCGCTCGAAGAAATATGAATTGATGAGCGATGGGTCGATGGGCATCGCCTTGCCCCCCGCGACCTCGACCATCTCGCGGATGGGCTCGACGCCCGGCGTCAGGTCGAACCCGATATATGCCCGCATCGCGTCGAGGCGCAGGGGGCTCCCCTGTCCGGAGGGGTGGTAGAGGGGAGATCCCCCGGGGCGTTCCTCCCTCTCCAGCACCACCACATCGTGACCCCGCTTCGCCAGGTTTATGGCGGCGGTCATGCCCGCCAGCCCGCCTCCAACGATCGTGACCTCAGCCATTTTCACCCTCCTCTTCCCATTTTCTGACGCCATGTCGAAAATTATTATAGCCTCTTTATCAGCAAAAACGCTACTCCCTTTCCAGGCCGCCTTGCCTTGACACCCAACCGGAGCGGCCATATAATAATCCCGGTAGTATGACTGACCAGTCGTTCACTCTAACATATAATATATTTGGTGAATGTATGCAAACCAGGAGATGATGACCGCCAAGGGAGGGATATCCGGACAATCCAGGTTCAAGCCCATGGCATAAGGCAAGGAGGTAGGTCGATGGCAGCGGCGGGTATGGTCCAGGAGCTCACGGAGATCGTGGGCGGGGAAAATGTCAAGACGGGTGCCGCGGCGCTCGCCGGCTATTTCGCGGACCCGGTGTCCGATACCGGCCTTGTGCTGGTCAAGCCGGCGGACGAGTACGAACTCGCGGAGTTGGCTGACGCGGCCTTCCGGGCCGGGGTGAGTCTTTTCTCGGTGCGCAGGGAAATAATGGATAACGCCCTCGCGGCGCGCGACGGCCTGCTCGTCGATCTCTCGCGCATGGACGCCATCAAGGAGCTGGACCGGCGTAACCTCATGGGCCACATCTTCGCTGGGGTCACCTACGAAAAGCTGAAGGCGGAGCTCCTGAAGATGGGCTGCAAGGTGCTCATGCCGGCCAACGCCACCTCTCACTCGGTGCTGCGTTCCTACCTCGACCGCGACGTCCTCAACGGCAACGCGGTGTACCGCCTTCCCAACCTGTCCATCTTCCACGCCATCCTGTCGGACGGGCGCATCTGGGTGTCCGGCTCGCAGCAGATGACCTCCGAGGGCATCGCGGACTTTCGCGAGGACCAGGGCCCGCAGTTCTCGCTCTTCTTCGGGGCCTCCGAAGACATCTTCGGCATACCGTACTACGGCATCGTCTATATCTATCCCATAAGGGAGACGCGCCGCGTCCTCCTCTTCGGCTTCGACGAGTTGGAGCCGGCGGCGCAGCTCGCCTACAAGCTCAACCGGGACGAGCACTGCTTCGAATGCGTGACCGCTAACTCCCGCTACCTCTCCACCCTGCTCAGCAAGGACGCGGGCGCGGCCGACGCCCTGCGTGAGAAGCTGCCCGCCTGGGTCACCGCCATCAGCCTCGAGCACCACACCGAACTGGTGGACATGTGGGAGAAATACGCGCGGGCGGACGCGGAGTCCTTAGGGGCGAAGGTGCTGGACGGCGAGCTCACCGAGATGATGGACAAGAGGTTCCAGGACCCCTGGTACATCTTCGAGCGCGACTACCTGCGCGGGCGCACCACCCACATCGAGCACTACGATTTCTACAAGCGCGCCCCCGGCCTGCTGGCGGCGGTGCGCGACGTCGCCAAGTCCAAGGGATACGCGCCGGAGGAGGTCGGCCAGGTGTTGGTCCCCGTCTATTTCGGCGCCTCGTGCTACTGCGAGAGCGACATATATTTCAACCCCGCCGACGAGGCGGAGGCGGTGGCGGAGATCTGCCGGGGAGCCTACGGCAAGCTCCTGGACGAAGGCAGCTTCATCGCCCGCCCCAACGGCGAGGTGGCGAAGATGGTCTACGGGCGCGTCAACGAGGGTTTCCTCAAGATCCTCAAGACCTTCAAGAACATCGTCGATCCCTCGGGGACCATGAACCCCGAGCAGCTGCTGGAGGGGGTGTAGCAGATGAAGAAGAGGATCACCGCACCCAGGGAAGTGCTGCACGAGCTGCAGCAGGATTATTACATCTGCACCAAGTGCAAGCTCTGCCAGGGCGTGCACGTGCAGTACTGCCCCGAGTCCCGCTTCTGGCGCAACTGCCCGTCCGGGACCCGCTACCGCTGGGAGCCCTACTATGCTTCGGGCAAGATGGAGATCGCCCGCGGGCTGCACGTCAACGAGCTCGAGCCCTCCGATTCCATGCGGGACATACTCTACACCTGCATGCTCTGCTCGTCCTGCCAGGAGCAGTGCTACGAGGTGAAGCAGCTCCACCCGACCCGCGTCTTCGAGCTCATGCGCGAGAAGGCGGTGCGCGAGGGATGGGGCCCCATGCCGGAGCACGCGCCGCTCGTCGAGAGCCTGGAGGCCAACGACAATCCCTTCGGGATGGACAAGAGCAAGCGCGGCGACTGGGCGAAGGGCCTGGCCCTCAAGAGCCTGCCCAAGGAGTCCGCCGAGGTGCTCTTCTACGCCGGCGACGCGTACTCGAGCGACCCCGCGCTACTGCATGCCGTGCGCGCCGCTGCCCAGGTATTACTGGAGGCGGGCCTGGACGTCGGCATCCTGGGGGCGGAGGAGAAGAGCGACGGCGCCCTCATGCTCATGCTGGGCGACCGCGACTTCTTCGAGACCTACGCCTACGACAACGTCGAGACCTTCAACTCGCTGGGTGTCAAGCTCATCGTCACCCCCGATACCCACGCTGCCTGGGTATTCAAGGAGGAGTACGCGGACCTTCTCGATCCCGGCATCAAGATCATGCACATAAGCCAGCTCCTGTCGCGGCTGCTCAAGAAGAACGTCCTGACGCCGCAGAAGGAAGTGGCCATGAAGGTGGTCTACCACGACCCGTGCAAGCTGGGCCGCCGCTTCGATATCTACGAGGCGCCGCGCAGGGTGCTCCGGGCCATACCGGGGCTGGAGCTGCTGGAGTTCCCGCGCTCCACCTTCAACTCGCTCTGTTGCGGGGGCGGGGGAGGGGCGCGCTACGCCTTCCCGGATTACGCCCTGTGGACGGCGAAGGAGAGGCTCTTCGAGGCGGAATGGACGGGAGCGGAGGCCATCGTCACCACCTGCCCCTACTGCGTGCAGATGCTGGGTCAGGCGGTGGAGGCCACGGGGAGCAAGATGAAGGTGTTCGACCTGGCCGAGGTCCTACTCGCGTCACTGGGCAAGGAGGTGTAGGGGTATGTGGACCAAGGACATCGCCAAGGATATAAAGGAAAGGCGCGTATCTGGCATTATCTTCCAGCACGAGGCGGATCCCCTGCATAACCATCCCGAGGATATAGCTCGAGCCAAGGAGATGCTCGTCGAAGCCCTGGGCTCCGAGTGGGTCACGGACGACCCGGCGTTCCTCGCCGGCTACGCGCGCGACCAGGCGCCCCTGCCGTCCAGCTACTCGCACCTGGTGGTCCTGCCCGAGACCACCGAGGATGTGGCGGAGGTCTACCGCATCTGCAACGAGTGCAAGGTGGACGTCATCCCCATGGGCACCGGGCTCACCACCATGGCCCTGCACATCCCACTTTACGGCGGGATCATCATGGACCTGCGCCGCATGGATAAAGTGCTGGAGGTAGACGGCGAGAACTGCTACATGATCATCCAGCCCGGGGTGAATTACCTGGTGGCGCAGGTGGAGGCGCAGAAGGTCGGCTGCCGCGTGCTCAACCCCTCCACGGCGGCCACAGCCGGGGTCATCTCCAACCATGCTTTCTGCAACATCAACACGCTGGCCTCGAAGTACGGCTTCGGCATCGACAACATCATAGACATGACCATGGTCATGCCGGACGGCACCATACTCAAGACCGGCCCCTCCGCCTACGGCGCGGTCAAGGCGCACGTGCCGGGCCCCGGGCCGGACATGGCATCCCTCTTCCGCTACGCCTTCGGGCTGATGGGCACGGTCACCGAGATGACTATGCGCATCTATCCCGAGGCCGATCATATATACCAGTTATTTCCTGCATACGAGAAGGACGACCTGGAGTGCGTCGTCGAGGTCCTCTACAAGGTGGCCAACGAGAACCTCACCCTGGAGCTGGCCCACATGCAGAACTCTTTCTACGGCATTTTCGTGGGCGAGAACAACAAGGCCGCAAGCGCCATAGCCGAGACCTTCCCGCGCAACAACCTCTTCTCCATCTTCTCCGGCGCGACCATGGAGGAGGCGATGCTCAAGGCGGAGGTATTCAAGAAGGTCATCCTGGACATAGACCCCGAATGGGAGTTCCTGCCGGTGGATGCCATGGAAGACCTCGTCGGCGGCCTGCGCAGCGTCAACCTGGAGAGGTGGCAGAAGTTCTTCAACGTCACCGTGCGCGTGATGCGGGTGCGCGGATCCTTCATGATCGGGGCCCTCATCGGTCACCTGGACAACTTTCTCAAGGCGGAACGCAGGATGAGGGTGGAGACAAGCAACCAGGCGGGCCACACCGACGACCCACTGCCGCCCGACGACGCCTCGACCTACCTGCAGCCCTACCACATGGGCCGCGCCGCCTACATGGAGTACGACCTCTATTCCAACCAGGGCGACAAGGACGACAACATGCGCATGTTCGTGACCTACATGCGCGCCATGATGACCGGGATCCTCGGCGAGGGCCTGGTGCTGGCCTGCGGGGCCATCCCGCTCATGAAGGGCCTGCCGGTGCCCATGCCCGAGGGGATGCCTGGCATCGATGATCTCATGTCGCTGGTCCAGCCCAACGCCGCCGCCTTCACCGACACCATGGTGGCGTTCAAGATGGCGGTGGACCCCAACAATATCTCCGCCCGCAGATGGGATTACGAGACCGGGCAGTGCAAGAAGATACACCTGTGAGCTTGTTCGGGCGCCGCCGGCGCCCGCTGAGGAAGACGAGAGCGTGTCGCTCGTACACGGCGTGACCGGCCTCCGGGGCCGGCAGGGAGCTGAGGAGGTGATGGCATAGGGGACTGACGGGATCCGGGAAGCGGGGTTGGCGGATCGTGGCGGCGCGCGGACACGTCGCCGGAACGCACCCGCTACCGGCAAGGCCGGAAAACGGCAATTCTGGGTTAAGGATGTCGCCCGCCGGCCGCAGGGACCGGCGGGCGGCCTCAACCCGGGAACGGAAAGGTCGATCGGGGCAGGACCAGGAGGGTATATGGCAGAGGTTACCATCGTCGGAGCGGGCCTTGCCGGCCTGGTGGCGGCAGTAAACTGCGCCGCGGCGGGCCACCAGGTGAGAGTCCTGGAGAAGTTCGAGCGCATAGGGGGCGATCCCTACATCCGACCCGCCGTGGACGTCACGCCCATGGACCCCGAGAGGCTGGGGCGCTTCATCGGCGTGGAGCTCAAGCCCCCCTACGTGGTTCCCACCGAAGAGTTTCCCATCTATGTCTACGGCAAACCCCACGTCATCCCCGGCTGGCAGCTCTACCTGCACTCCGTGGAGAGGGGCCCCCGCTCTACTTCCATCGACACCCTGCTCTACGAGACCGCGCTGGCGAAGGGCGTGGAGTTCGAGTTCGGGGTATCCATGGACTCCCAGGGTGACTTCGCCCAACTCCCCCCCGATACCATCGTGGCCACAGGCCTCCACGTCGAGCCCTTTCTCTCCCTGAAAAGGCCCTACGTCGAGGTCTATGGTTTCATCGGGAAAACGCACTACAAGGGACCGCCCAACATCAGGGGCTTCTTCGACCGCTACAGCAGGTATTACAACTACTGCGCCAACATGAACGGCGTGGCCTTCGCCCTGGCCTTCGACGCCAGGCCCGTTCCAACCTCGCTGCGCGACACCTGGGACAGGCAGCTGCGCCAATGGGAGGGCGTGGAGTTCGAGGAATGGCTGCCCCACGAGGGGGTGGTGGCGACGAAGAAGATGAGCGATCCGTGCCTCTTCGCCGGGAACAAGATCCTGGCGGGGACCCTGGCCGGCATGCAGGACCCCTTCTTTCTCTTCGGGGTGCAGAGCTCCCTGGTCTCGGGAAAGATTGCGGCCATGGCCGTGGACGACAAGGAGAGGGCCTGGAGGCTCTTCCACGCCTTCACGTCCGCGCGCAAGTATTCCTGGCTGTACAAGAAGTTTTTCGACGCCCAGCCGCACTTCGTGCGCAACCTGGGCCTGAGGCTGGGATTCGGCCTCTACGTGAAACAGCGCCGCCTGCTGCAGCCGGCCATTGACGTGGCGCTCAAGTCTCTTCCCGGCTTCGGCCGGTACTGAAACGCGAAGGAGCGGAAATGGCTGAAAAGAAAGTCTTCATCGTCGGGGCGGGGCTGTCCGGCCTGTGCGCCGCCATCACCGCCCGCAAGATGGGCTACGAGGTGCACTGCGTTGACAAGTACAACCGCGCCGGGGGCATGCCCGGGGCCCACCCCTTCGTGGACACCACACCCTTCGACTGCGGGCTGATGTCGCGTTTTTTGGGCGTGCCCATCGGGGAGCCCCAGGTGAGGCCGAGCGAGAACTTCAGCGTCTATGCATTCGGGAAGAAGTGCGAGCTCGATCCGGCCAGTTCCCTCCTGCACAACGTGGAGCGGGGGCCCCGCCGCACCGCCATAGACCGTTACCTGCACGACGTCGCCCTGGACATGGGGGTCACCTTCGAGTGGGGCAACCCCGTGCTCTGCCAGAAGGACCTGGCGCAATTCCCCCCCGACACCATCGTGGCCACGGGTCCCTACATCGAGTCCTTCGAGGCCCTGGGCATCCCCTACGAGACGGCATACGGCTACGTGCTCAGCGGGAAGTACCGCCCCTTCGGCGTAGCGTCGAACGCCTCGCATGTCTCCGTCTATTTCGACCATTACACCCGGGACTACTGCTACCTTCCCGCCTCCAACGGCGTCGTGGCCGGCCTGTTCTTCGCGCGCCGTCCCGTGGGCAAGGAACACCGCGACGTCTGGGAGAGGCAGATAAAGGAGACGGAGGGGGTGGAGTTCAAGACCTGGTGGCCGGAAAGGGGATACTTCGCCTCCCGCTATCCCAACCAGCCCAGGCTTTTCGCGGGGGACAAGATCCTCGCCGGCACCCTGGCGGGCGCCCAGGACCCGGGGACCTATTTCGGCTGCCACGGGGCCATGGTCTCGGGCAAGATAGCGGCCATCGCCCTGGAGGACAAGGGGACGGCGCAGGAGATGTTCAGGATCTGCAACCGCAGTTTCAACAACATGTGGTTCTTCCGCCGCGTGGCCATCAACTACGCCCCCGAGTTCATGCGCGGGGTCGCGCTCAAGAGGGTGATCGGCGACGTATCGCGGTTCGAGCCCCTGGGTAAGATACAGGGCAGGACCCTGGCCAACATGATCCCGGGGTACGTGCTCCTGAAGAATATGGATAGATATTCCAGGTACATAAATATTTAGGAGGGCGCAATGGGCAAGTACAAGGGACCCGTTCACGTGGTAGGGGCTGGGCTCGCTGGCCTCGTCGCCGCCATCAACCTGGCGCGCGAGGGCCACGATGTCATCGTGCTGGAGAAGGGAAAGCGCGTGGGGGGGATGGCCCTCTATAACCCGTCCCCCCACGGCACCCCCATGGACGCCGAGGCCATGTCCCGCTACACCGGCATCGACCTCAAGCCGGGGATGGTGCAGATGACGGACGGTATCCTCAAGGTGTGGGGCAAGAGCTACCACCTGAAGTTCCCGCCGAACTGCCAGTCCTGGATGATCGAACGCGGTCCTCGCGCTTCGTCCATGGACCAGTACCTCTACCGTATCGCCGTGAAGGAAGGGGTAAAATTCGAGTTCGACCAGCAGATCGCCACCGATAAGCAGGTGCGCGAGCTGCCGCGGGGAAGCATCATGGCCACGGGGCTGCACGCCGACGGGTTCGAGGCGGCGGGTGTGCCCTACAAGAGCCTCTACGGCTATTTCTCCAAGTGCCGCGTGCCGTGGATGGAGCCCAGGGTCTCCTTCTGTTTCGACAACTACTCGCCGGACTACGCCTTCACCTGTTCGGTCAACGGCATCGCCTTCGCCCTCATCTTCAACCGCGAGAGGCCGGTGGCGAAGTGGGAGATGGAGAAGTTCGCCGAGCAGGCCACCCTGGAAGACGGGTACCCCTTCAAGAGGTTCTACCCCTTGGGGGGAGGGGCCAAGGGCCAGGCTTCCGGCGCGCCCATCGGCACTTTCAGCAACCCCCGCCTCTTCCACGGGGATCTCATCCTGGCCGGCACCCTGGCGGGGATGATGGACCCCGTGCTCTTCTTCGGCATGCACGGCGCCTTCCTCTCGGGGAAGATAGCGGCGCGGGCCTACAGCGACCCGGCGGGAGCCTACGACGAGTTCAGGCGCCTCAACTGGACCTTCTACCCGCTGCTGGCGGCGAAGCGCATCATCAACCGCAGTCCGCAGGAACTGCTGGTTAAATACCCCATGCGGGCCGCCATGCCCCTGGCGCTGCTGCTCAACCGTTTCCTGCTGCGCCCGGCTTTCATGGCCAACGTAACCGGCTACGGCAGGTTCTAATGGGGTCAGCCCTTAACATTCATCATTTTGTTAGCTTTAGCAACTACTATTTTATAAGCAGGCCGCCCTCTTTCTCAACGGTCATCACAATAACCGTGGCCGTACCTGACTCTGGTTGGTCACGGTTCGGCGCCAGATCGTTAGCAATGCAAATGAAATGATGAATGTTAAGGGCTGACCCCAAGGAGGTAAGAGGATGAAGGTCATCGTTATCGGGGCGGGGCCGGCTGGGCTGGCCGCCACCTACGAGCTACGCGGGCGGGGCGCAGACGTGCTGTGCCTGGAGGAGACGGCCCACGCGGGAGGCCGCGCGCGCGGCTATAACCGGGAGGGCTACCAGTTCGACCTGGGGGCGCAGTTCTCGGCCAACCTCTGCACCACCACCTTCCGCCTCTGCAGTGAGCTGGGCATGGAGGACGCCGTGCAGGGCTTCGATTTCATGGGGGCCATGTGGCGCAACGGCAAGCTCTATCCCATCCCGGCCACCATCAATCCCCGCGATGCGCTGAAGCACTGGCGCGACCTCCTCAAGTTCCGCGGCCTTCCCTGGAGGGGCTACCCCCAGATGGCAAGGGCGGGATACCACATGCTCAGGCGGCGCAAGGACTTCGACTTCGACGGCATGGACCCCGAGGCGGTGCTGGACCTAAGCGACATCAGCATCGAGGAATACGCCCTGCGCTACGGCGGCCAGGCCGCCCTGGACTACGTTTTCCAGCCCATGACCGCCTCTCTCACCCTGGGCGAGCCCGACCAGGTGGGAGCGGCGCACGTCCTGGCCTTGCTCATGGGGCTGATGCCGGGGCTCAAGTTCCTCAAACGCGGTATAGGTTCACTGCCCGCCGCCCTCTACGAGGAGTGCAGGGACTCCATCCGCCTCTCCACCCCCGTGAACAGGGTGGTCCTCGACGACGGAAAGGTCAGGGGCGTGGAGACGCCCGAGGGCTTCATGGACGCGGACGCGGTCATCTGCACCACCACCGCCACCACCGCCAGGCGCCTCATACCCGACCTCCCCGATACCCTGCGCAGACCCCTGGAGACGGTAACCTACAGCTCGTGCATCCACTTCATCTTCGCCCTCAAGGAGCGCCTGCTTCCCGAGGGATGGTACGCCGTGACCTTCTCCCGCAACGAGGGTTCCATTCATCCCGGCTTCGCCGATGCAGGCGGCAAGTCACCCCACTTCGCTCCCCCGGGGGCGGGGCTGGTGCACTCGCTTACCTGGGGACGCCGCGCCAGGGCCTTGAACGAGCTGCCCCTGGAGGAGCTGAAAAGGATGATGATCAAGGACCTGCAGAGGATCGTCCCCACCATGCCCGACGAGCCCTACATCACCGAGGCGGTGCGCTGGGACGAGGCCATCTGCCTGGACCCGCCCGGCCAGGCCAGGGCCATCCACGACATGCGCAAGTACAACTACCGCGACGTGGAGGGCCTCTACCTCGCCGGGGAGTACATGTACCTCATCTCATGCGTGGAGGGCGCCCTGCGCAGCGGCATCGAGGCCGCCGTCGAAGCAGTGCGCTGAGCTGTCTGCCAGGGGACGGATGGTCTGAGCCTGCGTACGGACAATGCAGCAGCCCCCCTGATGTTCGCCCGATCGGCACAACGTCTTCTCTGGCTGGCCCTCAGCATCAACTCCACCGCGCCGCGGAAAACAGGCGGATACGCCATGGGCCGGGGACGCGCGCGGATTTTCGGACCCGCCCACCGCCTTCGGCGCGAATGGGCAGGAAAACCCGGGAGGCAGGGGAATAATAGCATCGAGAGATAAGAGGGAAATGGCCGTAGCGCCGATACCGGCAAGCGGGTCCAAAGGGGAGCGATGATCGCGAAAGGTTATGAAGTGGTGAAGGGTCAGCGCATGATCGAGGTGTTCATCCTCGATGACCACCCCATAGTGAGACAAGGCCTGGAGAAGGTCCTCGAGGAGGAGCCCGATATGCGGCTGACCGGCCAGGCGGGCACGTGGCTGGAGCTGGTCGAGTTGCTGGAATCCAGGACCCCGGACGTCATCATCCTCGACATCTCCATGCCCGACCGCAGCGGCATGGACGTCCTCAAGGACCTGAGGAGCATGTACCCGCAGGTCCCGGTGCTCATCCTGAGCGCGCATGACGAGAAGCAGTTCGCCGCCCGCACCATCAAGGCGGGGGCCGCGGCATACCTCAGCAAGATGAGGGTAGCGGACGAACTCGTGAGTGCGATACGGCGCGTGGCGACCCAACGCGCCGGAGGGCAGAGCGGCGAATAGAGCGGCGGTTACCTCCGCGGCCCCGCGGCTCCTTCCTTCCCCCGTCCCCTTTCCCTTGCCGCGGCGCGGAAGCCCCGGCCTGCGGGACATCCGCGCATGCCTGAACGGGATGACCCATATCATGCCCGGCGGGCCCGGTGCGCGAACAGGAGAGAGGAGCGCAGCGTAACTATAAGAGAAGGAGTAAGCGCGCGCGCGGCGGCTTCGCCTCCCCGGGCGCGGTATAACCGCGATGACGCATCTCAAGGAACGGGAAACGCAAGGGTGAGATAATCACCGCAAGGAGTGATGGGATTGCAGGAGATGGACAGAAGGAATTTCCTGGGAAAGGCGGGCGCGGCGGCGGCGGGCTTGGGGGCGCTGTACCTTGCCGCGACCATCCCCGGCTGCGGCGGAGGCGCCACCGACACCTGTCCCGTGGACGAGGGCCCCGAGGCCGCGGCGGAGGAGATCCCGGCGCCCGTCCCGACGCCGGGGCCTGCGCCGGGGCTGGTGGTGGTAAAGGGCACCGATCCCGCGCTGATGCTGCTCAAGGGCCTGGAGGCATGGGGCGGCATGTCATCCCTGCGACTCGCCGGCAAGAGGGTGCTCATCAAGGTCAACGCCGCGTTCGCGCGCCCCCCCGAGGAGGCCACCACCACCAATCCGGAGCTGGTGGCCGAGGCGGTGCGCCAGTTCCTGGCGGCGGGCGCCTCCGGCGTCACCGTCTTCGACCACATCCTGCAGGACCTCGTCGACCAGACCCTGGAGAGGAACGGCATCGGGCCCGCGGCCAGGGCGGCAGGTGCCGAGGTCGTCGTCTACGCGGTGAGGAAGCCCGGAGCCGCCCGCATCGTGCAGATCCCAGGGGCCACCGCCCTTCCTTCCGCGGGCATACTGGAAGAGGTCTTCGCCGCCGACGTCATCGTGAACATGCCCAAGGTCAAGCACCACAGCGGAGCGATGCTGTCCATGGCCATGAAGAACTTCATCGGCATCACCCAGAACATGGGGAACTTCCACAACATCGACCTGCACAAGGCCATCGCCGAGATAAACACGGTGGTCAAACCGGCGCTGATCGTCTCCGACGCCACCAACATCCTCCTGGACCGCGGCCCCGGCGGCCCGGGCACGGTATCCGATCCAGGCCAGATAATCCTCGGCACCGATCCCGTGGCCATGGACTCCTACTGCTGCGCCTTCTTCGGCGTGGCGCCCGCGAGCATAGGTCACATCGCCTACGGCGAACAGCTCGGCGTGGGCACTTCCGACTTCGCCTCCCTGGGGCTGGTGGAGGTGAGCGCGTGAAAAAGCAGCGCCGCCGCGCCGTCCACTGGGTGCGCAGGGCCGTGCAGCTGGCCTTCATCGCGCTCTTCGTCGCGAGTGCGTGGGCCGCGGCCTGGCCGCCCAACGCCACCCTGGACGAGAACTTCTTCCTGCGCGTGGATCCCCTGGCGGGGATAACCGCCGCCTGGGAGAGCGGGCTCTGGCTCTACCTGCTTCCCGCCTGGATACTGCTGGGCCTCACGGCCCTGAGCGGCCGCTTCTTCTGCGGCTGGATATGCCCCCTGGGGTCCGCCGTGGAGATGCTGCCGTCCCTGGAGAGCAGGCGCGCGAGGAAGATCTCCCGCCTGCGCCCCAGGGACATCTTCGGCAGGACCATCCGCGCGGACGACCGCCGTATCCGCCTGAAGTACGTTTTCCTGGGCATACTCCTGCTGCTTTTCTCGCTGGGGATCAACGCCATATGGATATTCGACCCGCTGGTGGTCGCGAACCGCGCTGTGATCTTCGTGCTCCTCGGCGGCGTGCCCTTCGTCTTCATCGCCCTGGTCGTGCTGGCGGTGGTGGTGGGGCCGCGCTTCTGGTGTCAGGAGATGTGCCCCCTCGGGGCCTGCCTCTCGCTGGCGAGCATGGCCGGATCGCGACTGCCCGCGGCGGCCAGCCCCCTGGCGCTGGTCAAGGACGAGGGCGCCTGCACCCATTGCGGCAAGTGCGCCTGCGCCTGCCCCTTCGGCATAACCGAGGTGGCGGACAGCAGGAAGACGGGGAGGCTGTTCATGGCCGACTGCGCCCTGTGCGGAGAATGCGTGGCGGCGTGCCCGGAGAAGGGCGCGCTCTCACTGCGCGCGCTGGGGGCGCCGCTGCTGGGCTCCGGCAAGGCCCGCGAGGGGCAGGAAGGCCTGGAGGGGGCGATAACATGCGAGACATGAAGGTAGGCCGGCGCGATTTCCTCGCCCTGGGGATGACCGGGGCGGCGGCGCTCTTTGCCTACGGCCTGCTGCGCGACCAGGGGAGCGGAGTGCTGCTGCGGCCACCGGGAGCGCAGGACGAGGCCGCCTTCGCCACGCGCTGCCTGCGCTGCGGCGAATGCGTGCGCGCCTGCCTCACGCAGTGCCTGGAGCCCGCTGGAAAAGGCTTCGGAGCCGCCAGGCTGTGGACGCCGCGCTTCAACCCCGCTCTGGGCAAGTGCGAGTTCGAGCTGTGCGGCCGCGCATGCGCGCAGGCCTGCCCGGTGGGCGCCATCCGCGAGCCGGACGACGCGGATGTGCGCATCGGCACCGCGGCGGTGACCCGCTCCAAGTGCATCGCCTGGAACGAGGGCAAGGCCTGCCTGGTCTGTTACGAGCGCTGCTCCTACGCCGCCATCGAGATCGATTCCCGCGGCAGGCCGCGGGTATTGGCCGACAAGTGCACGGGCTGCGGCGCCTGCCAGAACACCTGCGTCACCTGCCCCGACCCCGCCATCATGGTCTATTCCCCCGGCGCCGCCCCGCTCGAGGGCGGCGGCAACAACCGCCGCGGCAACTAACCTCGCCCCGTGCCCCAGGCATTGGGGTCAAGCCTCGCCCCGTGCCTGAAACAGCCCCGAGTAGCCCGATTGCCTAGAATAGATATAATTTATAGAGCGGCGGCGCGGTTTGAAAAGAAAGGAGCGTCATGGACGTCCAGGCCATAATCGACGAGTGCATGCAGCTCTGGAGGGACCCCTACCCCCACCTGGCGAAGCTCCGGGACGAGGGGGAGAAGCCCATGGCGGTCTTCTGTTCCTACACACCGGAGGAGATCCTGCACGCGGCGGGCTTCACGCCGGTGCGCCTCATGGGCTCGGTGCGCACCCTCACCCACGCCGACGCCCACCTGCAGGCTTACTGCTGCTCCCTCGCCCGCACCGACCTGGACATGGCCCTCGCCGGCGACCTGGATTTCCTGGAGGGCGCGGTGTTCGTGCAGACCTGCGACACCATGATGCGCCTCTCGGACATATGGCGCCGCAACACGGACTTCCCCTTCCATGGCGACCTGGTGCTGCCCATCCGCATGGGGGAGGAGGTGTCGCTGCCCTTCCTGGTGGAGGAGGTGCACCGCTTCCGCCGCAGCGTCGAGGAGTTCACCGGCGAGGAGATAGGAGACGGCGCCCTCGTGGAGAGTATCCACATCTACAACCGCAACCGCCGCCTCGCCGACCGTCTCTACAAGCTGCGCACCACCTACCCGGGCGTCATCGACGGCCTCTCTGCCACAGCCGTCATCACCGCCGGGTTCTGGATGCGGCGCGAGAAGCATAACGAGATGCTGCAAGAGCTGCTGGAGGGACTGGACACCGGAAAGTCGCGGGGGAATGGCAAGACGCCCCTTCTCGTCAGCGGCAGCACCTGCACCACCCCCGACATCATCGAACTCATCGCCGAACTGGGGGCGGACGTGGTGGACGACGACCTGTGCAGCGGCCACCGCTACTTCGACAACTACGTGGACGAGGCCGACTCTTCGCAGGAGGCGCTGGCGCGGCGCATGTGGGGGAGGATAAACTGCCCCGCCAAGCACCAGTGCATCGAGGACCGCATCGAGCACCTGCTGCGCCAGGTGCGGGACAGCGGCGCGAAAGGCGTCGTCTTCTTCCTGCAGTCCTTCTGCGAGCCGCATCTCTTCGACGTCCCCTACCTGCGGGAACGCCTGCAGGACGAGCTGGAGGTGCCGTCGCTCGTGCTCGAGACGGAGCTGCAGTCCTTCTCGCGCGGGCAGCTGCGCACCCGCCTGCAGGCCTTCATCGAGACCATCACCGGAGTATAAGAGAAGGGGGTCAGGTCTTGTTTTTTGCATACCCCGGTATGTTCGTAGTTAATTTACATAAGCTCACTTATATGCAGGTATTTTAACCCTGCAGGATCGGCCGGGCACGTGAAAAACAAAACCTGGCACCATAAGAGGAAGGGAGAGCGAAGATGAGCGAGGGAAACGGGAAGGCGGACAAGGAGCGCCGCAAGATAAAGTCCGCGGACGCCATGCGCGACATGATGGTCAAGTATTACACGGAAGCCAAGGGGGCGGAGGGCACCGACCGCCACATCGCCTGGATCACCAGCGGCGCCCCGGTGGAGCCCCTCATCGCCTTCAACGTCATCCCCGTCTATCCCGAGAACCACGGCGCCATGTGCGGCGCCTCGCACATGAACGTGGAGCTGTGCGAGGTGGCCGAGGGGCGCGGCTTCTCGCGGGACCTGTGCTCCTACGCCCGCGGCGACATCGGCAGCGCCATCACCAAGGGCGGCCCCATCGGCGGCCTGCCCCGCCCCACCTTCCTGGTCGTGTGCAATAACATCTGCAACACCGTCTTCAAGTGGTACGAGGAGCTGGCGCGCTTCTTCGACGTGCCCTTGTTCATCTACGACACTCCCTTCGTACGCGGCGACCTCCAGCAACACATCGCCGACTACTCCCTGCGCCAGATGGAGGAGTACGTCGCCTTTTTGGAGAAGATCACCGGCAAACCCTACGACGAGCCGCACTTCACGGACGTGGCCGCGAAGTCCCTTTTCGCCTCCGCGCTGTGGAAGGACGTACTGGCCTGCAACAAGCACAAGCCCGCCCCCATGACCTGCTTCGACGCCTTCATCATGATGGCCCCCATCGTCACCCTGCGCGGCACGCAGGAGGTGGTCGATTTCTACCAGGGCCTGCTGGACGAGATGAAGCAGCGCATCAAGGAGGGCATCGGCATCCTCCCCTCGGAGAAGTACCGCCTGCTGTGGGACAACATCCCGGTCTGGTACGAGATGCGCAACCTGGGCAAGCTGTTCATGGAGCTGGAGACCTGCCTGGTCGCGGACACATACACCAGCGCCTGGACCTTCGAGGGAGTGGACGCGGAGAAGCCCCTGGAGAGCATGTCCCGCATCTACACCGAGGTCTACCTCAACATCAACCTGGAGAGGATGGCGGACAAGATCGAGAGCCTGGCCACGCGCTACAGCGTGGACGGCATGATCATGCACTCCAACCGCAGCTGCAAACCCTATTCCCTGGGCCA
Organism: Actinomycetota bacterium; assembly: GCA_028697145.1. Lineage (GTDB taxonomy): Bacteria > Actinomycetota > Geothermincolia > Geothermincolales > RBG-13-55-18 > SURF-21. The sequence goes on along the minus strand of JAQVFR010000022.1, from coordinate 8,349 downwards.
GTACGACCTGGCGAAGGAGTTCACGCGGCGCACCGGCAAGCCGGCCCTGATCATCGAGGCCGACCACACCGATTCGCGCTGGTACGACCGCGCCCAGGTGGAGACGCGCATCCGCGATTTCGTGGAGAACCTCCTGGGCGAGACCGTCCCCGCCTGAGGCATTGGGGTCAAGCCTCGCCCCGTGCCTCAGGCATTGGGGTCAAGCCTCGCCCCGTGCCTACGGGATCTCGTACGGGCATCGGGGTCTCGCCTAGTGCCTACGGGGTCTCGTACGTGAGATAATACCCATGGTAGCAGGAGAGCATGCCAGGGTATGGGCGAGAGAGAAGGGCGGTACGTCCGTGGTCGCATCCAGATCGCGGTTCTCTTTTATCGGGGCTCGAATACTCCGCGCCCTCCCCCTAGCGCTGGCCTTGTTATTGACCGTGCTCGCCGCGGCGCAGGCCTCGGCGGCTCCCCACGCACCCCGGTCTGTTTACGCGCAAGGTGAGACCACCGCCAAAAGCTGGGAGTTCGAGCGCTTCGACTCCGACATCCAGGTGCACGAGGACGGCTCCTTCACCGTGCGCGAGACCCAGGTCATCAACTTCACCGGCAGCTTCACCTTCATCACCCGGGACATCCCCACCAGGAGCGCCGGCTTCGACGAGGGCAGGACCTACGGCAAGGTGCGCGTAAAGGACGTCGAGGTCTTCAACCTCGACGGCACCCCTTACGACAAGGAGATGTGGGAGGCGGACTCCTACATGGGCGGCGAGCTCATCCGCATAGAGTTCCAGGCCCGGGACGAACAGCGGGGCTGGATCATCAGCTACCGCATGAAGGGTGCCATGATCTATGCGGAGGACTACGACCGCCTCTACTGGAACGCGGTGTCGTCCGACCGCCCCGTCCCCATCAAGTCGTCGCGCATAACCGTGCGACTTCCCGATGGAACAGACATGAGCGCGGTGGAGAGCGTCGAATACTACGAGGACTCCTACGGCGGCTCTCACAGCAGTGGCCGCGACGGGGACGCGCTGTGGTGGGAGGCGCAGAACATCTACCCCTACAGCACCTTCACAATCGATGTCTCCCTCCCCAAGGGCGCGGTCCAGAAGCCCTGGCCCTACCGTGCCTCCACCATGTGGCTCATGCTCAGTCTGGCCCTGGCCGCCCTCCTCGCGGCCGTCCTCGTCATGCTCAGCCTGTGGCTCTGGAGGGGAAGGGACACCTACGGCGGACCGATGCCCGGCGTCACCTACGGGCCGCCGCGCGAGGTGAGGCCCGCGGTCATGGCCATGCTGGTGCACCAGGAGCCGAAGCTGGATGACGTCGGGGCGACGGTGGTGGACCTGGCCGTGCGCGGCAAGCTGCGCATCATCGACGAGGCCAAACAAGGCCGCCCCGGGCCTTCGCAATTCGTCTTCGAGCGCAAGGACCCCTCCGAGGACGGCCTGCTTTCCTACGAGAGGGTGTTGATGGCGGGGCTCTTCGAGAAAGGAGACCGGGTCGGCGAGGACGACCTCAGGGTGGGAAACCGCCTGGCGTCCATAATGGGCGGCATCAGGCAGGAAGTGAAGAAAGGCAAATTCTTCAACGACGACCCGGAAAAGACGGTCAGCACTTATTTCCGCTACGCCCTGGCTATCATCCTCCTGCCCCCCACCGTGTTCTTTTTCCTGCGCTTCGCCACTGACCTGGGATACGTCTGGCTCCTCCTCGCGGGCACGGTGCCGGCGGGGATCGCGGTGTGGGTTATCGCGCACGCCATGCCCAAACGCACCGCCCTCGGCTCCAGGATTTACTGGCAGGCCATGGGTTTCCGGGAATACCTGAAGACCGCAGAGGCGGGGGAGCCGGAATCCATGACCCTCCAGACCTTCCAGGAAAACCTGCCCTATGCCATGGCCCTGGGGTTGGCCGAGAGGTGGTCCGCCCTCTTCGCGGGCGTCCTCACCACCCCGCCGGACTGGTATGCGGGCCCCGGCGATTTCAATACCATGAACCTCAACTCAAGCTTGAGTAATATGGGGCCAACGATATATTTTAGTGGACCTCCCTCCTCCGGCTCGTCGGGCGGGTCCGGTTTCAGCGGCAGCAGCTTCAGCAGCGGCGGCTTCGGGGGCGGCTCCAGCGGCGGAGGATTCGGCGGGGGCGGCTCCTCGGCCGGCTGACGGCGCGCCCCCGGCGGCATGATATCAATCCACGATCACCCGCGGGTTAGCCCGTGAGATTGACCTGTGGACCATGCGTCAACGGGTGCCCGCCGCATATCCTCCTCGAAACGCCCGGGAAAGCCGCGGCTGCGAGGAATCGGCCCTGGTACTTGCGCTCGGGCGTTCCCGCCGCCACCCGAAGCAGCCGGACCGGATCCCGTCAGGCGGGGACCCTGGCGTAGAAAAGGGTCTCGGTGACAAAGGCATAATAACCCGGGGCGTCCAGGATGAAATCGGGTGACGCGGGGTCACACAGGCGCTGAAACAGCTCCCAATCGTCCGGTTCCAGTTGATGGCGCACGTCCGGCCAGCGCATCTTCACCAGGGCGAGCAGCGCCGTACGCATCTTCGCCTCCAGCGGCGCCTGGAACCCGGCCACGAAGGTACGGGCAAGCTCGTCCTCCAGGCCGGCGGCGTGGAACCAGCCGAGGGCACGCAAGTAGTGTTCCTCCGGCGCCATATCCGCGGCAAACGGCGCGATCCCGGAGGTGGTCGCGTTGAGGCGCGCTTCCAGCAGGGGATATCCGGTAAGCAGCTGCTGGGAGGAATAGACCAGGAAAGCGACGATCCCGCCCGGCTTCACCACCCGGGCCACTTCCCCCACCAGGGGCAGGGTCTCGCAGGCCTGATAGCCGGCGCAGTCGGCGCTCCACACCCAGTCGAAGGCGCCGTCCTCGAAGGGAAGCGCACTTATGTCTCCCCGCGTGAAGACGATCCTCTCCGCGTACCCCGCCTCGCGCGTGATCGCCGCGGCGCAGTCCAGGAAAGTCTGCGATATGTCCAGCCCGGTGACGTGCCCTCCCGGTCCCACCGCGTCCGCCAGGAGCATAGCCTGCAGGCCGATGCCGCACCCGGCGTCCAGGCCCCGGCTTCCCGGCGTCAGCCCGAGTTCCTCGATGGCGGCGATGATGGAGGATCTCCTGAAGGGATCGGATTCGTAGAGCGACCAGGCGTAGGCGTCTTCCCTCGGCACCAGGGTGGCGAGCGCCTCCCATGCAAGGCCCCCGTATTCGCCCATACTTAACCTCCCGATGCCCGCTCCGGCCTATGTGACAAGCTGCAGCGCAGCCGAACGTGCCATGCAGATGCCGCTTTCTCGCCGGCGCTCGAAAACCATGGCACCCTTATTCTAACCGACAACATGACAGCAACGCGCGGCCTCCGCCGTCGCAATTCACTGTCCCAGCAGGTCCCGGCAAAGCGGGCTGTCGCATTCCTTGTGGGCGATGGATATGAATACGGACGGCTCATCGCCGACGGTCCAGTCATCGTGTCCAGGGGGGGCGACGTAAAAATCACCCGGGCCCACGTCGATCTCGCTCCCGTCCGCCATGCGAACGTGATGCCTGCCGGAGAGCTGGTAGCCCACGTGCAGGCGTTCGCACGTCTCGGTATCCTCCAGGTCCCTGGCGTCCTTCGACCACCTCCATCCGGGCTGCATGGTGACCCTTGTGAGCTCGAGGTCCCCAAGCTCCAGGGATTCCGTCAGCCGGCCCTCCAGCGCATGCGTTCGATCCGGAGCATCGAAGCTCTTCTTATTTAGAACTAGCTCTTTCAATTCCATCAGAGACACCTCCTATCACCCTTTCACGCTCGTAAACCGTGCCTCTTAACCAAACATCTCTCCTACACCCAGTTATTGCCATGACCCCGCTCATGCCGGCTGCGCGCTTGGAAGACCAGGAAGACCAGGAAGCGAGGGGGGGTTGTCAAATTGACATAATTGTAATTATAATCATATGAACAAGCGTGCATATGATTCGAGGAGGTCTTCTGTTGCCAGTGAAGGATGCGGGGGAGAAGCTGCACGCCGGTAAGGCCGAGATAAAGCGGGTCAATGCCGGCATGATGGAAGAAGGTATAGTGCGCAAGACCGCGGAGTTGTTCGGAGTGCTGTCGGATCCCACGCGGGTAAAGATGATCATCGCCCTCTCCAAGGCGGAGCTGTGCGTGGGCGACCTTGCCCACATCGTGGGAGCAAGCGACTCGGCCGTCTCGCATCAACTGCGTACCCTGCGCAATATGGGGCTGGTGGATTACCGCAGGGAAGGGAAACAGGCGTTCTATTCTCTGCAGGACAAGCACCTGAAAAGGATACTGGAACAGAGCATCGATCACGTCAGGGAGGGCCTCGGGAGCTCCTGACCCGGAAGAGGCAGCCAGGGACAATAACAGCAAAAGAGCGATAATGGTTGACGAGCACGAACTCGCGGGCATATCCGGCCTCTCCGGCGAGGAGGCCGCACGCCGCCTGAAGGAGGAGGGACCCAACAGCCTGCCCTCCACCAGGAAGCGCAGCGTCCTCCGTATCGCCTTCGACATCCTCAGGGAGCCCATGTTCCTCCTCCTGGTCGGCGCGGGGGCCATCTACCTGGTCCTCGGCGACCTGCAGGAGGCCCTTATCCTCGTGAGCTTCGTCGTCCTGGTCATGGGCATCACCTTCTACCAGGAACAGAAGACGGAGCGGGCTCTGGACGCGCTCAGGGACCTCTCCAGCCCGCGCGCCCTGGTCATACGCGACGGCAGGCAGGTGCGCATCGCCGGCGTCGAGGTGGTGCGCGGCGACATCCTCGTGTTGTCCGAGGGCGACCGCGTCCCCGCGGACGCCGTTCTCCTCGCCTGTTCCAACCTCACGATCGACGAGTCGCTGCTCACCGGCGAATCGGTGCCGGTGCGCAAGTTGCCCTGCGAGGGCCCGCTGGATATGAACAAGCCCGGCGGGGACGACCTCCCCTCCATCTTCGCCGGCACCCTGGTGGTGAAGGGACACGGTACGGCCCAGGCCATGGCCACGGGCACGGCGACGGAGTTGGGAAAGATCGGCCGCGCCCTGGAGGAGATCGAGCCGGAGGCGACCTCGCTGCAGAGGGAAACTCGCCGCGTGGTACTGCAGATCGCCCTGCTGGGGCTGGTGCTCTGTACCCTGGCCTTCGTCGTTTACGGCGCTACCCGCAACGACTGGCTGGGGGGGTTGCTGGTGGGCATCGCCCTGGCCATGGCCATGCTCCCCGAGGAGTTCCCGGTGGTGCTCACCGTCTTCCTCACCCTGGGCGCCTGGCGCATGTCCAGGAACCAGGTGCTCACGCGGAGCATGCCCGCGGTGGAGACCCTGGGCGCGGCGACCGTGCTCTGCGTGGACAAGACCGGCACCCTCACCCTCAACCGCATGACGGTCTCCGCGCTCATGGCGGGCGGTTCCACCTGGGAGATCGACGATTCCAACCGGCACGACCTGCCGGAGGAGTACCACGAGCTGGTGGAATTCAGCGTGCTCGCCTCCCAGAAAGATCCCTTCGATCCCGTGGAGATGGCCATCTCCCAACTGGGCGAGCGCGCGCTGAACGACACCGAGCACCTGCACGACGACTGGGCCCTGGAGCGGGAGTACCCCCTCTCGGCGGAGATGCTGGCCCTTTCGCACGTGTGGAGGTCGCCGGACGGCCGGGAATACGTCATCGCGGCAAAGGGCGCCCCGGAGGCCATCGCCGACCTCTGTCACCTGGGCGAGGAGGGGAAGGCGGAGCTGTGGGTGCATGTGGACGAACTCGCGGCCCGGGGACTGCGCCTGCTCGGGGTGGCCAGGGCGTTCTTCACCCTGGACCGCCTCCCCGGCGACCAGCACGACTTCGTCTTCGATTTCCTGGGGCTGGTGGGGCTGGAGGACCCCGTGCGCCCCGGCGTGAGCGAGTCGATCCGCGAGTGCTACGAGGCGGGGATAAGGGTGATCATGATCACCGGCGACTATCCCGGGACGGCCCGGCACATCGCGAGGGAGACGGGATTGAGGCCCGACGACCTCTTCATCACCGGCCCCGAGCTGGATGACATGGACGACGACGAGCTGCGGGAGCGCATCCGCGAGGTGAGCATATTCGCCCGCGCGGTCCCGGAGCAGAAGCTGCGCATCGTGAGGGCGCTGAAGGCCAACGGCGAGGTGGTGGCCATGACCGGGGACGGGGTCAACGACGCCCCCGCCCTCAAGGCGGCCAACATCGGCGTGGCCATGGGGGGCCGGGGCACGGACGTGGCGCGCGAGTCGGCGGCCCTGGTGCTCCTCGACGACGATTTCGCGTCCATAGAGATGGCGGTGAAGTCCGGCCGCAGGATATATGACAACCTCTGCAAGGCGATGTCCTACGTCATCGCCATCCATGTGCCCATCGCCGGTATCTCCATGATCCCGGTGTTCTTCAATCTTCCTCTGGTATTATCTCCCATGCTGATCGCGTTCATGGAGATCATCATCGACCCCGCCTGCTCCCTGATCTTCGAGGCGGAGCCCGCGGAGGAGGATGTCATGCGCCGCCCCCCGCGCAAGCCCGATGAGCGCATCTTCAACCGCAGGAACGTCGTCATCAGCATGCTGCAGGGCCTGAGCGTGCTGCTGCTGGTGGCGGGCGTGTTCTCGCTCGGCCACGTGAGGGGCATGGACGAGACGGAGATAAGGGCGCTCACCTTCACCACCCTGGTCATCGCGAACCTGGCGCTCATCCTCACCAACCGTTCCTGGGAGCACACCATCTGGCAGGCGCGCCGTCAGCGCAACCCCGCCATGTCGTGGATAGTGGGCGCAACGCTGGCCCTGCTGGCCTTCGTGCTCTACGCGCCCTTCATGCGCGACCTCTTCCAGCTTGCCTTCCTCAGCGCCGCGGATATCGCGATATGCCTGGGGGCCGGCACGCTCTCGGTGCTGTGGTTCGAGGCCCTGAAGTACGTCACCCACCGCCGCTCCGGGCACAGCTGACAGGCATTGGGGTCAAGCCTCGCCTCGTGCCTGAGATCACTTGCGCCCCCCGAGGGATCACCGTGGCGGCCCCCGCCTATCGGTTCAGGCCAGCGGGTCGTGCTCGGGAAGGATAAAGTACTTCACTTCCTTGGCGTAGTTGCTCAGCTCGGCCCGGAAGTCCGGGTGGGCGATGCTGATGAGCGCCTGGGCCCGCTGCCGCAGGCTCTTCCCCCGCAGGTTGACCACGCCGTACTCGGTGGCCACGTACATGACGTCGGTGCGGGTGAGCGTGACCACAGCCCCCGGCCGCAACTGGGGGACTATCTTCGAAACCAGCTCGCCGTCCTTGTTCTCGACCACGGAGTGGGTGATGATGAAAGCCTTGCCTCCCCGTGAGAGCCAGGTGCCTCGCGTAAAGTCCACCTGCCCGCCCGTGGCCGTGTATTGGATGGGGCCGAAGGACTCGGACGCGCACTGGCCGGTGATGTCGATCTCGATGGTGGTGTTGATGGAGACCATGTTGTCATTGCGCCCGATGAGGTAAGGGTCGTTGTTGTAGCTTATCGGCGAGAGGTAGACCATCGGATTATCGTCAAGCCAGTTATAGAGATCCTGGGAACCCAGGCAGAAGTGGCAGAGCATCTGGTGCGGATGCAGGCTCTTCACCGTGTTGTCCAGGGCCCCGGCCTCGAAGAGATTCATGTAGGCGTCGCCGATCATCTCGGTATGGCACCCCAGGTGCTTCCTTCTTACCAGCAGCTCGCCGATGGCGTTGGTCGTGCCCCCGATGCCCAACTGGACGGTGGAGCCGTCCTCGATGAGGTCGATGATGTTCTCCGCGATCGCGTGGTCCCTCTCCGTGACGGGATCGGGCGGGAGCGCGAACACCGGGTGGCTGTTCTCCACCACCTTGTCTACCTGGGAGATATGCAGCCAGTTCGGCCCGTGCACGATGGGCTGCTCCTCGTTCACCTCCACGTAAACGCCGTCGAGCTCGTTCACCACGTCCAGGTAGTTTGCGAAGAGCCCCAGGTTGAGGTAACCCTGCTTGTCCATGGGGCCCACCTGCACCATGAGCTTGCGGTAACCAGAATCGTGGACCGCCTGCTTGGTGACGCGGTGGAAGTGATAGGGGGTGTGGGTCATCAGCCCGTCCGCCAGGGCCTTGCGGTCGAGCGGCGAAGTGTAATAGTTGTCGATGAGGAGGTTCCTCTGCAGCTCCGGCTGCAGCACCTTGAAGACGTTAGCCAGCATGATGAAGCTGCCGAGCTGCACGTCCTCGAACTCCCCGGCCACGGCGCGGTCGAATATGGCCTCGAGGATGGCCACCGGCGTCGACGAGGCGCCGCTCGCGAAGACGTGTTCCCCGCTCTTGATCACCGCCGCCACATCCTCGGGCGTGGTCAGTTTGGACTTGTACATCTC